>CAZIMK010000029.1:0-40593 GCA_964540455.1 uncultured Paraprevotella sp.
AAGACTTTTTTCTCACTCTATAAAATTTTCCCCCACTGATTTTCTACTGAGCCATCATATCCTCATTCAGTACTGCATCACACCCTCATTCAGTACTGTATCACACCCTCATTCAGTACTGAATGAAGGTGCAATAAAACAAGATTGAAAACGTCGACACTCTTCGACGCTTTTCTACACTTGAATCATCATTCATAATGGACAACTATCCGGAGACTGTTATTATAGTTATCGTAAGGTCGTCATTCAAACTACAATGAAGTATTCATTCTAACTTAAATGCGAACATCAGGAATACTATCTTCAGGGGGGAAGGGATACCCTACACAGATGTTGGCGGAAAAATGCTTCAATGGTTCAGACTCACTGAGTATCAATGAGTAATGGTTCAGCAATGGTTCACAAAAGGTTCAGGATGGTTCAGACTCGCTGATAATCAGAGTGTAATGGTTCAGCAACGGTTCAGGAATTAGCGATAGCTGCACCCGGCGGCGGAGAAAGCTGAAGGATAGATGAAGGAAAACTGAAGGATAAATGAACCATTTGTCTCTGGCAATCAAATCGTTTGAACCATTGAAGCATTTTTCCGCCAACATCTGTGTAGGGAGGAGGGCGACAAGTTCCGGCCGACTATCCCGCAGGCTGTTCCGGTGTCGATCCACAGGCAAGGCGTTTGTCAAGCCACAGGCTGTTCACTTGCCAGGTGAAGTGCGGTTCACTATAGGCAGTGAAGCGCTGTTCACTATGAGTTGTGGAGCACGGTTTACTATAGGTAGTGGAGCGCTGTTCACTATGGGTAGTGAAATACTATCCTTAGATGCTCACGATAGTATTCCTTAGACCGCTTGAATAGTATTCCTTACGGCCTTTATGACAGTATCCTGTCTTTTCCGTTATTGTTATTGTTTCTTTGCTGCAATAATTATATCTTTGCCCATAACAATAGTTTGTTACACAATCAAACGCATAAATGATGGTAAAAATAAAGAGAACAATGGGCTTAATCGCGGCAATGCTGCTGTGCGGACAAATCCTTGCCCAAGAAAACGCCGGCGGACAGTCCGTTCCACATTCATCCATGTATTTAGGTCTGGGCAGTTCAGATGCGGTAAAGGTCCCGTTCTGCAGTATGGGGACGAGCCAGCCTACACCTATAAACTGGGGAATGGACACGGCATGGGATGACGAAGGCAACGTCCTGCGCGGCGTCAACTTCATAGGCACGGACAACCTCACGTACGGCAGAGTGTCGTTTCAGGTCATGGATACGGTAAACGAGGACGGTACCCTGTCGGAGCGGCAGCAGCAGTTTCTCAAGTTGCGCTTGCAGCATATCATGCTCACCCGGCCGGCAGGTGTCATGCTCAACAGCGACCCCGTAGACATCAATACGGAGGCTTTCACCCATCATCCCGAGGCATGGTACAAGGTCATCAAGGCTACGGTACAATATATTATGGACTATGGCGTGAATGTGGTGTCTATCGGACCTTTCAACGAACCGGATGTGACAGCCACCAACCAGGGAAACAAAGACGACTTCAAAGCCGTGGCAAAACTGATCCGCGAAGACCCTTTCTTCGACGGAATCCGTATCGTCGCCGGCAACACCTGCAACAACAACGAAGCCAAGGGATGGTATGACTACATGAAACCATATGTCAGCGAAGGGAATACGCATCAACTGGCAGGCGACTTTGACCATTACGCCGAGTTCTATACCCAGGTCAAGGCGGACGGCAATGTGGCAACCAACGATGAGCTGCACAATGTCATGGAAGGAATCGTGGGTGCCCAATATGGCATGGAGAACAGCATCTGGTGGGGACCGGTAGGCCCCACACGCGGCGATTTCTGTTTAGCCACCAGTCCCGGAGGCTCGCGCCTGGGATACGGCGAGAATCGGGCGGCTTGGACAGGAGCTGCCGTCTACAGGATGCCCGACGGACGCATAAAGGGATTCGCCGGATCCAGTGAACGGCAGGCTTTTCCGTGTACCTACGAATATGTGAGCAGGGACAAGCCGGCCTATTTCGACGGATATGGACCATCTTATACCTATAAGATAGTCTTGCCGGGTGGATACCGCTATGGCGACAAGTACCAGAAGAGTGCGGAAAGAAGCGTTCAGATCTGTCAAGGAGAAGATGTTCCCTTATGTCCGCTGACAGACGGCAACTACATTATTGTCAACAAAAACAGCCAGAAGGTGCTGACGATTCTTTCCGGCTCGGTAAGCAACTCCACCGCTGTCGTACAATACGACAACAAGGGCGAAAAATACCAGCAATGGACGCTCGAGGCCCTGAAAGACAACAATGGAGACCTTACGGGATATTATGTTCATAGCCTGAAGGATGCAAACATGAACATGGAGACGGGCGGTTTTCAGGTCAAAGCAGGAGGCACCGTGAGCATCTGGCCTGTCACGGAGGCCGAGAACCAACGCTGGAACTTCGAATATGCAGGAGACGGCTATTATAAGATTCGCAATTATCAGTCGGGGCTTTACCTTGAGATTCCCAATAAGAGCACTCTCAACAATGCCAGTGTCAAATTGTGCGCCGATGCCACACAAGACCATCAGTTGTGGAAATTCCTGCCCATTGACGCTGCCTGTGAACAGGTTGCTCCCGAAGTACCTACCGGGCTGAACGCCACACCCCAGGTACACTCCGTCAGACTCAGTTGGGATGTAAATACGCGTGACAAGGATTTCAACAGTTTCATCGTACTCCGGGGTGAAAAGAATGACATGGGAGAGGTGCAATACGATGTCATAGGACGTAATGTCATGACAAATCATTTCATTGACAACGACTGCCGTGAAAACACCACCTACTATTACGCCATACAGAGTGTGGATTATTCGCAAAACCGCTCGTTGAAGTCCGCCCCCGTAGCAGCGACAACGGCAGGTACACAGGGGTTGGTAGCCCGGTATGAATTCGAGCAATCGGTCGCCGACCTTTCCGAGAACCGTCTCGATGGTGTGGTTTCCAACAGCCTGGGATTTACCCTTGGCAACACCGGCTGCCGCTCCGGGAAGGCTGCGCTGCTGCTTGACGGCATGGACAATTACATGTGTATCGCACCCTCTGCGGTCAACTTGCCGCAACTCACCCTTGCAGCCTGGGTATATAATCCCGGCACCTTTGCAGCCGACAGCCGCTTCTTCGACTTCGGCTCGGACGATACGCACTATGCACATCTCTCACTGAACCACGGAAACAATATCCTGCTGACACTGAAAGACGGTGATCGCGTACAGACTGTCGATGCCGGCACTTTCCCCGAGGGATGGCATCACCTGGCTCTGACCATCGGCACCGACACGATAACGATATATGTAGACGGCGAAGCGAAAGGAACAGACCCGTCGGTCGCCGTGCGCCTGACCGACATCAACCCCGTCTGCAACTATATCGGCCGCGGCCAGACTCAGGATGTGCCTTTGATGAACGGCTGCGTGGACGACCTGCGCATATACAATTATGCGTTACCTCGCCCAGCCATAGAGACTCTGATGAAACAGGCTGTCACCGCCCCCGGGAACGGAGAGGCATGGCCGGCTCCCGTAGCGCCCGGCAAAGCGCTGAAAGACATCACGACGTCAGAAGTCCTCTACCTCTACAACGTGGATGCCGATGCGTATGTCACATACGGCATGGACTGGAACACCCAGGCTGTGGCTCAACGTCTCGCCAAGGGCGACTGCAGTCTCGACAACCGATTCAGAGTCAAAGTGACGAAAATCGCAAATGGGAAAATCCGTATCTCCATGTACGACAAACCCTATGTATATATCGGCTGTCTGTCCGACGCCAACAATGTGTGGACCGACCGCCCGATAGCCGACGCCGCATTCGCATACCAGGAACTGTCGTCGCCTTCGGGCACATCGTACGTACTGACATCTGAAAAACAGAACGCTCCCCTCGATGTATCCTATGCCTACGGCGGACCACTCACCACGCGTAACGGACGCGGATTTATCCGATGGGCTTTTGTCTCCACCAAAGACATATCGCCCGACAATTCCTACGCCAAATACAAGGAGAGAAAAAGGCTGTATGCCATACGCCAGGCTATAACCGCGGCAAGGAAAGAAACCGACTATGCCCGTGAAATCCAGCAGGCAGGGAACGTCTATCTGAACTCCGATGCCACCGTGAGCGAGTTGCACGATGCCGCACGCGACCTCTTTATAGCAGCGGCGACGTGTCTTCACGACATAGATGCCACCGTCTTGTTTGACAAAGCAGATATGCTCGGCAACAACTCTACGGCCGAGTGGACAGAAACCGCCACGACCATCAAAGACGGCGATATAGAGGTTCTTCACAAGCCTTTCACACTGGAACAGACACAGACAGACCTTCCCGCAGGCATCTACGATATCGTATTCCACGGATTCTACCGCAACGATGCTTCCGATGCCGCCCCCGTCGTATCTGCCACAGCGACTAACACGGTAAAAGGGAACATGGTGTTAAGAACGCGCGTCATAGACAATGAGGTGATGATGATAACGGAGGAGACCACAGCCGGAGCCGCCCAGACACTTACCAGCGACAAGGCGCAAACGGCCCTGAAAGGAATCATTGTGGACAACCACCGGATGAAATTGTCTGCTATAGTGAAAAGCAGCACGCAGTGGGTCAACTTCCAAGGCTTTGAACTGATATTCCGGCAACCGTTTGTCACCGTAGAGATTCCCCAATCGGGCTATACTACCTTCTACTACAGCAACCAGAGTTTCCTCCTTCCCGAAGGCATGGAGGCCTATACAATAAAGGAGACTGACCGGGGATTTGAAATCAGCCAGCACGTCAGTACAACCGGGACCGTACTTCCTGCCGGCCAGGCCGTTGTCTTGAAAGCAAGTCCCGGAGTCTACGAAATGGTTCCCACAACAAAGAAAAAGTCTCTGGACACACGAAACCGCCTTCGCGGTTCCGACGTCGAGGAGATGACACGCGGCGGAGAATGTTACTATACGCTGACCGAAAATGAAAATTCACAGACTGGCTGGCACTGGGCTGCATCCGGCGGAGCCACCTTTGTCAATCCGGCTCACAAGGCGTACCTTGTTTCCGACAAGACGACCTTGCCCGGCTCTATCCCCATAGAGACTATAATTACCGGTGTAAACCGCATACAGACTGATGACAATCGGTACTCCGAAGCAATTTATAATCTCGCCGGACAGAGAGTTGACGAATCTTATCCATTCATCACCGTCAAAAACGGCAAAAAAGTATTGCCCAAGAAACGATAGTCCAGGCTTCATTGCCGACCTTGAAATTCTTTTAGAAGGAATGGGATTACGGATTTAGGCAAAAGACTGTTGCCTATCATAGGTTCCTATTGCTCGACCGAAGAAAGAAGCGCAAAACACAAGACACGCCCGCCGGTTCTCCTGTCCGGCGGGCGTGTCTTATATATAATATAAAGTATAAATTATACCAGTGCCATCGTGTCTTTGGCAATCATCAACTCCTCGTCGGTGGGGATAACGCAGACAGTCACCTTGCTATCCGGAGTGGAGATGACAGCCTCGTCACCGTGAATCGAATTATTCTTCTCCGTATCCAGTTCCACACCGAGGTAGCCCAGGCCGGCACAGAAGGCTTCGCGCATGTCGGACTGGTTTTCACCCACACCGCCGGTAAACAGGATGATATCCACACCGTTCATGGCAGCGGCATACGCTCCGATATACTTCCTTACACGGTAAGCATACATTTCCAAAGCCAGGCGGCAACGTTCATTGCCCTGCCGGGCGGCAGCAATCACCTCACGCATGTCGGAGGAAACTCCCGTGATGCCGGCCACACCTGATTTCTTGTTCAGCAGATCGGACATTTCTGACGGATTCAATCCTTCCTTATCCATAATAAACGTCACGGCACCGCCGTCCACGTCACCCGAGCGGGTACCCATAACCAGCCCTTCGAGCGGCGTCAGTCCCATGGACGTATCCACACACTTGCCGTCCTTCACAGCCGAGATGGAACCGCCATTGCCTACGTGGCAGGTGATGATGCGCTTGCCTTCGGGACTCACACCGAGATATTCGCATACGCGCTGCGACACATAACGGTGGGACGTACCGTGGAAACCGTAGCGACGGATACCGTATTTCTCGTACAACTCATACGGCAGGGCGTACATGTAGGCATAATCCGGCATCGTCTGATGGAAAGCCGTATCGAACACACCCACCTGAGGAATATCGGGCAACAGGGCAGACACAGCATTCACTCCTTTCAGATTGGCAGGATTGTGCAGCGGAGCCAAGTCATTGCAAGCCACAAAGGTTTCCAGTACTTCGTCCGTCAGTACGACGCTCTTGTTAAACTTCTCGCCTCCGTGCACCATGCGGTGGCCTACGGCACCCAGTTCGTCCAGCGACTTCAAGGCACCCAGTTCCGGATCAGTCAGGATACGGAAAATAAATTCCACTCCCTTCGTGTGTTCGGGAACCGGTTCTTCGATAATCTTCTTCTCTCCCGTAGGCAAGGTCATTTTCAGGAACGAGCCGGGCAAACCTATCTTCTCGATCCCCCCCTGTGCCATGACCGTACGGTCTTCCATATTGTACAATTTGTACTTGATTGAGGAACTACCGCAATTCAATACCAATATTTTCATATTTCTTTTTCCTTTTACGAATGATTATTTATTCATACTCTTGGCGGCAATGGCCTGGTTGGCCGTAATGGCTATCATCTTGTAGACATCCTCGATGCTACAGCCGCGGGACAGGTCGTTGACCGGACGGGCGATACCCTGGAGGATGGGACCGATGGCCTCGGCATGTCCGAGACGCTCCACCAGTTTATAAGAGATATTACCAACTTCCAGACAGGGAACAACCAGCACATTGGCATGACCGGCAATCTCCGAACCGGGAGCCTTGCTGGCACCGATGTGGGGCACCAGTGCGGCATCGGCCTGCAACTCTCCGTCGATACTCAGACCGGGAGCCATTTCGCGTGCCAGACGGGTAGCTTCGACAACTTTGTCCACCACCTCATGCTTGGCAGACCCCTTTGTGGAGAAACTCAGCATGGCCACTTTCGGATCTATACCGGCCACAGCCTTGGCCGTCCGCGCCGTGCATACGGCAATCTGTGCCAGCTGGTTGGCATCCGGCATAGGAGTCACGGCCACATCGCCCATCACCAGCACACCGTTCTTGCCATAGTTGGGAGCTTTCGTAAGCAGCAGCATGGCACCGGACACGCAGGTAATGCCCGGAGTGGTCTTGATAATCTGCAAAGCCGGACGCAACACGTCACCCGTGGTATTGCGGGCACCGGCCAACTGTCCGTCAGCATCGCCGGCCTTGATGATAAGACACCCTAAATAAAGCGGATTCTTCACCAGTTCGCGAGCCTCTTCTATCGTCATGCCTTTCTTCTTGCGAAGTTCGCACAACAGTTGCGCATACTCTTCCGACTTCGGATTATTCTCCGGGTCGATTATCGTCGCCTTGCCGATATTTCCCAAACCCCATTTCCGGGCAGCTTCGGCGATTTCCTCCGGATTTCCCAAAAGGATAAGATCCGCAACTCCGTCCGTTAGAATCTGGTTGGCAGCCTTCAGCGTACGTTCTTCCGTTCCTTCTGGCAAAACAATGCGCTGCCGGTTGGCCTGGGCACGCGCTACAATTTCCTGTATTAAGTCCATAAAAACTATTTATTTTGATAACTGTACTTTGCAATTTTACTCCTGCAAAGGTACTTATTTATCTCCTATTCTCATAACAAAGTACGCCATTATTTTCAACAAGAGAACGACCCTCCGGACTGATTCATAAAAAGCACGGCGATCACAGAAAGTCTTTTAACGAAAGACAAGAAAAATCCCCCTTTCCGCTTGCACTCTTTAACCTCACGAAATTGGGCGACCGGTTTTTTCTCCTTATTTTTGCCCCTGAAGTTCACTTTACACAAACAACGATATGCACATACCATTCCACCCGCTGACCTTGCAGGACAAAGAACGGGTACTGCGATATACGTCCGGCACGCACCTGCAAAACTGCGACCTGTCATTTGCCAACCTGTACGGATGGCAGTTCCTTTATCAGACAGAAGTGGCAGAACTGGACGGCTTCCTGTTATTCCGATTCCGCACCCAAGGACATCCGGCTTATTTGATGCCTGTAGGCCAGGGGGATATCCATTGCGTGATGCAGGCGCTGCATGAGGATGCCTGCCGGCAAGGCCATCCTTTCCTGATGCTGGGCGTCAGCGGTCCCTGGCTGGAAGCCGCCACCCGACACGAACAGATTGAATACACGCTGACCGCAAACCGGGACTACGCGGACTACATCTACCTGCGTCAGTCACTGGCCACCCTGTCCGGCAAGAACCTGCAGCCCAAGCGGAACCATGTGAACAAGTTCCGCCGCCTGTATCCTGATTACGAGTATCGCTCCCTGACTCCCGACCTGGTACCGGCATGCCTGCGGCTCAGCGAAGAATGGAGTTCTACCAGAACGTCCCCCGACATACAACGTTCCGTTGCTTCGGAACGCACCATGATCGGGCGGGTACTGGCAAACATGGACATGCTCGACATCACTGGCGGAACATTATTCGTCGGCGGACAACTGATAGCTTTCACATTCGGTGCTCCCGTCAACGGAGACACGTTCGACGTATGTGTGGAAAAGGCCGACACCGGCTACGAAGGCGCCTATGCCGCCATCAACAATGAATTCGCATCCCGGTTGCCGGAACGTTTCATATACATCAACCGGGAGGAGGATCTCGGCATTGAAGGACTGCGCAAAGCCAAACTGTCCTACCATCCGCATCTGCTTCTGGAAAAATTCAGCGTATGGTCGGCCTGCACGGTCAGCCACCACCTCGGAGAACAAACCACGTCCTGCCGCGAATCACATCTGAAATGGCAGACCCGCGCCCTCTGGCAACAGTGTTTCGACGACAGCGACGACTTCCTGCAACTGTATTTCAACAAGAAATATACGCCGCCGATCAACTCTTTCATCGAGGAGAACGGACAGGTCGTGTCGGCCCTTCAACGCCTGCCCTACCGGATGCACTGGGAGAACACCGATATTCCCGTCGGCTATATATCCGGTGCCTGTACCTCCCCCGAACGACGGGGACGCGGACTCATGCGCCGCCTGCTGAGCCAAGCCCACCGTCGCATGTATGCCGACGGGCAATGGTTCAGCCTGCTGATTCCTGCCGACGAAACTCTCCGGCAATATTACGCCCGAAGCGGTTATGCTGCCGGCAAGATTCCTGCATACACGCCTCCGGCCGCTCCGGACATGCCTCTCTCATATACCGTAGTCCGTCACAGGGAGGACGGTGACTGCACACTGCTGAAAGAATGGATAGAGAAGTGCATGCCGCCCCGCCCCTGTTTCATCCGACAAAGTGACAAGGATTTAGACATCGTGCTGGACGACCTTTTCCTGAGCGGAGGTGTACTGATAAGAGCAACGAACGCCCAAGGACAGACGGTAGGCATACTGCTGGCCGTACCGGAGAACGACGAAGACATACGAATACTGGACATCTTCGCACAGCCACAAACGGCCGTCGCACAAGCGTTATGCCGGGAAGCGGCACGCGCCCTGCAAAGGCAGGGCAAAATCATGCGCCGCGAAACGACAGTACAAGTCCGTGTCCTGCAAGCCGAGAAAGCGCTAACGCATTATGCTGCCGAGCATCCGGAAGAGACACTGACTTTCCGGTTTAAAGACGAAGATATCCCAGAGAACAACGGCACTTACATCCTTGCCAACGGTCAATGCCTGCACACAAGCGACACGACGGACGATACTCTTCCGCTATACGCCCCACAACAACTGGCATTTCTCCTGTTCGGGAACCGGTGGCCTCATCTCAGTCTGATGCTGGACTGACGTAACAGACCGAATAGTCGTTACATAACTACTATTGTCTGCCATACAGATATTAAAATTGCTGTCTGTAACATAAATTGCTACTGCCCATTCCTATAAATGGTCTTCCGTAAGGATGCGTTCCAGTTCCTCCGCCGTCAGACGCAGCTGGAACTGCCCCTTGAAGGCGGCCGAAATGTTTCCGGTCTCTTCCGATACGATAATCGAGAGAGCATCCGTTTCCTGTGAAATACCCATGGCAGCCCTGTGCCGCAAACCAAGTTCCTTGGGAATATCCATGCTGTGGGATACCGGCAGGATGCACCCCGCCGCCCGGATGCGCTTGTTGGCAATGACCATGGCCCCGTCGTGCAAAGGACTGTTCTTGAAGAAAATATTCTCTATCAATCGCTGATTGACGTTCGCATCAATCAGTTCACCGGAGCGGATAATATCGTCGAGCGGCAGACTGCGTTCGATAACAATCAGGGCACCGACCTTTTGCTTGCTCATGCTCATACAGGCCATTACAATGGGCATGATCTCCGCCTTACCACTGTTCTGTTTCTTATCTCCCCGAATCAGGCGCATCAGTGCACGCACCCTTTCATGGGTACCTATCGTATAAAAGAAATTCCGAAGCTCGTCCTGAAAAAGGATCAACAGAGCCAAAGCGCCCACGCTCACTAATTTATCGAGTATGGACCCCAGTAGCTTCATTTCCAGAATCTGGGAAATGAACAGCCAAAAGGCCACAAACATGAGCACGCCGAAAAACACATTGAGCGATCGCGACTCTTTCATCACCTTGTAGCTGTAATACAACAACAGGGCAACCAGAAAAATATCAATTATATCCTTTACTCCGAAATCAAAAAACATACGGCAATCTTACTTGGAATTAAGCATCTGACGAACGATACGCACTGCCTCGCAACAGGCTTTCACATCGTGAACACGCAGGATGGAAGCACCCTTCAGCAACGCAAGCGTATGGAGCACGGTCGTTCCGTTCAACGCCTCGTCGGGCGTGCAATCCAGTAGCTTGTATACCATCGATTTGCGGGACACGCCCACCAGCACGGGTAGTTCAAGGATGTCGAACAGTTCCAGACGGTTCATCAACTCGTAATTATGCGCCAGCGTCTTTCCGAAACCGAAGCCGGGATCCAGGATAATGTCTTTCGCCCCCAGCTCCCGCAACCGCTGCACACGACGGGCAAAGTATTGCATAACCTCCGCCACCACATCCCCGTAACGGGGTTCCCGCTGCATGTCCTGCGGAGTTCCCTGCATGTGCATCAGCACATAGGGGGCTCCCAGCCGGGCCACCGTCCCGAACATGCGGCTGTCCATTTCTCCTCCCGATATGTCGTTGACAATCCCTACTCCGTATTCTTCCACACACATGGCCGCCACGTCCGCCCGGAACGTATCGACCGAGACCACGGCACCTGCATCCACCTGACGCAGAATCTCCAGACCATGACGCAGACGACTCATTTCCTCTTCCGCCGGAACGTGTCCGGCACCGGGACGCGATGAATAGGCACCGATGTCTATCATCGTCCCGCCTTCCTTCAGAATCTGTTCCGCCCGGAGGGCTATCTCCCGCCCGGTCTGTTTCCGGCTTCCGGCATAAAAGGAGTCGGGGGTAACGTTCAGAATACCCATCACATGCGGTTCCGACAAGTCTAGCAGTCGCCCGTGGATTTGCAAAGTATAAGGAAGCAGACCTTTCATCGTGTTCGTCCGAATGATTTAACTGGGCAAATGTACGCAGAAATATCGGCATTCCGGGACATCGGAGAACAAAATATTGAAGATTTCATGGTTCGGGGATTAAATTCCCGTTTCCACGGCAAACAGATACGTGCCGGAACCTGGCGTCACTTGCGTCCGTTCCCCGACGGCTTCCACCGCCTTTATCCCATCTACTGCATCCATACTGGCACCGTGTTCCGTTGTTTTGTCCGCATCGGCTGTCGGCAACCGTACCACGGCTTCGGAGTCGGCCGCCACGGAAACCCGCAGACGATACACTCCGCTATATCTGTTCGGATATATCACAGGGCTTTCCGTGATTTTCCAAGACGAATCGCTGACAACATAATCCGTACCGTCTCGGTATATTCAACTTTCAGCATCATTCTCACCACCGGTGCCCCGAACGAACCGGCTATCATGCAGAGACTCGCATTTCAGACCGTAAGCGGAGATTCCGGCAGTGCAACCGGTCCAATATCCTGCGGCAAGATTCGTTTATTACGGAGATTTGTCGTAAGTTTGCACGCTGATTTTATGAAAGAAATGGAAATTGAGGAACTTTATGGCCTTTTCAGGCAACATCCGCAGGTGACGACCGACAGCCGCACCTGTCCCGAGGGTTCGATATTCTTTGCCCTGAAAGGGGCTTCGTTTGACGGGAACGCATTCGCGGTGGGAGCGCTGGAACGGGGTTGTGCATATGCCGTGGTAGACGATGCGCGGTATGTGCCGGAAGGCGACACACGGTATATCTTAGTGGATGACTGCCTGCACACCCTGCAGCAACTGGCGGCGCATCACCGGAAAGCGTTACGGTTGCCCGTAATACAGGTGACGGGGACCAACGGGAAAACAACGACCAAGGAATTGATAGCCAACGTACTGAACCGGAAATACAAGGTCTGGTACACGCAAGGGAACCTGAATAACCATATCGGCGTCCCATTGACGCTGTTGCAGATGAATGCCGGACATGAAATGGCCGTCATCGAAACGGGTGCCAATCATCCGGGAGAAATCAAGCAACTCTCGGAAATTGTGGATGCGGACTACGGGCTGATAACCAACGTGGGCGTGGGGCACATCGAAGGTTTCGGCTCGTTTGAGGGCGTTGTGCACACCAAGGGCGAACTGTATGACTATCTCCGCCGAAAGGGAGGTACGGTGTTCCTGCACAAAGACAACCCGCACCTGGTGGCGATAGCCGAAGGAATGAAGACCGTCAAATACGGGGCACCGGGCGACGAAGGCACGGCTGTTGAGGGGGAAGCTCTCGACTGCACGCCCTGCCTGCGTTTCCGATGGCGCGAGCAAGGAGGCATCTGGCATGAGGTGCAAAGCCGGCTCATCGGGGACTACAACCTGAGCAACCTGCTGGCAGCGGTGACCGTAGGGCAAACCTTCGGTGTACCAAATGAGGACATCTCGGCAGCACTGGCAGAGTACACGCCGGGCAACAACCGATCGCAATGGCGGGAAACGGCACACAACCGGCTTATCATCGACACATACAACGCCAACGCCACCAGCATGAAAGCGGCACTGGAAAATCTGTGCCGGCTGAAAGCGGACAAGAAGATGGTCATCCTGGGCGACATGAAAGAATTGGGTAACGTGAGCGAAGCGGAACACCGGCGCATCGTGGACTTCCTGATACAGGCAAATCTGGACCGTGTATGGCTTGTGGGACCGTGTTTTCGGGAAACAGACGCTCCCTTCCGGACGTTCGACAACGTGGAGCAGGTCATCGAAACACTGCGGACGGATATGCCCGAAAACTACACTTTATTAATAAAAGGGAGCCACAGCACGCGGCTTTATCTGTTGCCGGAGTACCTCTGACCGCAACCGGGGAGGGATTTTATATCCGTTTTCAAACCGGCATTTCAGAAGCGAGGCCTGCCTTTCCATCCCGGAGAAACAGGCCTCTGTCAAGTAAATGAAAAATAGTTAGCTTGCGCTGACTATGCAGACTGGAATTCCGGACACGCACCGGTCCGCATCCCCGAAAGGAGCTTCCGACCTACCCCGAATTCCAGGTATCAGGATAGTCCGTCAGAAGGCATAGCCCAAACGGAACATCAAGTTCAAGGCACCGGAATCGCCAAGAGGGAAAGAAGAGTAGCCTACGCCATGAGCGTACTCCGGACGCAAGAATCCTTTTTGAACCGTGAAGTCTACATTGACCTTATCGTTGAACCAAAGGCCGACTCCATATTTCAGACCAACATCAAAACGATCGGCCACGTCACCGCCATCGGCATGTCCATTAGATTCATAATGAAGACCTTTATGTTTTACATCATAATAATACCCAGAGTGATAACGGTTAGCTGGCATCCATTTTCTTTCTGTATAGTCATAATCCTGCTCCAGTTTACACGAGGCACCCAAATCACATGAAGCAAAAGCTCCAATATGAGGATCGAGAGTAACATTTGATCTTCCAAGCCTTATCTTCCAACCGAAAGTAAACGGAGACCATTGGAAATTATGGGCATACAACTTCATTTTTTCATGAGTGATATTATATGAATTATAGTTCCTGTAAGGATTCAAATCCCGCTCTACTTCATAGCCTCTGCTTGCAAAGGTGAAGTCCATGCCCCAGTAAGCACCTTTCCGCTTAATAGTCCTGTTAAACTCCAAGCCTACGGAATATCCGAACTGACCGACGTTCTTCCCGTCTTTTATATCCTCAAACCTGTTGGTCCCCAATCCTACGCGCACCAGCCAAGTACGTTTGGGACTGCTATACTCACGCTCGAGCTTCGACATGGGAGTGCGTTTGGTTTTAACAGCGATTTTCTTCTGTGACAACTTTCCCGCTGTGACAATACCGCGGAACACAGGATTGCACCACACAGAATCGTTGAAAGAACGTACATTCGTATAAGTGGCCGGACGGCCCGTCACGGTAACCGACGTGATTTTCGAGCCGAAAAGCCCGCGCCTCTTACTTATCGTAAACTCCGGGTTGACCATAAGGTCACCACCGCCATTCTTCTCCAAAGCCTCGGACATGGCGGTGCGCTTGACATTTTCAAGCCCGCCGCGCCGGACAGCCTTGAGCGGCGTCATCGTGTAGGAGATACGAGGACGCACTTCAAGGTCGGCCACCGTCGCGCTTTGTAGAGAAGAGGTGATATCCGCCGTACTCGCGGTTTTCTTCGTGGTGACACACGAGGACAACAAGAGTACAGCAGCTGATAAATAAAATATATTCTTCATCACCATCGGTTTTTATTATTTACCGAGCATGCCCTTCATCAAGCCACCGCCCTTTCTAACGTTGTTCGTCATCTTTGCACGAAACACGGGGTTGCACCATACGGAATCGTTAAGCGAGTGAATGCGCACATACTTTGCCGGACGGCCGGTTACCGTGATACCCGTGATTTTGCTTCTGAGCAGATACCTTTTTTTGCTGATGATATATTCCGGCTCCACGAGAACATCGGCGTTATACTTTTCGAGCAATTCATTCTCGGCCGCCTTCTTCACATTGGCATAACCGCCACGCTGTATATCTTCTTTAACGGCATTCAAAGAAGTCAAGGAGACACGTTCCGGAGTAGCAAACTCCAAGTCGGCCACTGTTGCACACAAGAGTGAAGCCGGCACATCTGCCGTTGAGGCTGTTTTAGTGATTGTTGTACAAGAAGCCGCTGAAAGGGCTACACCCAGCAAAAGAAAAATCTTTTTCATAAACTTAAACTTATTTGTGCCTGCAAGCCCACAGACGTTAATACTTTTTTCTGAATAATGTAAGGGCGAGGGCTTGAACCGCCTTTTGTTTTTATTTCAAATTCTGCAGAACAATCTTTCTCTTAACAAGAGAAGTATTAAACACACATACAGCTTATTAATAAACCATTATAAATTTCACCAACAAGAATAAACAAACTTCTGCTTAAGAAAATAATATCTATTTTGCAACTTTTTATTCTTTCTTTTGCTTGTTTCCCAATAATTACATATTTTTGCCACGTGAAAAATACTTCTCTTGTTAAGAGAAAGAACAATATACACATTATACATACCAAAACGTGGACTTGCCCATCCCCTATTCGTCGTTCACCAACAGCAAACTTGAATGACATTTCATTCTAACTTTGGGAACATCAGGAATACTATCGTGAGCAGCTAAGGATAGTATTTCACTGCCCATAGTGAACAACGCTCCACTACTCATAGTGAACAGCACTCCACTACCCATAGTGAACAGCACTCCACTAGCCATAGTGAACCGTGCTCCACTACCTATAGTGAACAGCGCTCCACTCGGCAGGTGAACAGCCTACGGCCCGATAAGTGCATTGCCTGTGGCTCGATGTCGGAACTGTCTGCGGGATGGCAGGCCGGAGTCTGTCGCCGCCCTCCTCCCTACACAGATTTTATCCTCACTGGTTTTCTACTGAGCTGACGAAACTCCGTTTTATTCAAAAGTTCTGTGTAGCGTGGGAGAAGGAAAAAGAACATGAAAACTGTGCCGCAAACGAAGGGGACTTCCTTCGTTTGCGGCACAGCAATCATACTTATTCAACCCGGGCGGAACTGTCAAAAGGCCATCTTTTTTCCGTCTACTACATAGATGCCTTTTGATACGGGACGGCTGACACGGCGACCGGTCAGGTCATAAATGGCAGTGTCATTGTCCGACCGCTTCGCTGTTTCGGACGGAACGACCGTGATACCGGTAGGAGCATTACCGTCCAGACCGTTGAATACAAACACAGACGAAGCCGGAAGACTCAACGTCAGTTCGGTATCGATATCCAACGGTTCTCCTACGGGCAGACCGGAAAGAGCGGCTTGGACAAAGGCATCCGAAAGCGTAATCGTCGTGTTCACATAAGCGGGAATGTCGAGCGCCTGACGGAGAGTCATCGTATAAGTCTGCGGAGAAGCCGATGGATTGCGCAACGCCAGAGTGGCCTTCCGCCCGTTCCACGACGCCCAGCCATAAACGTTGGCGCGGCTTCCATCCCAAGGATTGCCGCCCACCCAATGAATATCGGCCAGCACATCGGCATTATCACGTTGCCAGCGGATGCACTCGGCCAAATCGGCCCACAAACGGCCACCGTTAATGCTGTTCATCAGCTTGTAGTCATTATACAACTCCACCATGCCTGAACCGCAAGCAAAAGCACAACGCATCTCACGCACAATGCCGTCGTAGTCCATATTCTTCGACACATTGCCGAAGGACGTAAGGATGAATCCGTGGGTCATGAGTGTGTTGATGGGACAGAGCGGCGAGTTCTGCACGAAGTTCTGATAGACGAGACGGTCGCGGTATGTTATCCAGCGTTCGCGATCTGTGCCCTGGTTGCCGATGGTACCGTAGTCGTTCTCCTGCCGCCATACCGCGTCGGTGAACTGGAACCAGAAGGGCGAGGCCCACGTGCCGACGGTCGTATTAAGGAATATATCCTCCTTCGACTTACGGATCTCACGTTCGATATCGATGATGGCCTCGGCATTCTCCTCGCCCGTCGTGCCGGCGTCGGGCCCTACGGCACTGAACTGCGCGCTGATGCCGTCGAACTTGAAGAAATGGAAGTCATAAGTGTCGATCATGTAGTTGCACGCATCAAGGAACACTTTATAATAGGCCGGATTACTGAGCTGCATGCCGCCTTTGCCGTTCCAATAGGCACGGCGGTAGTTGCCGCTCTGTCCGTAACCGCCCACGGGACCGAGCCATGCTCCGATACCGGAATTCATCTCACGAGCCACGGCATCGGGCCCGGCGAATCCGTCGGGGAAGTTCTTGTTGAAAGTCCACGTTCCGTATTCGTCCCAACCGTCGTCCCAGACAAATGCCTCAACCCCCGTCCCGTAGGTATCGAACAAGGCCGTCTTCCAATGCTCCACTACATCGGAACATTGCTCTACCGTCATGTTCCCCGAATAATCCTGCGAGTTGTTTCGATTGATATTCAGCTCATACCATGAAATATAAACCGGATAGGGGCGCCAAGGCACAGCACGCTCCCGCTCGCTGTATGCTAAGAAAGAACGACGGGCCTGCCCCGGTGCGATAAGTCCGACAACGGCTCCGACACTCCAGGTTTTCCCTGCTGCCAGGGTCGTGTTCCGACTCCACACGCCTTGTATGGGCACAGTGACCGGTGCCGGCAAGTGAATGGTGTCCACAACAGCCAACTGCAGTTTAACGTCTCCGGTGGAAGTGTTCGCTTCAGTCCGGTTCTCACAGAGGTAACGCAGCGTGAACGTTCCGGCATAAGGAACATTCAATGTATAAAGGTTATCCGTCTTGGCATTGCCGGAAAATCCTTTGTGATAGTCCGACACTACGACGTTTCCCTCCTCGTCCGCCAGATCTACTCCCACGATGCTCAGACCGTTGTTGCCGGTCTTGTAGATGAATTCGGCCGTCAGCGTCCCCTTATCTGAACAAACCGTGAAAGGTTGCTGTATGGATTTGACGTCAGGATAACCGTAGCCGAGCTCCATAACGCGCGCGGGCACGTCACTGACTACCTGCCAATCGGCAGGTTTCCACGTATCGGTAAGCAGTTCGTCCTCACCGATGGAAGACGCACCGGCAGGCAAAGTCTTCGGTGCTTTGGCACGCCCGGCAACAGCAGACTGGTCATAGACAATGACAGGCACGGATATTTTCTTATCGTACGTGACTACACCGGAACTAGTGATAGTCTCCGTCCTTACCTCACAGAAATAACGCACCTGATAGGCACCGGCTTCCGGTACCGTGAGTCGGTAGGTGTTATTCTGCGCCAAATTACCGGTGAAACCGTAATGATAGTCCGAGGCTACGACTTCACCATCCTTCAGCAGGTCCACTCCCACTATGTTAAGACGGTGGCTACCGCTGGAATAAGAGAATGTCAAGGTATATTCCCCCGTCTCACGAAAAACGAGATAGCCCCGCGTGCCGACAATCTGGGCTGTGGCATAGCCCAAAGCGATAATCCCCTGCGGCGTATCCTCACCGGGTGCCCATGCAAAGGTATTCGCAGTCCACGCATTGTGCGTAAAACTGTCCATATCACTGGTCGCACCCGACGTATTAAGCCCCATTGGAGTTTCCAGACCGGCAAAAATCCGATCGCTGGCCAGCACGGCGCCACGCGTATTGCCCACGGCCACGGGCACGGTTCCGCCCGCAAGGTTGTCCACGCTGTACATCATCGGAGTGAGAGAACTCATCGGCGTGTCTTTCGTGGCGGTTACGTCCAGTTCCGTGCGCAGGTAGTGCGAACCGTCGCGCAGGACGGCACGCCAGGTTATGTTCAAGTTTCCGTAAGCAAAGTCGGCTTCCACAGCCTTACCATCAAAACGTTTCGAGCCTTTCACCGCGGCCGGGTCACCCGTCAGATCCACGGTACGCACATCGGCCAGTTTCATTTCGGAAGCACAGACTTCCGTACCGTTGCCCAGCCGCAACTTAAAAAGTTCGGTTCCGGCCTGCAGCGTCAACGCGTCGCAACCGCCGAACAACAGATGCCCGTCCTGCCTGATGAAGCGGGCGGACAAAAGGTCGTTGGAGAGTGTGTAAATGTCGCCACCTGCCTGCACCTGTGCCCGGCCCGGCTGTTCCGCCTGCGGAAATATCACGGTCTGGGCTCCCGCACGGAAGAATGCGCCGGAAAGCAGTGCTGCAAGCAAAGCACAAAGAAGTCTTTTGTTTTTCATGAGTAATTCAGGTTTTTTATTGGTATATATGTTTTCTGCACGAAGAGGCTCTCTGTTGACGATCATATCCGTAAGCAGACATAGAAAACACTTGTGCAAAGATAATAAAAAATAAATTAGAAGGCAGAACGTGAACAACAGATAAGCGTTTTTTGCAAATGAAACCTCCGAAAATACAAATTCCCCGCGGCGCACTGAGCACGCCACAGGGAACCATACTATGAGAAGAGAGCAGTTTCCGAACTGCCACCTGTTATGTTCAGTAAATCACTTTTCGGCCATTTACGATGTAGACACCTTTCTGAAACGGGCAACCGACACGGCGACCGCTCAAGTCATACAGAACTTCGGACGAAGGAACTGCCTCCACCGCACGAATGCCGGTAGCCTGCGGAGTGCGCGCGCCGCGCAAGGCATCACGCAAAGCCACGTAAGCTTCATACAACTCCGACTGCGAGGCGTCCTTCGTCATACTTTTGGCCGTCTGGTTTGCTTCCACAAGTGCTCCCTGCCAAGGGTCTACCAGCAGGGAGGTCTCCAGCAATCGGTCGGCCGCCTGTGTCATACGCGTCAGCAATGCCAGCAGTTCGGACGCCTCGCGATTGGCCGTAACGTCCAGCAGACGAAAATTGTCAAACCCGAGAAACTTCTCGCTACCGTCCGAGGTATGGCGTGCCGTACACCCCAGCACGGTCTGCTGCAACCCGTCGCAGGGAAACATCACCGAAGCCTGTTCCCAAGTTCCTGTCGCACTCGGAGCCGTAGCCGACAAAGCGTCCTCCTTTCCGGCCTTGGCCCAGATAGTCGCCTGTCCGCCCAGTCCGCTCTGCCAAAGAGACGCCTGCAACGCATAGTAGGCTGCAGGCAACGTATCGTTTGCCTGCGTGAGCGAAATGGAGGACGTTCCCCATTTCTGACGCACGAGATAACTGTTCGCGCCCAATTGTTCCGTCCTTGTCACAGAAGAAAAGAGGCTGTAATACAGACATGAGGAGTTGAGTACAGTCATATCGTTCGCGTCGCGACCCGTATAGTCTACATTCCAACCGGACGGTACGTAAATAGCACGGTCAGACGTTACACCCGAACCGGCCAGCACAGTGAAAGATTCCTCGAAACCGGGATTAACGATACAGTCCGTACGGTCTACATTCAACGCCTCATCGTCCATATGGATGCTTTGCAGAACTGCAATTTCCTCCAGCGTGAGAGCGGTGTTGAAGATATACAAGTCGTCCATGGTTCCCACGTAATCACCATTGTCCTTGCCATAAGAGGTGTCCCACCACTGCGTCCGTCCTATGTAATTGCGAATGTCGGCGGAAGAGGCGGCAATCTGCCAGGCCTCGTTCGTATTGGCTGTACCGCTTCCCACGCATTCGCCATTCACGTAGATGGATGTCAGCCGCGTGCGGGCATCGTAAGTGACAGCCACTTTATAGGTATTACCGGCTGAAAGCGTAACAGCTCCTTCCACCATTGTCGTCGTACCGCCACCCAACTTGATACCGGCTGCCAGTGTGTTGGCACGGGCAAACAGGCTGTTGCCCGATGAGAATCCGAAATCATAAAAACGCGGAGCGGCTGACAAGGAAGCCGGTGTGGCCAAGAACAACACAGTATAG
The DNA here is from genome assembly GCA_964540455.1 of uncultured Paraprevotella sp. GTDB lineage: Bacteria > Bacteroidota > Bacteroidia > Bacteroidales > Bacteroidaceae > Paraprevotella. The sequence goes on from CAZIMK010000029.1 coordinate 20,977, forward strand.
CTGCGCAGACTGTCCAACAGTCCGGCGGGAACGACGGCGTAACCGTTCGTATCAAAGGCCGTAGACTTGTTAGCCGTCAGATCGAGTACGCCATTGGCCTTTGCCGAACCGTTCAGCATGAGATCACGCCCGTTTCCGCTCAGATCTTTCACAAAAGCGCTCCCCTCCGACTGATAAGCATCGACCGCATCAAAAGCATAGTAAGCCAGACAATTCCGTTCGATGTCACGAGGCAACGCCGTCACGACAAACGTTCGCACGGTCTCCCCGACAGAAGCAGTAAGAATGACTTCCGTTTCTGTCTCCGGAGCGCGGTAAGAACCGTCCACCGCCAATATCTCCGGATGATCGGAAGTCCATACAACAGACTCGCCGCCAACCATCACGGGCAACACCACATCCGTGCAAACTTTTCCGGGAACATAAAGCCCGTCCAACGCCTGCTTTCTAAGAATGTATCCGACCTCATTCTGCGACAGACACTGCCGATAGAACACAGCGGTATGGAGCATACCCTCATATCCGCCGATACGAAGTCCTTCGGAAGAAAGACCTTCCGTTTCGATTTTCTGGTCAATCAGCCCGTTGCGGTAAATCGTAAGCACACGGCTGTCGTATGTCAATGTCAAGTTGAACTCTTCCAACTGCGTGGGCCAGCGATCGCCGCTCGTACCGCCGGAATTCCAGGCCCAACTGTCTGATGTATACAATTGATTCGTACTGCGATAGGTCGTTCCGCCGATTGTTACGTAAGGAAGAACGTCTGTTTCCGTTACGCCGTAAGTGAAATTATCGCCGCTCACCAATGTTCCGTAATAAGCCGACGCGCTCAGTTGCAAACTGACACTCAAAGTGAAGGTCGCCGTCTTCGGTAACTCCGGTGTTTCATACGCTCCGTTACTCATAGATTTACCGCCATACGTCTCATGCCATGCAGGAGCGCCCACATAGCCGTCCACGGTTTCTTCCCACTGGTAGTCGCAACGTATACCGGTAGGATAACCCGCCGGATAATTTTTGTTCACCATCCAATAATAATAGTCACCGTTCATCCAGGCCAGACGCAAAGGCGAACGGGAAGAACCGGGTAGCACATAAGGACGTACGTTATTCTTGGTAGAATTGAACGTCACAGGAGTCTTCTCCGTCACGCGGCCTTCGTCATTCAGGGTATACTTCCATATCTCATGCACCTTGCTGCCCGTTGCACCTTCGGTGGGAATCGACAGGTAGATTATATTCGGGTTTTCGGGGTCAAGAGCTTCTCCGCCGCTATAGCAATATTCGGTATTGGAAGAATGGAAACGCCCTCCGCCATCGGCCAGATCTGTCAGACGCCAGGCGCTGCCCGTCCATTTGGCATAAAAATATTCATGCTGCGACTTGCCGCCGTTGATGCGTACCATTGCAATGACGGGACGGTCCTCGGCATCACAAGCTATCTGCCACACCCAGTCGCGGTAATCACTCGGAGAATCTACCACTGTATAAGGGTATTTACTCTTATAATCACTCGTTTTATAAACCTTGAACGGCCCGGAAGCTATCGTGGACAGACGTGTTCCCCGGATATCCTCCAATGAGGGAGACACTTTCACATTGCCCTGCGCATCCTTGGTGGCATTCAGATTCACAGCATTGAAGTACACCCAATTGGGCTGTTCGTTATCCGGATGCCCGGTTGTATAAGTCATGTATATCTTATCTTTTCCGTTGCTGTAATACTTGGCATAAGGACGCGCTCCGGTAGACTGTACAATTTGGTACGGTCCCCAGGTTACCTGCACGTTGTCCTCCGCGTCGGGCAAAGTATAACGTCCGATGGTGGGATGCCAGTTTATACCACGCCAACAGAGGTAGAAGTGCTGCGGGTCGTCGCTCAGGATAAAAGGCGAAGGATACGTGGTATTGTTGGCCGTCTTGATGACTTTTTCTTCTCCTAACGTCGTAATATCACCAGGTTTGCGGGATACACGGTAGAAGAAACAGGCTTCGTCCGTGTGGCGCGAATAGAAAATCATGACGCGCTCATCCGGCAGGATGAGGAACGTCGGGTTGTTATGGTCATCGGGCTGAAAGTTCGAACGCACCAACACCTCGTTACGTTTCCCTGTGAGAAAGTCCATTTGCATAGCCTTGATGTTGCCATGCACATCGATATAGCCTATATAAGAGGCATTAATGGTTCCTTCCTCGTTTTCATAATGCAGGGCCCGCGGGTCGGCAAACCAACACCAGGCACCCTCGTTGGCGACGGGATATCCGGCAAAAGCCATATCCGGCTCTGACGCCCATGTACCGGACAGACATAACGTCAACAACACGACAAGAGAATAGATTTTGTTTTTCATGCTTTATTAAGTTTGTTTATCAAAGAACAAAACTATGTCTTTCAAAGAGAATACACAAACATATCGGAATGTTTTTTAATCTTTCCCGGAAAAATCACGAATTCACGCGACCATCGGCCTCCCAAAGACAGAAAGGAGAGATATGGCTGCTGCGAATGCGCCACTCGGCCGGATAAAGGTTATTGGCACGGTTGCCCACGTTCTTGGCAAAGCCCAGCGCTACACCCCGAAAAGCGAGTAGCACATAGCCACGCGGCGTATCGGAGGGCAGTGTCAACGTTTCCCGGCGCAGATAGGCCACGGCCTGTTCCTGTCCGAGCTCTACCACAGGAAATGCGTCTCCGGCACGCTCCGTGCTCAACGCCAACGCATGGGAGGGTATCCAGTCGTGCCCCTTCAGCTCCGCCACGGGGATGCCGGCATGAAGCACCGCAAGATATTTTTTCAATAGGGCATACACGGACACGTGAGCACGGGGAAATGCCAACAGCTGCCCGTCGGACGTCGCAAGAAATTCATAGTTTTCCGCCCCGCGCACCCACGACTGGTATTCGCCCGGGACTGCCGGTGGAGTGACACGCCCTTTTTTCGCCTTTCCCAAACGGGACTTTTTAGGCTTCTCCGGGCCACTGCAAGCCACCGACATGCTTTCCACACTTTCATTCTTTCGCAACACGGCCAGAAAAAATCCTTCTCCTCGCGTACGTCCGGGCAGGAAACGATAAACAGGACGGGAGCCGGCATCATCCCCCGATGCACCCCGGGGTAGACGTCCCTCCACCTGCCAGTCGTCCTCCACCGGAAGCGGCAGCACACTGGCCCCCAATTCGTCCGCAATCCAATCTATGTTTTCTTCGTTTTCCTTATTATTATAAGTACACGTACTATATATAAGAAGTCCGCCGGGACGGAGAGCCGGCCACACGTCGGCTAATATCTCCCGCTGGCGGCTACGGCACAACTCCACGTTAGCCGTACTCCACTCCTCCACCGCTCCAGCGTCTTTTCGGAACATTCCTTCTCCAGAACAAGGGACATCGGCTATCACGACATCAAACAGCGACGTGAAACGCGTGAAATCCTTCGGATAGTTCTGCGTAACGATACAGCCGGGATGCCCCCATTTGGCGATGTTCTCGGCCAGCACCTGCGCCCGGTTGCGTACTGGTTCGTTACATACCAGCAGACTGCTTTCCGGCAAAAGGGCACGGACATGGGTGGACTTGCCTCCCGGAGCCGCGCACAGATCGAGCACCATCGCAGGAGCAATGACATAACGGCGGATTGCCTGCTCCAAAAACATAGAACCGGCCTCCTGTACATAATAGAGTCCGGCATGCAACAAGGGATCGTACGTGAAAGACGGGCGCTCGCTCAAATAAACCGCCGACCTGCACCAGGGCACCCCGCCGTCCGCACGGGGAAGCGACAGGGCATCCGACGACACCCCGGCTATCCGGCATTTCCGCTCGTTCAGCCTCACACTGACCGGCGGTTCTTCCGACAAAGCCGCACAGAGGGTACGGAACAAATCATCGCCAACCAGACAACGGGTATAATCTGCAAATTCTTGAGGTAAAATCATGTTTCCAATCGTTCTACAAAACAAAAATACAGCTTTTATAACGAGAAATCGCAAAAAAATCCGTCACTTTGCAACCAACTGGCGTTTTTTTAACGTCCAACAGACAAATAACATCATCGTGAACCATTAAATAAATTAAGTTATGAAACGTATTTCTATGATGACTGCGGTTGTTCTGGCTGTCTGCCTGAGTTTCGGAAACGGAGAAATGAAAGCCGCACAAGATTCCATCGCAACCACTGCAACTATGTCGAAAACACCGGACAAGTTGCAAGCCCCCAAAAAGAGAACGAAAGAAAACAAAGACACAACGCCCCAGACCGAAAAAGCGATGGCGGACACCGCAGGGATTATCGCCTTCTCCGACACTTCGGACTGGGCGGCCGACACTATGTACGTGGGAGCTCCGTCTACTACTACGGCCATTTCCCTCATCGACAGGGATGCTTTGGATGAAGCAGACAACTTACTGCATTACTTCATTCGTTTCGGCACAAAAGCGGCCGTCACGGTGTTCATCTTCCTTCTTTTCCTAATTGCTCTGCTACTACTGTTCATCTACCTTATCTACACAATCCGCAAATCTCTAAGGCAGACGGGCACAGCCATTCCGCAACAGACCGTACAGCCTCAGGAAACGAGAAATAAGCCCTCCACCGGTTCTTCCGTCAAGAGGGAATATATGTCGCCGGCATCTTACGGCAACAGCCCTCGCTTCCGCGGCTATCTGTTCGACGAAGCTATCATGATTTCGGGTATCAAATATACGTCCGTCGGCCTCGGAATATGCCTGGCCAGTCTCTACACACATGCCGGCAGTTTCTTCGTCTGGATTAGCATCATCATTCTCTTCATTGGCCTGGGTAAAGTAACGATAGCCTGGCTGCCCAATCTCAAATCGAAAGAAACGAATCAGCCACAGCCGGCAGAAATCCCTAAAGAAGAAGAACTTACAGAACAGAAAACGGATTCCTCAGCTATCCCGCAAACCGAAAATCCGGAAAACTACATGCCTTCGGCACAGAAGGAGGACAATGACACAGAAGCCTGAGTAAGACACTGCAGATTTCCCTGAAATGCCATGAGCCAACTGAATACACTGTTTCTCATAAGCCAAGCCGTATTGTTCCACAACGACCGTGCTTTCGGCCGGTTGGTGGAACAATACCAATCGGTTCTACGCCGCTTTCTGCTCAATCTGACAGGAGGCGACAAGGCTGTGGCCGACGATCTGGCACAAGAAACATTTATACGGGCATACAGGCATCTGTCAGACTTCCGAGGCAACGCACATTTCAAAACATGGCTGTTACGTATTGCATATAACACGTTTTATGACTATCTTCGCAACAGCAAGATAACGACAGAGACACTGAACCGCGAAACGGAATTACGCCCCGCGGACGGAACGAACGGTGAAACCCTGCAAATGGATCTGGATACTGCAATGACCCTATTGTCCGCAGCGGAGCGCACTTGCGTGACACTGAGGTTTCAGGAAGGGCTGAGCATCAGAAAAATAACAGATATAACAGGATGGCCGGAAGGTACGGTCAAATCGCATATCAGCCGGGGACGACAGAAACTGGCCGATTTTTTAAGGAGAAACGGATATGACGGATAAAGACGAACAACTGGTGAAAAAGTTTCTGAAAGAAGAATCTCACGAGGTTTCCGACAACGGATTCACGCAACGTGTATTGTCCCAACTGCCCGAACGACAACAGACAGGCATCAACACGGCATTGCTGAACAGCCTGTGGACTGCAGGATGCCTGTTCGTGTTTACCGTCATCTGGCTCATGTCGGAAAACTGGCACGAACTGCCGGCGAATCTTCACATCTACACGCAGACATTATTAATTCAATTGTCTGCCACGGGAGCCAATATACTGGAAAAGATTCATACTTGGACGCTCAGCCTGACATGGAGCAAAAACGAATGGTGGCAGTTCAGCTCGGTCTTGCTGCTGTTCAGTCTTCTTAAACTGCACGAAACACACCGCTATTCATGATAGCCTTTTTTGATTCATCACACTACGAACCATGAAACAATATTTAGAACTGCTGAACCGGATTCTCTCTGAAGGTATTCCCAAAGGGGACCGCACGGGAACCGGTACGATCAGTATCTTCGGTCATCAAATGAGATTCAATCTGGAAGACGGATTTCCTTTGCTGACCACAAAAAAACTGCATCTGAAATCTATTATCCACGAGCTTCTGTGGTTTCTGCAAGGGGATACCAATACCAAATATTTGCAGGACAACGGGGTACGAATCTGGAATGAATGGGCCGATCCGGACGGAAACTTGGGGCACATATACGGCTATCAGTGGCGTTCGTGGCCGGATTACAAAGGAGGTTGCATAGACCAGATACAGGAGGCCGTGGACACGATAAAGCATCATCCCGAATCGCGACGCATTATTGTCAGTGCCTGGAACGTCGGCGACCTGGAAAACATGAACTTACCTCCATGTCATGCATTTTTCCAGTTTTATGTAGCTGACGGACGTCTGAGCCTGCAATTGTACCAACGTAGTGCCGATACATTTCTGGGAGTACCTTTCAACATCGCTTCGTATGCCTTGTTGTTGCAGATGATGGCACAGGTCACAGGACTGAAAGCCGGAGATTTCATCCACACACTGGGCGACACACATATTTACAACAATCATCTGGAACAAGTACGCCTGCAACTGACACGCACTCCGCGCCCGCTCCCCCGCATGCTCATCAATCCGGAAGTCAAGAATATATTCGATTTCAAATACGAAGACTTCCAACTGGAAGGATATGCCCCTTGGCCTCACATAGCCGGTAAAGTTTCCGTTTAAAACAAACAACAAGATATATATGATATCCATGATTGCAGCCGTTGCGAACAACAACGCCATCGGCTTTGAGAACAAACTGCTGTATTGGTTGCCCAATGACCTAAAGCGTTTCAAAGCACTCACTATAGGACATACCATCATTATGGGGCGCAAGACCTTCGAATCGCTTCCCAAAGGGGCATTACCGAATCGACGCAACATCGTGTTGTCCCGGACTGTTTCCCAAGCCTTTCCCGGCACTGAGCTTTATCCATCCTTGCAGGAGGCCTTGACACGCTGCTCCGCGGAAGAGGAGATATTCATCATCGGCGGAGCCAGTCTGTATGCAGAGGCTCTGCCGTATGCCGAACAATTATATCTTACGCACGTGGCAGATACTCCCAGACAAGCCGATGCCTTTTTCCCGCAGTTGTCCGATACGGAATGGGATATAAACAAACGTGAAACGTATTCCCCCGATGAAAAGCATGCCTACGCCTACGAATTTATAGATTACGTGCGCACCCATTAACAGGTATGCACGTAATCAGTCTGTTTTACTCGTCTCCTTTTTTCTCCGACCGCGCAACCTGCGGAATCGGCATCTGCCGGTTGAAAACTTCGTGAAACGAAATAACGGTCTCCGACCGTTGCACGCCCAACGGTTGCAACTTGTCATGGATAATACTCAGCATGTGGTGATTGTTCCGGGCATAAATTTTAATGAACATGTCATAGTCGCCTGTCGTATAATGGCATTCCACAACCTCCGGTATCTTATACAAAGCCTCTATGACTTTGTCGAAGTCGGAAGGATCCTTCAGGAACAAACCAACATACGCACATGTATCATATCCAATCTTTTCAGGATTAAGTACATACTGCGAGCCTTTCAGCACACCGACTTTCATCAGTTTCTGAACACGTTGATGGATGGCGGCTCCGCTCACCCCACAAGCCCTGGCTACTTCTAAAAATGGAATACGTGCATTATCCGCAATCATTTTCAGAATCTGCTCGTCGAGGGCATCTAAATTAGCTACACTCATAGTCGTTAAATTTGTTACAAATTTAATCAAAAAAAGAAGAATGAAGCTACAAATACATTAAAAAAGCAACATCCCCACAACTGGGAATGCTGCTTTTTACATTATAACAACGAAATCTTAATTACGTTTCGTTGCCGAATAATTAATCTTTAAAGCCCAAGATTTACGCAACACCTGCTTTATATCCGTGATAACACCCATCTGAGTTTTCTCATCTGCTTTGATGGAAACCGTTTGGAATGCTTGTTCGCTACCCATGGAAGCACGTTCTTCACTGATGAAGTCCATTACCTCGGCCGGTTCGGCAAACTTTCCGTTCAACTGGATACGAGTGCCGCTACCCATCGTCGGACGCAACTGGTCTATCGGTGGTCCAACATAGATGAAAGATACCAGCGACTTTCTTTCCAGTTTTTCAAGTTCCGTCCCTTGCGGTGTGGTAAACTTCACCATCAAGGTAACTTCACGCATAGATGTCACAATCATGAAGAAGAACAGAATCGTAAAAATCAAGTCAGGCAGAGACGATGTATTCATCTCAGGCATCTCGCGCTTGCCATTCTTATTAAATCTACTCATAATGTTTTTCCTCCTTAATTTTTAGAGTAATCTTTCGGTTCAGCCTCCGAAATCTTCTGCGGATAGTACTCGCGGATAGCCTCCTGCTGCTCTTTTGCCAAGGCTTCATACGGTTTGCCAAACTTAACTTTACTCAACTCATTACGCAACTCATTATAGGCTGCAACCAATTCATTCTGCACTTGAAAATATATCGTGTAAGGCGTTGAACGGTCCGTCTGCACGGAAATCACGTGCTTATCGGTCACCGCACATTGTCCCAACAATTCGATATACTTCGGATGGAGTTCAGGCAGTTTGGACGAGTTATTTTCATTTTTAATGAAATCTTTCGCCCGTTGCTTCAATTCCCGGATTTCAATGTAATCACCGTTACACATCAGGTTACCAGCACCATTGATGATAACGCGTAATACATTTCTTTCTTTTACTTCCATCTCATTTTCCTTCTGATCGTCTTCAGGTGGAGGCGGCAATCGTCTTGCCAAACCTGTATCCGTATCCATAGACGTAGTCACCAAGAAGAAAATCAGCAACATAAAAGAAATATCTGCCGTAGAACTGGAGTTCAGCGCCGGTACTTTTCTTTTCTTTTTTGCCATTCCTTGCTGTTGTTTTTAAGATTGAAACCCCAACTTACTTCTTAGAGATAAAACTCTTGAGCATATTGAATACGACAGATGCGACGGCCAACAAGATCAGGATATAGATCGACAAGATAAACATGTCGGTTACCATAACCATCGTTGAAGAAGTCACCGTTCCGTCAGCTGCTGTAAATTCGCTTTCTCCCAATCCCTGGATAATACCCGGAACCAAAGAAAGAACCAGGCAACCAAGAGAGAAAAGACTCACCTTTGAACCCGGGACACCCGTCAGTGCTTCGTTGCTGCCACCGGAACCTGCAACCAAAGAATTCACAACGCTACCAACCGTCAGCACCAATGTCAATGCTGCCAAGGCATACATGAATATTATCAAGGCCTCCGTACACTGCGGAGCATTATAATCCCCTTGAGGATTGTCATAGCCAATCAAGAAGAAGCAGCCAAAGACGATTACCGTCAGAATGATGCATCCCCAAAGTGACCAACTAGACAGTTTCTCTGTTTTAATCATCTCACTACTTATTTTTTCAGATTATACTTCATGCACATATCCAACAATGAAATGGTTGCTTCTTCCATGTGAGAAGTAATCGTTTCAATCTTAGAAAGGATGTAGTTATAGAATACCTGCAGGATCAAAGCTACCACGATACCGAAGATTGTCGTAATCAAGGCCACTTTCATACCACCAGCCACAACTGTCGGAGAGATATCACCAGCCTGCTGAATCTGGTCGAATGCCATAACCATACCAATCACCGTACCCAAGAATCCGAGTGACGGAGCCATTGCGATAAACAATGTGATCCAAGAGCAACCCTGTTCCAGATAGCTGGCCTGTACACCACCATATGCTGTTACCGAACGTTCAACGTTGTCTATGCCTTCGTTAATACGCATCAAACCCTGATAGCAGATAGAAGCTACAGGACCACGGGTATTACGGCACAGAGTCTTAGCTCCTTCGATATCGCCGGCAGCCAATTTCTTTTCCAATTCAGCCATCAGTTTTTTCGTGTTGATTTCAGCAAGGCTCAAGTAAATAATACGTTCGATACAGAAAGCCAGGCCCAATACCAATGCAACGGCAACCAAGGACATAAAACCGGCATCACCTTCGATAAACTTCGTCTTCAATTCTTTGTGGATACTTTCCTGCTCAGGTTCGATAGCCTCAGCCGGAGCGACCTCTTCTTCTGCAACAACCTCTTCTACAACAGCAGCGGTATCTACTGCGGCAGTATCAGCTACAATAGGTTCTTCTTGTGCCATCATTGACTGAGTGGCGCCAAAAGCGAACACTCCAATCATCGCAACAATTGCAAATAACTTTTTCATCGTGTGTCTAAAATTTTAAGATTAATGAATTATGATTTAATTTTTATTCTTAACAAAGATTCCGCGATACATCGCGGAGAGACAGGGATTCGAACCCTGGGAACAGTTGCCCGTTCACCGCATTTCGAGTGCGGCCCGATCGACCACTCCGGCATCTCTCCTTTCAGTCTGCGGAGAGAGGGGGATTCGAACCCCCGATACGCTTTTGACGTATACACGCTTTCCAGGCGTGCCTCTTCAGCCACTCGAGCATCTCTCCTTATTACACGAATCTAATGTAGAAATCACCTGCGCCGGCAACACTACCTTCATTTCAGCTACAAAAATATTCTTTTTTTTTCTGACTGCATCATATATTTTAAAAAACTTTTCGCATAAACAGAAAAATATCCGTTTTCACACTCAAAAAAGCACTAATTTGCCCGTTTAAAAAGGTTCAATGCATTCTTTGCCGTTCTTGCTGCCACCGTTTCAACCGGCATCTGATAAATCTCGGCCAACTTCGATGCTATCAAAATTAGATAGGCACTCTCATTCCGTTTTCCACGATACGGCACCGGTGCCAAGTAAGGAGAATCTGTTTCCAACACAATACGTTCGAGAGGTATCTGTTGCAAAACTTCCGGAAGCCCCGACTTCTTAAAAGTTACTATCCCGTTTATTCCCAACATAAAGCCTTCGTATGTCAACAGTTGACGCGCCTCTTTTATTGTTCCGGAAAAACAGTGGAACACGCCGGTCAACGGTTCATGGCGAAAGGCGTCCATGACATGAAGCAACTCTTCATGAGCCTCACGCACATGTACCATCAAAGGCAATCCATACCTCACGGCCCACTCTATCTGTCTCGCGAAAGCATCCTGCTGCTCCCTGCTGAATGTCTTGTCCCAATAAAGGTCCAGTCCTACCTCACCAACAGCGACAAAAGGATGCTCCCCCCGCAACAGACTTTCCATATCATCAAGCACTTCCATATAATCCGGAGCCACATCTGTAGGATGCAGCCCTATCATCGGATATAAAAAACCGTGATGGGCAGCACATAAGTCCAGCATAGGAACAAGAGTTTCCTTATTAATATTCGGCAAGAATACTTTGGACAATCCGGCACTCCGCGCACGCTCCAGCACCGTATCTATATCTCCACAAAACTCTTCGACATACAAATGGGAATGCGTGTCTATCATACGGGCTTTATTAAGATTCACGTTCCATCAGCGAATCTGCAAACATCTGCAGCTGCACTTTCCTCTCTGCCGGCAAAGCGACCTTTGCCAACGCCTTTTCCGCCTCCTGAAAATACATCCGGATACGCTCTCTACAGATTTCTCTGATTCCGATCTGATTGTACAAATCGGTCACACGCCGTATCTTCTCATCTGGTACAGACGTCTCCGCGGCAATCCATTGTTCCAACTCCGCCCGCTGACTCTCATCCGCCCTTTGCAACGCATTAATCAACATGTAGGTCTTCTTATTACACAAAATGTCTCCGCCGATGTTTTTTCCGAAGACTTTCGGATCTCCGTATACATCCAGATAATCATCCTGAAGCTGAAAAGCCAATCCGAGTCGTTCCCCGAAAACATATAGGTTATCTGCATCCTCCTTTGGAGCACCTCCCAGGATGGCACCGATCTTCAGGGCGCAGGCCAACAAGACCGATGTCTTCAGACGTATCATTTCGATATACTCATCCTCAGACACATCCATACGCTTTTCAAAATCCATGTCATACTGCTGTCCTTCTCCGATTTCCAGTGCTGTCTCCGAAAAAAGCGAAAGTACTTTTCCCATTGCCGGTTCCGGACAATCCGCCATCAGTTTATAAGCCAACACCAACATGGTGTCCCCGCTAAGAATAGCCGTATTGTCCCCCCATAACTTATGCACCGTAGGATTCCCCCTACGCATGTCGGCACAATCCATCAGGTCATCATGCAACAACGTGTAATTATGATACACTTCTATACCCAACGCCTGTTTCATAATGGCACCTATATTTTCTTGATAAAGATTATAAGCCATCAAAAGTAACGCGGGACGGATTCGTTTTCCTCCCAGAGAAAGGACATATCTGATCGGAGCATATAAGCCTTCCGGTTTACGGTCTTGCCCAACCGTTTCTATCTGTTGATTAACTTGACTTATAATTTCTTCTGAAGACCACATTTTCATCATATTAAAAACATTACAATCAAAAAGAGGCTGCATCGCAGGCAGCCTCTTCTTTATATTTACTTAAAGCCAGATTAGTTCAAACGGAACATGATAGGAACCGAGAACTTCACACGTACAGGCTTACCTCCCTGCTGTCCAGGCACCCAACGCGGCATAATCTTCAAAACGCGTTCTGCTTCTTTACTCATGGCAGGATCCGGACTTCTCATGATTTTGATATCTACGATAGAACCGTCCTTATTCACCACAAACGAAGCATATACACGTCCCTGAACGCCCTGCTCCTGACAAATGGAAGGATACTTGATATTTTTGCCCAGCCATTCCATCAAAGCTTTCTCACCACCCGGAAACTCTGGATTATGCTCTGCCACTTCAAAGATACGGTCTTCATCAACTTCTTCCACAACAGGGCCCACCGGACCGGACGCACTCGGCGTACCCGTACCGGCAACAGCGACAACCGCCTGGTTCACTTCCTCGGTAGTCTCCACTTCTTCTTCTACAAGTTCCGTCTCATCATCCACGATTTTCAGAATTTCCGTAACCTTAGGCGCAGCAGCCGGAGGGGGAGCCTGAATTTCCTGACGAGGCATGATAGGTATCATGTCCTCCTCGAATGCAGCCGAAAACACCGGCTCAAATTCAACGGCTTTCGTCTCACGCTGCGTCCATTCGAAAGCAACGAGGATAGCAGCCAGAATAAGCACATAACCAATCAACATGCTAGTGCCTTTCTTACCCTCCAAATCAGCTTTTTGTGATTTCTTAACTTCCATATTGTCTATTATTATTTTTACGTGTTCTTCTTATCGGGGCAAATGTAGCACATTTTTTTTATTTTATCATCGGTTTGCCTCTTTTTTTTCATATTCATCCGTTTTTTTATTTTTTCTTCCAGCAAACACCCTAAAAAACTTTTTTCCCCGTTTTTAGGAAAGAACAGCGGAAATTAGTCCGATCTGCTTTCTTTTCTCTAAAATTAAACTAACTTTGAACCCAAAATAACGATTAATGAAACGAGGTCTCGGCTTTTTATTGTTACTTCTGTCAAGCGGCGTTTCCGGACAAGCGCAAGAGAGCAGTTCCGTCTTCAATTTCCTGAAACTGCCCACATCGTCCCATGCCGCAGCTTTAGGCGGACATAATATTTCCATTATAGAAGACGATGCCGCCCTCACATTCCATAACCCGGCCCTGCTGTCGTCCGTCAGTGACAGGACTCTCAATCTCAATTTCATGAATTACATGCAGGGTAGTAACACCGGCAGTGCCTCCTTTGTCAAAACGGCCCGTGAACGGAGCACTTGGGGCATCGGAGCACAGTTCGCCCATTACGGCTCGATGAAAGAGACCACGGCAGCCAACGAAATCCTCGGTACGTTTTCCGCCATAGACATGGCCATTAACGGTCTGTACAGCTATAATCTCAATGACTGCTGGGCGGGTGGCGCCACAGCCAAAATGGTTTATTCCAAATACGGAGAATACAGTTCCTTCGCCATGGCCGTAGATCTGGGCCTCAATTATTATAACGAGGAACAGGATTTTTCGTTTTCCGTCGTCAGTGTCAATCTGGGCGGACAGATAAAAGCATTCGGTGAAATCCGGGACCATCTCCCGTTTGACCTGCAGGCCGGCTTCTCCATCGGCATGGCTCATGCCCCTGTGAGGGTGTCACTGACCATGACGGATATAACCCGATGGAGTTCAGATTATTACTACAATCCGGAAAAAGAATCTTCTTTCGGTAAGATACTGCTCAACCATTTTATCGTCGGAGTCGACCTTCTGCCCACCGACTACCTGTACATATCCGCGGGATTTAATATCCGGCGTGCCAATGAGATGAAAGCAGCCGGCTCATCACACGGTGCCGGCCTGACGATCGGCACCGGCGTACAGCTGTCACGCTTCAAATTAGGATTAGCATATGGGAAATACCACGTATCGGCCCATTCCCTGTTGTTCAACCTCTCATATAGTTTATAAACACCATTCATCATGAAAAAGATTGTAATAGCCATCGACGGATTTTCATCTTGCGGCAAAAGCACCATGGCCAAAGCCTTAGCCAAAGAAATCGGATATATCTATATAGATAGCGGCGCCATGTACCGCGCTGTCACTCTTTATGCCATACAACACCAACTGTTTGGCGACTCAGGTGAAGCGGATATCGCTTCACTGCAAAAACAAATCGGCCAAATCCACATAGAGTTCCGGCTGGATCCTTGTACAAAACAACCGCAAACCTATTTGAACGGAACAAATGTGGAACAGGACATCCGCACGATGAATGTGTCACGAAAGGTCAGCAACATCGCTGCCATCGGCTTTGTGCGCGAGGCTCTTGTCCGGAAACAGCAGGAAATGGGGCGGAAAAAAGGCATCGTCATGGACGGGCGTGACATCGGGACAGCCGTATTCCCTGATGCGGAAATGAAAATCTTTGTCACAGCGTCTCCTGAGGTCCGGGCACGGCGCAGATATGACGAACTGACTGCCAAAGGAGAGACATGCAATTATCAGGACATCTACAACAACGTAGTCACAAGAGACCAGATAGACATGACCCGGGAAATCAGCCCTCTGCGTAAAGCCGAAGACGCATTGGAACTGGACAACAGCCATCTGACACCGGAAGAACAGACCGCATGGCTTCTCGAACAGTTTCACCGCATAACGGCAGAACAACATTCCGAACTATGAACATTGAAATAGACAGCGGAAGTGGATTCTGTTTCGGGGTAACACGCGCCATCAATAAGGCGGAAGAAGAGTTAAACGGCTCTGACACGCTATACTGTCTGGGAGACATCGTACACAACGGCAAAGAATGCGACCGCCTGAAACGCTTGGGGTTACGCACCATCAATCATCAGGAATTCGAAACCCTCCACCGCGCCAAAGTTCTTCTGCGGGCGCATGGAGAACCTCCTCAGACTTACCAGCTGGCCGCCCGGAATGAAATAGAGATAATCGACGCAACCTGTCCGGTAGTATTGCATCTGCAGGAACGTATTAAAAAAGAATACGCCCAATCCGGCGAAGTCGACAAGCAAATCGTCATCTTCGGCAAACAAGGACATGCCGAGGTCTTGGGCTTAGTAGGACAAACCGACGGAAAAGCCATCGTCATAGAAAATCTCGGCGATGCTAACAAACTGGATTTCAGCCGAGACATCTGCCTGTATTCCCAAACGACCAAACCTCTGGATGAGTTCCAACAGCTTGTCCGCTATATTCAGAAGCATATTTCTCCCAATGCCACTTTCCGTTATTACGATACCATCTGCCGGCAGGTAGCAAACCGCATGCCGCATATCCGCGAATTCGCCTCGCGGCACGATACGATTCTGTTCGTCTGCGGCAAGAAGAGTTCAAACGGACGCGTACTATTCAATGAATGCAAACAAGTCAATCCGAATTCCCATCTTATCGACAGCGCCAACGAGATTCGTCCCGAATGGTTCGGAACGGCATGCCGGAGCGTAGGCATCTGCGGAGCCACTTCCACTCCCGCCTGGCTAATGGAGCAATGCAAAATATTCATCGAGCAGTCGCTTGGCTGCCACGAATGAAGTCTGCCGGCCGGCCAGCACATCCTGTTCCACGTCCGCCAACCGGCCGGCTATCGTCGGGTTGCGGAAAAAGCTATTACGCAACTGTTCGTTGATGCTCTCATACATCCAATACTTGGCCTGCTCGTTACGACGATACTCAAAAAAGCCGTTCGCTTTCACATAGTCAAAATATGAATATATCATCTCCCAGACCTCCCGGATGCCTAACCCGTAAAAGCCGGAGTAAGTCAGCACCTGAGGAGTCCACCCGCTTTCGGGAAGAGGAAACAGATGGAGCGCGTTGCGAAACTGGGTCGCCGCCAGCTGACACTTGTCCACATTGTTCCCGTCGCATTTGTTGATGACGATTCCATCCGCCATTTCCATAATACCCCGCTTGATACCCTGCAGTTCATCCCCCGTTCCGGCCAGCTGAATCAACAAAAAGAAATCCACCATCGAATGACAGGCCGTCTCGCTCTGTCCAACGCCCACAGTCTCCACGAATATCTTGTCAAAGCCGGCGGCCTCGCACAGTATAATGGTTTCCCGCGTCTTGCGAGCGACTCCTCCCAGAGAGCCGGCAGAAGGGCTGGGACGTATGAACGAATCCGGGTGTACGGAAAGTTTCTCCATCCGTGTCTTGTCTCCCAAGATACTTCCCTTGCTGCGTTCGCTGCTGGGATCGATGGCCAATACAGCCAATTTCCCGCCGTATTCTTTCAACACATGAATACCGAACTCATCTATGCTGGTGCTTTTGCCGGCTCCCGGCACACCGCTGATACCTATCCGCACCGACTTGCCGGCATAAGGCAAACACTTCTCTATCACCTCCTGCGCAATAGCCTGATGATCGGGAGCCGTACTTTCAACCAACGTGACGGCACGCCCCAGTATCGTGACATTTCCCTTCAATATCCCCTCCACATAATCGCTCACAGACAGGCGGCTGTGCTTAAAACGCCCGCGTTGCAAATAAGGGTTCACAATAGCCGGCTGTTCCACGCCGCTGTTCACGGTCAGCCCTTTATATTCTGAGCCATTCTCCGGATGTTCCATTACTTCATTTTATTTTTTAAGACCTCACTTGAACGGTTATTATCTCTTTCGGATGCTGCGGATCGTTCGTAATCAACAATATACGGGGACGAGCCTTTGCCTTTTTCAAACGGTCTGCCTGTACTTTCACGCGTAGTTTCGTACTTTTCCCCGGAGCCAGTTTCTGATTGCCCAACTTCACACTCAGCGCATTGCTGAACACCTGTACGGATTTTATTTCCAGTGGAGACTTTCCCCTGTTCGTTATAGTCACCGCGCCGCTTACCTGTTTTTTCTTCCCCAGTACTCCCAAGTCCAACGAATCGGCCGACAATGATAAAACGGGCGCCTCGGCCAGCTGTTCCGCAGTCAGTTTCGAAAAGTCAGGCAAAAGTACTGCCGACACCGTTATCTCGTTCTCCTCGTTTACCCGGTCTCCCATATAGCGCGCCAGATAGACCGACGTCTGATTCAGTCCCATGCGCATCAGTTTCTCACTATCCAGCGTCAGACTGATTTTACCCACACGACCGCCCGCCAGAATCTCGGGATAATATCTGGCTTCCAAATAAGGCGGCAGATGCATCAGTTCCGGCTTGTAGTTCTTACGCGACGTATTCACAACCTGAATCTCCGCCACCGGACGGTCTCCTTTGTTCACATCGTCAAACTCAATGTTGTCCGTACTCATGCGCAGATACCCGATAGCCACCGGAAAAGAACCCGTGTAATCGACCATCCGGGATACGACCCTTCCCTGCAAATGCAAATACACCGGACTCTCGGTCTCATTGGTGTATACCTCCAGATCTTTCTGGAACACCCCCAACATACGGGCATCATAAATCGCAGTGATACTCCCCTCGCCTCCCGGTTGTATGGGCTGACGCGTCCAATCCACCTGCGTACAACCGCACGAAGGATGCACCTGCCTGATCAGCAAAGGCTCATTCCCTTTGTTAACGATACGGAACGTAGTTGTCTGGGGCATCTGAAACATAACTTCCCCCAGATTGGCGACATCGTTTTCCACCACCATACGGGCCTGTGCACCCGCCTCGGCGGAAAGAGCCAGCAAACCACCCAGAAGAATTATTTTCCCTGATGTCATATTCTGCATGTTTATCATTGCAACAAAGATAAACAAAAAGCCTCACAAAGCCCAAGAATATACATTTTTTAGCGGGTTGCATAACAAAAAAGACCCGTTCGGAACAATCAGTTCCTGCCCGTCGGCTTCACCGTACGCAATACCGCTTCCATCCGCCGCACCAGGTCTCGGCATTCCGTCCGGGGGGAATAAACAAAGCCTTCGGCCACAATCACCTCATCCCGCACGCTGTCCACCTCTGCCAACGAGACAAAAGGCCCGCCGAGAGCGCCGTTGTGCATTTCCCACAACCCACGTACTTCCAGCATATTCCGACCATTCACCTGTATCTCGCGCGCCTGTGCCAGCGGCATTTCTTTTTCCTTTGCCGTGGTCATCCACTGGTCCGGACGCGAGCCAGGTATATTCAATTCCAGTACAGAGTCCCGGCAAGCCACGAAGCCGGCCAAATCAAGTGCCCCTCCGCCCCACGGATACGTATAAAGTACAAAGTTCAGATCTTTCTCCACCTGTTCGGAGGAAGCCCACACAAAATTTTCTCCCTTCTTCAAGGACTTGATTTCTTCCGGTATACGGACGTCAAATCCCACATGCGCCGCAATACCGGCCGTTATTTTCTTATTGTACTTTTTCCGCAAACGGTTCGCCTCGGCCGTCAGTTCCATATTCACAAACTGATCTGCCAGCCAGTCAGCCCTCCTGCCGATAAAGGTGGCCAAAGCCTCCATATCTTTAGCCTCCACCGCCACCTGCAACTGCGGCACAGCCTCCACATTCCGCTCCACAGCAACCCGAGGCTCCACGGCCTCCGGATTCAGCCGTACAAACATCTTGTTGCGCATCGTTGTATAGGTGCGGACATACCCTTTGGGAGGAATCCTCAACAGCCGGAACATAGGCTCCGGTTGCAACAGTCCGGGGGTATTCCCCTGCAACACCTGCCGCAGGGAATCGCCCGCCTCACTGTTCCATATCGCATCGTCCACCACCAGCAGCAATTCATAAGGTAAACCTTTGGACGGGGGAAGCGCCTGTTTTTTCTGTTCCTGAGAGGACGGTGTACAAGACACACACAACAGCAATAGCAGGCACAGATAAGTCGTCGATCTTTTCATATCATTCTGATTTTATTTACAGGCAAAGATAAAAAATGCCACAAACAGAACAAAACGCTTCTACATTTATTTAAAAGATTTTTCCATAGTTTGTTTGGACCAACTTGAAGATTAAGCCTTAAATATATTTTCTATATCTGCCACAACTCCGAGTATGTCCGCAAATGAGGGAACATTATCTTCATATATCATATTTACAACCATCGTATCATAGTCGTTTTTCCATTCCTCTATGACGTTTTCAGGGGGAGTAAGGATAATCCGTTTGCGAAT
>CAZIMK010000030.1:0-38075 GCA_964540455.1 uncultured Paraprevotella sp.
GTGGAGCGCTGTTCACTATGGGTAGTGAAATACTATCCTTAGCTGCTTACGATAGTATTCCTTAGACTGCTTGAATAGTATTTCTTACCCCCTAAGGATAGTATTCCTGATGTTTTCATTCAAGTTGGAATAACGACATTACGATAACTACAATAACAGCTTTTCGTGCAAGAGTGGATATGAAATGTCAGAAAATGTGGAGAGGAAGTTGGGTACAGCGTAGTGGCCGGCTGTTGCCCATCGAAGTAAAGGCGGAAGGCAACGTCAGAGCCAATTCATTGAGCCGCTTATTGAAAGAGAACGCGGAGCTGCGTGCCGATCGCTATTCCATGCTTCCTTATAAGGAACAGGGACAACTGACTTGTGTGCCCCTGTATGCCGTGTAGTGTTTCGGCATGCAGCTCGTCAGGCGGCATGTACCGGGGCATGGAGACGGCCGTTTGTGAGGGTATAGGATTTTTTTAGTTTTGTTACCGACTAATTAACGGTATCTTTTTTGCGTCTTTATGGGAAACCCCTTATATTTGCAACGAACAATAAGAAGATTCGCAGAAACTAAACTTTAATTATATGGAAACAATTACATTCAAAGGACAGGCAGTGCATACGTCGGGGACGATGCCGGTTGTCGGGAGTCTGGCTCCCGACTTTACTGCCGTAGGCGGTAATCTGAGTGAACTGACATTGGGACAGTTCAAGGGAAAACGGGTGGTGCTGAATGTGTTCCCGAGCCTGGACACGGACGTGTGCGCCATGTCGGTGCGCCGCTTCAACAAGGAGGCTGCCGGGATGGAGGATACCGTGGTGCTCTGTATATCGATGGACCTGCCCTTCGCACAGACCCGCTTCTGCACGACGGAGGGCATAGAAAATGTGGTGCCCGTCTCTGTGTTCCGCAGTGCGGATTTCAGCAAGGGATACGGCCTGCAACTGGCGGACGGGCCGTTGGCCGGACTGATGGCCCGGGCGGTAATCGTGGTAGACCGGGACGGAAAGGTCTTCTATCGGGAACTGGTGGAGGAAATAACGCGCGAACCGGATTATGAGGCCGTGACGAGCGTGTTGAAGTAGAAGGGAATAAGTTAATGTTTTAGATACCAATTTAGTTTAATCATGATGATTAGCCGGAAGTTCTGCGTGAGCAGGGCTTCCGGCGTCTTTTATGTTGTGTCCTGTGGACCGCGTTATTTCCCGATGTTCGCTTCCTTCATCTTGCGGAACAGGTCCGAAGCAAAGATGAAACTGTTCAGGCGTTCGTTCGTGGCCCCCATAATCTGGCTCTTGTCGCCTTCC
Organism: uncultured Paraprevotella sp.; assembly: GCA_964540455.1. Taxonomy (GTDB): domain Bacteria; phylum Bacteroidota; class Bacteroidia; order Bacteroidales; family Bacteroidaceae; genus Paraprevotella. The sequence goes on from CAZIMK010000030.1 coordinate 1,294, forward strand.
CATTCCTTGTGGCCTTCGTAGATGAAGAGGATGTTCTCGCCGATGCCCATCACGGAGTTCATGTCGTGTGTGTTGATGATGGTTGTCATGTTGTATTCCTGCGTGATGTCGTGTATCAGTTCATCAATAATCAGGGAAGTCTTGGGGTCGAGTCCGGAGTTCGGCTCGTCGCAGAACAGGTATTGTGGATTCAGGGCTATGGCCCGTGCGATGGCCACGCGTTTCTGCATGCCTCCGCTTATCTCGCCGGGCAGTTTGTTCTGTGCCTCGATGAGGTTGACGCGGTCCAGACAGAACCGTGCCCGTTTCAGCCGGTCGCTGTACGTGTCGTTGGAAAACATGTCCAGCGGGAACATCACGTTTTCCAGTACCGTCATGGAGTCGAACAAGGCGGCACTCTGGAATATCATGCCCATTTCGCGGCGCAGGGTTTTCCGTTCCTTTTTGCCCATTGTCGTATAGTCGCGGTTGTCGTACAGTATCGCGCCTTGCGTGGGATTGAGCAGTCCAACGATACATTTCATCAGCACCGTCTTGCCCGAACCGCTCTGGCCGATGATGAGATTGGTCTTGCCGTTTTCGAAGACGGCATTGATGTCTTTCAGAACGGTCTTGTCCTCGAATGACTTATAGAGGGATTTTACTTCGATCATTTACGACAGGATTTGAGTTAGAATTACGTCGGCAAAGAGAATGAGCACACTGCTGCTGACCACGGCATCCGTGCTGGACTTGCCTACCTCGAAAGAGCCGCCTTCCACCGTGTAGCCGTAGAACGCGGACACGCTGCTGATGATGAAGGCGAAGAACAGCGATTTAATGACACCCATCCAGACATACCATTCCGTGAAATCATGCTGCAGTCCATACGTGAGATCCTCCATGTTGATGACGTTGCCGATGACGGACGTGGCATAGGCCCCTGTAAATCCGGCGGATATGCTGAAAGCCACGAGGAAAGGCATCATCGTGACCAGTCCGAGTATCTTGGGCAGGATGAGAAAAGAAGCCGAGTTGACGCCCATGATTTCCAGTGCGTCGACCTGTTGCGTCACACGCATGGTACCGATTTCCGACGCGATGTTGGAGCCGACCTTTCCGGCCAGAATCAGACACATGATGGAAGAGGAGAACTCCAGCAGCATGATTTCACGCGTGACGTATCCCGTGGTGAAACGCGGCATCCAGGGACTCTGGATGTTCAGCTTTATCTGGATGCAGATGACGGCTCCGATGAAGAAGGATATGAGCAGCACGATGCCGATGGAGTCGACGCCCAGCTGGCTGAGTTCTTTCAGGTATTGTTTGAAAAACATTCTCATGCGCTCCGGGCGTGAAAATGTCTTGCTCATCAGTTCCAGGTAGCGGCCGAAGGTGGCGATGCGGTTGAAAACAAACATAGTCTTTCCTCTTTTGTGAATGGCAAAAGTAGTGAAAATCCCGTAAAAACGGAATGTGCCTGCACGGTTTTTGGATATAAATGTTTTTTTTCGTGGCAATTTTTGTATTTTTGCGACAAATCAGAGAATATATGGCAGAAGCGCTCCAGCAGAATGAGACGGCTTCCTTGGTGTTGCGCGCCGAGGGGTTGGTGAAGACGTATGGTAAACGTACCGTTGTGAGAGATGTGTCATTTGACGTGAAGCAGGGGGAAATCGTGGGATTGCTGGGACCGAACGGCGCGGGCAAGACAACCTCTTTTTATATGACCACGGGGCTGGTGGTTCCTAATGCGGGGCATATTTATCTGGGAGACCGGGAGATAACGGACTATCCCGTTTATAAGCGGGCCCGCAACGGCATCGGCTATCTGGCCCAGGAGGCTTCGGTGTTCCGTAAGATGAGTGTGGAGGACAACATCGCTTCGGTGCTGGAACTGACGGGGAAGTCCCTCGTTTATCAGCGGGAGAAACTGGAAAGCCTGCTGACGGAGTTTCGTTTGCAGAAAGTACGCAAGAACCTCGGCGACCAGTTGTCAGGAGGAGAGCGCCGTCGTACGGAGATAGCCCGCTGTCTGGCCATCGACCCGAAGTTTATCATGCTTGACGAACCGTTTGCCGGAGTGGACCCGATTGCCGTGGAGGACATACAGTACATTGTGTGGAAGCTGAAGAAGCGGAACATCGGGGTGCTTATCACGGATCACAATGTGGAAGAGACGCTGTGTATCACGGATCGTGCCTACCTGTTGTTCGAGGGGCAGATACTGTTTCACGGATCGCCACAGGAACTGGCAGTGAACGAGGTAGTACGAGCCAAATATCTGACGAACAGTTTTGTGCTCCGGTTGAAGGACTTTCAGAAAATAGACGAGGAAAAGTCGGCACAGGGGATATGACAAGGCTTGTTATCAGGGATTTTGCGGGGACGGGAGGTTTTCTTTTGTAGCCCGTATATGTGTTTTTGGCTTTCTTTTTTGATTTATTGAAAGATAAACGCTAATTTTGCACGCCCGTTAAATTAAAGTGAAATAATAATTATATATAAAAAGACATATTCATGAATATTTTGTTCGAGAACGTCGATAAAGTGAGTGCTTTGTTGACCATTCAGATGGAGAAAGCGGATTATGAGGAAAAGGTAAACGCTTCACTGAAAAAATTCCGTAAGAAAGCCAATATACCGGGTTTCCGTCCGGGACAGGTGCCTATGGGGCTGTTGAAGAAACGCGTTGGCAAGGAAGTGTTGGCCGAGGAAGTGAACAAGTTGCTGGGAGAAAAGTTGTACGGCTATATCAAAGACAACAATATCAATATGCTGGGTGAGCCTCTGCCCAACGAGGAGCGTCAGAAGCAGATCGATTTCGAGACGATGGATACGTTTGAGTTTGTGTTCGACATCGCGCTGGCTCCGGAATTCAAGGCCGAGTTGACAGGCGACGACATGATCGATTATTATACCATCGATGTGGACGACGAAATGGTGAACAAGCAGATCGACATGTATCGTCAGCGTGGCGGCAGCTATAACAAGGTGGACGCCTATCAGGAAAAGGATATGGTGAAGGGACTGCTGGCCGAGCTGGACGAAAACGGCAGCACGAAAGAAGGCGGCATTCAGGTGGAAGGCGCCGTAATGTTGCCCGACTACATGAAGAACGACGAGGAGAAGGCCAAGTTTGCCGGTTGCAAGGTGAACGATGTGCTGGTGTTCAATCCGAGCAAGGCATACGACGGTCATGATGTGGAAATCTCCTCTCTTTTGAAAATCAAGAAGGAAGATGCTGCCGGCATGACTTCGGATTTCAGCTTCCAGGTGGAAGAGATCACCCGTTTCACTCCGGCAGAACTCGGTCAGGAGCTGTTCGACCAGGTGATGGGAGAAGGTGTTGTGAAGAGCGAAGAAGAATTCCGTGCCAAAGTAAAGGAATCATTGGCTGCGCAGTTTGTGAACGACAGCGACTATAAGTTCATGCTGGACGTACGCAGCTATCTTATGAACAAGGTGGGCAAACTGGAATATCCCGATGCGTTGCTGAAACGCGTGATGCGCCTGAACAATGCCGACAAGGATGAGAAGTTTGTGGAAGACAACTATGACAAGAGCATAGAAGAACTTACCTGGCACCTGATCAAGGAACAGTTGGTCAAGGCGTATGAAATCAAGGTGGAGCAGTCCGACCTGATGGAGGCAGCCAAGGAAATGACCCGGGTGCAGTTTGCACAATACGGCATGGCGAATGTGCCGGATGAGGTGCTGGAAAACTATGCAAAGGAACAGCTGAAGAAGAAAGAACAGGTGGACGGACTGGTTAACCGTACCGTAGAACAGAAGTTGGGACAGGCCGTCAAGGCTGTTGTCAAACTGAACGGTAAGACGGTGAGCCTGGATGAATTCAACAAGATGTTTGCATAAAGGTCTCCTTTCGGCTTAAAAAGATTTAAACCGGAACGGAACAGGAGACTTCCGCACCTCTTTTTTCCTACATTTGCATCACGAAGGACAGGAAGAGAAGCGGAAGTCTCTTTTTTACATATAAAAAAGAATATGATGAACGATTTTAAGAAATATGCGACAAAGCATCTCGGCATCAACAGTATGGTGCTGGATGGCGTGATTAATGCCCAGAGTCAGTATTTGAATCCTTACATTCTGGAGGAGCGTCAACTGAACGTGACTCAGATGGACGTGTTCTCGCGTCTGATGATGGACCGTATTATCTTTCTGGGCACCCAGATAGACGATTATACGGCCAATACGTTGCAGGCACAGCTGCTTTATCTGGATTCGGTGGATTCGGGCAAGGATATATCCATCTATATCAATTCCCCCGGCGGTTCAGTGTATGCCGGTCTGGGTATTTATGACACGATGCAGTTTATCAGCAGCGACGTGGCTACTATCTGTACCGGTATGGCCGCTTCGATGGCGGCTGTCCTGCTGGTGGCCGGTAAGGAAGGCAAGCGGTCGGGACTGACGCATAGCCGCGTCATGATTCATCAGCCGATGGGAGGTGCCCAGGGGCAGGCTTCCGATATAGAGATCACAGCCCGCGAGATTCAGAAACTGAAGAAAGAACTGTATACGATTATCGCCAATCATTCGCACACCGACTTTGACAAGGTGTGGGCGGATTCGGACCGCGATTACTGGATGACGGCGGAAGAAGCCCGCGAGTATGGAATGATAGACACAGTGTTGGTGCGTAAGTGAGCGGAAGCATGAAGAAAGTATGTTCGTTTTGCGGTCGGCCGGAGAATGAGGTGGGGCTTCTTATTACCGGCATGAACGGCTGTATCTGCGGTGATTGTGTCAATCAGGCTTATGAGATGACCCAAAATGCTTTGGGGCACAGCGTTGATTCCCGGAAGAAAAAAGAAACGCCGGGGCTGGATCTGGAAAAGTTGCCCAAGCCGAAGGAAATAAAAGAGTATTTGGACCAGTATGTCATCGGACAGGACGATGCCAAGCGTTATCTTTCGGTGTCGGTGTATAACCATTATAAACGTCTGGCGCAGCAGGCGGATTCGGACGGAGTGGAAATAGAGAAGTCCAATATCATCATGGTGGGAAGCACCGGTACGGGCAAGACCTTGCTCGCCCGGACAATCGCTCGGTTGCTGGAGGTGCCGTTTACGATCGTGGATGCCACGGTCTTTACGGAAGCCGGTTATGTGGGGGAAGATGTGGAGAGCATTCTGTCCCGTCTGCTTCAGGTGGCCGATTATGACGTGGAAGCCGCCCAGCGGGGAATTGTATTCATCGATGAAATAGATAAGATAGCCCGTAAGAGCGACAATCCTTCCATAACCCGCGATGTCAGCGGTGAAGGAGTGCAGCAGGGGCTGTTGAAACTGCTCGAAGGTTCGATGGTAAACGTTCCGCCCAAGGGAGGGCGCAAGCATCCGGATCAGGAATACATCCACGTGGATACGCGCAATATATTGTTTATATGCGGCGGTGCTTTCGACGGAATCGAAAAGAAGATTGCCCAGCGCATGAATACCCATGTGGTCGGGTACAATTCAGTGCAGAACCTTCAGCAGATAGACAAAGGGAATCTGATGAAATACATTCTGCCACAGGACCTGAAAACATTCGGCCTGATTCCCGAAATCATCGGCCGTCTGCCGGTGCTTACCTATTTGAACCCGCTGGACAGAGAGGCGTTGCGTAACATTTTGACCGAGCCGAAGAATTCCATCGTGAAGCAGCAGATCAAGCTGTTTGAAATGGATGGAATCAAATTGGAGTTCGATGATGATGCGTTGGAATTCATCGTGGACAAGGCAGTGGAATATAAACTGGGTGCCCGCGGTCTGCGTTCCATTATGGAAAGTATGATGATGGACGCTATGTTCGAGGCGCCCTCGTGGGAGACGAAAGAACTTCGTGTCACGCGGGAATATGCCGAGAAACAACTGGAAAAGGCTCAGTTACCCCAAGTGGAGTAATAAAAAAGGAAGCCCGGAAATAAAAATAGCCTGTTTGTAGGAAAATAGTAGCCCGGTGATTTGCATGTTTGCAGATTTTTTTTATAACTTTGTTAAATCCGTAAAAGGACTGACTTTGATTGTAAAACCCGGGTTACTTTACTTCTATTATGAACAGAGAGCTGAATTTGACAGAGCAACTCAAGTATTATTTCGGTTTTGATACATTTAAAGGTGATCAGGAAAACATCATCCGCAATGTGCTGGACGGAAAAGATACGTTTGTATTGATGCCTACCGGCGGAGGGAAATCGTTGTGTTATCAGTTGCCGTCTTTGCTGATGGAGGGAACGGCCATTGTGATTTCACCTTTGATTGCCCTGATGAAGAATCAGGTGGATGCCATACGGCAGGTATGCGGGAACGACGGGGTGGCTCATTTTATCAATTCATCGCTCAATAAGGCGGCTGTGGACCTGGTGAAGTCAGACATACAGAACGGCTGTACCAAATTGCTGTATGTGGCGCCGGAATCGTTGACGAAAGAAGAATATGTCGAATTTCTGAAGACGGTGAAGATTTCGTTCTATGCCGTGGATGAAGCTCATTGCATTTCGGAATGGGGGCATGATTTCAGACCGGAATACCGTCGTATCCGTCCTATCATAAATGAGATCGGAGCGGCTCCTGTAATAGCGTTGACCGCCACTGCGACAGACAAGGTACGGGGGGATATCAAGAAGAATCTGGGCATGACTGCCGCCGTGGAGTTTAAAAGTTCTTTCAATCGTCCGAATCTTTATTACGAGGTGCGTCCCAAAACGAAGAACGTGGATAAGGATATCATTAGATATATAAAACAGAATGCCGGAAAGAGTGGCATCATTTATTGTCTTAGTCGGAAACGGGTGGAGGAACTGGCGGAAATACTGCGCGCGAATGAAATCAAAGCATATGCCTATCATGCCGGTATGGATTCGGCGGTCCGTTCGCAGACGCAGGACGATTTCATCATGGAGCGCATTGATGTCATTGTCGCTACGATTGCTTTCGGAATGGGGATTGACAAACCGGATGTGCGTTTCGTGATTCATTATGATATCCCCAAGAGTCTGGAGGGGTATTATCAGGAGACAGGGCGGGCCGGCCGCGACGGAGGCGAAGGACGGTGTATTACCTTCTATACGAACAAAGATCTGCAGAAACTGGAGAAGTTTATGGAAGGCAAGCCCGTGGCGGAACAGGATATAGGGCGTCAGTTGTTACAGGAAACAGCGGCCTATGCCGAGACCTCGGTATGTCGACGTAAATTTTTATTGCATTATTTCGGGGAGGCGTTTGAAGTGGATAATTGTGAAAACTGTGATAATTGTTTGCATCCGAAAATGAAAATAGAAGCAAAAGAACAATTGAAAAAGGTGCTGGAGGTTGTCTGTGCCGTGAAGGAGAATTTTAAGGCCGATTACATTATAGATGTTTTGTTGGGTAACGAAACGGATGAAGTGGTTGCTCATAAACACGATAAGCTGGATGTGTTCAGTTGCGGTGAGGAGAATGAAGAAAAGTTCTGGAATGCAGTGATCCGTCAGGGTGTGATAGCCGGTTATCTGGAAAAGGAGGTGGAGAACTACGGCCTGTTGAAAGTGACACCGGAAGGAAAGAAGTTTTTAAAGAAGCCGGTCAGCTTTCAGATAACGGAGGATAATGATTTCGAAGACGAGGACTTCGAGGCTCCGCGGGCCGGCGGAACCAGCGCCGTGGATCCGGTCTTGTTTGCCATGCTGAAAGACTTGCGGAAAAAAATGGCCAAGCAATTGGAAATACCTCCTTATGTCATCTTTCAGGATCCGTCGCTGGAAGCCATGGCCACCGTGTATCCCATATCCGAGGAGGAACTGCAGAATATTCCCGGAGTCGGTGCCGGTAAAGCCAAACGGTATGGCAAGGGATTCTGTGAACTGATCAAACGGCATTGCGAGGATAACGATATTGCCCGTCTGGAAGACCTGCGGGTACGCACGGTAGCCAATAAGTCGAAACTGAAGGTTAGCATCATACAGAGCATAGACCGAAAGGTAGCGCTGGACGACATCGCGTCGGCCAAGGGAATTGATTTTCCGGAGTTGCTGGATGAGGTGGAGGCGATTGTTTATTCCGGTACAAGGCTGAATATCGACTATTTCCTCAATGAAATCATGGACGAGGAACATCTGCAGGATATCTATGAGTATTTCCGGGAGTCGGAAACGGACGATCTGGACGTGGCGATGGATGAACTGGGGGATGAATATGCGGAGGAGGAAATCCGGCTGGTTCGTGTGAAGTTCATTTCAGAAATGGCTAACTGATAATCGAAACGGATGGTTGGCGGTCTGAGGAAGACCGGTTGCGGGTGTATGGCTGTTGTCGGTATGGTCGTACATCCTATTTTTTAAGGGGATTTGTGGATTTTACTATCTAAAAAACGCTAAATAGACCCGTAAAATGAATAGAAATTCGTATATTTGCACGCAATAAATTTAAAGCTTATGTCATCATTTATTGCAGATAAGATTGTAATGGACGGATTAACGTATGACGATGTGTTGTTAATCCCCGCTTATTCAGAAGTTTTGCCTCGTACTGTGGAACTTACGACAAAGTTCTCTCGTAACATCGAACTGAAGATACCTTTTGTCACGGCGGCAATGGATACGGTTACGGAAGCGCCGATGGCTATCGCTATTGCACGGGAAGGCGGAATCGGTGTCATTCATAAGAATATGTCGATTGAGGAACAGGCGCGTCAGGTGGCGATCGTGAAAAGAGCTGAGAACGGAATGATTTATGATCCGGTGACCATCAAGCGTGGCTCGACGGTACAGGATGCCCTGAATATCATGAGCGAGTACCATATCGGCGGTATTCCTGTGGTGGATGATGAAAACAAACTGGTAGGTATTGTCACGAACCGTGATTTGCGTTTTGAATTGAATGTGAACCGTGCGATTGATGATGTCATGACGTCGGATAATCTGGTGACCACTCATGTACAGACAGATTTGACTGCTGCGGCCGAAATTCTGCAGCAGAATAAAATCGAGAAACTTCCGGTGGTGGACAAGGACGGGCGTCTGGTAGGTTTGATAACCTACAAGGATATCACGAAGGCCAAGGATAAGCCGATGGCCTGCAAGGATTCCAAAGGACGTTTGCGTGTGGCAGCCGGTGTGGGTGTGACTGCGGATACGCTCGACCGTATGAAGGCTTTGGTGGAGGCCGGTGCGGATGCCATTATTATCGATACGGCTCACGGTCACTCCAAATATGTTATTGAAAAATTGAAGGAAGCCAAAAAGACATTCCCGAACGTCGATATTGTCGTGGGTAACGTAGCTACGGGAGAAGCAGCCCGTATGCTGGTGGAAGCCGGTGCGGACGGAATAAAGGTGGGAATCGGTCCCGGTTCTATCTGTACCACCCGTGTCGTGGCCGGAGTCGGAGTACCACAGTTGTCGGCTGTGTATGATGTGGCTTGCGCGTTGGAAGGCACAGGAGTGCCTTTGATTGCCGACGGAGGTCTGCGTTATTCGGGCGATGTCGTAAAAGCGTTGGCAGCCGGTGGCTATAGTGTGATGATCGGTTCGCTGGTGGCCGGAACGGAAGAGTCTCCGGGTGATACGATTATATTCAACGGCCGTAAGTTCAAGGCCTACCGCGGAATGGGGTCGTTGGAGGCGATGGAATGCGGTTCCAAGGATCGTTATTTCCAGTCGGGAGTCAAGGATGCCAAGAAACTGGTGCCGGAAGGCATTGCCGGTCGGGTGCCTTACAAGGGAACGGTGCAGGAAGTTATTTATCAACTGATCGGAGGCTTGCGTTCCGGTATGGGATATTGCGGGGCCAATACGATAGAAGCATTGCACAAGGCTAAGTTTGTCCGTATAACCAATGCGGGCGTGCAGGAAAGCCATCCCCATGATGTCACTATTACGAGTGAGGCTCCTAACTACAGCCGTCCTCAGTGATTCCTAAAAAGAAAAGAGCCATGAAGAAAATAATATTGAAATGTCTGCTCCTGTCTTTTGCCTGGGTTTCAGTACAGGCACAGACGGATCCTGTCGTGATGCGTATTAATGGCAAGGACGTTACGCGTTCGGAATTTGAATATAATTATAATAAGAACAATGCGGCTGATGTGACAGACAAGAAGTCGCTGGAGGAATATGTGGATTTGTTCGTCAATTATAAACTGAAAGTGGAGGCTGCATTGGATGCCGGACTCGACACCTTGTCTTCCTTTCAAAAAGAGTTCCGGCAGTATCGCGACCAACAGATTCGTCCGTTGCTTGTGAAGCCGAATATGGTGGACAAGGCTGCTTACGACTATTATATGCGGATGAAAAACGATATTGGTCCGAAAGGATTGGTGTCGCCAGCTCATATTTTTGTAAGGGTATCTCAGAACGCCACGGCAGAACAACAGAAAAAGGCTAAGGAACGTATTGATTCGATTTATTCCGCATTGCAGGGCGGAGCTGATTTTGCCGAACTGGCAAAGACCTGTTCTGAAGACAAGGCTTCCGGTGTACGTGGCGGGGAACTGGGATGGATTTCTCCGAAGCAGACGTTGCAGGAGTTCGAGGATGTCGCTTACTCCCTGCAGAAAGGAGAGATGTCGGCGCCGTTCCTGTCTACGATAGGATATCACATTGTTCTCTTGAAAGACCGTAAGCAGGTGGAACCTTTTGAGGAGTTGAAACCTCGTATCATGGATTTTCTGGAACAGCGGGGAATAAAGGAACAGATTGCGATGCAGTTTGTGGACTCCCTTGTGGAGGCTTCCGGAAAATCACTGACTGCCGTTCAGGTGATGGATAAAGAGGCAGAACGTCTGTCGGCTCAGGATTCCGATTTAAAATATCTGATTAAGGAATATCACGACGGCTTGTTACTCTATGAGGTATGTTCGAAAACGGTCTGGAACAAGGCTGCGACGGATACGCTGGGGCTGAAGCAATATTTCAAGAAGAACAAAAAGAAGTATGCGTATGACAAGCCCCGTTTCCGTGGAATTTTCTATCAGTGCCGGCAGGAAAGCGATGTGAAGAAGGTGAAGTCTTTTTTGAAATCCCTTCCGGAATCGCAGTGGATAAAGGAATTGCGTAAGGAGTTTAACAGTGATTCCATTCCTCAGGTAAGAGTCGAAAAGAAAATCTTCAAGGAAGGCGATAATGCCTTTGTGGATGTGCTTGCTTTCAAGGAGAAGAAAGAACTGACGGAGGACACGGTTTATCCGTATGCCGGAGTGTATGGACGGGTGATGAAGAAAATGCCGGTCGACTGGACGGATGTCAGAAGCGATGTCGTGTCGGACTATCAGAACCTGAAGGAACAAGAGTTTATAGCAAATCTGCGTGATAAGTATAAAGTGGAAATATTCAAGGAAGTATTAAACACGGTTAATAAACATTGATGATGTAGTTTTTGGATTATCTTTGTCGCAGAGTTGTATAGATAGAATAAAATGAATATAGCAAAGAAATGTGTAATGATGTTTGCGTTCCTGTGCATGGGGACGCAAATATCGTTGTTTGCCCAGAGCAATGTGGTGGACGAAGTGATATGGGTGGTCGGCGATGAGGCTATACTGAAATCGGATGTGGAAGATGCCAGAATGAGCGGAGAGAAGATAAACGGGAACCCGTATTGTGTCATTCCCGAACGTCTGGCGGTACAGAAATTGTTCCTGCATCAGGCTGCTCTTGACAGCGTGGAAGCCACGCCGAAGGAAATAAATGCGGCTATGGAACAACAACTCAATGAGTGGGTGATGATGGCCGGATCCAAAGAAAAACTGGAAGAATACCACCGTATGACCATGACGCAGATTCGTGAAAAACTGTACGACCAGTTTAAGGATTATCTTACAGCCCGTTCCATGCGGCGAAAACTGACCAGTGATATTACGGTGACGCCGGCTGAGGTAAGGCGTTTTTTCAAGGATGTGCCGGAGGACAGCCTGCCGTTGATTCCGATGACGCTGGAGGTGCAGATTATTACCATCCAACCAAGGATTCCTCAGGAAGAAATCGAACGGGTGAAGGAGGAGTTACGTGATTATACGGAACGCGTGAATTCTGGCAATACGACTTTCTCAACACTGGCCACATTGTATTCCGAGGATCCGGGATCGGCCCGTATGGGAGGTGAGATGGACTACTTCGGACGTGGCCAGCTTGATCCGGCTTTTGCAAATGTGGCGTTCGGATTGACCGATCCGAAAAAAGTTTCCAAGATTGTGGAATCGGAATATGGCTTTCATATCATACAGTTTATAGATAAGCGCGGGGATAAACTGAAAGTACGCCATATACTGAAGAAACCGCGTTTGAATCAGGCTGATATAGACTCGGCTTTGGTGCACCTAGATTCTGTGGCGGAAAATATCCGGCAGGCTAAATTCACGTTTGAGGAAGCGGCTTCCTATATTTCTGATGATAAGGACACGAGAAAAAACCATGGCCTGATGACGAATGTGAAAATAGACGAGGTATCGGGTGATGACTATATGCGGACATCGCGTTTCGAGATGCAGGAACTTCCTCCAGAGGTGGCGAAAGTAATTATGAATATGAATACGGGGGAAATATCCGCTCCTTTCACAATGGTGAACAGTAAGGGAAAAGAAGTATGCGCCATTGTAAAACTGAAATCGCGAATCAAGACCCACCGGGCTACCATGTCTGAGGATTTTCAGGTTTTGAAGAATGTGGTAGTGGCTAAAAAGCAGGAGGAAAAGATACAGGAATGGATACGCGAAAAGCAGAAAAGCACGTATGTGCGTATCAATGAAGAATGGCGTGACTGTGAATTCATGTATCCGGGATGGGTGAAATGAATCGGAAGATGAAGAATGTAAAACGGACTCTCAGGTGCAGACTATCTCTTTATGGTATTCTGTACCTGGTTGTTTCGTGTCTTACCGCCATGTCTCTGCCGGAAAAGGAACGTCCCCGTTCGCAGTCACGCATTATCATGTTGCATACGGATGTGCTGACGTATGATCAGTACCGGCATCCCGGCGTGCAGATTCTGTTGGGGAATGTCGTTCTGAAACATGACAGTGTGCTGATGTACTGCGATAGTGCCTGTTTTTACGAGGCCTCCAATTCATTTGATGCTTTCCATAATGTCCGGATGGTGCAGGGCGATACTTTGACGCTTACGGGGGATGTGCTTTATTACAGTGGGCTGGAGCAGTTGGCCCGTGTCCGGAACAATGTAGTGCTGACCCACCGGAATTCGGTGCTGTATACAGACAGTCTGGACTATGACCGTTTGTATGATTTGGGGTATTTTTTTGAGGGCGGCCGTTTGGTGGACGGTGAGAATGTGCTTACTTCCGACTGGGGGGAATACAGTCCGGTGACCCGGGAGGCTATCTTCAATTACAATGTACGGCTGACGAATCCCAAATTCGTATTGGTGTCGGATACGTTGCATTACAATACACAATCGGGTATGGCGCACATTGTGGGACCGTCCAATATCGATAACGGCGACAATCATATTTATTCCGAGTTGGGGTTTTATGATACGAGAGCCGACAAGGCTTATCTGCTGGACCGTTCCATTCTTACAAACAACGGGAAACGTCTGGTGGGCGACAGTGTCTTTTATAATAGCGAGCAGGGTATCGGTGAAGCGTTTGATAACGTCGTATATACGGACGAAGTGAACAGGAATGCCCTGACGGGGAATTATTGTTTCTACAATGAAAAGACCGGATATGCTTTGGCTACGGACAGTGCCGTGGCGATTGACTACTCCCAGAAAGATACGATGTATATGCACGCAGATTCGATGAAACTGTATACGTTTCATATAGATACGGATTCCATGTACCGGGAAGTCAGGGCTTATAACAAGGTGCGGGCCTATCGTACAGATATGCAGGCCGTATGCGACTCTCTTGTTTTCAATTCCAAAGATTCCTGTATGACCTTATATAAGGATCCCATTATTTGGAATCAGGGACAGCAGTTACTTGGAGAAGAAATAAGGGTCTATATGAATGACTCCACCCTGGATTCCATACACGTAGTCAATCAGGCACTGATGGTGGAAAGGGTGGATAGTGTGCATTACAACCAGATTGCCGGGCGTGAGATGAAATCTTATTTCCGGAACGGCGATATTGACTGGACGTGGGTTGTCGGAAATGTACTTGTGGATTATTTCGTGTTGGATGACGACAGTTTGATAACGATGATGGATTATACGGAAACCAGTGAACTGAAACTGTATATGGTGGAGCGAAAGATGGACCATATCTGGATGCCTGCTGCTGTCGGTACGTTCTATCCTTTGGGACTGATTCCGCGGGAGAAACTTTATCTGCCTACTTTTGCTTGGTTCGATTATATCCGTCCGACAGACAAGGACGATATTTTTAACTGGCGTCCGAAACAGGCCGGGATGGAGCTGAAGACAACAATACGCAGGCAACCTCCTTTGCAAAAGTTGGATAATATCAAAAAGAAAAAATAAGCATGTCTCTTTTCAAAACACGAAAACCAAGAGGGTTCAATCATCCTTATATATATATAGACGAACGCAAGGAGAAGCTTCAGGCTATCGAGGAGCGTGCCAGGCGGGAACTCGGATTGTTGCCGCCCAAAGAATTCAATCCGGAGGATATCCGGGGAACTTTCGTGAAAGCAACCAAACACTTGCGTCGCCGGAAAGAAAGCGGGCGCACACCGATGAAAGCCGGAGTGATTCTGATACTCATAGCGGCTTTACTTTTTGTCTGGCATTATTTGTTGACCGGAACATTCCGTTTCTAAAATTGAAATCTGCATGAGTGATATTATACATTTGTTACCCGATTCCGTAGCAAATCAGATTGCTGCGGGAGAAGTAATTCAGCGTCCGGCATCCGTTATCAAGGAATTGGTGGAAAATGCGGTTGATGCGGGAGCCGAACGGATAGATGTGGTGGTATTGGATGCGGGTAAGACTTCTATCCAGGTGATAGATGACGGGAAAGGTATGTCTGAGACCGATGCTCGTTTGGCTTTTGAGCGGCATGCCACGTCGAAAATAAAAGAAGCTGCCGATTTGTTCGCTTTGCGTACGATGGGATTCCGGGGAGAAGCGTTGGCTTCCATTGCTGCTGTAGCGGAAGTTGAGTTGCGAACGCGCCAGCATGATGCGGATCTGGGGACCAAAGTTTTGTTGGCCGCTTCACGGGTGGACAGTCAAGAGCCCGATTCCTGCCCGGCCGGAAGTAATTTTGTCGTCAGGAATCTTTTCTATAATGTACCGGCTCGTCGGAAATTTCTGAAATCCAATCAGACGGAGTTGAACAATATCCTGCAAGAGTACGAACGGATTGTTTTAGTACATCCGGACGTGGCTTTCACGTTGACGCATAACGGAACCCAGCTTACCAGCCTGCCCCGCTCGACGATGAGACAGCGTATCGCCAATGTTTTCGGAAAGAAACTGAACGAACAGTTGTTGCCGGTAGAGGTAGACACGACGCTGGTTCATTTGTCCGGCTTCGTGGGAAAACCGGAGGCAGCCCGTAAGAAAGGGGCTCATCAGTTCTTCTTTACGAACGGGCGCTATATGAAGCATTCTTATTTTCATAAGGCCGTGATGGAGGCTTTCGACCAATTGTTGCCGCCGGGGGAACAGATTCCGTATTTCCTGTATCTGGATATTGCTCCGGCCAATATCGATGTGAATATTCATCCGACGAAGACAGAGATAAAATTTGAAAATGAACCGGCCATCTGGCAGATTATAGCAGCTGCGGTGAAAGAAGCTTTAGGACGTTTCAATGCCATTCCGACGATAGATTTCGATACCGAAGGACGACCGGATATTCCCCTTTTTAACGACGGACAGACACCGGTAGAAGCACCGGTTATGGATTTCAATCCCCAGTTTAATCCGTTTAAGTCTTCCTCTGTCACTCCCAAGAAAGCTCCAGTTGATTGGGAATGCCTATACAGCGGATTGTCCAAAGCGTCTTATCAGGCGGAGGATGTACCGCCGCAGGATGATCCGGAAGAGGCTATGCCTCAATTGTTCAAAGAAGAGAATATGTTGGCGGAGAAATCTGCACAGCACTATCAGCATAAAGGGCGTTATATACTCACTTCTGTCAAATCGGGACTGATGATTGTGGATCAGCATCGGGCCCACATGCGTATATTGTATGACCGGTACAAGGAACAGATGCAGCATCGGGCTGGAGTCTCGCAAGGTCTGCTTTTTCCGGAGATTCTTCAGGTTCCAGTTTCAGAGGCTGTTGTGTTGGATGAGATTATGGATGATTTTTCATCGTTAGGTTTTGAGATTTCATCATTGGGCGGGGGGGCTTATTCCATCAACGCCATACCTTCAGGGACGGAAAGCCTGAATCCAGTCGAGCTGGCGCACGATATGTTGCGTTGTGTGCTGGAGAAGGGAGGCGGAGCCGAGGAAGAGGTGCAACACCGGCTGGCTTTGTCGCTGGCCCGCAGTTCTGCCATTGTGCCGGGGCAAGTTCTGAGCAACGAGGAGATGGAGAATCTGGTGGCTGGATTGTTTGCTTGTAGTATACCCAATTATGCGCCTGATGGAAAGATTATAACCGCTATTCTGGAACAAACAGAGATAGAAACACTGTTTAAATGAGCTTTATATCTATAAAAAATGTTAATCATATGATATTTTGCTTTAGTACAAGGTATATATCAATATTTAAACGTATCTTTGTACAAGAATAATTGTGAATTAATTAGCAGAAGACCTTTAGTTGAAAGTATCAAATTAATATATAAGGTATGAAAAAGTTGATGTTAGCGCTGGCTATTGTCGGTATGTCATCTGTTACAAAGGCTCAGGGGACGACCGAAATTCCTACTGACAAGTATAGTGTTGCAACCAACCGTTTCGGTAGCAATTGGTTTGTTATGGTAGGTGGAGATTTTAAATCTAATTATTCAGGCGAGGAGAACGGTTTGGGCTTGTCCGGCAATCCGTTTAAGAAGTTTCGTCGTTCCTGGGCGGCTGATCTTTCGGTCGGTAAATGGTTTACCCCGGGGCTTGGTATCCGCATAAAGGCGGACGGAGCTTGGGGGCGTCAGGTTGTAGGAGATCCCAGCAACTTCATCCATCAGTATACGACTACGGCTCAGGCCTTGTTTAATCTGCACAATTTGTTCGGTGGTTATAAGGAACGTATTTGGAACTGTTCTCTTTACGGAGGTACCGGTGCGGGAGTTGCCCGTTATAATGGTTCTAACGCATGTGCTATGGTTACAACGGCCGGTTTGTTGAATACATTCAATGTGAGCAAGCGTGTGTTTATCGATCTGGATATTTACGGTATCATCGGTGAGCCTGATTATGATGCTAATGGTACGACAGGTAAGGGAACCAAACGTTTTCGTGGCAAAGACCGTCAGGTTGGTGTGTCTCTGGGTGTAGGTGTGAACCTGGGTAAGGTAGGATGGAGCAAGACTCCGGACGTGGACGCTATCATGGCATTGAACAAGAGCCAGATGGATGCTCTCAACGCATCGTTGGCAGACCAGCAGGCAGAGAACGCCCGTCTGAAAGCACTTTTGGCTAAGCAGCAGCCTTCCAAGGAAATTGTGAAGACCGTAAAAGAAATGGCAAGCACTTCCGCTTCTGTATTCTTTAATCTCAACTCTTCAAGAATCGCTTCTAAGAAGGATTTGGTTAACGTGAAGGAAATCGCAGAATATGCCAAGGCTAACAACAGTAAGATTGTTGTTACAGGTTATGCTGACAGTAAGACGGGTAGCCCTGCATACAATGCTAAGTTGAGTACGGCACGTGCCAACGCTGTCGCTGACCAATTGGTAAGCATGGGCGTGAACCGCAACAATCTTATTATTGAAGGCAAGGGTGGTGTTGCTGATCTGGCTCCGTACTCTTACAACCGTCGTGTGACAGTAAAGTTGCAGTAATTTGATTTACTTCGCATATATGGGCGCATCCTCATCCGGGGATGCGCCTTTTTACGAATATGAAATATCGGTAGCTTGTAGGATATGCACATTCTGTGTATCTTTGTATTCCGATAAAAACAAGAAAATAAAAACTCTTTTATGGCACAGCAGAAAATTATATTGACCGGCGACCGTCCTACGGGCAAACTTCATATCGGACATTATGTGGGTTCGCTTCGTCGTCGGGTGGAATTGCAAAATTCAGGGCTTTTCGACAGGATATTCATTTTTGAAGCCGACGGGCAGGCACTGACGGATAATATAGAAAATCCGGAAAAAGTACGTCAGAATGTGATAGAGGTGGCGTTGGATTATCTGGCATGCGGTATAGACCCTGCCAAGTCGACCTTGTTCATTCAGTCACAGATTCCCGAGCTTTGCGAACTGACGTTCTATTTTATGGACCTCGTATCGGTCGCTCGTTTGCAACGCAATCCGACGGTGAAGACCGAGATACAGATGCGCAAGTTTGAAAGCAACAGTATTCCGGTTGGCTTCTTTACCTATCCTATCAGCCAAGCGGCTGATATTACGGCTTTCAAAGCTACGACTGTGCCGGTGGGCGAGGATCAGGAGCCGATGCTGGAACAGGCGCGTGAGATTGTCCGTCGCTTCAATTATATATATGGAGATACGTTGGTGGAACCGAATATCCTGTTACCGGAGAACAGTGCTTGTCTTCGTTTGCCGGGAACGGATGGGAAGGCCAAGATGAGCAAGTCGCTGGGCAATTGCATCTATCTGTCGGATGAGGCGGACGAAGTGGAGAAGAAAGTGAAGAGCATGTACACGGATCCCAATCATCTGCGTGTGAGCGATCCCGGTTCGTTGGAAGGTAACACGGTGTTCACTTACTTGGATGCTTTTTCACGTCCCGAGCACTTTGAGCGTTATCTGCCGGACTATTTGAATCTGGACGAGTTGAAAGCGCACTACCAACGCGGAGGATTGGGAGACATGAAGGTGAAGAAGTTCCTTGCAGCTATCATGCAGGAGGAACTGGAACCGATTCGTGAGCGGCGCAAGGAGTTTGCCAAGGATATTCCGGCCATCTACGAGATATTGCGCAAAGGCTGTGAGGTAGCCCGTGAAGCGGCTGCACAGACGTTGAGCGAAGTGCGTCGCGCCATGAAGATAAATTATTTCGAGGATGAGGCGTTGATAAGCGAACAGGCTAAACGTTTTGCTGGAGAATAAATATATAATATTCGCTTGTATTTTAATAATAAAAAACATTTGTCAAAAAGGAAAGAAGACAGACAGTAAGATTTGGACTCTTTCCTTTTTTGTTGGATGATGTTTAATCTGCTTGAGTTTTGGGAAAGACTCAAGCCAAATAAAATAAAGCATGCAGAAACTATTATCCCCAATCCCGTTCAATCTTGTAGAGAGGGGGAGTAACGCGTTTTGTTGTATCGTTGCTTTTATAATTGCCGGTACAGTGCAGCTTTATGCTCAGGAAGAGACCTATGAATGGAATTCCCTTCCTTTTGGAGGCGCCGGATTCGTGACCGGCATCATTACATGTCCGCAGGAAGAAGGACTTATGTATGCCCGTACAGATGTCGGCGGAGCTTATCGGTGGAATCCTCAGGGAGAATCATGGATTCCCATCACTGACTTTCTGTCCGAGAATCAGGCAGGACTGATGGGAGTGGAGAGCCTTGCTATAGATCCCTCGTCTCCCAATAAAGTATACCTTTATTGTGGAACCTCGTACTGGAACGGTGGGCTCAGTGCTATTTTGTACTCCGAAGACTACGGTGAGAATTTTACGCAGGTTGCCACTGTTACCGGTCTGTTTCCCGCTCATGGAAACGACTTGGGCCGACAAAGCGGAGAGCGTCTGGCGGTATGCCCCCAAGGCGGTAAATTGCTTTTGTGCGGTTCGCGTACACGCGGATTGTGGAAGTCGGAAAATGCAGGAAAGAATTGGAAGCGGATGGCTTCTGGCACCTTTGTCAATGACCGGAAAATATCTTTTGTGCAGTTCATCGACAGTGCTACCGTTATTGTAGGTCTTTTGTACAAAGGAGGTGACAATCTGTTCATTTCCCATGACGGAGGTACTACCTGGGATTCTGTCGAAAATGCTCCTGTCGACTATATGCCCCATCGTTGCAGGCTTGCTTCGGATGGCAGGACGCTTTATATCGCGTATAGCGATAGCGAGGGGCCCGGCACAAACGGTTCCGGAGCCTTGATGAAGCTGGATCTCGCCACTTCTGCGTGGAGCGATATATCCCCGCAGCCGGTTTCTTTCGGGGATATTTCTGTTGCCGGTGATAATCCCGACCATCTTATGGCTGTGTCCATGGGGATATGGTGGGGACAATACTGGAAAAGCGGAGTCACCACCTGGGGAGATCAGATTTGGGTGTCGAAGAACGGAGGGAAGACATGGACGTGCCTGATGGAGAGCGGGCGTTCCACCTATAGCGAACCTTTGATAACATGGATGAAGTCACAATGTCATCTGCATTGGTGCGGTAGTGCCCAGATGGATCCTTTCAATAGTGGCAAGGCCTATTTCGTATCGGGCAACGGCATTGTATGTACTCATAACCTGTGGGCCTCACGTCCTACTTTCAAGATGTGTGTTACCGGACTCGAAGAGACGGTTCCGCTCAATATTGTCAGTGTCACCGGTGCACCTCTGGCTGTGGCCATCGGTGATTATGATGGTTGCCTTTATTCCGACATCACCCGTTACTATAGCCGGTATAGCCCCTCCATGGGTTCCACCAGCGCCATTGCCATTGCAGCCCGTAATCCCAAGGTCATGTTGCGCGGTGCGGGTGACATCTATTATAGTAGCAACGGGGGACGAACCTGGATAAAGAAGAACAAGCCTGTCAGTGATGTCGGCATAGGCAGTTGCGCGCTTTCCGCCGAAGGAACCATGTTGGTAGCCCGCCCGTCCGGAAAGAAGCCCTATTACTCTGTCGATGGAGGGAAGAGCTGGAAAGAAATCAGTGATTCTCCGTCAGGAACAGATATATTTGCTGATCCTGTCAGCGATTGTGTGTTTTACGGTATGAACGGTGGTGTCTTCTATATCCACATTTATGATCCTGCTACCGATAGTTTCGCAATCACGAAGAAAAACATCAGCAATGTTGTCGGCCGTATGTGCGTGGTAGACGGTATGGCCGGTGAGGTATGGCTCCCCCGGGGAACAAACGGACTGGCACATCTTTCCGGATGTGATACAGGAACGCCCGTTATTAAGAATATAACGATGAGCAGTTGTACCTGTGTCGGAGCCGGGAAAGCCAGGGAAGAAGGCGGTTATCCGTCTCTTTATATCTGGGGAAGAAAGAATGTAGCCGGTAAAATAGGTCTCTACCGCAGCGACGACAGCGGTGTCAGGTGGACACGCATCAACGACGACCGGCATCAGTTCGGAGGTCCCGGCAATGCTCAGATTGTATCCGGGGACATGAATGAATACGGTCGCGTTTATATGTCTACGGTCGGTCGCGGTGTTATTACCGGAAAACTGGTTGTCGATGCCGAAAATGCGATTGAAGATGTGTCCGTCACTACCCCGTTGACAAAAAGAGATGATATATACAGTGTATATAACACGGAAGGTAAACTTGTATACAGGACGTATGACTATCGTGCAGCGATGTCATCCCTCGGTTCCGGTATCTATATAGTAAAAGGCGGGGGGAGCATCCGGAAAATAATAAAATAATTCGGATATGTTTATGAGAGATTTTTTTATAGTGGGTGTTTGGGCGGTAGTGATGATGGCGTTTTCGTGTGTCTCCCCGAAAATAGAGAGAGAATTAGCAGGTGTTACAGTCAATATAGAACCGCGAAATGAAAATGATGTGCGTAAAGTGAGGCTTCAGGTCTATGGGGATAGAATCATCCGTGTTTCCGCCACTCCCGACAGGAGTTTTGCGCCTGATGTTAGTCTTTCTGTACTTCCCCGTAATTCGAATGTTCAGTTTGATGTGGTGGAAACGGATACTACAGTTTCTGTAGTTACTTCCGCTGTGCGTGCCATTGTGTCGCTTGCCACCGGCGATGTGAAATTTTATGATTGTTCGGGCAAACTTATTATGGCAGAGGCTACGGGAGGGAAGGAATTTTCTCCGGTTGAGGTGGAGGGTACGAAAGGTTATTCGGTAAGACAGGTGTTTGAATCGCTTTTGGAAGATGAAGGAATCTATGGTCTTGGTCAACACCAGAGCGATGAGTTTAATTACAAGGGTAAAAACGAAGAACTATTCCAGTATAATACAAAGGTATCGGTGCCTTTTGTGGTGTCGACCGGTAATTATGGTATCCTCTGGGACAGCTATTCGCTTTGTCGGTGGGGAAATCCCGGGGAGTATAAACAGCTCGGTGAGGTTTTCAAACTTTACGACAAAGACGGTAAGGAAGGGGCTCTTACCGGCACTTATATACCCTCGCAGCCAGATGGCGCGATTCTGGTGCGGCGGGAGGATTCTGTTTATTTCGAACACCTCGTTCGCGAAGACCTTTCCCATGTCGTGAATCTTCCGCGTCAGTTCAATTTTGCTGGAAGTCATGTTGCCTATGAAGGGGAAATTGAGGCGAAATGTACTGGTGAATACAGATTTATTCTATACTATTCCGGTTATCAGAAAGTATTTATAGATGGAAAGGAAATCGTTCCGGAACGGTGGCGTACGGCTTGGAACCCAAATAGTTATAAATTCTCTGTTTCTCTTGAGGCGGGCATGCGTGTCCCGATTAAGGTAGAATGGACGCCGAACGGCTCGGTGGCATATTGTGGCTTGCGGGTTTATGAGCCGCGCGATATCAGGGACGAACTCAATATGAGCTGGTGGGGTGAGATGCAGGACGGGATTGACTATTATTTCATTTATGGGGAAAACATGGACGACGTTATTTCCGGTTATCGTACTCTTACCGGAAAAGCTCCGATTATGCCCAAGTGGGCGATGGGGTACTGGCAGAGCCGTGAAAAATATAACACGCAGGAAGAAGTTCTTTCTACTCTTGCAGAGTTCCGAAGGAGAGGCATTCCTATCGACAATATAGTTATCGACTGGCTTCATTGGAAAGAAAACTCTTGGGGTAGCCATGAATTTGACCGTACGCGGTTTCCCGATCCGAAAGGAATGGTCGATACCATTCACGGTATGAACGCACACCTGATGATTTCCGTATGGCCGAAATTTTATGTAACTACTGACCATTACAAGGAGTTCGATAAAAACGGATGGATGTATAAGCTTCCGGTGCAGGATAGTATCCGTGACTGGGTCGGACCCGGTTATCTCGGGTCGTTTTATGATGCATACGATGCCGGTGCCCGTAAATTGTTTTGGAGCCAAATCAATGACCATTATATGCCTCTTGGCATCGATGCCTGGTGGATGGATGCCTCCGAGCCCAACATTCGCGATTGCACGGATATGCAATATCGTAAGGATCTGATTACCCCTACGGCTCTCGGGCCTTCTACTAAATATTTCAACGCTTATGCCTTGATGAACGCCGATGCTATCTATAATGGTCAGCGGGGAGAGGAGCCCGACAAGCGTGTATTCCTTCTTACCCGTTCCGGTTTTGCTGGCCAGCAGCGTTATTCCACTGCCACCTGGAGCGGTGACATCGCGACTCGCTGGGAAGACATGAAAGCCCAGATTTCGGCAGGACTTAACTTCTCCATGAGCGGAATACCTTGGTGGACAATGGACATAGGGGGCTTTTGTGTGGAAGACCGTTATGTCCGGGCTCAGAATGAGTATGACGACACTGGTCTGGAAAATGCAGATCTTAAAGAGTGGCGGGAGTTGAATACCCGCTGGTATCAGTTTGGTGCGTTCGTTCCTCTCTTTCGTGCGCACGGGCAATGGCCGTATCGCGAGATTTTCAACATTGCTCCTGAGTCGCATCCTGCCTATCAGTCTGTGGTATATTACACCCGCCTCCGTTACGATATGATGCCCTACATCTATAGTCTTGCCGGAAAAACTTATTTTGATGACTACACCGTAATGCGTCCGTTGGTGATGGAATATACCGCCGATACCGGCACCCGCAATATTCAGGATCAGTTTATGTTTGGCAATGCATTGCTTGTGGCTCCGGTGTATGAATATGGAGCGCGAAGCCGGAATGTTTATTTGCCCGAAGGTTCTGTTTGGTATGATTTCTACACCGGCGAAAAAGTTTCTGACGGTGGAGAAACGGTTGTTGCTTCTGCTCCCTACAGCCGCATCCCACTTTTTGTCCGTTCTGGTGCGGTTATGCCGTTTGGGCCGGAGATGGAATATACTGACCAGAAACAGGCGGATGTAGTAAATCTCTATGTTTATACGGGGGAGAACGGAACCTTTACCCTCTATGAGGATGAAAATCTGAATTATAATTATGAGAAAGGAAAGTATGCAATGATTCCGTTCGTGTATGATGAAGCTGCAGGAACATTGACTATCGGTGACCGCAAGGGAACGTTCCCGGGGATGTTAAAAGAGAGAGTGTTCAATGTAGTCAAGGTCTCGCCTCAACATCCGGCGGGATATTCCCGCGAAGCGAAAGGGAAAGAAATTAGGTATGACGGTTCTGAAATTGAAATAAAAATCTGATTATTATGGAGAATAAAAGTATGGCTGCGTTTGTTGCGCTTTGTATGTGTTTCCTTGCCAATGCTGTGAGCCTATGGGCGACGGGTGACAGCCGTGCCGTGTCCTTTGACAAGGGATGGAAATTTTCTTTAGGTGATTCCTCCTTGTATGCCGTTCCCTCATGGGATGACTCGTCTTGGCGGAATCTCGATCTTCCTCACGATTGGGCCATCGAAGGACATTTCAGTAAAGAGAACCCTTCCGGCACGGGAGGCGGCGCCCTTCCCGGTGGCATCGGCTGGTATCGCAAAACATTTACTTTTTCTCCGGCTTGGAAAGGGAAGGAGGTTTACATGGATTTCGACGGAGTTTATATGAATGCCACTGTTTTTGTCAACGGACATGAACTGGGAACTCGTCCCTACGGTTATGCCTCTTTCAGTTACAATATTACTCCGTGGTTGAAACCGGGCAGGAATATTGTGGCGGTCAGGGTGGATAATTCTGAACAGCCCAATTCCAGATGGTATAGCGGATGCGGTATCTATCGCCATGTGTGGCTGAGGGTGCTCAATCCGGTACATGTGGCTCAATGGGGCGCCTTTGTGCGTCAGGACAGAGTGTCCGAAGCAGCAGCTGAACTGACGGTGATTACCCGGCTGGAAAACTCCGGTAAGAAGAATGTGAGAGCTTTGCTGGTCACGGCTGTAGTTGCGCCGGACGGGCACGTGGTGGCGAAGACGTCATCCCCTGTCACACTGAAAAACAATGGGGCAACGGAGGTCGGGCTGGCCGTGTCGGTGCAGTCGCCATCTTTATGGTCGGTGAAAAAACCTGTACTTTATACCGTAGTGAGTGAGGTGAAAGTCAAAGGGCACACCGTCGACAGATATGAGACCCGAACAGGATTCCGCTATCTTGCATTTGATGCAGAGAACGGGTTCTCACTCAACGGTGAGCGTATGAAAATAAACGGTGTGTGCCTGCATCACGATGCCGGTGCGCTGGGGGCAGTGGTAAACAAGGCTGCTATTGCCCGTCAGTTGCGGATTATGAAGGAAATGGGGGCCAACGCCATCCGTTCGTCCCACAATCCTCCTGCTCCGGAACTGCTTGAACTCTGCGACTCCATGGGGCTTATGGTCATGGATGAGGCTTTCGACATGTGGCGCAAGAAAAAGACGTCTCATGATTATGCGCGTTACTTTACCGAATGGCATGAACGGGACTTGACCGATCTGGTTGTCCGCGACCGCAACCATCCTTCTGTCATTATATGGAGTATCGGTAACGAGGTTCTGGAACAATGGAGCGACGCCCGGGCCGACACATTATCGCTTGATGAGGCAAATCTGATACTCAACTTCGGACACGGGAAAGAAATGCTGGCCCGGGAAGGGATGCCTCTTTCGGTAAATTCCCTTCTCACCCGGAAACTGGCGGACATGACACGACAACTGGATCCTACCCGTCCCGTCACTGCCGGCTGCAATGAACCGGAGCCTGGTAATCACCTTTTCCGTTCGGGTGCTCTCGATATTATCGGGTTTAATTACCATGATGACTGGTTTAAGGATGTGCCCAAAAACTTCCCTGGTAAACCGTTTATCGTGACCGAAAGCGTGTCGGCTCTTCAGACAAGAGGGTATTACCGTATGCCGTCGGACAGTGTGAATCTTTGGCCGGAACGTTGGGATAAGCCTTTTTATGATGCCTCTTTCGCTTGTTCGGCCTACGACAACTGTCACGCTCCCTGGGGAAATACCCACGAGGGAACAATGCGCCATGTGGAGGACCATGATTTCATTATGGGGCAGTTTGTGTGGACCGGATTCGACTATATCGGGGAGCCCACCCCTTACGGATGGCCTGCCCGCAGTTCCTACTTCGGACTTGTAGATCTTGCCGGAAATCCGAAGGATTCCTATTATATGTACCAGAGCCGCTGGCGTCCCGATAAAGAGGTGCTCCATTTGTTCCCTCATTGGAATTGGACGGAGGGGGAGCTTGTCGACGTCTGGGCCTACTTTAACAATGCCGACGAGGTAGAGCTTCTGCTCAACGGAAAGTCGCTCGGCAGTAAACGTCCCGAGAACGGTCGGTATCACGTATGCTGGCGCG
This sequence comes from uncultured Paraprevotella sp., assembly GCA_964540455.1. Lineage (GTDB taxonomy): Bacteria > Bacteroidota > Bacteroidia > Bacteroidales > Bacteroidaceae > Paraprevotella. The sequence continues at coordinate 27,883 of CAZIMK010000030.1, forward strand.
TACCTTTTGTGGCTGGCGAACTGGAGGTTGTGAGCCGTAGAGGAGGTAACGAGGTAAAACGTACGTCCGTAAAGACCGCTGGCGCTCCGTCGGCGATAAGGCTTGTGCCCGACCGTATCGAAATCAAAGCCGACGGCACCGACCTCAGTTATATTGCGACTGAGGTGGTAGACAGAGATGGAAACCTTTGTCCGCTTGCCGAGAATGAAATCCTGTTCACGGTAGAAGGAGCCGGATTTAATGCGGGGGTAGACAATGGCTCCCAGACATCGCTCGAACCGTTCAAGGCCGACCGTCGGAAGGCTTTCTATGGAAAGGCGCTGCTCATTGTGCAGAACAATGGCGGGAAGGGTGATATAAGGGTAACGGCTGTTTCGCCGGGCCTGGAGAAATCGACCGTAACAATTAAATCTTTATAATAAACAGTCTATGAAAATTGCTATGTTGTGGATGGCGGTGACTATGGGGACATGGAGTACCGCCGCTCATGCGGAGAAGTTCGTATATCTCGATTCGGACGCACCGATTGAGAAACGGGTGGAAGACGCTCTTTCACGAATGACGCTTGAAGAGAAAGTGGCGTTGTGCCATGCCCAGAGTAAGTTTTCCACGAGAGGTGTGGAGCGTCTCGGAATCCCCGGCATACGGATGAGCGACGGCCCTCACGGAGTCAGGGCAGAGATTAACTGGAACGATTGGGGATATGCCGGATGGACGAATGACTCCATCACGGCTTTTCCTGCACTCACCGCTTTGGCTGCTACCTGGAACTCGGAGATGGCTGCCTTGTACGGGAAGTGCATCGGCGAGGAGGCCCGCTATCGTGAAAAGGATGTGTTGCTCGGTCCCGGCGTGAACATATACCGCACGCCCCTCAACGGGCGCAACTTCGAATATATGGGCGAGGACCCTTATCTTGCCGGTGAGATGGTGGTGCCTTATATCCGGGAACTGCAGAAGAACGGGGTGGCGGCCTGTGTGAAACATTTTGCCCTCAACAACCAGGAACAGTGGCGGGGGACGATAGATGTGCATGTCAGCGACCGCGCGCTTTACGAAATATATCTCCCTGCATTCAGGAAGGCCGTGACGGAAGGAGGCGCCTGGACCATAATGGGAGCATACAACAAGGTTTGGGGACAGCATTGTTGCCACAACGCGCGCTTGCTCGACGACATCCTGAGAGGAGAATGGGGATTCGACGGGGTGGTGATAACCGACTGGGGTGGTGCCCACGACACGAAGGAAGCGGCACTGAACGGGCTGGACATAGAGATGGGAACCTATACCAACGGACTCACCAGCGAGAGCCGGTTCGGATATGATGATTACTTTCTTGCCCGCCCTTATATAGAGATGATAAGAAAGGGCGAGGTACCAGAAAGTACCGTCGACGATAAGGTGCGCAATATCCTGCGGCTGATATTCCGGACGGCGATGAATACCGGAAAACCGTTGGGCTCGAAGTGTTCTCCCGAGCATTATGCCGCAGCCAAGACCATCGGTGACGAGTCTGTCGTCCTGCTTAAAAACAATGGAATTCTCCCGCTCGACGGGGCGAAATGCAGAACAATTCTTGTGGTGGGAGACAATGCCACGCGATGCCTTACGGAGGGTGGTGGTTCCTCGGAACTGAAAGTCAGAGACTATGTGTCGCCGTTAGCGGCGCTCCGGAGCCTTTATGGCGACAAGGTGATGTACGCTCCCGGTTATACGTGTGGACGTGCGCTCTATGAGGCGGAAGAACCTGTCTCGTCGGCTGTGCAGGACAGCCTGCGTGCGGAGGCGGTCGCTATGGCGAAAAAGGCCGACGTCGTGATTTATATCGGTGGGCTCAACAAGAACGCATGGCAGGACTGCGAAAGTACGGATCGGCACGGGTATGAACTGCCTTTCGGACAGAATCAGCTGATAGAGGAATTGGTAAAAGCGAATCCCGATATTATCATTGCCAACATTTCGGGAAACGCTTATGCGATGCCATGGATAAAGAATGTTCCTGCTGTTCTCCATGCCTCTTACCTTGGGACTATGGGCGGTGCCAGTCTGGCAGATGTGATAGCCGGAAGAGTAAATCCCTCGGGAAAACTGCCTTACTCCATACCTGTGGCGCTCGAGGATTGCGGTGCTAACTCGTTTGGCGTAGAGTCTTATCCGGGAGTCAATAGCCGGGACGCGCAGGCAGCGGCGAATCCCGGTTCCATCATGGAGAGAGACAGTTATCCGCGGCAGGTTTATAAGGAAGATATATTGGTGGGCTACCGTTGGCATGATACCAAGAAAATCCCGGCTCTCTTTCCGTTCGGGCACGGACTGAGTTATACAAAATTTGAATATGGCCGGCCGGTGGTTTCGACTGCTGTCATCGGCGAAAAGGACAGGATGGTGATAGAGGTGCCTGTCACCAATAAGGGGGCGATGGCCGGCAGTGAAGTCGTAGAACTTTATATCTCCGATCTTAAATCGTCATTGCCGCGTCCGGTAAAGGAACTTAAAGGTTTCGGCAAAGTCAGACTACAGCCGGGAGAGACAAGGAATGTAATGTTCGAGATTACATCTGAATCTTTGAAATTCTTTAATGACAAGACACACTCCTGGGTAGTAGAGCCGGGTAAGTTCAAGGCTCATGTCGGTGCTTCATCGGTTGATATCCGCCATATTGTCCCCTTTGAATACAAGTGATTTTTTCCCCCATTTTGCAAGATACGGTATCGGGAGTGTGCTTTCAGACGCTCTATCAGTGCTTCGGACGGGGCAGTAGAAAATTAGTGGGGTATTTGGGGGTATAGAATCATACAGTCCGCCTGTTCGGGAAAGATGACTGCTGTATTGAATATTCATGACAATCAGACTGCATTATGCAGGTGATGTTATTACCTGGCATAATGCATCTGTTTTTCTCTGTTTCTCTATGTGGAGTTTGTCGTGTATATATATTAAAACCAAGGAAAATGAGTACTTCATGGAATATTCCCAAAAGCCTCCGATTGGGCATTTTTATCTTTCCAATTGGGTAATTTAATTTTCCCAACTGGAGAGTTTTATTTTTCCAGGCACCTCTTTTTTAGCCCGTTTTTCGATCTTTGTTACCTACCCGTTCTTTTTTATTCTGTTTCTGTCAAGATTCATGTTTCCCGGGTTGTGGCAATAATAAATCGCAGATGGCTTGAAATGTATTTCCGGAATACCGAAAAAAAAGAAAGAAAAATGAACATTTAATATATCAGCATACCGGAGAGTATTCTTGCCCGTTCGTTTTCAGCAGGACTGCGACATCCTTTCCTATGACAATTTTCAGAAAGTACTTGAATGAAACCGTTTTTGGGAGAAAGCAGGTTCACAAGATACGACATGACGGAAGTATCGTTTGTCGAAAAGGGTCGGTCATGAGCACCGGGCGATAATTATTTCACCCACGACAATTTACGGCCAGAGACAACTGCTCCGACAGCCGCAAACCCCGCGGACCCGTTCGGATGAATAGGGCATGCTACACCTGTTGCCCGAACTGCCGTGTCGCGGGCTGTGACGCATATGGATGTACATTTCCCCCTTTCAGCTGCGGGACACCTGCTTGACCCCTTTCACGGTTTTCAGTTTCTTGATGAGTTGGTCCAGTTTCGATGTATCCTCCAGCAGGACGGTCAGCGTACCGGAGAACAGACCGTCGTGAGAGTCGATACCGATGCTCCGGAGGGAGATTTTTTCCTCTTTGCTGATGATGGAAGTGATGTTGTTGACGATACCCAAGTCATCGTTGCCCACCACCTTCAGTGTGATGGGATATTGACTGCCGCGCTTGCCGGCCCAGCGTGCTTTGACGATGCGGTAACCGAAACGCTTGCGCATCTCTTCGGCGTTGGGACAGTCGCAGCGGTGTATCTTGATGCCACCGGTGACAGTGACGAAACCGAACACTTCATCCCCGTAGATAGGCTGGCAGCATTTGGCCAGCGAGAATTCCAGACCCTTCAGGTTGCGGTCGATAACCAGCACGTCGTCGTGCGCCCTTGTCTTCTGTTCCGCTTCCGACTGCTGGTTGTAGGCTTGTGCGCTGGGAGCCGGGGCGTGCTCGGCCTGGCCGGAATCATAGCGTTGCATCGCCGTGTAGTTTTCGATGACGGTGTTCACGTCAGTCGTTTCATTGGCTATGCTGTTGTAGAAATCCGTCACCACCTTGAAGCCCATTTTCTTGATGACGTGCATCATCGTGGGCTCGTCATATTCTATTTTCTTGTTCTTGAATTTCCGTTCAATCAGTTCTTTGGCAAAGGCTCCCTGTTTGGCCTGTGCCTCTTTCAAGGATTGTCTGATTTTGGCGCGCGCCCGGCTCGTTTGTGCCAGATTCAGCCAGTCCTGTTTGGGGGTCTGGTTGCTGGCTGTGAGAATCTCCACCGTGTCTCCGCTATGCAGCCGGGTGCGCAACGGTTCGTTTTTCTCGTTGATGCGTGCCCCGATACACCGGTTGCCTACGTTGGTGTGAATCGTGTAGGCGAAGTCGATGACCGTGGCTCCTTTGGGCAGTTTGAACAAATCGCCTTTCGGGGTAAACACGAACACCTCGTCTTCGTACAGGTCCATGCGGAACTGGTCCATCAGTTGCAGATCGTCGTTTGTCTCCAGGGCGTTGCGTATGTTGTTCAGCCATTCGTCCACGCCCGATTCGCCGCTTTTGATGCCCTTGTAACGCCAGTGAGCCGCCAGTCCTCGTTCGGCCACTTCGTCCATCCGTTCCGTGCGTATCTGCACCTCCACCCATTTGTTTTCCGGTCCCAGTACGGTGATGTGCAGACTCTCGTAACCGTTGCTTTTGGGGATGGACAGCCAGTCGCGCAGCCGGCGCGGATTGGGCTGGTACATGTCGGTGATGATGGAGTAAACCTGCCAGCACTCCATTTTCTCGCGTTCCGGTTGGGAATCCAGAATGATGCGGATGGCAAACAGGTCGTATATTCCTTCGACGTCGCATTTCTGCTTTTTCATCTTCTGCCAGATGGAGTGTATGCTCTTGGTGCGTCCCTTCACGTGGAATTTCAGGCCGGCAGCTTCCAGCTTGGTCTGGACAGGGGTGATGAAGTTGGCGATGTACAGGTCGCGGCTCTGCTTGGTTGCGTTCAGCTTTTCTTTGATGTGGTAATAAGCGTCGTGCTCCATGTATTTCAGCGACAGGTCCTCCAACTCGCTTTTCAGTTTGTAGAGCCCCAGTTTATGAGCCAGCGGGGCATATAGATAGGCCGCTTCGGCTGACACTTTCAGACGTGCCTCTTCCCGGTCCGTGTCCTTGATCATCCGCATGGTCTGCACCCGGTTGGCGATCATGATAAGTACGACTCGCATGTCTTCGGCAAACGAAAGGAGCAGGCTGCGGAAGTTTTCGCTCTGTATGGCCGGAGTCTTTTCATACAGGTCCTCTATGCGGTTCAGTCCCCGTATGATGGTAGCCACGTCCGCACCGAACCGTTGTTCGATGTCCTCTACCCCGTGTGCGCCACTTTTGACACAGGTGTGCAGCATGACCCCCAGAATGGCGGCGCGCGTCAGTCCGATTTCGGAGGCTACAATCAGGGAGGTCTCCATGTCGGTAATCACGGGATTGAAACCGAAGATATCCCGTTTTAGCAACTTTTTCTGTACTGCCTCTTCGATGTGTGCCTTCATTTTCAGACAGTCGTCCGGTTGCAGGACATTGTCCGACAGTTTTAGCAGACTGTGGTACAGATAGCATAGTTGCTTCCGTTCTTCCGAAGTGAAAAAGCTGTTTTCATTCATAAGCCGAAACTTTTTTCTTTCAAAGGTAGTCCTTTTTTAATAGATAGGATAGTTCTATTGCATTTTTTTGTTATATTTGAGCATTGGTTTATAAAATTACATTAAAAAGCGGTAGTCATGTTAACGTTAGAAGACAAAAAGTTGTTGGAGAAGAAAGGAATATCCGAGGAACGGATACAGGAACAGCTGGAAAATTTCAGGAAAGGGTTTCCCTTTCTGAAACTGAAGGTGGCGGCTTCGGTGGGCAACGGTGTCCTCTGCCCCGCGAAAGAGGAGTGCGGTAAGTTTGTGGAAGTCTGGGAATCTTATAAGAAGAGCGGCAGGAAAGTGACAAAGTTTGTTCCGGCTTCCGGTGCCGCCAGCCGTATGTTTAAGAATTTGTTTGAGTTTCTGGACGCCCCGTATGATGTTCCGTCTACGGATTTCGAGAAGCAGTTTTTTGCGGGGATAAGGCATTTTGCCTTTTATGCCGATTTGGATGAGGCGTGCCGGAAGAACGAGGGAGAGAGCATCTCCGGATTATTGGGCGCAGGAGCTTACAAGACGATAGTGTCCAACCTGTTAAAGGAAAAAGGATTGAATTATGGACAGCTTCCCAAGGGGTTGCTCAAGTTCCATCGCTACGGCGAGTCCGCCCGTACTCCGGTGGAAGAGCATCTGGTGGAGTCTGCTTTGTATGCCTCGACGGACGGGAAAGCGGATATTCATTTCACGGTCAGTACGGAACATAAGGATTTGTTCGCCGTTTTGGTAGAACAGAAAAAACAGGAATATGCCGTCCGGTACGGCGTGGAATATCAGGTAAGTTTTTCAGAGCAGAAAGCCTGTACCGACACACTGGCGGCCACGATGGGCAACGAGCCGTTCCGAGTGGACGGCCGGTTGCTGTTCCGTCCGGGCGGCCATGGGGCGCTGATAGAAAACCTGAACGACCTGGATGCCGATGTTGTGTTTGTCAAGAACATCGATAATGTGGTGCCCGACCGGTTGAAAGGTGACACGGTGATATACAAACAGGTGCTGGCAGGTATTCTGGTGTCTTTGCAGCGCCAGGCCTTTGCTTATCTCCGGAAATTGGACAGCGGGGTATACGCCCATGCCGACTTGGAAGAGATTATACGTTTCGTACAACAGCAGCTGTTCTGTCGCAAGGAGGACATAAAGGATATGGAAGATGCGGAACTGGTCATATACCTGCGTCGCAAACTGAACCGCCCGATGCGCGTGTGCGGGGTGGTAAGGAATGTGGGCGAGCCCGGCGGAGGACCTTTCTTGGCGTATAATGCAGACGGCACAATGTCGTTGCAGATTCTGGAGAGTAGCCAGATAGATACGAAGAATCCGGAATACATGCGGATGTTCGCCGAAGGCACGCACTTCAATCCCGTGGATCTGGTCTGCGCCGTGCGTGACTACAAGGGCGGCAAATTCCATTTGCCGGATTTCGTGGATGTGAACACCGGTTTCATCTCTTATAAAAGTAAGAATGGCAAAGATTTGAAAGCGTTGGAATTGCCCGGTTTATGGAACGGTGCCATGAGCGACTGGAATACGGTGTTTGTGGAAGTGCCTCTTTCCACGTTCAATCCGGTGAAGACAGTCAACGACCTGTTGCGCGAGCAGCATCAGTAACGGTTTGTTCCTGCCGTGGAATAAAAAACAGCAATCTTCTGTATGAGGATGGTTCCTGTGTGAGGGATTTTTTTTATCTTTGTTGCAAATTAGTGGAAATAAGGAATTATGACCAAGAAAATACTTCTTTTAGGTTCTGGCGAATTAGGTAAGGAATTTGTCATTGCATGCAAGCGGAAAGGGCAGTATGTGATAGCATGCGATTCCTATGCCGGAGCTCCGGCTATGCAGGTGGCCGACGAGTGCGAGGTGTTCAGTATGCTCGACGGAGATGCCCTGATGGCTGTGGTGGAAAAGCATCGTCCGGACATTATTGTGCCCGAGATAGAAGCTATCCGCACAGAACGTCTGTACGACTGCGAGGAGATGGGAATTCAGGTGGTGCCCAGTGCGCGTGCCGTAAATTTCACTATGAACCGGAAGGCGATTCGTGAACTGGCGCATACGGAGCTGGGACTGAAGACGGCCGACTATCGTTATGCCAATACGTTTGAAGAGTTGAAACAGGCGGCGGAGATTGTGGGATTTCCTTGTATAGTCAAACCGCTGATGAGTTCTTCCGGCCACGGCCAGAGCAAGGTGGACGGACCGGAGGAATTGCCGAAAGCATGGGACTATGCCTGCGGCGGTGCCCGGGGTGATGTGAAAGAAGTCATTGTGGAACAGTTTATTCCTTTTGACAGTGAAATCACGTTGCTGACCGTGACCCAGAAAAATGGTCCTACATTGTTCTGCCAGCCCATCGGGCATGTGCAGAAAGGAGGTGATTACAGGGAAAGTTTCCAGCCGGCTGCCATTTCACCGGAGATGTTGGCGGAGGCGCAGGAGATGGCCCGCAAGATAACCGAAGCTCTTTCGGGAGCCGGTATATGGGGCGTAGAGTTCTTCCTGAGTCATAAGGAAGGTGTGATATTCTCAGAGTTAAGTCCGCGTCCGCATGACACCGGTATGGTGACGTTGGCCGGTACGCAGAATCTTTCTGAGTTCGAACTTCACTGTCGGGCCGTATTGGGTCTGCCGATTCCTGAAATAACGCAGGAGCGCATGGGAGCCAGTGCCGTCATTTTGTCGGAGGTGGAGACGGAGGGACGGCCTCACTATAAAGGCGAGGAGGAAGTATGTGCGGCAACGCGCACCTATCTCCGCTTGTTTGGCAAACCGGTGGCGCATGTCGGACGCCGCATGGGCGTCGTGGTCTGCTGGGATGACCTGCAGGCCGATCAATCGGCGTTGCGCGAAAAGTGCAAGGTGTTGGCAGCTAAAATCAGCATTTATTGATTTTATCGATAAATACAAAAGGGTGGCTCTTGCCTTTCTTCGGATGGGCAGGGGCTTTTTCTTTGTCAGACACGGATGTTATGCTATCGGAAGAACTCTCCGAAGCCCCTGATTCTCGATTTTCCTTATGCGTATATAAAAACAAGCACCGAGTTGTCGGTATTACCCGACTCTCGGTGAAATTTTGCAATCAAAAAGATTCTGCAGGCTGATATAAGCGATAAATCAGGTTCTGCTATTCGAATTCTGAATAAAGGATACCATCAAATATGAGAGTGTTGTTCCATTCGTCAAAGCCGACCGGTTTGGGCGTATCAAGTTTGTCGGCATTTTCCATGAGTGATTTAAGGCCTTCGGAGGCATCTCCCCATTCAAATCGTCGATGAGTGGCAATGATTCTTCCGCCTTTGACATTCGCTATGTAGCAGTAGCTTTCAGCCGGTAGGTTTACTCTCATCCATGTGATGTTGATCAGAGCATGGGTTTTGTCGATAGGTGAAATTTCAATGCTTCCCTGAAAGCGGATTTTATCTGCTCCTTTGTTGGAGTCTATGCTCTTGTTGAACATTTCTGTCGGGATAACGGCGTCGCAAATTGTTGCCACGGACTGTGAAATGTACATAGGCTTGCCGTTGACGTTGATTTTATACCAACCGTTGGTTGCTTCCATTAGAGGAAACATCTCGCCTTTCTTGAGTGTGCCTCCTTTGGCCGCGGAAGCGGAAGCTGCAGTCCTGATATTAACGTTTCCTTTGGTGGAGTAGACGTATTGTTCTTGGGCGTGGCCACAGAGTGTCATTGTGATGAATGCTACTGTCAGTGTGATTATCTTTTTCATTGTTATTATAATTTATATTTTTGTTATTTGAATTTATCGAAATACCACATCCCGTTTTCCTGCTCCACAATAACAATGGAAGGAGACTTGTCTGCATCGAATCTTACACAGGCCGATTTTGTTTTGGGTGTAACTGTTCTGCCCGTGTACTCTTCTAAAACATCTTGGAAAACGCGGACAACAGTCTCTGATTGTGACGCTTTTTCGGGATGTTCTTCTTTAAAAGTCTTAACCAACTCAATCATTCTGTCCATCTCCTCAATCTTTGCCGTGTTGTTGGGGTTAACTAAGGTTTTAAGCCTTTCATAATCGCCGTTGTCGTAACACTTGAGTGCGGCTTCCGCTACACTTTGCGGATCCTTCTGATTAACTCCCGAACTACAGGAAGTTAATATGCCCATCGTTGTTATCAAGCATAGGGCGAAGCTTAAAAAGATTTTTCTCATATTTTTAAAATGTTTTATTTGCAAATATATGATTTTTACTATATAGTATCCAAATATAATTGAAAAATAATATAACAGAGCGGATAGGAGAGGATTTGTTTTTTTTCTGTCGGCCTTATCAATAGTCATACGTGTGTATTTCCTTCTCTGTGTTTGTCTCTATCATTGTTGTTGACGGTGGTGTGCTGTTCAGGGTTGTAAGTTTCCCCTTCCCGTGTATACATATATAG
>CAZIMK010000031.1:0-38021 GCA_964540455.1 uncultured Paraprevotella sp.
ACGGTTCCGGTTTACTGTCCTGTATCATCATATATTACGCGATGTGCGCTTTCAGGTTGCATCCGGCGCTCAATGCGTTGCAGATACTGTCAATACTCCCGTTGTTGGGCGTGTGTTTCTTTTCCTACAGGGTTTGCAACACACGACAATTTATCAAGTATTATCATCACAGGATATACGGTTGGATGGTTCGCTTTATCGGCGGACTATGTTTAGAAATATATCTGGTACAGTATTCTTTGTTCACAGATAAAATGAACGGGGCTTTCCCGCTCAACATACCTGCGATGTTTGTGATGATTCTGGTTGCGGCATATCTGCTGCGTTGCCTGGCACGTATCTGGAGCCAGACATTCAAGGAACAGAATTATAACTGGCCGAAGGTCTTCGCTTTCATGTAACCAATAACCAAACCTGTGGATATACTTTTTTGTAAGCATATGCAAACTGATGAAAATCTCCGTTTCCGAATACTTCAATAAAGTGTTTGCCAAATCGCACACGGATGCAACGATTACGTCAGCATGCTTCCCATGAACATGGGATTAGATGTTAATAAACACTAATTTCCAAAGGGCTAATATCATATTCAAGAGCTAAAAAACACTGAATGCGGTATTTACATACATATATATAGCTATATTTGGACGCTTTCCATTTGTTCGGTTCAAAGAGAAAACATACCTTTGCACAAAACGAGCCTATTATCACCAATGATAAGTAAAAACATACAAAGTATTTTGCCAAAGATACGTAGCTATCTCTCAAGCCAGCCTATAAACAAGGCATGGCTGTTCGGCTCATGTTCCCGAGGAGAAGAAAGCCCGGAAAGCGATATTGACATACTTGTATGTTATGACGAGCAGGCTGCCGTCTCCCTTACAACAATTTCACGTATCATGGTTACTCTTGGTAAGATTATCAACCGCAAAGTTGATCTCATTGAAGAGGACTGTTTGCTTCCATTTGCCGTGGAGAGTGCCAACCGTGATAAAATATTGATTTATGAGAGAGAAAATAAGGGATAAAGACCGGCTCAGGCATATTCTTAATGCTATTTGTGTGATTTTGAAAACAAAGAGCATTACACTTTGGAAGAGATTCAGAAAAATTCCATAGTGTTCTTTGGTTTTGTAAAACATGTGGAAATTATTGGAGAGGCGGTTTATATGTTGACTCAGGAATTTCGCACATCACATCCTGAGACTGAATGGGATATTATCGAAGGTATGCGCCATGTTTTGGTACATGGATATTATAAAATAAAACCCAAACAGCTTTGGTTGACGATTGAGAATGACATTCCAAAGTTGAAGCCTTGGATTGAAGGCTTTCTTATGGATGCTGATTCAGAGAAACAACCATAAAAAGACTGTCTAACAAATTCCAAGCATCCAAGCGCAAACAAACGGACGGCCTCGCAGCTGTGCCATTCCCCTGATTGATTATGTATTACAGCAACTATGATTAATTAATCATAAAAAACGGTTGACCGGCAAAGCTGTCAACCGAACACGGCACAGGCATCCAGGCACGGGCAGGCCTTGGGCACGGCACCAGGCATATCGCGATGGCCACGCACGACGGCCCGGGGAAAGAGTATTAGATAACGCACACTGGCGGCTGACGGCATCATGACACCGTCCTCCACGCCGGCGAGGAGACGGCGCTCGTTGAGCACTTCCTCCCCGCCGACAATCATGGGATAGGTTTCTTGAATCATGGAATCATTCGAGATTAAAAGTTAATAAGTAAGAATTAAAGAGTGAATCGCCCGGATTCAACGGCCCATGCAGCTGCTCACGCCTAAGGCGGTGAGTGCCGCGATGGCGGCCTGGATGATGGCGTTGAGGATGGTGTACCAGTTGACTTTTCTTGCTGATTTCATAAGAGTCGGGAGTTAAAGGTTAAAAACTATGAGTAAGGAGGGGCGCATCCGCGCCGCCTCCGGTAGGATTTAGGGTTCCACAGGGTCTTCAGCATCCTCCGCCGCCACCCGTCCGTTGTACTTCACCAGCGTGATCTTGTCGGGCACGAGCGAGTAGATGCGATTCTTGTTGACGAGCGTGTAGGCGGGACGGAAGCCGGGAACGAGGCTCTTCACGAGGGCGGCCGTCGCATCCTTTTCCGCGGTGACGCTCCGGCCGGTGATGAAACGCAGGTAGAGCGTTCCGAAACCGAGCAACTCGATGGAGTAGCCTTTCTTCAGGTTCTCCACCACGTAATAGGCATAGCGGTCGAGCACGTTCTTCACGTCGCCGGAACTGGCGGTGGACTCGGCGGCTATCTGGCGCGCCACGTCGTCGGAGCCGAGCACGCCGTAGCTCACGGGACTGACATTGTAGACGGTCTCTCCCTTGCGGCTGCCGATCTGCAGTTCGCGTCTGGTTACTCTGTAGGCTTTAGGCATAGTTGTAAAGTTTTTAAATGATTGAAAATAGGGTTCCTGTCTCATGAGAACAATGCAAAGATACGGCTGCGCCCGGGGGCAAAAGTGCATGCGCGTGCATTAGGCGTCTTCCCGCATGGTGGCGTCGCAGGTGCCCTCCGGCCGTCCGGGGCACAAGCCCCAGTCTGTGCGGAACGCATTCCTTGAGGCGTTAGAAACACATTCCTTGCAGGGCACAAAACGCATGCCTACGGTTCGCCGAGATATTCATAGATGAGACGCACCTCGCGGATGGTGAGGTTGCGGCGCCGGTCAAACTGGCGCCCGTCCTCGGTGAGCCGTTCGTGCAAAGGGCGGCAGCGCTTGATCCATTCCGTGAGCCGGCGGACGGCCTGACGGAGAGCCGAGCCGGGGAAATACATCTGTGCCAGCGAGCGGCGCGTGTAACTGGAAGCATTTTTGGGGTCGTTCATAACGTGAATCTTTAAAAGGGTTTGCTTTTGATAGAATAAAAAAATAACAGATAAAATTTAAAACGTTGATATTTAAGCGAATCGTCGGCTCCGTGAAAGATGTGAAACATGTTTGCACAACATTTCTGCCGTGGAAAGTAATTAGGCCATCCTTTAAAGGGAGGAGGACTTACTTTTTTTCTCGCGTATTTTAGGAAAACATCCTTCACATCTTTCACAACCACCGTTCAGAAAGGCAGGGACGGTTCGTTGACATCATGGTTATCACACTCGTCTTCAATATTTTGCGGAAGCATATAGGCAATTTCATCCGCCGTGCGCTCCGTGACCGCCCAAAAGTTGCCCTCACGCGTATGCACCTGTTTGAAGCCGAGTTCCTTCAGCGCACGACCCACATGCACGGCACCCAGCCGTATCTGGCCGCCGAAGCGCGCCACGTGAGTAGAAAAATCCTTCATGTTGCGTGTGTATATTTGTAAAGTTTATAGATTATAATTGCATCCATAAAAATACGGAAAACATCCGTTATTCTAAAATGGGTTACAGGCGGTTGTACACGCGCCATAGAGCGTACACATTATTAAATAAATTAATCATATTTTACACTATTTATGACAGTCTATCACGAATTGCTTTCGGCAGCCGTCTCCAGCGCTTTGCGCGAGGCGTTGCGCCGTAACGCCGGTCTGAGTGTCGGCGCAGTGGTTTCCTCCGGCCTGCTGGGGAGCCGTTCCAACTTCTACAAAGTGAAAAGGGGTGTGTAAAGTCGCTCCGTCCCTACCTCCGGTTGCTCGCCGCCAGCCTGCACCGTCTGCCTGCCGATCGCAGAGCGCATCATCTGGCTGCTTTCACCCGCGCGCTGATGGAGGAGGAGGGAATCATATGACAATCTGTTTTACTGCAAAAAATTATGCCAAAAGTTTTAGTTGTAGCCACGTCGCGTAAGACGCGCGGCGGGATAACGTCCGTAGTCAAAGCCCATGATACGGGGGAACAGTGGAAGAAATATCACTGTCGGTGGATAGAGACACACAGAGACAAAAACATATTGATAAAGGCTTTTTATTTTTCCACGGCCTAATAAAAGCTTTATTTCTGCTACCTTAGTCCATATTCATGTGAGCGAGCCTGTATCAGCATGGCGCAAATCACCAATTGTAATGTGGGCGCGATTGTGTGAAAAAAAATAATAATACATTTCCATTCATATTCTCCGACCACGACCATATATGGCAAGTTCCGTTGGGTGTACAAATATCTTTTTTCCAACGCAAACAAAGTGATAACACTATCTGAATACTGGCGCACGGTCGTATCGGACGAATTCCGTCTGACAGATAAAGTCATTGTAATATACAATCCCTGTGTAGTACAGACGCAAAATGAAACAATCGGCAATGTCTTTGCAGATTCGGACATCACGATGTCCCAAAAACACTCCATCCTATACGCCGGTACGGTGAATGCCCGCAAAGGATATGCAGACTTAATACGTGCTTTTGCAAAAATAGCCGTCCAACATGAGGAATGGATGCTTGTATTTGCCGGTAATGGTGAAACTGAGCGTGGCAAAAAAATTAGCTGAAAAACTTGGAATATCGTCACAAGTATTATTCCTTGGATGGGTTACAGGAAAAGACAAGGAACGCGCTTTTCGTGAGGCAGATGTATTCTGTTTTCCGAGCTACGCCGAGGGATTTCCCATGGCGGTGCTTGATGCCTGGCACTATGGTTTGCCTGTAATAACAACACCTGTCGGCGGAATACCAGATGTGACTTGCGATGGTGAAAACATGCTATTGTTTACCTCTGGCGATGTAGATGGGCTGACACGGCAGATAGAACGAATGATTACGGATAAAGATTTGCGTTGCAATATCGCAAAAGAATCTATACATTTAGCAAAAAGACATTCAACATACACACGATAAACACAAAGTTAAAAAAACCTTACAGCGAATTACTTAAAATAAAAAAGGGCATATCTGACATTTCTTAAACAAGCTATTGACATTTCAGCAGAAAGCGACACGCCCCCACAGTCTTAAAGCTATAAAAAAAGTTAATAAGATTATGTCTGTCGCTTATAATTGATTGGCTCTTTGTATTTTTGAATTTAGATATATATGATACCCAAATCAACAATGCAAGATATAAAGTTGGTCATAAACGAATACGGGCCATTGAAGAATACGGAATTGAGTTTCGCCCCGATGATGGTCTTTACAGGAGACTCCAATCTGGGCAAGAGCTATGTGAATTACCTTTGGTATTATTTTATGGCCTCCTTTACCCCGCTGGTCTTATCCGAGTTCATTTCGTCGAAGTTCATATTTACAGAAAAAAAAGAAGAATTTTCTTTCAAAAAAGATGAGCTCAGACTCTGGATAAATGAACACGCAGAGTCATTTCTACGGAAATTATTAAATGACAGCAATTTAGTATGCAACGTGAATTTTATTTTCGACCTTGAAGAGGAGGAAGTCAGAATAAAGTTGAAGCAGAACATACAAAAAAACAAGGAACGCACAGAAGGCTATATGTCGTATAAAGTAAGCATAGGTGAAAAGTATTCATCGGCTTATCCCGCGTTCTTCGGACCGGATGATTCTGTCATGTACTCTTTGGGAACCTATCTGCAACGTGCCCTTTTCAACCGAACGTATAAACCTGTGATACTTCCTCCGGCAAGGGGGGCGCTAGTGGGGGAAAACTTCTCAGTAAAAGACAGAGTGTCCCGTTCGTCCGGGCTGTATGCGAATTTCCTCCAGGACTATGACTTTGCCTTGCGCAGCGTATGGGGCAAAGACAGGGACGAGCAATTCTTCAACGCACGGATAAAAAGACTTCTGGGCGGTGAACTGGCAACGAAAGAAGGAGTGCAATATCTGGAACTGGAATCAGGGCGCACGATTCCGTTGAGTGCCGCGGCTTCGTCGATAAGGGAATTGGGGCCGCTGATGTTCTATCTGAAGAATCATTACGGCATGAATGTGTCTTTCTGCTTGGAAGAACCTGAAGCGCACCTGCATCCCAAAATGCAGGTGGATGTCGCGGATATGCTCGCAATATGTCTGAACAGGGGATATATGTTCCAGATAACGACACACAGCGATTATATAATGCAGAGGATAAACCAGTTGATCAAACTGGGGCAATTAAAAGGGGACAACAAAGCCGTTTTTGAAGAATATATCCAAAGCAAGGAACTAAACAAAGACACTTATCTTGACAAAGGAATGATAAAGGGGTATTATTTCAGTCGCGGGACCGACAATACAATTCAGATAACCGAACTGAAAATCACAGACAGCGGACTGCCGATGTCTACGTTCTTCGATATTGTGACGGAACTTTCTGTCCGTGAAAATGATATCGACAGACTGTTGTGTCGTACAGAACCGGATGTATCATGCTGAACAAAGAAGAACTGACGACTCTTTATGCCTGTGATGTCATAGAAACCGGAACCGGTGGCATCCTGATGACAGAGAAGCAGAAAGAGAAAAAAGCCTTGGAGACTGTCTGTCTTTCCGCCTCCGGTGATATTATAAAAATAAGCCCGCTGTTTTTTGACAGACAGAAGGAAGCATATCGCAAACACACAAAAAACATAAATTACAGACTGATATGCGACGGTGTTCTTTTGTATCAC
The DNA here is from genome assembly GCA_964540455.1 of uncultured Paraprevotella sp. Classification (GTDB taxonomy): domain Bacteria; phylum Bacteroidota; class Bacteroidia; order Bacteroidales; family Bacteroidaceae; genus Paraprevotella. The sequence continues at coordinate 6,518 of CAZIMK010000031.1, forward strand.
AAGAAAAAGGACGAGAACTATCTTATCATTGTAGAAATGAAGTCCGGCTTCAACGATGTGAAAAAGGCATGCACCCAGATTTCATCGTCATATATAAAATTAAAAACGCATCTGGAAAATTTCAAGTCATACAATGCCGACGACTACAACGAATTAGGACTTATATTCTGTTATCCTCCCCAAAAAGAGGACTACAATGATGCCGGCAACAACGGGATGATAATGGAATCAAAACTAAGAATGGTAAATGCAAAACCATCGGACGAGGAAGTTTATTTGAACCGCTGTAAAAAAGAGTTAGAATCCTGCGGAAGAACAGTATTGGATTCGGAAGCAATGAATGTAACCTCACTCCCATTGAAGCCTACTTGTTTATACAAAACACTGACCGTCCTTCACCAACCCGTCGACAACACCAAGGTGTCGGTGGACTTAGACAAAATACTTAGCAGGCTTTGAGAGTGCATAAAAAAGAATCCTTATAACGGGGGAATTCGTTTTCTTGAATAAATTTCGTATCTTCGCAACGGAACCGGACCAATAACACGCATGGAACAAAAACGAACACTGAAGAAATGCCCCATCGGCATACAGACTTTCTCCAAAATCATCGAGGGGAATTATCTGTATATAGACAAGACCGAATATGTATACCGCCTTGCCAATGCGGACGCGACATATTTCTTCCTGAGCCGCCCGCGCCGGTTCGGCAAGTCGTTGCTGGCATCCACCCTGCGCAGCTATTTTGAAGGAAGGCGGGAACTGTTCAAGGGGCTTGCCATCGAACGGCTCGAAACGGAATGGACGGAGTATCCGGTGCTGCATTTCGACATGAGCGGTGCCAAGCATGTGGACAAGGAAGCACTGGAAAACTATTTAGGCTACCAATTGGAACAATGGGAAAAACAATATGGAATTGACAACCAGGCCATAGGCAGCAACAACCGTCTGACCCGATTAATCATGCGGGCATACGAAAAGACCGGGCAGAAGGTGGTGGTGCTGGTAGACGAATACGACGCCCCGTTGCTTGACGTGGTGCATGAAAACGAGATGCTTCCGGCGTTGCGCAACGTGATGCGCAACTTCTACTCCACGCTGAAAGGATGCGCCCCCTATCTGCGGTTCGTGTTCCTGACCGGAATAACGAAATTCTCGCAGCTGAGCATCTTCAGCGAACTGAACAACATCAGCAATATCAGCATGATGAAACCGTATGCGGCTATCTGCGGCATCACGGAGGAAGAGATGCTGACGCAGATGGACGGGCATATCGGACGGATGGTCGAGGCTTTGAAACTCAGTCATGAAGAAACTGTCAGGAAACTGAAAATGAAATATGACGGTTATCATTTTACCTGGCCGTCACCAGATATCTATACCTCCTGAATGCGGTCCATGACAATACGACCGATAATTATTGGTTCGGTAGCGGCACGCCTACTTATCTTATAGAGATGCTACGCAAATATGAGGTTATCCCCCAAGCCATCGGACAGCGGGAGGCTCTTGCTTCTGCCTTCGACGCCCCGACCGAATGCCTGACGGACATCACGCCGCTGCTTTATCAAAGTGGTTATATCACGATAAAGGACTGCGACGAGGAAACCGGATTGTATACGCTGGATATTCCCAACGGGGAGATAAAGGTCGGTCTGATGGAAAGTCTCCTGCCCAATTATGTGGCATCACATACGGACCAGGGCATGACCACGGTAGCGAAAATGTACCGCGCCTTTTATTGAAAGATGATATGGACGGGGCGTTGTGCCTGTTGCGCGACTTCCTGCTCACGGTTCCCTATTGCGACAACACCGGCTATGAAGGCCACTACCAACAGTTGTTTTACGTGATATTCTCCCTCTTCGGCATGTATGTCGATGTGGAGATGCGCACACCGGTCGAACGCATCGACATGGTAATGCGGACCCGGATAAAAGTCTATATCATCGAACTGAAACTGGACGGATCGGCCGAGGCCACAATGAGGCAGATCGACATCAAAGACTACCCCTCGCGCTTCGCCCTTTGCGGGCTGCCGGTCGTGAAGGTGGGCATTAGTTTCGACACGGAAAAAAGAACCATCGGGGAATGGGTGATTGAATCCGGCTCGTAATCCGGCATGCAAGCCTCCAGAGACAAACTCCCGGAGACTTGTCTTTCATAACACTATAACAAAATATCATTTATTTCATATCTGCCTTTGACGGTCTGACGGATATCGCAGGTCGGCAAAGGGCCTATCTGTTTTCTACATGCTTTCAATTTTGATTAACGCCTATGCCTGTTCCCCTGGCATGGGCAGCGAACCTGGTATGGCGTGGAACTGGTGTGTGAATCTGGCTAAATACTGCGAACTGCACATCATCACGGAGGGAGAATTCCGCAACAAGATAGAAGAGGCCGTATCCACTCTTCCGCAGGGAAAGAACATGCACTTCTACTACAACCCCGTGCCGGACGATGTGCGCAGGATGTGCTGGAACCAGGGAGACTGGCGGTTTTACAAATATTACAAACAATGGCAGTGGCGGACGTATGAAAAGGCAAAAGAAATTATTGCCGTCAAGCATATCGACATACTGCACCAACTGAACATGATAGGATTCCGCGAACCGGGGTACCTGTGGAAGATAGAGGGGATTCCTCTGGTCTGGGGACCTATAGGCGGACTGAAGCAGTTTCCGTTGGCATATGCCCAAGGAGGAGGCTTCAAAATGCGGCTGTTTAACTTGCTCAAGAATACAATCAATATACTGCAACTGAAGTACGACGGCCGGGTAAATATCGCACTGCATAAAGCTGCGCTCCTCATCAGCTCTATACCGGACTCTTATCATGCGATAAAGAAACATCACGGGCTTGAATCCGTGATCATTCCGGAAACAGGATGTTTCGAAGAAACATACCACGAGGACGGCATGCATGACTTTGGCGGCAAATACCTGAATGTCATGTGGGTTGGCAAATTTGACTTTCGCAAGCGTCTGGACATCGCACTACGGACAATGGCCACCGTATGTAATTCCTATATTGTCTTTCAGGTGTTTGGGACGGGCAACGAACAGCAGGTAAAAAACGCACAAGAGTATTGCCGGAATTTAGGTATCGAAGACTGGGTAAAGATAGAATGGATGGGGAGTTGCACGAACGACAGGGTGCAGAAAGCCATGCGCGAGTCCCATCTCTTTTTCTTTACGAGTGTCAGCGAAGACACGTCCACGGTTGTTATGGAAGCCATAAGCAATCATCTGCCTGTCTTGTGTTTCGACACTTGTGGTATGGGCTATGTCGTCAACGACAAGGTCGGCATAAAGATACCCCTTACCCACCCCGCCCGGTCGGTGAAGGATTTCGCAGAAAAGATAGAATATCTGTACGCCCACCGCGATGTGCTGAAACGGATGTCCGAAAACTGCCGGGAAAGGCAACGGGAACTTTCGTGGGACAGCAAGGCGCAAAGAATGGTGGAATTTTACAATCAGATAATAAAATTTAGAATCGTCTAAGGGCAATCGAGGGATCGTTACGTTTACCACTATTTCCCATACAAAAGTAGAGAATTCGACTTTTTTGGAATCAACATAAAAACACAGCGATTTCAACATCATCCTAAAAACAGCTACTATGTTACAACTTAAAGATCTGACCCTGGTAGGAAGCCGCAAGGAACTGTCTTCGCTGCCGGAGGGCAAACTGCTCATCAACACGATAAACGCCCATTCGTATAACACCGCACGAAAGGACGCCTTGTTTGCCGAGGCACTGACCAAGGGCGACTGCCTCATACCCGACGGAGCCAGTATCGTCAAGGCCTGCCGGTGGATCGGGGCGAAATCACAACCGACGGAAAGAATCGCGGGATGGGACCTGTTTACATTCGAGATGCAGCGACTGAACGAGAAAGGAGGACGCTGCATGTTCATGGGCAGTTCGCCCAAAGTTTTGGAACGTATCGTGGAACGGGCGAAAGCAGTCTATCCGCATATCGAGGTCGTCACGTATTCCCCGCCCTATAAGCCGGCATTTTCCGACGAGGACAATGCGGCCATCGTCAAGGCCATCAACACGGCGAATCCCGATCTGCTATGGATAGGCATGACGGCACCGAAACAGGAGAAATGGACTTACTCCCATTGGGAAGAACTGGACATTCACTGCCACGCGGGCACCATCGGAGCCGTGTTCGACTTTTTTGCCGGGACTGTCAAGCGTGCACCGATCTGGTGGCAACGGCATTCGCTGGAATGGTTGTACCGGCTTATCAGCGAACCCAAACGCATGTGGCGAAGATATCTGGTGGGTAATGTCCTGTTTCTATGGAATGTCGGCAAGGAGAAACTTTCGGCGAAATAATGCGATACCCTCGCATATTTTCAAAGGAATGACGTATCTTTGCATAAAACGATATGCAATAGGCAGGTTCCCCGGAACCACATCCATCGGTATACAACGTCTCAAAACAACAGCCGATTAACCGGCACAACTCATGTACTCCATAAGAGATTATATAGGGAAGGAAGTTCGCAGGTGTATCTTTATGCTCAAGAAAACGGACGGTACGTACCACCATCTGTTTTCGGTAACAGAGCATCTGGAACAAGGTATGCAGGATGCAAACGCCTTTCCTGCCAATATAAACGGCAGGTTTATTGATTTCGACAAAAATGCCGACGGCAGCAAGGAAAAGATTTTTATGGTCGTGGACCGTGTCTGCCTGACGGAAGAAATGGTTAACCGCCCCTGGGACGGCATGACCGTGGGGAAAGACAATATCCGGACTGACGGCATATACGAATGGTGGACGGGAAGTGCCTGTACGGCAAAAATGGTTCCGTTGCATCATGAAGAACAGGAAGAACTGTGCGCCTTGCTACCGAAGCGGCGTTGTTCGGCTTTCGTGAATTACTGCAAGGCGAAAGAAACCGGTGAGGCAGTTGCACGGGCCTTCAAGCAGGAGCGACTGAGAAAACAGTTGGGAAAGCTGTCCGTCAGAAATTTAGGATACGACCTGACCAAACACGCCAACTTCGGGGGAGCCTGTATTTTTGTCGCATACAATCCGATATATACCCAAATCGATTTTACCGAAGACAATAATTCCTCCGGCATCTACTGGCGGGTGAATTACCGGAAAGGGCGGCATGACCGCCTTTCACTTACTGTCCGGGGACTGGACAAGGACAATCATGTCCTGTTCAACAAACAGATGCACACGGAAGAAGGTATCTTTCTTTATCACGAATCCTTCGGGCAACCGTTTCATCACCTGGACATTGTCGTGTTTGACAGCCACGGACAAGAGATCGACAGCTATTCGTATGTTATCTTCACACATGCTTTTTCCCTTTCCATGCAGATAAAATCAAAAGACATGAACATTGTCGACAAGAGCGGACAGACGATAAAGCGCATCGAAAAGTTCGTGGAAGAGAAACCGGTTATCATCGGGCAAAAAAAGCCAACCGACAGTCTGTGGGATACATCCGACGAATACGCCTATGAAAAACTGGAGACAGCATTGGATTTCGTTTTCTTCGAGGGAGGCAAAGAACCGGAATTACAGCGACGGAACAAAAAGAAGGCCAAGGAATGTATCATGAGGATACTCGATGGTGCACATGATATCTGTTACCTGTGCGACCCTTATTTCGATGCGGAGGCGTTCCGGACATTCATCTGGGAGATGAAGAGTCTCAGCGTGGAAATCCGGATTATCTCGAGCAAAGCCGACCTGAATGCAGACCAGAAGAAGGAACTGGCATATCTGATAATGGAGTATAACGGGAAAGTAGGCGGTAAGGTACAGTGCAGACTGCTACGCGGCGAAGAAAGTATCTTACATGACCGGTTTATCGTGAGTGATGACAACGTATGGATGCTGGGCTGCTCGCTGAACAAATTCGCAGGGAAAGCCACGACGCTGATCAGGGTGCCGCCGGCCTATCGCAAAAAGCTGATTGAAACAGCCGAAAAATGGTGGAACAATGAGATATACACCGAAGCACTGTAAGGTGACACGAACAGGGCAAAAGACATGATGGATTTATCGCATTATATAGATAAGATGTTTTGCTCCAGGACAGAATCGAATCTGGACTCAGAACTTTCTTTAGTCAAAGCCATCGAACTGCACAGGCAAGGGCGTTTCCTGAAAGAGAGCAACCTCGACCCTTTCCGGAAGATTGTTGACCGCATCGTAGACGAGCAGCCGAACCTGAACTGCTGGAAATCAGAGGAAATCGGAGAAATATTTGGATTCAAACGATATGAACAGCAAAATCTGATACTGAATCTGGCTTATTATGAAGCCGGCAGAAGAATGTCTACCCATTCGGACGAAGCGACGCTGGAAGACTTTGAAAAATGGGAAGACTGCACCATGGAGCATGGTTTTTTCCTGGGTTACGAAGTGAGCAAAGAAAAGCTGTCGGCTCTGGTGGATTCGCTGCAAGGCAAGCAGGAAGAGATATTGACGCGGAGCCGTTGCTATCATCTGGACAGGGAAGCGCTGACGAATTTCTGCAAAACGGAATTGACGGACGAGAAAACGGATGACGATATAATCGCCCGGATCGACGCCTACAACAACGGAGCTTACACCGAACTGCCCCCGTCCATAGCCATGCTGGCTCATTTCATCTGCAGGGACGGGCATCACGACCTGTTGCTGCGCCTGATGGATGTGCTGGGCTTTTTCCCTTTGCAGGGGACCTTGATGTATGGGCTGCATACGGTGGAAGACTGCATCGGTTTACAGAATTGTATCGTCCGGAACGAGGCGCACCGGAAAAAGATTCTGACTTATCTACTGAGAGAGAGAACGTTCCGCCTGATATCCGAACAGCAGAACTTTCTTAAAAGAAATTCGCGGAACGAATATTTGAAAAACAATGCGGACAGGGAAAGAGCATTCCACCTCTTGGAGGCATGGGAAAATAATCTTCCCGAATATATCCCCCGGATGGCCGGGATTTGGAAGTCCTGTATGGGAGCATGGGAACTGACGGAATGGCTGAGCCGTAAACAGACACAGGCTATCCGCAAAAGCACGCTGTCCAAACAGGACGAAAAAGCAATCCTTACGATGCTGGAACGGAAATTTACCGCAGTCTCGACCTGTCAGGCCTACCGGTCGAAAAAACGAGTCTCGGGACATTGTACCGCTACGCCATAAAGGCAGCAGACGCAGCATACGACCAAACGTACTATGCCCGTCTGACGGAAAAAATATGCCGGCAACTTTACCAGGAGAAATATATAAGTCCCCTGACGTTGGACGAAGAAGGACTGACGTTGCTGAGGGCCGTGTACCGGTGTCTGGACAAGTCCGGCCTGGACGGCACGGAGCTGTTGGAGCGGCACCGGGTTCCGGACGAAGGATATGGATGCGATTATGCCGGAGCCATGTCGTCTTATGCGGCAGATACACTCTGGCTTTCCGTGCTCATCCTGCAAACGGAAATTCAGACAAACTCGGATGAACTGCGGGAAAGAACCGACCTTTTGTTCCAAAAGGCCCGCATAAGTTCGTATCAGGAGACGGATAACTACTTCCTTCCATTCTACATAGCCGAAATGCTCGTTACCCAAATCCATACTTCCATAAAAGACGACTTTGAACACAGAGTTATCTCTTCGATAAGCGACATCGCCTTCGTGCTGCGGATTCTGTCGGCCAACGAGGGGGCGATGGCGGAACCGAACAAAGCATTGTTGAAATTGCGCATCGACGCAGAATGGGCCTTGGAAAAGGAACTGCCCAAAAGGCCGAACAAACAGATAGAAGGTTTTCTGGAACAATATATAAGGAAACTTTTCGCATAAAAACCAGCAACCGGCTGCGCTTGCAACTATACTGAATATGAACGTTCAAACCAATTAACCTAAAAAACCGCCCGGATCAGGAACGGGCTTTCAGTAACTCTGTCATGAGACGGGCCGCCTTGTCCGGCGCGCCCTCTTCGCCCAGACGAACCGCCATTTCCTCATACCCGGCCAACATGCACGAACGGTCTTCTCCGCCGGGCAAAATCCGCTGTAAGTGTTGATGCACATTCTCCACCGTCATCCCATCGGCAACCAACTCCGGCACGACTTCCTTACCGGCGATTAGGTTCACCAGAGATATGTAGCGCACTTTCAGCAAACGGCGGCGAAGCCAGGAAACGAATTTACCGCACGCCACATAATAACAAACCACCTGAGGCACTCGGAAGAGAGCAGTCTCCAGCGTGGCCGTACCGGACGTGACCAAAGCAGCCGCACTGTGATTCAGCAAAGCATAGGTCTGTCCGGATACTATCTTTACATCATATCCCCCCAGTAGGGAACGGTAGAAGTCCGGCTCGATGTTCGGAGTACCGGCCAGCACCAGCTGGTACTGCCCCGCATAGGAAGAAGCCGCCTCGACCATCCGCAGCAGGTTGTCCCGGATCTCCTGACGGCGACTACCGGCCAGCAAAGCTATCAGCGGACGGTCGTCCAGTCCGTTGCGCGTACGGAAACCTTCCGGCGTGTCCGTATATTCCCGCCGAAACCGGGCCACCTCGTCCACGGTAGGATTACCGACATAATGAATCGGATAGTGGTGTTTCTTTTCAAAAAAGTCCACCTCGAAAGGCAAAATAGAGAACAATTCGTCCACATCTCGGCGTATGGCCTTGATACGGTATTCCTTCCAGGCCCATATCTTCGGGGAAATATAATAATACACGGGAATCCGGCTGTGTCTGTGCACATATTCAGCCACCGAAAGATTGAATCCCGGATAGTCCACCAATATCAGCACATCCGGTTTCCAGGCCAGCACATCCTCGCGGCACCGTCTCATATTGGAAAGTATGGACGGCAGGTGCATCATGACGGGAATGAAACCCATGTAGGCCGTTTCTTTGTAATGGCGCACACAAGTCCCTCCCACCTGTTTCATCAGATCGCCACCGAAGAAACGGAACTCCGCATCTTTGTCCCGGCGGCACAGCGCCCGCATGAGGTGGGACGCATGAAGGTCGCCGCTCGCCTCCCCTACAATCAGATAGTATCTCATACGTCCTCCAGATCGTCAAACAACCGCAAGGCTTCATGAGCCGTCATATCCACCCGAACCGGCGTCACGGCTCCGTAACCGTCCGTCATGGCCCGGATGTCCGTATCCTTCGCCTTCGGTTCCAGACCCGTATAACTGCCCGTCAGCCAATAATACGTGCCGCCGCGTGGATGAACCGCCGACTGCCATTCATTTCCCCAGGCTCCCCGTCCCATACGGACGACCCGCAGGCCACGGATGGCATCCGTCTCCGGGAAGTTCACATTCAGACATACATCCTGCGGCAGACCTTCAGCCAGCACATGACCGATGATTTTCTTCACGGCACAATCCAGCGGAGCGAAATCAGGCGCATGATTTACGGTATCCAGCGAAAAGCCTACAGAGGGAATGCCTTTCATACACCCCTCCAGCACCGCTCCCATCGTTCCCGAATAATGTATATTCACAGATGCGTTGCTCCCATGGTTTATCCCGCTCAGCAGCAAATCCGGATGACGGGGCACACAGCATTCCAGTCCCAGTTTGACACAATCCACAGGATTCCCCGTACAAGCAAAAACAGCCAGTCCCGGCTCTTCGTGCACCGGCCTGACATATACCGGCACCTGCGTCGTGATGGAACAGGCTGCCCCGGAACGGGGACCGTCAGGCGCCACAACCACCACATCGCCATAAAGTTGGGCCGTTTTCATCAAAACACGGATACCCGCAGCCGTATATCCGTCATCGTTCGTCACTAAAATAAGAGGGCGTTTCCCGTTCATTTTCATCATTTTTTGGAGACGGCAAAATTACAAAAAAAGGGGCAATTGCCATGAATTTCACCAAAATATTATATCTTTGCGGCGTAAAAGTCGCGCAAAGTTATGAACAATCCCCCTGAGTTATCAACAATTTAACAAAAGTTTCCCTTCGGGATAAGGGACGAACATAAAAGAATCGGTTACTTTGCTTTCACAAACGAATAAGATATGGGAAAAATAATCGCAATAGCAAATCAGAAAGGCGGCGTAGGCAAGACAACAACTTCCATGAATCTGGCTGCGTCGCTGGCCACCCTGGAAAAGAAAGTGCTGTTGGTGGACGCAGACCCGCAGGCCAACGCCTCGTCGGGACTGGGAGTAGACATAGCCGAGGTGGACTGTTCCATCTACGAATGCATTATCAACCATGTCGATGTCCGTGACGCCATCTACACGACGGATATCGATTCGCTCGACATCATCCCCTCGCACATCGACCTCGTGGGAGCGGAAATAGAAATGCTCAACTTGCCCAACCGCGAGAAAACCCTCACTGCATTGCTGCATCCCCTGAAAGACGAATATGACTATATCCTCATCGACTGCTCTCCGTCTCTGGGACTCATCACAGTCAACGCCCTGACTGCCGCCGACTCCGTCATCATTCCCGTACAATGCGAGTATTTTGCACTGGAGGGCATCAGCCAGTTGCTCAACACCATCAAGATAATCAAATCCAAACTAAACCCGGCACTGGACATCGAAGGCTTTCTGCTCACCATGTACGACAGCCGTCTCCGGCTGGCCAACCAAATCTACGACGAAGTGAAACGGCATTTTCAGGAATTGGTTTTCAACACCGTCATCCAGCGGAATGTCAAACTCAGCGAAGCACCGAGTCACGGTGTCCCCGCCATCCTGTATGACACGGACTCTACCGGCGCCCGCAACCACCTGGCTTTAGCCAAAGAAATCATCGAAAAAAACAAGTAAATGGCAGTACATAAGAAATACCCCGCATTGGGCAGAGGACTGGATGCCCTTATTTCCACCCGCGAAGTAAAGACGGAAGGCTCGTCGTCCATACATGAAGTAAGTATCGAGCAGATATTTGCCAATCCCAACCAGCCGCGGCGCGAATTCGACCCGGTAAGCCTACAGGAATTGTCCGACTCGATTGCGGAAATAGGTATCATACAACCCATTACCCTCCGCCAGATGGAAGACGGAACATACCAGATCATCGCCGGCGAACGCCGATGGAAAGCATCTAAAATGGCGGGATTGCGCAGCATTCCGGCTTATATCCGCACGGCAGACGATGAGAACGTGATGGAAATGGCCCTGATCGAGAACATTCAGCGTGAGGACCTGAATTCCCTGGAAATAGCTCTTGCCTATCAGCACCTGCTGGAACAATACAACCTGACTCAGGAGCGGCTCAGCGAACGGGTAGGAAAGAACCGGACGACCATCACCAATTACCTGCGTCTGCTGAAACTCCCCGCGCCCATACAGGTGGCTCTGCAGAACAGGGAAATCGACATGGGACATGCCCGCGCCCTGCTCACACTGGACAATCCGACCCTGCAAATCAAACTGTTCAACGAAATCCGCAAGGAAAACCTGTCGGTGAGAAAAGTGGAAGATATGGTACGCGCCCTGATGGAAGGAGAAACCGTACGCCCCGGTGGCAAAGCCTTGAAGCCGCGCGGTGCAAAATTGCCCGAGGAATACAATCTTTTGAAAAACAGATTGGCGAGTTTCTTCCAGGCAAAAGTGCAATTGACCTGTTCGGACAAGGGGAAAGGGAAAATAAGCATACCGTTTGCCAACGAAGAGGAACTGGAACGTATCATTGAATTGTTTGACAGCCTGAAACATTGAGACATACAAGATTCATATACAGCAGATACACCATCCTGCTAATCCTACTGACGGGGATTGGCGGGATGTCTTCGCTATGGGCACATACGTTCCGCACGCGTTCCTCCGCATCCACGCAGAGCAGCGCCTGGCGGACGGACAGCATCGCCGCCGAGGACTCTGCCGCCGCATCCGCGGCCGACATACTCCTTACGGACACGGTACGCCTGTCTCTAATAAATGATTCACTCATCAACAGAATCATAAGACCGCGCAAACAATTCATCCCCAATCCTCAGAAAGCCATGTGGCTGGCACTGGTTATCCCCGGAGCCGGCCAGATATATAACCGCAAATACTGGAAACTGCCCATCGTCTACGGCGGATTTCTGGGATGCGTGTATGCCCTGACATGGAACGGCCAAATGTATCGGGATTACTCCCAGGCATACCTCGACATCATGGACGACGACCCTAATACGAAGAGTTACATGCAGATGTTACCGCTCAACTACAACATCGCCGGCCGGGAAGAACGTTTCAAAGAAATTTTCAAGAACAAGAAGAATTTTTACCGCAAATACCGGGACATGAGCATCTTTGCCATGATAGCCGTCTACGCCTTGTCCGTCATCGACGCATACGTAGACGCAGAACTTTCGTCGTTCGACATCTCCAAGGACCTGAGTCTGAAGATCGAGCCGACTCTATACAACAACAAAGACATGTTTGCCGGCCATTCGACGGTAGGCGTGCAATGCAAACTTAACTTCTAAAACATCATGAGAAAAATAACCATCATCTGTCTGGCGCTATGGACCGTAAATCTATACATACAGGCACAAAATGAAATCACCGTGCATGACTCCAACACCGGCAAGGATGAGATTATCGACCTGCCGGAGGGCATGGTTTCGGACATCGACAGCCTGCTGCAGGAATGGAATGCCCGGAATTATCTGACTTTCGACGAGACATGTGAATCCAGCGAAGAGAACCCCACATTCCCCCGCGAAACATATATCAACCGGCTGGAACGTCTTCCCAATATCATTGAAATGCCTTACAATGAGGTGGTACAGAAGTTTATCGACCAATATAGCGGACGTCTGCGCAGGTCCGTGGCTTATATGCTGGGAGCCTGTAACTTCTATAACCCCATTTTTGAAGAGGCACTGGAAAGCTACCAACTTCCCCTGGAACTGAAATACCTGCCCGTCATCGAATCCGCCCTCAATCCGAAAGCGACATCGCGGGTCGGCGCCGCCGGACTCTGGCAGTTCATGATTACCACGGGAAAAAGCTACGGTCTGGATGTGACAAGCCTGGTAGACGAAAGGCGCGACCCGATCAAGTCGTCCTATGCCGCCGCCCGTTATCTGAAAGACCTGTATGCCATCTACAAGGACTGGACACTTGTCATTGCCGCTTACAACTGCGGACCGGGCAACGTGAACAAGGCCATCAACCGATCCGGAGGGAACAAGGACTACTGGGCCATCTATCCTTATCTTCCTCAGGAGACACGCGGTTATGTGCCTGCCTTCATCGCCGCCAATTATATCATGAACTATTATTGCGACCATAATATCTGTCCGGTAAACAGCAAATTGCCGGCCAGCACCGATACGCTGATGATACACCGCGACGTTCATTTCGAGCAAATCGCTGCCATGTGCAATGTAAGCATGGACGAAATCAGTGCCCTGAACCCCCAATACCGCACCGGTCTGATTCCGGGCGGAGCAGGTGCGTGTACCCTGCGACTGCCGACCGCCGGCATCACTGCCTTTATCAACGCCAAAGATTCCGTATATAACTACCGGTCGGACGAACTGTTTACGAGGCGAAGCGAAACGAATGTGCCCGCAAGCGCAACATCGGCAAAAGGCGGAAAGCGCAACAATGCCCGGAACAAAAAGCCAGGACAGTCGAGCGTCACGGTACGCAAAGGAGACACCCTCTCGGGAATTGCCAGCCGCAACGGGGTCTCCGTAAAACAACTGCAACGGCTGAACGGGATAAAAGGTACGAACATACGTACCGGACAAAAAATCAGAATCAAATAAACAAAGATATAAGCCTGCATAACATAAGGAGGTCGTATGGAAGAGTCAGCACACAGAGACATGGATGATGAAATCATGGTAAACCAGGCGTTCCAGCATCTGGTGGACACGTACTTGAATTCCCGGCACCGGAAAAAAGTGGAAGTCATCACCAAAGCTTTCAACTTCGCCAAACAGGCTCACAAGGGTGTACGCCGCCTGTCGGGAGAACCGTATATCATGCATCCAATAGCCGTCGCCCAAATTGTCTGCGAAGAGATCGGACTGGGTTCAACGTCTATCTGTGCCGCCCTGCTGCACGATGTGGTGGAAGACACGGACTATACGGTCGAGGACATCTCCAATATTTTCGGAGAAAAGGTAGCCCGCATCGTGGACGGACTGACCAAAATCTCCGGCGGCATTTTCGGCGACCAGGCTTCCGCACAAGCCGAATCTTTCAAAAAGCTCCTGCTCACCATGAGCGATGACATCCGCGTCATCCTCATTAAGATTTCCGACCGTCTGCATAACATGCGGACACTCGGTTCCCAACTGCCCAACAAACAATACAAAATCGCAGGCGAGACACTTTATATCTACGCCCCTCTGGCACATCGTCTGGGACTTAACAAAATCAAGGAAGAACTGGAAGACCTGAGTTTCCGCTACGAACATCCGGAAGAATATCAGCAAATCAAAGAAAAACTGGCCCTGACACAAAAACAGCGCGTCAGCGTATTTGACGAATTCACCGGTCCCATCCGCCGACAGCTGGACCGTATGGGATTCAAATACGAAATCAAGGCCCGCGTCAAGACTCCCTATTCCATCTGGAGCAAGATGCAAAACAAGCATATCCCCTTTGAAGAGGTTTATGACATACTGGCAGTGCGCATCATCTTCGAACCAAAATCGATAGAGGACGAAATCAATGAGTGTTTCCAGATATACGTATGCACAAGTTCCATCTACAAGCCTCATCCCGAACGGTTCCGCGACTGGCTCAGTCATCCAAAAGCCAACGGATACCAGGCTCTTCACGTCACTCTCATGACCCCCAAGGGACAATGGATCGAAGTGCAGATCCGCTCAACGCGGATGGACGAAATGGCCGAACAGGGCTTTGCCGCCCACTGGAAGTATAAGGAAGGCACCAAGACAACACTGGACAGTGAAAACGAACTGGAAAAATGGTTGCACACCATCAAGGAGATATTGGACGATCCGCAGCCGAATGCACTTGATTTTCTGGATGCCATCAAATTGAACCTGTATGCCTCGGAAATCTTCGTAGTCACTCCCAAAGGCGAATTCAAGACCATGCCGGCAGACTGTACGGCACTGGACTTCGCATTCAGTATCCACACGGTGCTGGGCAGTCATTGCATCGGAGCCAAGGTAAACCATGTGCTGGTGCCGCTCAGCCACAAACTGCAAAGCGGCGACCAGGTGGAAATTCTCACATCCAAGACACAGCGCGTGCAACCCGAATGGATCAATTTCGCCACTACCGCCAAAGCCAAAGGCAAGATACAGGCCATCCTGCGCCGGGAGGAACGGGACATGCAGAAAAAAGGCGAAGAAATCCTCAACGAGTTTTTCGAGAAAGCCGAACTGGAGCCCAACAGCCTGAACATGGACAAACTCTGTACCCTGCACGGAATCAAATTGCGGGAGCAGTTGCTCTCGGCCATCGGGAAGCAGACTATCATCCTGGGAGAAAACGATCTGGACGTCCTGCGCGAAAAAACGGGAAACAACAAATGGAAAAAGTATATACCCTTCTTTAAATCAGGCAAGAAAGGGATTCATCCCTCTCTTCAGGAAACGAGTGAAAACCCGATGGTCATAGACAAGAAAAAGCCGGTCATCCTGAACGAAGAAAACATCCGGCGGTTCATCATCGGGAAATGTTGCCATCCCATCCCCGGAGATGATGTACTGGGATATTTAGACTCCGACAACCGCGTTGTCATCCACAAACGCAACTGCCCTGTAGCAGACAAACTGAAAGTCAGTGACGGCAATCATATCCTGGCGGCCATATGGGACACGCATAAAGCGCTCTATTTCCCGGCTACGATACACCTGAACGGCATCGACCATATCGGTGTGCTCAACCGGATAACGAGCACGTTGTTCGACCAGCTAAACGTCAATATCCACAAACTCACGATAGAAGCCAACGACGGTATCTTCGAATGCGATGTACAGTTGAGCGTACACGATGTACAGGATGTGCGGGCTATCTGCAAAGAACTGAAACAAATCAAAGAAGTACAGGAAGTGACACGTATCAGCTGAACGTACCGCGACAGGACTTTCAAACCAAACCGTCCAGTTCGCGCCTAATGCTCAGCAGTTCGTCGCGAATCGTCTGCAGACGGTCTATCACCTCCGTTGTCTGCAACGTACCCTCCCTGTTCTTTTTCAGCGTCTCACGGGCAGCAGCCAGTTTCATGCCACGCACTTTCACCAGATTGTACACCAGCCGGACGGCCTCGATATCTTCCTTCGTGTATTGCCGGATATTACGCCCGCTTTTACGGGGCGTGATGGTAGGAAACTCTTTCTCCCAATAACGAAGCAGCGTCTCGGTAACGCCGAACATTTCCGCCACTTCGCTGATTGAATAATACAACTTGAGTTCTTTGTTGGGATTCAATGCCATAATTAACTCTTCCTACCGTTCTTTCCGCTTTATTTCTTTGCAAAAGTACGTAAAACAAATTATCTTTGCAACACTTTTTTGCAAGAATATATAACGTATATGACAAATAAAATTATGACAGCAAACGAGATACGCGATTCGTTCAAAAAGTTCTTCGAATCCAAAGGACACCTGATCGTTCCCTCCGCCCCGATGGTAGTCAAAGATGACCCGACGCTGATGTTCACCAATGCTGGTATGAACCAGTTCAAAGATATCATCCTGGGTAACCGCCCGGCCACCAGCAAACGCTGCACGGACTCCCAGAAGTGCCTGCGCGTAAGCGGAAAGCACAATGACCTGGAGGAAGTCGGACACGACACCTATCACCATACCATGTTTGAAATGCTCGGCAACTGGAGCTTCGGCGACTATTTCAAGAAAGAGGCTATCGAATGGGCGTGGGAATATCTGGTGGACGTACTCAAAATAGACAAAAGCAATCTCTACGCCACAGTATTTGAGGGCGCCCCGGACGAAGGACTGACGCGCGACAACGAAGCTGCCTCTTATTGGAAAAAGTTCCTGCCCGCCGACCACATCCTGAATGGCAACAAGCATGACAATTTCTGGGAAATGGGTGCCACAGGACCTTGTGGCCCGTGTTCCGAAATACACATAGACCTCCGTCCCGACGAAGAAAAAGCCAAGATTCCGGGAAGCACGCTGGTAAACAAAGACAATCCGCTGGTGATTGAAATATGGAACCTCGTGTTCATGCAATACAACCGTAAAGCCGATCAGTCTCTGGAACCGTTGCCGGCCAAGGTCATCGACACGGGAATGGGCTTTGAACGCCTGTGTGCCGTCATGCAGGGCAAACGATCGAACTACGACACGGATGTGTTCCAGCCTATCATCCGGGTCATCGGCGACCTGTCGGGCTGTCACTACGGTGAAGACAAAGAGAAAGACGTGGCCATGCGCGTCGTAGCCGACCATCTGCGTACCATCGCGTTCTCTATCGCCGACGGCCAATTGCCCGGCAACGCCAAGGCAGGATACGTCATCCGCCGCATCCTGCGCCGTGCCGTACGTTACGCCTACACGTTCCTCGGACAAAAAGAGGCGTTCATCTACAAGTTGCTGCCGGTATTGATTCAGGAAATGGGTTCCACATATCCGGAACTGGAAGCACAGAAGATACTGATCTCAAAGGTAATCAAGGAAGAGGAAGATTCTTTCCTCCGCACGCTGGATACAGGCATCCGGTTGCTGGACGGCGTGATGAACGAGACACGGGCTGCCGGGAAGAGCGTGATAGACGGCGTGCAGGCATTCACGCTGTTCGACACTTACGGTTTCCCGCTGGACCTCACGGAACTTATATGCCGGGAACACGGGCTCAGCGTGGATGAAGAGACTTTCAACGCAGAAATGCAGAAACAGAAAGAGCGCGCCCGCAATGCCGCAACCGTAGAAACCGGCGACTGGACCGTATTGAGCGAAGGAGAAACAGAATTTGTCGGATGGGACTACACGGAATACGAATGCCGCATCCTGCGCTACCGTCAGGTGACGCAAAAGAAGCAGTCATTCTACCAGATTGTATTGGACAAGACTCCGTTCTATGCGGAAATGGGCGGACAGGTCGGAGACCGCGGCGTCATCTGCTCGGAGTACGAGACCATCGATATCCTTGATACCAAACGTGAAAACAATCTGCCCGTACATATCACAAAAACATTGCCCCTGCACCCGGAAGCACCGTTCATGGCCTGCGTAGATGTGGACCTGCGCCACGCAAGCGAAGCCAACCACAGTTGTACCCACCTGCTCGACCAGGCTCTGCGCACCGTGCTGGGCGAACATGTCGAACAAAAAGGTTCGCTGGTAACTCCGGACTCCCTGCGTTTCGACTTCTCTCACTTCCAGAAAGTGACGGACGAGGAGTTACGTCAGGTGGAACGTATCGTCAATGCCAAAATACGCGAGAACCTGCCTTTGCAGGACCACCGCGACCTGCCGATAGAAAAAGCCAGGGAACTGGGCGCCATCGCTCTCTTCGGCGAGAAATACGGCGACCGCGTACGCGTGGTGCAATTCGGAGACAGCGTAGAGTTCTGTGGCGGTTGCCATGTGAAAGCTACGGGACAGATCGGCATGGTGAAGATTCTCAGCGAAAGCTCCGTAGCTGCCGGCGTACGACGCATAGAAGCGGTCACCGGATCCAAAGTGGAGGAAATGCTTTACTTTATACAGGACACCCTAAGCGAACTGCGCGGGCTGTTCAACAACGCACCCGACATCAAACAGGCCGTACAGAAAGCCATCGAAGAAAACAGCGGTTTGAAAAAGCAATTGGAAGATGTGGTAAAGGAAAAGGCTACCCTGCAGAAAGCAAGCATCCTCGAGTCGGCCACGCTGGTCAACGGAGTGACTGTATACAAGAAATTACTGTTTCTGCCGGCTGACATAGTCAAAGACATGGCTTTCCAATTGCGCAACCAGGAAGAATTTGCACTGGTCGTATTGGGAAGCATACACGAAGAAAAGCCCATGCTGACGGTCGCCGCTTCGGACGCCTTAGTCAAAGAACACGGAGTCAATGTAGGTAAAACCATTCGCGAAGCAGCCCGGCTGATGCAAGGCGGCGGCGGTGGCCAGCCTCATTTTGCCACGGCCGGAGGCAAGAATCCTGAGGGACTGAGCGCGGCAATAGACAAGTTCATCGAACTGACGATAGCTTAATCGGGACTCGTCCGAATGATTTCGGCAAGACACAATACAAGCGGTGCGGGACGCATCCCCGCACCGCTTGTATTATATTAGAATAACGTGAATTCTATGAATTTAGCGGCACACGCGGAACGGGGTGCTGCCGACGAAGCAGGAACAATTTTCTGATAAGAATTATTCAGCCTTCGACACCGTGGAATCACAGTGATAGGCACGTCTCTCTTTTCACTCTTTAGAGTATATTTTACCATCGTTTCATCAAAAAACTTGCAGGAATCATCTGTCATACAGAATAATTCCGTAACTTTATCTCCGGTGAGCATAACGATTATTGTTTGTGATTCTTTGTAATTCAACACGATAAAGTCACAGCAGCTTTCACTAATCACCGAATTTACAAATAATTATAATCAGAATTCTGATGTTTTCAGAATTGGATGATTAAAACGAATTTGCTGACTACGGTTCTGTTGTATAGTCCGTTTATTGGCTCCTATTACTGTATCAATAGAGATTTTATACATACTTCGGCTCATAATTCACTGCACATTTACAAATAAAACATATACGAACAGAAAAATCAGCCCAGAAAATGATTATCCCAATAAAAATAACTAAATTTGCACCCGACAAGGAGTAAGAGTATTCCTTACAGACATACAGCCTAATTCGTCTCGAAATCACCACCTCGAAAAAGAATAAAGGCTAATATCCAGTACTTAGGCAAGTTCTGCGCATAACGTAGAGCCATGCCTATACTGGATAGGGTTTGTGGTGAACCACGAGACGATAGGCGGCGGCTCTACGTTTTTACGTTCACACCGCTACCGTTTTACTGATTATTGTTTAACCCTAAAATAAAGTGTAAAATGAAAAGTAAAACAACAGCAACAGTTCTTTGCTTCTTCTTAGGAGGCTTGGGTATTCATCGTTTTTATTTGAGGCAAACAGGATTGGGTGTCTTATACTTAATCTTTTGTTGGACTTTCATCCCTGGATTTATCGCTTTGATAGATTTCATAGGCTTTCTATTGATGAGTGAAGAAGCCTTTAACCAAAAGTACAATCTGATTCCTATCATTATGAAATCACAGCAAACGCCCCCCAATAACAACGTGAATACAGTTGCTATAAACATGGGAAATCCTCAAAACAATCATAACTCAAGCAGTGAAGAAATCAAGAAACTCTATGAGCTAAAAGAAAAGGGGATTATAACACAAGAAGAGTTTGACCTAAAGAAAAAGACAATACTCTAAAAAACGGAGCTTCGGCTCCGTTTTTAATCCTTTCGTAATTATAATCAGAATTATAAATAAACAAGGCTTATAACAATGGATTTAATCGAGCATACATATACAATCCAGTGGGTTGGTCCAATGGACTACGAAGAGTATAGGAAGTATATTCACGACCAGGAAACACTTGCTCCTGAATACTTCAACTTGTATTATTTCGAAGCAAGAATAGATGCGCGCCATAAATGGTCAACATATATTGGCATTCATAAAAATAATGACGGCATAAACAAGCGAATAAATTCATCACATGAACATTTGGGGCCATTCATCAAGGCTGGAGCCAAACATATTAAAATATGGATAGGCAGTTTTGCTGATGAAAAGGATCAAGAGATTGAAAATGTGGATATAGTAGAAACACTTTTCATCAAGGCATACAATGACAAGTTAACTGAAAACAGTAAGAAGACGAAATCGCGTCCAAAAAGTTCCGTATGCGTTATCAATTCATACTACAATTCTCATGACGAACTAATAGCAAGGAAGTCTGACAAACCATTCGTGTTTGATGACGTACTTATATACCTTGAAGAAACTGATAGCTTCATGCATGGTAATCTATCCAAGATGAAAGGAACAAAATAAAGCACGGATTTGACAAGAGCACAATCGCGCCAAATTGCACAGGTTGTTGTGGCTCAGTGGGGAATCTGTAAGCATCCGTCCATGAACCGTCATTCAGACAGACAACTATCCGGAGACTATTATTGTAATGTCGTCATTCGAACTACAATGAAGTATTCATTCAAACTTAAGTGACATGCTCATTCTAACAATCATAAGACCATCAGGAATACTATCCTTAGGGGGTAAGGAATACTATCGTAAGCACCTTAGGACAGTATTTCACACCCCATAGTGAACAGTGCTCCACTACCCATAGTGAACAGCGCTCCACTACCTATAGTAAACCGCGCTCCACCCGGCAAATGAACAGCCTACGGCTTGACAAGTGCCTTGCCTGCGGGACGGCAGGCAGTCGCCCGTCGTCGCCTCTCTCTACACAGATGTTGGCGGAAAAATGCTTCAATGGTTCAAACTGTTTGATTGCCAGCAACAAATGGTTCATTTATCCTTCAGTTTTCCTTCATCTATCCTTCAGTTTTTTCCGCCTCAGGATGCAGCTACCGCTAATTCCTGAACCATTACACACTGATAATCAGTGAGTCTGAACCATTGAAGCTTATTTCCACATCTGTGTAGGGAGGGCCGATTTTATCCCCACTGATTTTATACTGAGCCCGGAATACCGGCGACAACACAAGCCGCCGGCCAATTCATCAGGATAAAGGTTCTGGTCAACGTCCGATTGTCTGGATATTCTCAAACCGTCCCCAAAACTCATCCCTGTGGTAAGCATCCACGGAAGTGGAAGGGACGTAAAGCGGCAGTTCCCTGAAATGCGCATCGCCCTCATAGAGTTGGTTGAATGTGTCCTTGCCGGTTTTAGGTGGCATCGCTGCGCGACAAGTGAGACGTTCCAATGCTTTGCAATGCCAAAAAACCCTCGCGCCAATGCTCCCGAGACTCGCGGGCAATTCTATGCGTTTCAGGCTAAAGCAGTCGAAGAATCCCAAGCGCCCGATTTCCGTGACACCCTCAGGAACGACTACCGTACCGCGATAACCGCCGGGACAGCAGACGAGCGTCTGCATCGAACGGTCGTAAAGCACACCCCGCACGGAACAGTAGGAAGCATTGCCGGCTGCCGTACGAATGGCTTTCAGACGGCTACATCCGCTGAAAGCACCGCTGCCAAGCGCCGAGACACTGGCAGAGAGTACAATTTTGCCGCGATAACCGCCGGGACAGCGTATGAGCGTCTGCATCGACCGGTCGTAGAGCGCACCCTGCACAGAGCAATAGGAAGTATTGTCCGGTGACACGTCGATGCGTTTGAGATTATGACAGTCGGCGAAAGCATGCAACCCGATATTTCCCACACTATTGGGGACAGTAATGGACATCAGGTTGCCACAGCCCGTGAAGGCTCCCGGAACAATTGTCGTGACACCCTCGGGAACGGCCACCGTACCGCGATAGCCGCCGGGGCAACAGACGAGCGTCTGCATTGACCGATCGTAGAGCACACCTTGTACGGAGCAGTAAGACGCATTGTCCGGCGCCACATCAATGCGTTCGAGATTGCGGCAATACAAAAATATCGAAAATCCACCGATGGACGTGACGCTGGCAGGAAGGGTAATCGACGCCAGACGTTCACATCCGCTGAAAGCAGCCATTCCAATTGTCCGGATGCCCTCTGCAAGTGCCACTTCCCTCAGACTGTCGCAGCCCGCAAATGCCATCTGTCCGATACTCCGGATACTGGAAGGGAGAACCGCCGCGGTCACACCATGACAGGCTTGGAATGCACTTTTTCGGATTTCCACCACAGGTTTGCCCTCATGTATGGCAGGAATAACGAGGGTACCCTTCAAAACAGCCCCCTCGGCCCGGGCTACGGCATAGCCGCCTTCGGTTTCGGTGAACTGCAATTGACCGGGGGGCACGTCGGCCCACAGGGGCAATCCCGTCAGCAAGGCCGCCAGCAGGACAAACCAAGCATCTTTACGTAGGTTTCTGTTCATAGCTATGAATTTTAGATTTAAAGGTTGATACTCACAAATATAGGAATAATTGGATAATCTTTTTTGATAATAACCACTAATATATATACTTTTTTAATCAAAGCTCAATTATAGACTGACGTTTTTATTTTATTATCATAAGATTACGAAGGTACGCGTCGTGACTGTGTAGAGCCAGCGCCCCCGGTAAGGAGGTTCACCGCCGGATCACGCGCGCGATGCTTTGTTATCCTTCGGTCCAAGCCTCCGGCCAGTTCACCAGATAAAGCGTGCGGGTGGCACGCGTCGTGGCCGTATAGAGCCAGCGCAAGAAATCGGTTGTAGCCTCACCTTCGGGCATGAAGCCCACATCCAGGAACACATTTTCCCACTGTCCGCCCTGGGCCTTATGGCAGGTGACGGCATACGCGTATTTAATCTGCAGGGCATTGAAATAAGGATCCTCTTTCATTTTCTTCATCCGCTCGTTCTTCCGGGCAATCTCCGGATAATCCTCCCAGACGGCATAAAACAACCGGTCGGACTGTTCACGCGTCAATGCCGGCGCCTCAGCCTGCAATGTATCAAGCAATACCGTGGCTTCCACTTCATAATCCCCGTAATCAGGGAAACGCAACTGTACATCGGCAAAACGAAATCCATACAACGAACGTTCGCGGCGAAAACGGACGACGACAGCCACATCGCCATTCGCAATAAAAGACATCCCCGTGTCCCCCTCGTCCGTACCGGCCGCTCCGCTCCAGAAATAATTGTTCTTTGCCACCATCAGCAAATCCCCTCCGCCCAGTTCTTCCTCAAAACCAAGAATACGGGCACGGATACCCCGGTTGTAAAGAACCGCCCGCTTGTTCGACCTTGTGACAACCATCGTCTGGTCCGTACCGCTACCGGCATAACAATGTTCAAGCACCTCTATCAGTTCCTCACCGGACACACGCTTCACATCAGCAAACCCCGTCAGACGGAAACGGGGAAATCCACCCGTAAGGACGGACATTTCATGACGGATAGCCGTTGAGTTCCACAGAATGCCTGACTGATGCGCCTGCCGCACCACCGTAGTCAACCCGGCCTGCCTCACTTTCAAGCCATAACCATCCAGAACATCGACCGACAGTGCCGGACTTTTCTCCTCTCCCACCGGCGGCAACTGAGCCGTGTCCCCCATAAGCAACAGACGGCAGCCTTCTCCCGCATACACATACTCCACCAGATCATCCAGCAACCGCCCCGTACCGAACCCGCAGCCCGATACGCCTTCATTGGCTATCATTGAGGCTTCGTCCACAAGGAACAACGTATGTTTGTACAAATTCACTCCCTGTTGAAAATTTGTCTGCTCATTGGAGAATTTCTTCTGCCGGTAAATCCGCTTATGGATAGTAAAAGCAGGATAACCGGCATACAGGGAGAACACCTTGGCAGCCCGCCCCGTCGGAGCCAGCAAAACGACACGCCTCCGCAACGAATGTAAGGTTTTCACCAGTGCACCCACCAAGGACGTCTTGCCGGTTCCCGCATATCCCAGCAATAAAAACAACTCGTCCGGACAATCCGACAACAGGAATTCGGCCAACTGCCGGATTGCCAGTTCCTGTTCCGGAGTTGGCTCAAACGCGAAATTCGCCCGTATCATTCGCTGCAATTCCGTATTAATCATCTCTTCGGCTTAAAAAAAGTAGGCAAAATGGCGGATATTAAATTTATTTATCTTACTTTTGCGATGCGAATGTAACAATAAAAATATAAAAACACCATGAAAATTGCTATTAATGTAGTTTTAGCACTCTGTGCAGCGGGATTGCTATGGTTCTGCTACACCAGCATCCAGAGCCCGATTCAGTTCCAGAACGACATGGCGATACGTGAGGCTGCCGTAAAGAAGCGTTTAGTTGAAATCCGCACGGCAGAAGAACAATACCGTGCCCAAAAAGGTGATTTCTGCGACACATTGGAGAATCTGGTCGAATTCGTAAAGAACGGTAGAATCCCGTTCGTCAACAAAGTCGGCGAACTCACAGACGAGCAAATGGATAAAGGACTGACCGAAGCCAAAGCCGCCGCTATCGTCAACAGCGGTGACGCTGCCGCGATTGCTGCAAACGGCCTGCAGAAATTCCGTCGTGACACGGTATGGGTTCCCCTCATCGATACGCTTTATGCAAAGGATTTCGTCGCAGACTCGCTGATGTATATCCCGTTCAGCAACGGAAAGAAATTCGATATCATGAAGACTTTGATTGTCAACAAGTCGGGTACGGTACAGAATGTCATGGAATGCTCTGCCGCATACGAGACCTATCTGGAAGGACTGAACAAACGTGAAATCATCAATCTGCGTGACAAAGCTGAAAAATCAGGCCGTTTCCCCGGTTTGAAGATTGGAGACCTCTATACTGCAAACAACAATGCAGGTAACTGGGAATAATCAGCACAGCCAATATACATTATCCATCCGTATCTCTACGGATGGATTTTCTTTTTACGTTTTCTGTCCACAGGAAGAAATACCATTCGCCGTTTTCCATTTCGACCTACCCGACGGGAATACACCTGAATATATGCAGAAGTGCTTTGAACAGGCGCATCTGGACGCGCATGCTTACGACCGCATCTACACGCTTGCCAGCACTCCCTCCACCCGTATCCCGCTGGAAGATTTCCGCAAAGACGAAGCGGAGCTCCTCTACCGGCTGACATTTCCGGACACTGCCAGGACAGACAAGGTGTTCTACAACATTCTGCCCCATGTGGAGACTGCCGAACTTTTTTCATTGCCCTGCGATGTAAGTACATGGCTTTGCCGACGGTTTCCGGACATACGCATATACGGACAATACAGCATGTTGCTTGAAAGACTGATGAGAATTGAACGGAAAGCGGCATCCTGCCGGAATCTGTACGTGTATCCGGAAGACAAAAAAATGTTTGCCTGCCAGTTTCAGGACGGACGCCTGACATTCGCCAACACCTATCTGGCCGAAAACCGGACGAATCGTCTCTACTTCATCTTACATGCCTGGAAAACATTAGGGTTAAATACGGAACAAGACCGTTGTATCCTACTAAACGCTCCATCCTGTCAAAAAGAAATGACCGAGGACCTGAAAAAATACCTGAGACACGTGGAGACACCGACCCCGGCCGATTTATTCCCCCGGTTATCGGCATCACATGTTTCAGGCATGCCATTCGATCTCTTCATGTTATTAACCAACGACTGATCCGATGAGAGCCATTACCGGAAAATACAAAGGACGCCATTTCAGCGTGCCGCACACATTCAAAGCACGTCCCACCACCGACTTTGCCAAAGAGAATCTGTTTAACGTACTCAACAGCCATCTGGATTTCGGGGAGGGGATAACTGCGCTTGATTTATTCGCCGGTACAGGCAGCATTTCCCTGGAACTATTGTCACGGGGATGCACGCGCGTCGTTTCCGTGGAGAAAGACCCATTGCACTACAAATTCATCACCCAATTGTTCCAAAGTCTGAAAGACGACGGAGCGTTCCCGATACGTTCAGATGTCTTCCGTTTCGTGGAACGGTGCAACGAACAATTCGACTTTATCTTCGCAGATCCTCCGTATGCCCTGAAAGAACTGGAGCTCATC
Source organism: uncultured Paraprevotella sp. (assembly GCA_964540455.1). GTDB lineage: Bacteria > Bacteroidota > Bacteroidia > Bacteroidales > Bacteroidaceae > Paraprevotella. The sequence goes on from CAZIMK010000031.1 coordinate 33,132, forward strand.
CCGGATATCGTCTTCAACAAAGGGCTGCTGAAGCCCGACGGCCTATTTGTGCTGGAGCATGGGAAAACACAGGATTTCAGTCAGCATCCCCGTTTCTTCGACCACCGGGCTTACGGAAGTGTCAACTTCTCCTTTTTCAGAGCAACGGAGCCAGAATGCGAATGAATGATTCAAATCTCCGGTGCCAGCGCTTTCTGCTGGTCAGATTGTCCAGATTCAACAAATAGCATTTCTCGGCATCCTTCAAGAAAGTCCGCTTCATCGCCAACGCGACTTTCCTGTCATACACAAAAGCGTTCACTTCAAAGTTATTCTCAAAACTCCGGAAATCAATGTTGGTGGAGCCGCAGGAGGAAAGGCTGTCGTCACTCACCCATGTCTTCGCATGAAGGAAAGCCCCTTGATAGAGATAGACGCGCACACCGGCTTTCATGACATCCAGCAGATAAGAACGCGACGCATACGTTAATAAACGGCGGTCGGCCCATTCCGGTATCATCAGGCGCACATCCACTCCCGACAATGCCGCCGTCTGCATCGCAAACAGGAAACGATCCGTCGGCAGGAAATAAGGTGTCTGGATATAGCAATAACGTTCCGTGCGCATCATGGCCAGCACCATCCCCTGCATAATGTCCGGCCAATAAGAAGTGGGCAGGGAAGTAACTATCTGCAAAGACGCGCGGCGGCTTTCCGGATCCCGCTCCGGTTCCCGGAACCGGATTGTCCGTTCCGTCGTCGGGTAATAGCCGGTGTCCGTGACAAGTTCATTGGCCGCCACATACCAGTCTGCAAGAAACGCCCGCTGCAATCCCTGCACGGCATTGCCCTGGAGACGCATGTGGGTGTCGCGCCAAGCATGCTGTCCGGGAGTTCTCTCCATGTAACGGCTGGCCAGATTCATTCCTCCCACATAGCCCACCGTCCCGTCTATGACCACAATCTTGCGATGATTACGGTAGTTCATCTTGCGGGTAAACCTGACAAAGCGTACCGGCAGAAACGCCTGTACCTCCACACCGGCCTCCTTCATCCTCCGGAAAAACACAGAAGGTACGTTCCAGCATCCCACATCGTCATAAACCAGACGGACTTTCACCCCCTCCTTCACCTTTGCAATCAACAAATCCGACAAACGATTGCCGACGGCATCCGCCTCTATGATATAGAATTCTATATGGACATGATGGCGAGCCGCCGCAATATCCATCAATAATTCCCCGAACATCTTACCCCCGTCCGTAAACACGTCCGTACGGTTTTCTGGATAAAGATAGGCCGCACTCTGCCGCTTGAACAGACGAATCAGCCGATAATGTTCTTCCGGGATTTCCGGCGAGGCGGAACGATAGAAACGGTATGCGGCCCGCCGGGCCAACTGAATGGAACCGGCCCGGTTAATCAACTGTCCCCGATAGCGTCTGCGACCAAACAACAGATAAACCAGCAAACCGATTACCGGAAGAAAAACCAAAGCGAGAATCCACGCTACAGTCTTGACCGGAGGACGGTTCTCCAGCACAATCATCACTGCCATGCAGAGTACCAACACCCAATAAACAATCAGTAAACTGTGAAATAACATGACTGGTATTTTCTGTTCGTTCTTTCACCGGAAGCGCGATAAAACGCGCCGGAAAGATACAAACTTACAAAAAATCTCTGGAATAACCGCATAAAACGGAAGAAAAGGCATTGTTCCCATCATGGGGCTGCTATGTGGCAAGTTGTTTTTATCATTTTTATTTTTGCTACAGAAATGTGTTTAATAATTAGTATAATAAATCTTTGTAGAAAAGGCTCTACTATTGATGATGTAGTAAATCATTAAAAGAACACGCTGAAAATATATAATATAAAGAAGGGGAACAAAAAAAGAAAGCGGGCAGGATAAATAATCCTAAATTTGAGAGGAGGAGGACTTTACTTTCGTAGGATGATTGGATTATTTCTCCAATTCATTGGCAATCCATAGAGTCCATTCGTCAATATTATTCGTAAGTGACCTTGGATAGTCTATCGGAACAATGACATCAGGGGCTATACCGGTCCTATCAATCCCGGAATTTGCCAGATTTCACATCACGGAGTCTAAAATGAAAATAACAGCCAATAAAAAGCAAAATAACGGCTGATATATCAATATATTACGGCTGTGCATGGCTTTTCATATGCTTTCATCCTTGCATAATATGGCAAGAGTCAAAGACCCAGTACGCATACGCATGAGAACCCTCGTTAATGACAACAAGGCATTATACCTGGATATATACCGCTATGGCAAAAAGGACGTGAATCAGATTAAGACAACTATCAAGGTCATGAAAATGTACACGTACCCTACTCTGTAATATAGACAAGGATTTCTGTGTTGGCTATCTTCGGTTCCCCCCAGACGGATTACAAGTCTGACGGGCGCAAAGTCTCCAACTTTACTATAAAGATGAACCGCTCAGTCCGTGAGGATCGGGCGGTTTTGCTTCGTACCCACCGCAAAACCGCCTGCTTGGAGATATATGGTATCCATTGTTATTTAGAATATTTGCTTGAGATTATAAAAAAATTACACTAATGGATTTTTTAATCTCAGTCGTTTAGGGTCTCTACATATTTGTCAATATCAACAATCTGAATGTAGCGACCTCCGTTTTTCTTTACATTCCGAACATTGACATTGTTCTATATTGGCTCCTTCTCCTATTTCAGTTTCTTTTCTCGCAGCGCACCGGCAAGGCATCGACTTTCATTTTATTGCCTTCAGAGTAATAAGCATTTTAACCTCTGACGTATTAATAGCAAGACCGGTTTCATCTGCATTTAAAGTAGTAGTACCCGTGATAAACTTTTTTACCCATAGAAAGGGTGCATGCGAACGATACAAGTAAGTAGTGTCAGAGTTTGTGTACAAGTCTGACAGCAATCCACTCTTCGGTATCTCCAAACCGTCCCAGGAAGTTGCTATAGTCCAAGATCCCGGAGGGGTCTCAGGTTGCTTTTCATCCGACGGTAACACCCAACCTTGGGGGATGGATCCTCTATAGTCCATGAAGTTTTAGATGATGTGGTAGGCCAGTCAGTGCTTTCATTCTTATAATCCCTTTTTGCTGTTCCACTGACTTTTGTGGAGGCAACGCCGGAAATTGTGACGGCCGTGTGGTAAATCAGCGTGAAAGGCGAGTTTATGCCCTTTAATTTAGCATTGCTTGTTGCTGCAGCAGCGGTAGGGGTCTTACCATCGTGTTGGTAACAGAGTATACTGGCAAATACTTTATTTTCACCCGATCCTACTTCATGCCTGAGCTGCGTAAGTTCATTACCGTTTATGTCATAAACTTTAGCATTCCAATGCGGGAACGGATCCTTTCTGTTAAACTGATAGTAAAAACCAGCGTCACCGGGCTTAAGAGCTCCGATATTGCGGTCCATGGTAGTGTGTCCGAGGGAGGATGTGAAACGTGCCTACTTGTTCGCCTGTTATTGCGGACTGAGACTCAGCGATATTTATGCGTTACGTTGGCGTGACCTTTCCAAAGACGGTGAACAGTGGCGTGCGTCTGTCGCAATGAAGAAAACCAACACCCCGATATTCCTTCCCCTTTCCTCACAGGCTATGAAATGGCTGCCGGAACGTGGCGATGCCCCGGATGACGGCAAGGTGTTCGCCGGCCTGATTGCCGAGCCTAATATAAACAGGGTGCTGGCAAAATGGACGAAAGCCGCCGGCATTACCAAGAAAATCACCTACCACACGAGCCGGCACACCTTTGCAACGATGATGCTTACACTGGGAGCAGACCTCTATACCACGAGCAAGCTGCTCGGTCATTCCAACGTGAAAACGACGCAAATATACGCTAAAATTGTTGACAGTAAGAAAGTTGAAGCAGTCAATCTGGTGGATAAGGTGTTTGACTAACTAAATGCTGCGTTCGTCATATAAGCATTAAATCGTACTTTATCTCCAACAAAATTCGAGATAAAGTACATTTTCATGCAGAATTATTTTGTCGCAAGCAAAATAATAGGTAACTTTGCAAACAAAAATCATTTATGAATGAACCTTTTATAGCAAGAGAACGAGAATGTGCCGAGCTACAGCGATGCTTGGACTCGGGACGTTCTGAACTGGTAATAGTCTATGGACGCCGCCGTGTAGGAAAAACATTCCTTATAGAACGTTTCTTCAATGAAAAATACGACTTCAAATTCGTAGGAGCACGGAACCTGTCTACCAGGGCACAGTTAGCTAATTTTGCAAGGACTCTCAAAAAGTATGGAGCACAGAATATTAAAGCTTTTTCTAACTGGTCAGATGCGTTTTTTGCACTTGAAAATTATCTGGAGACCCTACCCGAAGACAGAAAGAAAGTTGTGTTCTTTGATGAAATGCCGTGGGTTGACAGTTTCAGATCTGATTTTGTCAGTGCTCTTGAATATTTTTGGAACAGTTGGGCTGTAAGCCAGCGCAATATTCTTTTCGTGGCTACAGGTTCTGCTACATCATGGATGGTGGATAAGCTTGTGGCTAATAAAGGAGGTCTGCATGGACGAATAACATCACATATCCATGTCATGCCATTTACCTTGCATGAGATGGAAAAATATATGACATACATCGGCTCGAACTGGAATAGGATGCAGTTGCTGCAATCCTACATGCTGCTTGGCGGCATACCGTTTTATTATAGCCTCATAAAGCCAGATGACAGTCTTGCACAGAACATAGACCGTCTTTTTTTCTCAGAGAACGACGTTTTGAGACTGGAGTTTGACGAACTGTACGTGACGGCATCCTGTTCAAAGACACATCCGCATGGATGGACACCGTTGACCTTGCCCTGTGCCTGTTCATCTACGAGGTGTGCAACGACCGGCAGTTCGGTCATCTTT
>CAZIMK010000032.1:0-36816 GCA_964540455.1 uncultured Paraprevotella sp.
CGCCAACATATGTGTATAGGAACCTCCGTTTGGTGGCGGCCGGTGTGAAGAAGGTACACACGGCGGAGGGGAACAAAGATTCATGTTTCCCGGGCTGTGGTAATAATAAATTGCAGATGGATTGAAATGAATTTCCGGAATGCCTGAAAGAATTAAAAGAAAATAAACATTTAATGTATCTATATACATGGGTATGGAAAAGAACCGGAATGCTTTTTCAGAGCAGCGGAACGAGATATTTGCAGAGCAGGAAGCCGCCGAGAAGGAGCCACAGGTATAGAAGGCCGGCCAGGACGAACGGTTTGGCACCGGCTTGTCTGAATTTGTCTATACTGGTCTCCGTACCCAGGGCCGTCATGGCCATTGTGAGCAGGAACGTGTCGATTCCACTGACATTGGCCCGGAACTCGGCGTAACCGGTTTGTAGAGTTTCACTCCCGTCGCGCAGCAGGTAGATGAGAGCGGAATTTAACAGGATGACAGCCAGGAAACCGAATGCGAACCAGGGTATGGTGATGCGGTTCTTGCGGACGTTTCCGTCGGACGAGGAGCCTTTTTTCAGTCGGGACAGGACAAAACTCATGACAACGAGCACCGGAGCCAGCATCATGACACGTATCATTTTCACGATGGTGGCATTGTTGGAGATACCCAGCAGGCCGTCCGGATCCATAGCATTACCGGCACCCACGACGTGAGCCACTTCGTGGAGAGTGGAACCGGTGTAGATGGCCACTCCCATATTGTCGAGGGCGTACAAGGCTCCGGAGCGGAACAGGATGGGGTAGATGAACATAGACAACGTGCCGAAAATGACGACTGTGGACACGGCCACGGCTGTCTTGTGGGCCGGGCAGCGCACGACGGGTTCGGCACCCAGTACGGCTGCGGCTCCGCAGATGGCACTGCCGGTGGAGGTCATCAGTGCCGTTTCTCCGTCTATTTTCAGCAGACGGGCCAGCAACAGACCCAGTCCGATGGTGCCGCAGACGATGATGGTGTCGACGAGCAAAGCGGCCGGGCCTACGGCGGCCACGTCCTGCAACGTGAGTTTAAAACCGTAGAGGACTATGCCGGTGCGCAGTATCTGTTTGGTGCACAACTTTATTCCCGGCACCCAGGTCTCGGGAAGGTGGTTGCGCAGACTGTTGGCGTAGAGGATACCGATGAGGATGCCGACGATGAGCGGGCTGAAAGAGAGTTGTTTCACCCAGGCGAAACCGGCGATGTAGAATGCAGCGAAACTGAAACCCATGATGAGCAGGACGCCGTGAATGACATTGGAACGTTGTTCGTTTAACATATCGGATGGATTATTGTTTTTTTCGGTGGTTGTTTCCCTTGTTTTTATGTTTTTTCTGCAGGTCGCTGTGAAGCCCGTGCGACGGTTGGCCGGAGGACGGGCGTGGAACTTTTGCGGTTTCGGGACCGAACAGCCGGGTGATGAGTTCCGGCCTCCGGAGGCGTGTCAGTTCCTGCCGGATATGCAGTCGTTCCTCCGGTTTGTACCAGAAGAAAAACATGCGCTGTGCTTGTTTCTCCAGGGGTGTTCTGGCACTGAAAACGGGAGCGAGCGTGTAGGGGTGAAAGCCGGTGGCCCAGGTTTCCGTGCTCACGGTCATAGGAGTCGGTGTGAAGTCCTGCACCTGTTCCAGCTGGAAGTCCATCTGTTTCGTCTGTATGGCCAGTTCGGCCATGTCCTCCTCCGTACATCCCGGATGGCTACTTATAAAATAAGGTATAATCTGTTGATTCAGTCCGGCCTCCCTGTTGATGCGCTCGAAGATTCGTTTGAATTCGCCGAACAGCGAGAAGGAGGGCTTGCGCATCAGCTGGAGAACCCGTTCGCAGGTGTGTTCCGGAGCTACTTTCAGGCGGCCGCTCACGTGGTGTACTATCAGTTCGCGGGTATAGTCGGCGGCGGCTTTGTTGACGGCCGGATCTTTGGCATCGTGCAGCAACAGGTCATAACGCACTCCGCTACCGATAAAGCTCTTCTTGATATACGGAAGGGCATCCACGGCCCGGTATATCTCCAGCAGAGGCCGGTGGTCCGTGTTCAGGTTCGGACAGATCTGCGGATGGATGCAGGACGGGCGCTGGCACTTGCGGCAGGCCTTTTCGTTTTTGCCTTTCATGGCATACATGTTGGCGGACGGTCCGCCCAAATCGGACAGATAGCCTTTGAAACCGGGCATCTGTGCCACCTGTTCCACCTCCCGCAGGATACTTTCCTTGCTCCGGCTCATGATGAACTTGCCCTGATGGGCCGAGATGGTGCAGAAAGCGCAGCCTCCGAAACATCCCCGGTGGATGTTGACGGAAAACTTAATCATCTCGTAGGCCGGAATGCGCTTCCCTTTATATTTGGGATGAGGCAGACGTGTGTATGGCAGGTCGAAGGAACCGTCCAGTTCCCCTTGGGTGAGAGGGGGATACGGTGGATTTACCACGACGAAGCAATGTCCGGTCTGCTGTATGATGCGCCGTGCTTCGTATTTGTTGCTTTCTTCTTCGATGTGGCGGAAGTTCTCGGCCTGGCATTTCGGGTCTGTCTGGCATTGTTCATGGCTGTGCAGAAGGATATCGTTTTCCGTGATGCCTCCGGGGATATTTCCCCTGTGGTGATACGCCACCACGGTTTGCAATACCGGACGGCCGTCGAATACGATTTTTCTGAATGCCTTTGCCGTCATCATGCTCTCGCCGTTTTCGTCGTAGCCCATGTCCTCATGCCCATTCTCCACGGCAGAGATGAGTCTGTGCGCCATGTCCGTCAGCGGTTTCTCTCCCATGCCGTACAGGATGGTGTCCGCTCCGCTTTCTGTCAGAATGCTTGGCATCAGCCGGTCCTGCCAGTAATCGTAGTGGGTGAGGCGGCGCAGCGATGCTTCGATACCTCCCAGCACCACGGGCACGTCGGGGTAGAGTTTTTTCAGAATACGGGTATAGACGATTGTGGGATATTCCGGGCGCAGGTCGTGCCGTCCGTCCGGAGAATAAGCGTCTTCGCTGCGGAGTCGTCGGGCTGCGGTGTATTTGTTTACCATAGAGTCCATGCAGCCGGGCGACACGCCGAAGAACAGGCGGGGGCGTCCCAGCTTCCGGAAGTCCCGGAAGTCACCGTGCCAGTCGGGCTGGGGGACAATGGCCACTTTCAGTCCCTCGGCTTCCAGCAGTCGCCCCACTACGGCGGCCCCGAACGACGGATGGTCCACGTATGCGTCTGCGCTGAATAATATGACATCGGCCTGTTGCCATCCCCGCAGTTCCATTTCTTTGCGGGTGGTGGGTAGCCAGTCGGACAATCTGTGCTCTTTCATCAGACCGGGATATGACAGGTTCAGGCTTCTTCCGGTGAGGATTGCTGCTGAGCGTCTTCCTGCTCCTTCAGCCAGTTCAGATACAAGACTATCAGTTGATGCAGACCGAAAGCCTTCATATTGTTGTGGAACAGCACGTCTTTACAGAGAATGATCAGGTCGTTGTTGTCTTCCGCAGACTGCATGATTGACTGCACGTTCAGTTTCAGTTTGTCGAGTACGGTCTCATTGACAATTCCGCTGCTGTCTATAAGGTCGGCAAACAGGGCGTATTTCTGTATGGTGTGCAGATGCTGTTCATCGATCCACATCTGTCGGGAACCCGATGCATTGGTCTGTATTTGATACATAAATATATGTGTGTTAGATTGTTTTTGCAAAGTTACAATAAAAAAACGGAATACGGAAGTATGTGGTGATATGTTTGATTTACAATGCCTTCAATATTTTATGCCGTGCATTCCGTCCTGTTCTTATCTCGTGAGAAGGAATTTCAGCACTCCCCTCATAATCTGCTGGCGTATGTTGTCCTCGACGATGCTTTCGTATGGGAAACCTATGACCATGCAGCGGTAATCGTTTCCGGCGTATGCCGTTCCGGCCGACTGGTTGCCATTCTGGTAGAGCATGGAGCAATAGGCGCTTCCGGTCGGTGACAGACTGCTGCACGAAGGGACGGCATAGCGTGTCTCGTTCAGGCGGCTGTGGATGGCGAACTGTGCGTTCATGCCGCGCAGCCCGGTTATTTCGCAGGACGGAATCTGTCCGTTGGCCGTACATTTCAATACGGAAGCGAGGAAATCCCGTTCCTGTTCCGTGGAAAGGGAAGACAGATAGGCGCCGCTGACAAAGAGATTGCCTCCGGACCGGGTGTAGGCCTGCAATTGCCGGCAAAGGTGGGCACCGAGAACCTCATATTTTACAAGGCTGTATCCGTCGTTGCGTTGCAGGCCCAGGATAAGGTCGACGGCGTTGTAGTCGGACAGGTCGACCAGTCCTCTTTCTACGGACGTGCGGCTGCAGGACGCGATGGAATACCCGCCTGCGGCCTGTATGTCTCTGCCGTGCAGGACGGGATAATCAAACGTGTTGCCGGCGACAATCATTCCTTCCAGTTCGTTGCTGCTGGCTCCGAGAGCCAGCTCGTCCGGCATGCCGGCTTTGTCTTTCTGGAAAATACGTTGTGCTCCCGAAAGCCCGGCTGTTCGCATATAAGCCACGCCCGGATCTGCGTGCAGGTCGAATCCCTGCAGGGAATCGTTCTCGAAAGGCTGCGGTCCGGCAACCCGTTGGAAACCATTGACGATAAGTACCGATGCCCGGCTTTTCGACGCTTTGAGGGCGCACAGCTCTTCGGAAGGCATACTCTCTCCGCCGGCGTTTACGGCGGTTATCTTGAAACTGTACAGAACGTCTTCTTCCAGTGGCATCTCCAGATGAGGCTCGGACGTGTAGACACCGTTGTCAAAGTCTTCGCCATTCCGGCGCGTGTAGACGACATATCCGGCAGGGGACGCTTCCGGTTCCAGTGGGTCAGCGACCGGAGTCCAGTTCAGCAGGGCTTCTGCCTTCTGGTTATGCAACCGTACGACGAAGTCCGCTACCGGTAGCGGTTGTATGACACCTTTTTTGTGGTGCATGGATGCGCTGTAACGTACAATGGCTTTGTAGACGGCGCGTGCCAGTGTGAACTTGAAGTGCGGGTCGTTGCCCAGTTTCATGTCTGCGAAATTCTGGTGGGAGAGCATTTCCAGTATCATGGACGGAATGCCCGGAACCCGTGTCTCGCTGTAATTGCGGTCGAACATCTGGCGGCGTGTCCATGTGCCGTAGGTAACGGACAGGTCGTTGTGAACCTGCGTCATCACCATGTCGCACAAGTCGCGCGAGCTCAGTCTGGACAGTCCCGATTCCAACAGGCCGTCGTTGGCGGCTGTGGTGTAAATGCCCAGTGTGCCTATCAGCGAATGGTCCGCCCTGTAGCCGGCGTCGCTGTGCAGGGCGACGGACATTTCCAGCGGTACGCGCAGGCCGCTGTCCGCCGGTAGATAGACCGAACCGCCGGCGACGTAATTCGTCATGAAGGAACGGGTGTTGATATCATCCGCGTAGTCATTGACTCCTTCTTTCCGGCTGTAAACGGAGTCGGGCATTCCGGCCCACTGGGCAGTATAGCGCGCTCCTTCCAGAAAACGGGGCAGGCCGCTTACACAGACCGCATGGGTGGAATCTCCCCGGGCGATGTTGCCCATGCCGCCTCCGAACCGGACGGCATCCGCACTGACGCACCCCCGGTGGTCGCTCTGGTTGCTCAGCATGACATAATTGTTGCGCTCGTCTTCGGGGGCGAATTCAAAAGTGCCCAGATATACCCACGTGCCGCCCCCCATCTGTTGGTTCACTTTGAAGCGGGTGACGATGCCTTTGTGACGCACGGTGTATTGGGCGTCCGTGACACTGGCAGGCAGGGTGGCGTAGGATACGTATACAGCGTAACGCCCCTCTTTTCGTATGTCGGGAAACCAGGTGACGGTGGACTGTTGGTTTTTGTTTGTTACGGTGTGGGCGGACAGCGCCGTTCCTTCCCGAAAGGGATTTTCGTGTTCATGGTAGATATCCCTGCGGGCGGCAAATCCGGTTCCGCAAGGTTGCCAGTCATATTTGCCTTTTTTCTGTACGTAGTGTCCTTGTCGGTTCGGGGTGTCGTTGTCCACGGTGACTTCTTCGCGTTGCCAGTCCCGTTCTCTGGGGGTGAACACGATGGCGCCGGCATTCTCCAGCATCGGCATGAGGTAAGGAACGACGAAAGTCTGTGTGAACAGGTCTTCGTTTGTACAATAAAGAGTGGGACGTTGCCACACCCATTCATTCAGGGCGTGTTTGTAATACCGTCCGTGGCTGGCCCACAGAGCCAGGTGACGTCCGTGCAGTCCGTGACTGGCTTTGTACGGCCGTGACAGGCAACTGACCCATGGCTCTCCTTTGTATGTCTTGTCTTTCCATGTCCGCCGGTTCTCGCTGTTATTGTTCAGGAACGAGGGTATCAGTTCTTCGACGGGTGTCCTGACGCCGTAAATGATAAGGCGGTACGTGTTATACGGTGCCGGAAGCTGCTTTTTGACGTCTTTGTAGAGCCGGTCCACCTTGTCCGGAGTAAACGACTGGCCGGCGAACAGTTCGTTCATGTAGATATGCAGTTCTTTCTGGCGGGTATCTATCCGTATGTCCTCGATTCGTGCCCGGTCGCCGGGGGTGGAAAAGTAGGTGACGTATGTCTGGAATACGTCGCTCAGCCTTGTCTTGATGGCCTTGTCGGTCCGTTGGGCATATACGGAAAAGCCCAGCAAGCACATACTCGCCAGGGCTGTCAATAAACGTTTCCTCATGTTTTTACAATGTACCTATGGTGAATTTATCAGGATGTTTTCCCGTAAAGTCTTTGAAATACATCTTGATTTCCCGCATCTGTCCTTCGGCGTTTCCGTCGGGATGAATCTCCCGCGTACAGACGATACGTTTCGCATGGTAGTCAAGTCCGTACAGTAATATAGGAAGTCCGGCCTTCAGGGCAATGTAGTAAAATCCCCTTTTCCATTCCGCAACGGCCGAGCGGGTGCCTTCCGGGGTAATGGCCAGACGGAACGTATTCCGTTTGCGGGCCACCTCCGCCAGTTGGTCTGTCATGCTGGTACTCTTGCTCCGGTATACAGGAACACCGCCCAGCCATTTCATAAACCGTCCCATCGGCCAGAAGAACCATTCTTTTTTCATCAGGAAGTCGGAACGGAATCCCATGGCGCGGCTGTATAATATTCCCAGCAGGAAGTCCATGTTGCTGGTGTGTGGCGCAATGGCTATGATGCACTTGTCTCTCAATGGGATACTGACTTCGGCTTTCCATCCCATCAGTCTGAACAGGATGAAATGACAGACAGATTTTAGCATGCCGTTATACCGTTAGGACAGAGCGGCGAGAGCTTTGTAGATTTCTTCCGATTCGCGACTGAAGTCTTCCTCCAGTTTCTTGAAAAACAGGTGTGTGTTTCCCGGTTCCACATGGCTTACCCGTTTCAGTAGATCCCGCTGCAGGTCGAAAACACGCATCATGATGGGGTCTATCTTCTCTCTGGTAATGTTTTTATCGAACATTTGTACAGCCACGCAGTCGGCGAACATCTCACTGCAACATGCGTTGATGGTCTTTTTCAGAATTCTTCTTTTTGCCATATTATTATAGGTTGATTTGGATAAATAGCAGTCAAAGGTAGTCATTTTTGCTTAAAAACAGGCAACCTTCTCTTATTTATTGAAGTTTTATCGGGGAATTTCTGTTTTTTCAATACCTCTCTTTCGTAATATCCTCGAAAAACGCTAATTTTGTACGGAAATCCATGGAATATCATTATTCAATCAATTATAAACAGATTAAGTTATGGAAAAAAGTGCATTGCAAATTGCAAGAGCCGCTTACCAGCCTAAATTGCCGAAAGGCCTGCAGGGCAGTGTGAGTGTGAAGGAGGGAGCTCCTACCCAGTCGGTTGCCGATCAGGAAGAAATCAAAAAGTTGTTCCCCAACACCTACGGTATGCCTCTCATCGAGTTCGTACCCGGCGAGGCAAAGGAATATGCGCCCATCAACGTAGGCGTTATTCTGTCAGGCGGTCAGGCTCCCGGCGGGCACAATGTAATCTGCGGTCTTTTCGACGGTTTGAAACGTCTGAATCCTGCCAACCGGCTGTATGGCTTCATTCTTGGCCCTGGCGGTCTGGTAGACCACAACTACAAGGAACTGACGGCGGACATCATCGATGAATACCGTAACACGGGCGGTTTCGACATGATAGGTTCCGGACGTACGAAACTGGAAAAGGAAGAACAGTTTGAAAAAGGACTGGAGATTATCCGCCAGCTGGACATCAAGGCCATTGTCATCATCGGTGGCGACGATTCCAATACCAATGCCTGCGTGCTGGCCGAATACTATGCAGCCAAGAAGTACGGCGTTCAGGTCATCGGTTGCCCCAAGACCATCGACGGCGACCTGAAGAATGAACAGATCGAGACTTCGTTCGGCTTCGATACGGCCTGCAAGACATACGCCGAGGTTATCGGTAATATCCAGCGTGACGCCAACTCGGCCCGCAAGTATTGGCATTTCATCAAGTTGATGGGACGTTCGGCTTCCCATATCGCTCTGGAATGCGCTTTGCAGTGCCAGCCCAACATCTGTATCGTGTCTGAGGAAGTGGAGGAAAAGAACCAGACATTGGATGATATCGTTACTTATATCGCACAGACGGTGGCCGATCGCGCTGCTGCCGGCAACAACTTCGGTACGGTGCTGATTCCCGAAGGACTTATCGAGTTCATTCCGGCCATGAAAAAACTGATTGCCGAACTGAACGACCTGCTGGCTACTCCGGAAGGAGAAGCTGTGGAAAAAGACGAACAGCGTGCCTGGATTCTCGGCAAACTTTCCGCCGAGAACAAGGCCATTTACGAATCGTTGCCTCTGGGTGTGGCCGCACAGCTTACGATGGAGCGCGACCCGCATGGAAACGTACAGGTGTCACTGATTGAAACGGAGAAACTTCTGTCCGAGATGGTAGCTGCCAAACTGTCTGAATGGAAAGCTGCCGGCAAGTATGCGGGCAAGTTCGCCGCACAGCATCACTTCTTTGGTTACGAAGGCCGTTGCGCCGCTCCGTCCAACTATGATGCCGACTATTGTTATGCGCTCGGTACCAGTGCCGCCATGCTGATGGCCAACGGAAAGACCGGTTACATGGCTATCGTGAAGAATACCACGGCTCCCGCTGCCGAATGGGTGGCAGGCGGTGTGCCCATCACGATGATGATGAACATGGAGAAGCGTCACGGAGAGATGAAGCCGGTAATCAAGAAAGCCCTTGTTCGTCTGGATGGCGCTCCTTTCAAGGCTTTTGCCGCACAGCGTGAGCGTTGGGCCAAGGAGACGGCATTCGTTTATCCCGGTCCCATCCAGTATTTCGGTCCTACGGAAGTTTGCGACCAGTCTACCAAGACTCTTCAACTGGAGCAGGCTAAGTAATAAAGATACTCAGCGAGACAAAGTCCCTTCGTCCGAACCGGCGGGGGGACTTTTTTAAAGCAACAGGCATAGATTATGAACGAACCGAAAGCCACACATCCCCGGTCGGGTAAAACCGTCCCCGGACGTAAGCCGAAAGGCGAGGCATCTAAAAAGTCGCGAAAGAAGAAAAACAGCCGTCTTTTCTTCCGCAACTGGTCACCATGGACTTTCGGGGGAGGCTGTCTGCTCACGATTCTTCTCTATGTGTTTGTCTTTTATTATTTCTTTGTCGGGTCTTCCTCTTTTCGCTGGAAAGCCATGTACGGTGAGGCCGACTACCCCGAAGGGTTTGAAGTGCATGGCATAGATGTGTCCCATTATCAGGGAACCATAGACTGGGAGCGTCTGCGCAATGCCGATATAAAAGCCTTCCCGGTCCGTTTCGTGTTTATCAAGGCGACGGAAGGTTTGTCTCTTATCGATGAAAACTTCAATCAGAACTTTTACGAGGCGCGGCGGAATTCCATAGTGCGCGGTGCTTACCATTTTTTTGTTCCGGACTATGATGCGGCTGCTCAGGCCCGTTTCTTCCTGAAACAGGTACATCTGGAGCCCGGTGACCTCCCGCCGGTACTCGATGTGGAGAAAATAGGAAATCTTACTCCTGCCCGGTTGCAGAAAGCCGTGAAGCAGTGGCTGGATATCGTGGAGCGGGAGTGTGGCGTGAAGCCTATTCTTTATACCGGCTATAAGTTCAAACTGGATTATCTTAATACGCCCGAGTTTGAAGGTTATCCCTATTGGATAGCCCATTATTATGTGGAGAAACTGTCATACAAAGGTGCGTGGAAATTTTGGCAACATACCGACTGCGGTCGCGTGGATGGCATCCGGGGATATGTGGATTGCAATATCTTCAACGGCAGTATCAAGGAACTGAAAGAACTCACGATTCCCGAAGACGCGGAGGAAGAACCGGTTTTGACAGAATAAGACATTTCCTTGGTTGTAGTATATACAATCCCGAATACATATCTGCGGGATTGTTGGGTGGTATTTCTCTTCGTAAGAGAAAGATTTATAAATGCAAAAGTAAGTAAAATACCCAATATATCAATACATTTTCTTTTAATAATAGTAAGATAATCGAACTTTATGCATTAATCGGATATTCAACAATGTTTTGCGAATATTATTCACATTTTGTGTCTATCTTATTCTTTTCTTATACTTTACCGAAATAAATCTTTTTCTTACGAATAGAAGTATTATTTTTATTAATTAAATCATTAAAATTAAAGAGATTATGAAGTTATTGAGATTCTTTCAGGTTGCTTTGATAGCAACCGTGATGTTGGGTTTCTCCGCATGCGGAGATGATGAACCGGACCCCAACGTGGAAAAAACGGAAAACGGGAATGGGCAGTCTGACGGAGAGAACGGCACAGACGTTCCTTTGTTGGAACAAGTGGGTATTCTGTTTCCTGTGACATCTATTTCTGGGTGGTTGCAGGATGACTATATGGTGTTTGATTATGCCGATGGCAGGGTTACCGGAGGTATGTATGACGAAGTTCCTTTTACTATCTATACCAATCCTTTGCGCATTGTGGGGGAAGGGCGTGGAGAAGGATGGTATGAACGCGACGTTTTCTCCAATATAAAAGTCAATTCGCATGGTTTCGTTACGTATGCCGATGCCGTATATGAGGGTGAGGAATATTATTATGAAAATGGACCATTGCGTGATAAGTGGTATATGACGGGCTCGTATACCATGTCGTATGATAATGACGGACATCTTATAAAACTTTCTGCGTATATGGAAGAAGATGGCGATTGGGAACGTTGTGATGTTAACTTTACTTGGAGAGACGGTGATTTGGTAAAAGCTGTGAAAAGTTTTACTTGGAATAATGAGGAGGAAGAAGAATTTGATTGTGAGGATCGGACTACCCAGACGTTTGAATTTGGACAAGTGCGGACGAACCCGGGTATTTTCATGCCGGAGATTATTGTCGATATAGAATATTGGTATTATGTCGGCTTGTTGGGCAAACCTTCCAAGCATATTCCGACTTCTTGGATGGAAAAAGAAGAAGATATAGAAAATGGAGAAGTTGGTTATTCACAGGAAAGAGGTGGAGATATAGAGGTGGAATATAATGCAAATGGTTCAGTGGCTTCTTTGGCTATCTGCTATTCGAAATATGGTTCCCGTGATGAATACTTCTTCCATTACGGAACGACAAAGGCATCTGCTTCCGGCATGAAAGTGACCGGTCACGCAAAGCGTTTGCATGACAGGATAAAAAGCCGTTGCGGCAAGTAATGGCAATATGACGGAGCCGTGAGGCTCTCCCATTCTTTTTCTGAGGCTGTGGCGTAACGAAAGTTTACGTTGCGGCCTCACTCTTTAAATATTTCAGTACGCCTTTGAGAGGAGAACCGGTTACGGTTCGGTAGAAAATCAGCGGGTATTCGAAACAATCCGTCCATGAATCATCATTCATGGTGGACAACTATCCTGAGTCTATTTATTATAGTTATCGTAATGTCGTCATTCAAACTTAAGCGGGGACATCAGGAATACTATCCTTAGGGGATCAGGAATACTATCGTAAGCTCATCAGGAATACTATTCTTAGGGTGTTAGGAATACTATCGTAAGCAGCTAAGAATAGTATTTCACTACCCACAGTGAACAGCGCTCCACTACCCATAGTAAACAGCGCTCCACTACCCATAGTAAACCGTGCTTCTCTACCTATAGTGAACTGCACTCCACTCGGCAAGTGAACAGCCTGCGGCTTGACATTGAAACAGCCTGCGGAATGGCAGGCCGGAGCCCGTCGCCGCCCTCCTCCCTACACATAGTTTGGCGGAAACAAGCTTCAATGGTTCAAACTGTTTGATTTCCAGTGACAAATGGTTTATTTATCCTTCAGTCTTCCTTCATCTATCCTTCAGCTTTTTCCGCCGCAGGGGGCAGCTACCGTTAATTCCTGAACCATTGCTGAACCATTACGTACTGATAATCAGTGAGTATGAACCATTGCTGAACCATTTGTGAACCATTACTAATTGATAATCAGCGAGTCTGAACCATTGAAGCCTGTTTTCGCCAACATGTGTGTATAGGGGATGCCTGTTTGGTTGTATCGGCAACCAATACACAGAACACATTGTACTTCAATGAATAATGGTTCAGGATGAGAGCCGCGGCGGATTAGGGGCTTGACAGCGGCTTTGCATGTCGTATCTTTGCAGACAGAACTCCCAAACAATCTTGACTATGGACCAGAAACACATCGTCCGCTCCGCCGTCATGCGCCGGCTGGAGCAGCAGAAACCCCTTTTCCAGACCACCGCCGCCGTTCCGACCTGTTTGCGGGTGGCGCACGTAGGCTCGGTAATATGCCCGAAATCTCACTTTTTGGGGTTTATTCTTTCCTGAAACGCAGCGTGGCCCAGTTTTCCAGTTGCGTTTCGTCGACAAATGCGAGCCCGAGGGCGGAGGCACGCTCTTTCAGACAAGGCCCGTCTTCCGTGTAGAAACCACTGATGAACAGTTCGCCGCCGGAAGACAACGACTGCGCGAAGCGAGGCATGTCGGCCAGTAGGATATTGCGGTTGATGTTTGCTACGATGATGTCGAACGTCCCCCGGCCGGTCAGTACGGATGAATCTCCCTCGGCCACGTCGAGGGAAACGCCGTTCAGGGCGGCGTTTTCCAGTGTGTTGCGCACGCTCCATTCGTCGATGTCGTATGCCACCACCGGGGACGCTCCCCGCAATGCGGCCAGTATGCCCAGCACCCCCGTGCCGCATCCGGCATCGAGTACGCGCTTGCCCTCTAACGGCAGACAGAGCAGACGTTCCAGCAACTGGCGCGTGGTCTGGTGGCTGCCCGTCCCGAAGGCCAGCCGTGGATTGATGACGATGTCATGGCATGTGGCAGTCTGCGCCGTATGCCCCGTTGCCCGTACGGTAAGTTCCGTGCCGATGGTAATCGGTTGGAATCCGTTTTGTTCCCATTCCTCGTTCCAGTCCTTGTCTTCCGCCTCTTCTACCGTATACCGGATGTCGGTGTCCGGCAAGGGAAAATCCGCCAGTATATCCTGCAGTTTCGCCTCGTCGAACAACTGTTGCTGCACGAAGCCTTTCACGCCGTCCCCGTCGGGCAGGTAACTTTCAAATCCGGCCTCGGCAGCCAGTGCCGTCAGCAGGTCGCAGGCCGTTTCTCCGGCCGGTGTCAAGCGGAATGTCACTTCAAAGTATTTCATGTCAAAAGATATGAGTCGTATGGTTGAGAATTGTCTGCATACAGGATACAAAATTATAGAAAAAAGGGGATTTCCCTAACTTTAATTAGGGTTTTTCCTTTGCGTTGCTAAAGTATTACGTATATATTTGCATCCGATATGATTGTATTGTGATAATCTCAATTTGTTAAACACGAAATATGATGATGATGAAAATAAGGACTTTTCTCTTTGTCTGTATGTCGGCTCTGTCTTTGGCCGGACAGGCGCAGGAGGATGATATGTATTTCACTTCCGGGAAAAAGAATAAGAAGAATACGGAGGAACGGGCGGACAGAACGCCGCTTCCCGTGCGGAAACAGACGATGGTGGTCACGTATGAGGACAGGACTGCGCCTGCGGCCGGCAGGGAGCGCGACGTGGACGAGTATAACCGCCGCTATGTCCGTCGGAACAACGATACGCTGTATCTGGATGAACCGGACTACAGGCCGCAGGAAGCGGAGTATGCCGATGAGGACGGTGACTACGGTTGCCGGCTGATGCGTTCGCGTGCCCTGTTGCTCGGCATACCGGTGAACAGCCGTCTGTACTGGGACATCTGCTATGGCCCCGGCTCTTTCTATTGGGACGTGTATGACGACGGTTTCTATACCTATGCTTACCCTACGGGCTGGTATTACGGCGCTTATCCCTGGACATGGTCTTATGCTTACGGTTCCCCGTGGTGGCCCTACGGTTATCATTCTTGGGGATGGGGCGGTCCGTACTGGGGATGGAACGTGTCGTGGTATCCCGGTTTCCACCGTCCGGCGGGCATCTGGAGAGGACCCGGACGATGGTCGTCCAATTATCACGGCGTACGCGACGGGCATCGCGGGGCATGGTATCCTTCCCGTGGTACGGCTTCGGGCAATGGAGCGGGACGGTATTCCCGTCCGGGAGCGACATCCCGCCCTGGCGTGTCCGGCGGACAGACATCGCCGACGTCGCGTCCCTCGCGATCCGGCATAGGGCGCACGTATGGCGGAACGACACGCCCGGAGCAGCAACCGTCCACCGGCAGTCAGCGTCCGCAACGGCAGACGGATATGCCGTCGTCCCGCCCGACTTATACACCGCAACGGTCGGATCGTTCCTACGGTGGCGGCAGTCATAATTCCGGTACCGTTTCTTCTCCGTCCCGGAGCGGTGGAGGCAGCATCGGTGGCGGTTCGCGCGGCGGATACGGCAGCGGAGGTCGCCGGCGCTGACAAAGGTGAAATGAACAAGGAAGTTGAACTCGTTTTTAAAAAGAGAAGACTATATGAAAAAGACGATTTATGTGATTTCTGCGGCATTCGTGGTTGCCGTATCTTCCCTGCAGGCGCAGGATACCTATCTCAATGACCGTCTGACGAATACGAATGACCTGATCGGCACGGCCCGGTATGTGGGAATGGGAGGCGCGATGGGAGCCTTGGGAGCGGATCTCTCGGTGATGTCTTCCAATCCGGCGGGTATAGGACTCTACCGTCGGGCCGATGTCGCAGGTACGTTCAGTGTCATGACGCAGAAGGACAGACAGGCGAAAGGGGAGGACTTTACTCATTTTTCATTCGATAATTTAGGATTCGTGTATAGCAGTGACTTCGGAGG
The DNA here is from genome assembly GCA_964540455.1 of uncultured Paraprevotella sp. Classification (GTDB taxonomy): domain Bacteria; phylum Bacteroidota; class Bacteroidia; order Bacteroidales; family Bacteroidaceae; genus Paraprevotella. The sequence goes on from CAZIMK010000032.1 coordinate 15,279, forward strand.
CGATAAACTCAAGTATGTGAACTTCGGTGTGAACTATCAGAAGAAGTTGAACTTCAACCATGCCCTGATTGCTGACCACGGACGTTTGAACGGATTGTCGCAGTCCATGCAACTGGCAGACCAGTGTAACCGTTTTCTGCCGTATGAGGATGCGGACGGATATTGGAGTTATCCGACTGATCTGGCGGGGGCGGCATACAATGCGTATGTGTTTGATAGTGATGAAGCCGGTTATTTCGGCGATCCCGCTTTCAAGAACCAGTATAGTCGTGTAACGGATGGTTCGTTGCAGGGCTTTGATTTCAATCTGTCCTTTAATCTGCAGAACCGTTTCTTCTTAGGATTTACGTTCGGACTGGACAACCTGGACTACAGCAGCCGCAGTGTCTATACGGAGTATCGCGACGGCGTGGACGGAGACGGTAAGGTGATGGCGCTGGACTATTCGCTGTTGACAGACCATGTGGTAAGCGGTTACGGTGTCAATTTCAAGCTGGGCGCCATTGTCCGTCCGTTCGAGGAGTCTCCTTTCCGTGTAGGCCTTGCCATAGAGTCCCCCACGTTCTATAATTTCAGTTCGTCGGTATATTCCCGGATTGAGTCGACATTCGACAGGGATGGTTATTATCTGGAACAGGGAATCTATACCCATTCCGGTATCGATACCAATCTGGAATATCAAATACGTACGCCGTGGAAGGTGCGCCTGAGCGCGGGGCATACCGTGGGCACGCTTTTTGCCATCGGTGCCGAATATGAGTATGCCAATTATTCGAAAACGTCGATGGGCTACGGCAATGAATATTATGACGACTATTGGACGAACGATAAGGACAAGGATATGAACCGGCTGACGGAGAAGACGCTGAAGGGAACGCACAGTTTCAAGGTGGGAGTAGAACTGAAACCGGTCGGCAATGTGAGCCTGCGTGCCGGTTACAATTATATGTCCAAGAGCTATAAGGACGATGCTCGTTTTGACATTCCATTGGACTCTTATGCGGCTCTCTATAACCACCATACGGACTACATGAACCTGGGGAATGTGAATATCTTCACGGCCGGTATAGGTTATCGTTTCAGGCACTTCTATATGGATATGGCGTACAAGTTCCGCCGCCAGAGCGGGGAGTTCTATGCTTTTGACGACAGTTTCGTGAAAGGGGCGGACTTTGCCGGCAGCGGATATGAAAATCTTTCGCTGAGTCCGGTGGACGTGAATCTGAACCGTCATCAGGTGTTCCTGACGCTGGGGTATAAGTTTTAAATGGCGGTGCGGGCCTTTGTGCTCCATGCCGGTCCTGTTGTCATAACGAATCTTGCGGCACGCTGTGCTTGTTATATACAAGTGGCGTGCCGCAAGTCTCTTTTTTTCGGATTCACATCCTTTTGTAAAGTGCGGCAGGCAGGTGGCGCAGCAGGAAAGCGATCAGACGCCAGCGGTGGGTGACAACGGCGGTTTCCCGTCTGTGGTCGAGGGCGTGTAGAATCTGGCGTGCCGTCTTTTCTACTGGCATCACCCAAAACAGGCCTTCCCCTTTGGCCATGGCCGTGTCCACAAGGCCCGGCCGTATGTCCGTGAGGCAGATGCCGGCATGCGATTTGTAGGCACGCTGGCGCAGTCCTTCCATATAGTTCATCTGATAAGCTTTCGACGCATTGTAGGCTGGTGCGTCTCCGCTACCGCGCAGTCCGCCTACACTGGTGATGACGGCTAATTGGCCGTGTCCCTGCGCTGTCAGACGGTTGAACGCACGGTCTACGACGTTCGTCCATCCTACGACGTTCGTGAGCAGGGTGGGGCGTTCGGTCCCGAAATCAAGGTTCGGATTCAGGTCTCCCGTTCCTGCGCTTACGATGATGAGTCCAATTTCCGGAGAATCGTCCATCATGCGGTCGAACGTTCGTGATGCAACCTCCGTATCCGTGATATCCATTGGGTAGCAGGTAATCCGTTCGGGGAAACGGTTCCGCACTTCCTGTAGTTTTTCCGTCCGTCTTCCGCTTATCTGTACGCGGCATCCCCGTTCGGCGTAGAGCAGAGCCAACTGGCGCCCCAGGCCTGTGCTGCCTCCGATGATGATGACTGTGTCTGTCGGGTTCATAACGTGTGATCTGATTTGTCGGCAAAGGTAGCGGTCAGGAAGAGAGCGTCCAAATATTCTGTATTCTTTTCATGAAACTCTTGAATCCGTTCAAGCCGTTCCGCTTCCCTCATGTGGTTTGTGATACGGTTCTTCGGTTTGCAGGCGCCGGCGGATGTGGCTGATGGTTTCCGGAGTCACGTTGAGGTACGAAGCGATTTCTTTCAATGTCAGTGTCTCCGTCAGTCGTGGGCAGCGGGACATCAGCTCGCAGTAGCGTTCCTCTATGCTCTTCCTATACGTGTCCAGCAGTCGGCGGTATACTTGCACGAACAGTCCTTCGGTCCATCGGCGGGCCAGTCGGTCGCCGTTTTTTTCCTGTGTGATGAAGCGGAGCAGTTCTTCGGTCGGCAGTAGCAGTAGCGTGCATTCCGTTATGGCCTGTATGCCCGTCTCGGACGGTTGTGCGTACAGGCAACTCGGATAATCGGCAACCAGTTCTTTCTCGAAAGCAAAGCCCACGGAGCAGTTTCGGCCGTTCCGGGGATGCGGACACGTGTGTCGCAGCAGTCCTTCTTTTACGTAAGCGATATAAGGATATACCTCACCGGTCTGGCAGAACCATGCTTTCGGAGGCAGTCTGAGCGGAGTCCCTTTTTGCAGGCAGAGCCTGCGGATGGTGTCCAGACCTTCAGAGGCCATATAGGTGTTGAATGTAGTGTTCATGATGCAATGAGAGGGGGAGGAGTAATGAAAAAGGTGGCGCGCTACACCTTAATATAATAGTGTCAGGTGGGCGCGCCGCAGGATTCTTTATAGAATGAGGTCAACGTTTTGTCTCTGTTATGTTTGTGTTATTTTTCTTTCGATACGCAGTAGTTCTTTACGTCGAGGTTCGTTATCCGGCTCTTGAACTGTCCGGCTTTCCGGAGCGGGAACACCAGTGTGCTCAGATAGTTGTATTTCTTCTGTTGGTGGTTGATGCGTTCATCGTATCCCAGTTCCTGCACCAGCCGGCCGTCTACAAACAGGCGGGTGGCGCGATTGTCGCCTTCGATGCGGATTGTCTCTTTCACGCCCGGACGCACGCTATAGTTGAATGTGTTCAGATAGCCGTCGCGCGAGAATCCGAGCATGCCGCTGATGGGGTCGGACAAGTAGAACTCGGCGTTCTTTCCGGAGAAGAGAACTGTACCGCGTGCCTCGTCGGCATATTCGATATCGAACGTTACGCTGTAGTTATATCCGATTTCTTCACGGCCGGTAGTCTTGCCGGCTTTTACTTCGGCCAGCGTCATCACCGTCTGGTGCGCTTCCTTGCTCAGGCGGCCCAGTTCGTTTACGCCCGGAGCCTCGCTTAACGTATGGCGCAGGGTGTTGAACCGGTCAAACGGAATCTGTTTCCCGTGTGCACGCCAGCAGGAGGCGGCGACGGCCTGAAGTCCGGGGTAGGCACGATGGTGAATGTCCTTCACGCTGATGCCGTTGCCCACGACATCGTTCCACACGGCATACATACCGCCCAGAATCTGGGGATGATGCGGGGCGAACGTCTGGTTGCCGATGGTGACGGGCGACCAGTTGTTGTAGAGATACTGCAGGTTCAGATAATCATAATAGTATCCGGCTGCGGGCACGATGTATGTCTGACCGTCGTTGATGTTGATAAGCTGGAATCCCTGTTCGATCATGTCTTTCGGATTGGCATATCCGTTGTTCCACAGACTCATCACCACGTCTTTCGATTTGATGGGAGTGTCGCCTTTGGCATGGGTGAGCGATCCCCAGATGCAAGCTTGCTTTCCGAATTTTTCTACGAAGCGGATGTAATGGTCCGTAAATTCGCGGAACTTCTCCACTACCTCTTTCTTCCGGTTGGAGTACTCGTCCGTACCTATGTGCACCCGCTTGCCTGCAAAGACCGGTTCGTCGCCTCCGAGGTATTCGGTGAACAGCGAGTCAAGGAATTCCGACACCTTGGGATTGAACAGGTCGAGGTGATCCACACCGTATTCTTTGCTTCCCATGTAAGAACGGTAGTGATAGAATGCCAGCGAATGGGCGGGCACGTCGATTTCAGGGATGATTTCTACGAACTGGTCGGCGGCGTCCAGTTGTAACTGGCGGAACTCCTTCTTGCCGTAATGACCGTCGCGTGCCGTCAGTCCGGGAAAGAGGTCGCTTTCCATACGGAAAGCGGAATACGTCTCGTCCCAATTTCCATGGAAGTATGCGGGGAAACCGTTGTCGTTCAGATGTATCTGCAACGTGTTCATCTTATAATACGCCATGATTTTCACGTAGTTTCTCAAATAATCCATCGGAATGAACTTGCGGCCGCAGTCGATCATGTAACCGCGCAGGGCATAGTCGGGCTTGTCGAGTGTGTAGCCTTTGGGCAGCTTTGTCCCTTCGTTCTGTTCCAGAATCTGGAGCAGGGTACGTGTGCCCCAGTAAGCGCCTACAGGACGGTTGGCGTTCAGTGTCACATGGTCGGCAATGTCTATCGTGTAACCTTCCTCCTCCAGCTGTGCCTCGTTTTTCATCGTGATGACGATATCTCCCTTACGGGGAGTCACGCCTTTGGGTTTGCAACTTACGGACAGTTTGCGTCCGAACATTGTGCGGTAGTCATCAGCCAGTGCCTGCGCCACATGTTTCAATGCCTCGTCCTGTATGAGAATGCGGCTACCGGATGTCAGTTCAAATGTCCCCTGGCTTCCTTTCCATTCGCGGAGTTCGGGAATGACAAACGGTTTCCCGTTGTTTCCGTCGGGGGTGGCAGACATGGCGGATGCCCGCATGGTGCCGAGTCCGGCCGCCATCAGCAAGGTGAACAGCACCTGATACAATTTGTTTTTCATACGTTGTTATAATAATAAAGGGTTAAATAAAAAATCTCGTTTCGTTTGACCTGCGCCGTCAGTCAGACAGGCGCGTTACAACCGGATAACAGGTTAATTACTGCAAAGAAAGCATTTTTTTCCGAAACGGGAAACCGCATGGCGTAAAATAGTCATGAAAGAAGGAAAAATCCTGCCTTCCGCATACCGGACGGGTCAGAGCAGTCCCACTTCTTTCATCATATGCCGGTAGAATTCCGCTTTCCGTTCCAGTTTCATGGGATAGGCACGTGAACTGGAGGGCATCCGGAAGAGCCGCATGGCGCGGTTTTTCCATGTAAAGGGACTGCTGCCGCCTACCGGAGGTTCGGTTATGTCAAATTGTGTGCGCAACGTATCGGTGGCTTTTTGACCGGTGGTGACGATGGCATGGCACAGAGGAAGGTGGGCAAGCAGTGCGGAGACGTCGGTCGGTGTGACCACCTCCAGAAACCGGTCCGAGGCATTGTCCTGAAGCCGCCGGACAGCTGTGGCCGTATCATAGAACGCCAGTCCCCGTTCGCGGGCGAAGGCAATGATGTCTTCATGCCGGAAAGACTTACGCTGTATGTCCACGAATCTGTTCCGGTCATTAAAGAATACCAGTCCCATGATGCGCCACATGTCGTTGATAAAGTTAGGATAATAGAAATCCATGCACCACCGTTTCCGCTGGGGAGGAAAACTGCCCAGCATCAATAGACGGGCATCCTCGGGTAGGAAGGGTGACAAGGGATGATTTTCGGCAGAATTTGTTTTCATGCGACAAAAGTAATACTTTTATTCGGTTTCGTCCGCGATTTTCCGTACCTTTGTCTGCATCGTCGACCGACAATCTATTTTTATTATCAAACATAACGACAAACGCATTTATCATGAAAAACAAGCTGATGACTTACATGTTGCTGGCGTTGCTGCTGCCTGTAGCGGCTTTGGCAAAAAAGAAAACGACGGCTAACCCGCTGGGAGATGGTGCTTCGGACCGTGCCTATTGGTGTGAACTGGCTTACCGGATGGCTGCGCCCGTCCTGAAGAACATGGCTGAAGGAACGTTGCAGGCCAACATGAATCTGGAACTGAGTCCTACGTGGGACAACCGTAACCGCAAGGTTGCCTATATGGAATGCTTCGGCCGCCTGATGGCGGGCATCACGCCTTGGCTTTCGTTGCCCGATGACGATACGCCCGAGGGGCAGCAACGCCGGCAGTTGCGCGAATGGGCTTTGAAAGCGTATGCCAATGCCGTGAATCCGCAGAGTCCCGACTATTTAGGATGGGAGTGCGGCGGCCAGACGCTGGTGGATGCAGCTTACGTGGTGGAAAGTCTTTACCGCGGATACGACGCTCTCTGGAAACCGCTCGATGAGACCACGAAGGAACGCTACCTGAAGGAACTGAAGGGCCTGCACCGCTATGACCCTCCCTACACCAACTGGTTGCTTTTTGTTTCGATGGAAGAGTGTTTTTCCATGTATGCCGGAGCAAAGGATTATGATTCTTACCGTATCCACATGGGTATGAACAAGGTAGAGGAGTGGTATATCGGCGACGGATGGTATTCCGACGGTCCTTCTTTTGCTTTCGATTATTACAACTCCTATGTAATCCAGCCCATGTATCTCGAATGTCTGGAGATGATTAAGGCTCGCCATCCGAACGACACATGGCTCTGCCGTCAGAAAGGGGCAAATAACGGGGTGAAGCGCCGTTATGAAATGGCTCTCAAACGCATGCAGAAATATGGTGTCATTCTGGAGCGTTTTATCTCGCCTGAGGGTACGTTCCCCGTTGTGGGACGTTCCATTCCCTATCGTATGGCTGTGATGCAGCCGCTGGCACAGTTGGCTTGGCGCAAGCAGTTGCCCGGAGAACTGAAGAACGGTCAGGTGCGTGCCGCACTGACAGCTGTCATGAAGCGTATGTTCGAAGGCAAGGGGCAGACGAACTTCACCGAAGACGGATTCCTGACCATTGGTTTTATCGGTAGCCATCCCAATACGGCCGACTGGTATACGAACAACGGAAGTCTCTATATGACTTCGCTGGCGTTCATGCCGTTGGGATTGCCTGCCGACGATCCTTTCTGGACCGATGCGCCGGAGAAGTGGACCAGCAAGAAAGCCTGGGAGGGTGATGATTTCCCGAAAGACCATAAGTGGGATATCAATCGCGAGATACTTTACTGGGAATGATGTAAACCGGTAGTTTTCACACGCTGATTTAAAAGCATCGGCAGCACGCTCCCTTGGGTGGGGAATTCGTGCCGCCGTTTGCTGTATCTGGCTGTCGTTACTGTTTCGTCTCCACGATAAACCATGTGCCCGGACTGCAGAGCAGAGGGGAGTCGTGTGTGATGACGGTGGCCGTATGTTCGGCACAAAGCCGTTTCACGCCGCCGGTGGCTTCGGGTGAATAACCGTCTGCGGCGGAGAGTGTGACGGAGCCTGGTACATACGCACAGGTGTTGTTAGGTATGGTGGCCTTGTCTATGCGCAGGACGGTGCCGTTTTCTGTGGATAAGATAGCAGGACGGCCTTCGCTACCGAGTACTGCATAGCGTCCTGTAGACAGACTCCGTAACAACCAGGTATTTCCCTTCTCTTGCGGTTCGAAAGTCCACAGTTCCGCAGGTTCGTTCCGGGGAGTGAAGTGGAGGCATAGTGTTGTGTCGGCAGCATAGACGGATGAACCGACGTATTTACGCTTGTAATAGGTGGAAGCTGAGATGAGACGGTATGTTTTTCCAGCCTTAGGCAGGCATACGGGAGCTTCTTTATAAGTTCTGACAGCCTGGATCAGTGTGTGTAACCGTTCGGAAGAACTTGTGTCATCGCTCAGTTCCCTGCAAGCTGTTTTCAAAGCATCATAGACGGGAGCGGCAGGATATCCCACGCCGTCGCGGACAGAGGCATCGAGTATTCCGGTAGCTTCCTGAAGAGCTTTTTCGGCTTCGGACTGCGGAGACGGCTCGATATAATGGCGGGCGTATGTGAACCGGCGCATGTCGAATATCTCGTCATGGCTCTGCAGGCGTTGCAGGAAGTTTTTCCAGTCTTTTTTCTCCACCGGCAGCCATCCTGTTTCCGCAAGTGCGAGCAAACGGGGCAGAAGCTGGTATTCCAGTTGTTCCACGGTATGTGTGGTTTCCGTCCACATGTTTCCCTGTACGCCCATGCAGAAGTCTTCCTGCCCTTTGAGGGAAACCAGGGGATTCACTCCGTACACAGTTTGTAACGTGTTTACGTGCCTGTCTGTCCAGCCTCCCTGATACAATTCGTTTACGTCAGCATCGTCGACCGACACCTGCATCATGTCCAGGTAAAGCGACTGATAGGGAACGATGATGCTGCGGAAACCTTTATCTGCGGCTTCGCGGCTTTTGTCGATGTTGTTCCAGGCCATGATGACGGGGCGGACCTTGTTGTCGTTGTTCCAATGAGTTAGCAGTTCATCCCATACGACGATATGCTTGCCGTGTTCGTTGCGGAGCCATTCTCCCAATAGTTCGACAAGCCACGATTGCAGTTCGTTTACACCTCCCAGATTCTCCGCCTGTACGCGGGCCAGACAGTCGGCATTGGTGCTCCATTGTGTCGTGGGGCATTCGTCGCCTCCCAGATGTATATAAGGATAGGGAAATACTTCGGCCACGTGGCCGAGTACGCATTTCAGGAAATCGATTACCCGGTCGTCGCCGATGTTGAGTACATCGTGCGAAATACCTCCGTCTATACGTACTTGGTATTTCTTTGAAGCATCGCAACTTAGTTCCGGATAGGCCGTAATGGCAGCCATCATGTGGCCGGGCAGGTCTATCTCCGGCAGGATTTCGATGTGGCGTTTGCGTGCATAGGCCACGATTTCCCGTAGGTCGTCAAGCGAGTACCACAAGCCGAAGCCGTATTCCGAGTCGTCGAAAAATTTCCGGTTGTCGCCGCAGTTGATGAATGAACCGGCGCGTCGGCTTCCCACTTCCGTCAGTTTCGGGTATTCGGGAATCTCGATGCGCCACCCTTGATCGTCGGTCAGATGCCAGTGGAGCCGGTTCATCTTATAAAATGCCATGAGGTCGAGGATGCGTTTCACCTCCGGTATGCCGAAGTAGTGGCGGGCAATATCAAGCATGTATCCGCGGTGAGTGAGCAGTGGTTCGTCTGCTATGGCGACATAGGGAACAGACCATTCGCCGTCTTCCTGCAACGTGGTGCCGTGGATGGCAGCGGGGAGAAACTGCGTCAGGGTCTGCAGGCCGTAGAAGAAGCCGGCCGGTCGGGACGCGGTAAGTTCGATACCGTCGGGGTGTACCGTCAGGGTATAGGCTTCCGGCCCCAGCCTCTTGTCCGTCCGCATACATATAGTGTTGGCTTTCCGCGGAGCTTTACCCTGTACAGCGATGGCAAGCCGGATGCCTGCTGTTGCTTTCAGTCGGGCAGCGAATGATTCCGCTGTTGCCCTTATCTCTTCTGTCGGACAAGTGATGGCGGTCAGCCGGCTCAGAGGCAGACGACCTTCCGCTGTTGTCCGAAGGTAGGTTGGATAAGGGATGAGCGGATAACGCGCGGATTCACCTTCTGCTTTGGCGGCGGACGGTGTTAAAATGGTATGAAGCAATGTCAGCAAAAGAAGTAGTAACGGTTGTTTCATGGTCATGATGTTTTTAGGTTGATGCGTTTATATTATAATTTAAGGTATATTGTGACAGGCAGGGTTTAGCCTCACCGGTATGCCTTTCTCTTGTGGAAATTCAGTCCGATATAAAAGTTCAGTGTGCCGAAAGTATTGCTGATGGTCAACTGATTGCGCCGGTAATTGTAGTTGCGTACGATGACGGACAATCCGCCGAAATACTTGGTGTTGTTCCACACGAGCCCGACACGTCCGGTGCAGTTCATGTGCGTATTTCCCAATGCCATCCGTTGGGTGTCGTGTGCTCCGTCTTCGTCGTTGTCTATGATGTCCGAACTTTTGGTGCGTGTTTTCTTATATCCGATGGCTGGTTCCAGTGAGCAGGAGAGGAGCCAGTTACGTTTGAATACCCAGTTGTAGGCGTATCCGAAACTCACGCTGTAGTCCATATAGTCTATTTTGTCGAACATGAACTCCTCTTTCAGCGGATATTCGGGGGATGAGGTTATCTCGTCGGGCAGCAGATCGTAGTCGAATGTCATGGCGTGGCGTGTGCAGGACAGGCCGGCTTGCCACGTGCCGCAGCTTTTGCGCTGTACGGTGCTTTGCGCGAAAGCGGCGGGGTAGGAGAAATGTTTGTGGTTGAATACATAGTAGACGTTCATTCCCGTCACTTCAATCCGTATGCCGTTGTACTGATGCCCCTCTATCTGTTCCGCTGCCGGTCCGAATCCGGTTGTGCTCTTGATACGGAAGTTGTCGCCCGTACGACGGTAGATCAGGTCACATCCCAGCATGGAACTGTACAGGCAGAGGTCGAATTCCGTGCGGCGGGATTCTTGTCCGTTGCGATAGGAGGCGATGTCGAACGTGTAACCGAGGAATATCCATCGCCAGCCGATATAAGGGCCGAATTTGGCAGTGGGACGGGAGGCAAAACTAAGGCTCTGGTCCGGTTTGCGGCTGCTTAGGTCATAAAACTCGAAACTGTTTGTGTTCTGGAGCATGAAAGCCCAATTGTAACGGTTGGGAGTGATGTAGGTAGTGTCAAACTCGTCGAATGCCTGGATAACCCGTTTGAAAATGTTATACTTATGCTTGATCTTGTTTCGTATGCCGGATTCGGCTTTCGTCGGTGTGCCTTCTGTTTCCGTCGGATTGGCGAATCTCGGGGCGGAAAGGGTATCTGTCGTGTCTTGTGCGGATAGCGTGACGCACAAGAACGCCGACATGAGCCATGTCAGTGTGATACGTTTCATCACATCCGGTTATAGTTTGCTTAATATTTTGTCCATAACCCAGTTTACGGATGTGGCACTGATGCTGTCGCAGGTGCAGATGGATTTCCGTTGCAGGTGTTCTACGATATTCCGGATGAGCGGGAGTTGTACGTGTTCCGGATTTGGAATTGCAAATTCCTTGCGTCCGTGTTCCGTGTGCAGGGCTATCGGCTCGTAAGTGAAGACGGAGAAGCAGATTTGTCCTTTGTCGCCGATAATTTCGATGCGGTCGGTCTTAGCCGCTTCATGCGCCACAAAGCACCAGGAACCGGAGCCCGGCAGCCCGTCCGGGAACTGGAAACAGGCGCTCACGCTATCTTCCGTGGAATACAGGCCGCCCCGGTTGGTGCAATATCCCTGCACTTTCAGAATTGGACCGAAGAGTTCCTGCAGCAAGTCGAGCTGATGGGGAGCCAGATCATAGAAATAACCGCCGCCCGCAATGTCGCGTTGCACGCGCCAGGGCAGGTTGTGGCTGTTGTAGTCCAAATCCCGGGGAGGGACGGCGAATCGTATCTGCACATTGATGACCTGACCGATGCTGCCGCTCCTCACCAATTCTCTCACCTTATTGAAATAAGGAAGATAGCGGCGGTAGTAAGCAACGAAGCACGGCACGCCTGTCTGAGCCGAGATGCGGTTGATGCGGGCGCACTCCTCATAGCTGGCGGCCAGCGGTTTTTCTACGTAGACGGGCTTTCCCGCTTTCATGGCCATGATGGCATAAGTGGCGTGCGACGAAGGGGGGGTGGCTATATACACGGCATTCACGTTCGGGTCGTTCACCAATTCCTGTGCGTCCGTATACCATTTGCTGATGCCGTGCCGTTCGGCGTAAGAACAGGCTTTTTCCTTATTACGGCTCATCACGGCCTCCACTTGTGAGCCGGGTACGATGCTGAAAGCCGGACCGCTTTTCTTTTCGGTGGCCTCTCCGCATCCGATAAATCCCCATTTGATGATGTTTTTTTCTACCATTTGAACTGTTGTGAATCTGAGTCAGGTGTGAATCGTGGAACAAAGATAGCGAAATAAATCCTCAAAAAAGCCTCTATTCCTTGACGTATATCAAGAAAACTCTGCTTTTATGCTTAAAAACATATTTTTATTTGTCCGGTGAAGTTCTATGTGTGTATATTTGCAACGTCATAAGAAATAAAAAGGATAAAGAAATTTAAAGGTATTAGACCTCTTGAGAAAGAGGTGGATTTAAGGTAAAAGATTGTTTAATTAAAAGGAAAAAGATTATGACAGGATTAATGTTATTGCTGGCTGCAGTAGCTGTGGCCGTAGTGGGAAAGTATTCCAACAGGTTTAATAAGGATTTATTCGGATCCAGCACATCCATGTTCTTTGGAGATGGGAATATGGGAGCAGGCGCTGCCTGTTGACTGGCTGACGTAATGTCTGGAACTTATTAGAAAGCGATAAAAAGTGGGAGCATATCCAAATGTCTCCCACTTTTTACGTATATTCGTTTTTTTATACTTGTTTGGAAGTGTCCGGTAAAATATGCCCCCTGTTTTTCATATCATTCAGTTTCTTGTTTTGTCTTCTTTTTTTAATAAAACAAAACGGAGATGAAGGACGGGGAATATATTGTGCCGGTGCTTATCTTGTCTGTCTGTTGTCGTTCGGTTTCTGCATGCCTTTGTATATAAGATAGGCTACAACACATACTCCCAGGCCGATAAAGATAAACTTCAGCTCCGTACTGTAACGCATCACATGACCCATCAGTTCCTCTTCCGACACATGCTTTTGCAGATACCAGCCGGCCGTGGCTAACAGACTGTTCCAAACGCCGGCTCCTAATGTGGTGTAGAACAGAAAAGTGGTCAGTTTCATACGTGCCAGTCCGGCCGGAATGGATATCAGCTGACGAACGGCCGGAACCAGACGGCCTACGAAAGTGGAAACGGCTCCGTGTTCGTCAAAATACCTTTCTGCCCGTTCTACTTTTGCCGCGTCTATAAGGCAAAGGTGGCCTAACCGGCTGTTGGCAAAGCGATACACGATGGGGCGTCCCAGATAGTATGCCAGAAAATAATTGATGACGGCTCCGAGGTTTGCGCCGATGGTTGCGAACAGGACCACCAGGAAAATATTCATATCTCCCGTTGCGGCGGCATGGAAAGCAGCCGGAGGTACCACTACTTCCGATGGGAAAGGGATGAATGAACTTTCGATAGTCATTAATAAGGTGATGGTCCAGTAATTAAGATTGGCCAGACACCATTGGATGAAAGCAACAGATTCCATTACACAGATAGCGTTTTGTATTTTCCGGTGCAAAGATACATAAATTATGTGGCTTACAAGTTTTTTTTGAGGAATGTGCTACGTGGCGTGCACAGGTGGCGCAACCGGCTGGCGGCCTGCCAAAAAGGAAGAGCAAGTTGGAAAAACGTCAGGAGAAGACGGAAAGAACGCGTTTCTCCGAGAAGACGGGCGGAGCGGTGGAAGGTCTGATGCTGTACCGTTATATATATAAGGTACAGGAGGACGGAGACGATGCTCCCTGCCGGCCAAGGCAGGATTGTATCCGTCAGGCATCCCCCGCCGACGGCGGCCAGAGCGACGTAAGGAACGAGCAGTTTGCAGTCATACGCCCACCGGAAAGCGCGTTTGTGTAGGAGATACTTGCGGGTTTCCATATAATACATCCTGTCTTGTTTCCATAGACGCGGGGCGGTAGGCCATTCCTGTATGACGGCAGCTTCCGGTGTCGATACCACGGCGGTGTTTCCGGCGACGGATGTATGGTTGACAAACAGTTCTTCGGCTCCGGCCAGCAGATGTTGATGGTCGGCAAACCCACGGTTTTCCATAAACAGGGCTTTGCGGAAAGCAATGTTGCCGGCTTCGGCCTTGTAGACTGCGTGGCGGACAGCCCGGTTGAGGTTCAGCAACTGGTGGTAGAGGCGGAAGAGAATCATTCTTCTCCCTTTGTGATAGCGGGGAGGTATCCGGTAGTTTACGTATCCCAGTACTATGTCCGTCTTGTCGGTTATGGATTCTGCCAGTCTGCTGAGCCAGTGGGGGGATGCCGGCCGGCAGTCTGCGTCTGTCAGAACAACCCATTCGTGGATGGCTGAACGGATGCCTACGGTCAGAGCCAGACGTTTGGGACTTATGTAGCGGGTAGAGGGAGGGGTAAATGTATGTCGTAACTGGGGATAGCGCAACTCCAGTTGTTTGAGAACGTCTTCCGTATTGTCATTGGAATGGTCGTTCACGATGACGACTTCATAGTCGGGATAGTGCTGCTGCAATAGTACGGGCAGATTGCGGCTCAATTGTTCCCCCTGATCGTGGGCCGTGATGATGACTGATAAAGGAAGGGAAGAACCGTTTTTCCTGTGGCGAGCTGATACGCGGAGAGCGCGTCCGAAAAAGCAGGCGGTATAGAGGATAACTGTCCACACAAGGCATAAGGCCGTGCAGACAGTTATCAGTAACTCGGTTTGTTCCTCCGGCAGTGTCATTCGAAATCTTCCGTGAAATAAGCGGGAGGCAGAGGCCGGCAGTTGTACTGCATGGTCATGATTTCACCATAGGCACCGGCGGAGCGAAGTGCCAGCAGATCGCCCCGACGGCATCGTGGCAACCGGTATGCCTTGGCAAAGACATCGCTCGACTCACAGATCGGACCTACTATGTCATATGCCTCTTCCGGTTCCCGGTTGCTTAGATTCTCTATCCGGTGGCTGGCCCCATAAAGGGCCGGACGGATAAGGTCCGTCATACCGGCATCTACGATGGCGAACTGCTTGTGAGTCGTCTGTTTGACATAGAGAACTTTGGTGATGAGGCTGCCGCACTGTCCCACGACGGCCCGTCCCAGCTCGAAGTGTAACAGCTGGCCGGGGCGCAGCCGCAAATGTCCGGAGTACGTGCGGAAATAGGAACTGAAATCGGGTATGGGGGCTTCATCCGGACTACTGTAATCTATGCCCAGTCCTCCGCCCACGTTGATATTCTTCACGGTGATACCCTGCCTTTCCAGCTTGTCCTGCAATTCGTTTATGCGCAGACACAGCGCTTTGAAATCATCCATCTCAAGAATTTGCGAACCGATGTGGAAGTGCAGGCCCACCAGCTCGACATGCTCCATGCCGGCAGCGATGCCTATTACCTTTTCCATGTCTCCCATGTCGATGCCGAATTTGTTTTCAGCCAGTCCGGTCGTTATGTTGGCATGGGTGTGCGCTCCCACGTTCGGATTGATGCGGAACGCCACGCGGGCTTTTTTTTGCCGGGCTGCCGCCAGCTGGTTTATGACGTCCAGTTCAGGGATGCTTTCGACATTGAAGAAGGCGATATCCTTTTCTATCCCCAGTTCTATTTCCCAATCGCTTTTGCCCACACCGGCAAATACGATGCTGTCACTGCTGAATCCCGCCCGGATGCAGGCTTCTATTTCTCCGCCGCTGACACAGTCTGCTCCGAAACCTTCTTTTCTGATTATTTCCAGTATACGCGGATTGGCGTTTGCCTTGACCGCATAATGAAGACGGTAGCCGGGATGTGCTTCCATCTCCTTCCGGATGGCCAGCAAGGTCCGGCGCAGCAGTTCCGTGTCGTAGTAATAGAACGGAGTTCGCAGTTCCGCCGCTTTTTCTAAAGGAAAACCTTTCATGGATTTGTATGGTTTCAGTTTTTAAACAAGGTGTCGCTCAAAGCTTGCAATGCTTTTTTCTTGTCCTCTCCTTTCACTAAGAACGAGATGTTGTGGTTGCTGCCTCCGTAGGAAATCATACGCACGGGAATCTCCCTCATGGCTTCCGTGGCCAGCGTCTCGAACCCGATGTTCTCGCAGGCAAGGTCTCCCACGACACAGATGATACACATGTTCTCGTCCACGTTTACCGTGCCGTATTTCATCAGGTCGGCCACGATATCTTTCAGATAACTTGTGTTGTCGATAGTCACCGAAACGCCCACTTCGGACGTGCAGACCATGTCGATGCTTGTTTTGTAGGTTTCGAATATCTCAAAAACCTTGCGCAGGAATCCGTGAGCCAGCAACATGCGGCTGGACTGTATCTGTATTGACACTATGTTGTCCTTAGCTGCTACGGCCTTGATGGTTCCGTGCTGCATCTGGTTGTTGATGAGGGTACCGGGAGCCTTCGGGTCCATCGTGTTGAGCAACCTTACGGGAACGCCTGTGAATTTGGCCGGCTGGATGCAGGTGGGGTGGAGTATCTTTGCTCCGAAGTAAGCCAGTTCTGCCGCTTCCTCGAAATGAAGCTGACGTACCGGAGAGGTATGTTCGACAATGCGCGGGTCGTTGTTGTGCATGCCGTCGATATCCGTCCATATCTGTATTTCCTCGGAACGGAGGGCCGCTCCGATAAGGCAGGCCGTGTAGTCGGAACCGCCGCGCAGGAAATTGTCCACCTCTCCGTAAGCATTGCGGCAGATGAATCCCTGTGTCAGATAGATGTCATAGTCCTGGTTCTGCTCCATGATTTCTATCAGGTGTTCCTTTATGAAGTTGAGGTCGGGTTCTGCGTTCTTGTCCGTGCGCATGAAATCGAGAGCCGGCAGGAGGATGGCTTTCACGCCGCATTCCAACAAGTAGTTGGTCATCATGTTCGTGCTGATGATTTCTCCTTGTGCCAGTATGATTTTCTCTTCGAACGAGGTGAACAGTATTTTCGTGAAACTACGCAGGTAGTTGAATTCCTCCGTGAGGAAAGTCAGCGTCTTCTCGCGGTATTCTTCCGTGGCATATAGTTCTCCGATATGATTTCTGTATGTCTGTTCCAGACGGTTCAGGATATTGTTGGCTCCCTCCGGGTTTTTCTTATACAGATAGTCGGAGATTTCCACGAGCGAGTTGGTGGTGCCCGACATGGCGGACAATACGACCATCTTAGTCTCCCCGTCCTGTGTGATCAACCGGGAAACGTCTTTCATCCTCTGGGCGGAGCCTACGGAGGTGCCGCCGAACTTCATTACTTTCATATTCATTTGTCTTTTTGTTTTTATACTTCGGAGTATTTTTCCTCTTCTTCCTCATCTTCCGGGTGAGGAGCCGGTTCAGCCGACGGTCTGTCGGATTCAGGTACATATTCGTCGGTATGTTCTGTCAGCCGGTGGTCTTTACACCGGTATACGATGCCGGGGAAATTCCGGATAAGCTCTTCGTTATGTGTGGTCATGATGACCGCTGTCCCCTGGTTGCAGATGCTGTGCAGCAGGGCGATGGCGTTGTGTCCGGTCTCTCTGTCCAGATTGCCGGTCGCCTCGTCGGCCAGCAGGAGCTTCGGATGGTTAAGCAGGGCACGTGCGATACAGATACGTTGCTGTTCGCCTCCGGAAAGCTGATAGGGCATTTGGTTGGCCTTGCTTTGCAGTCCTACGGCTTCCAGCACCTCTTCGATTCGTTTTTCCCTGTCTTTTTTCTTGTCCCAGCCGGTGGATTTCAGGACGAAGTCCAGGTTGCGGTACACGGTACGGTCTGTCAGCAACTGGAAGTCCTGAAAGACAATGCCCAGCTGGCGGCGCAGTGCAGGGAGTTGTCTCCGTTTCACCTTTTTTATGTCGGTGCCCAGAACTTCTGCCGTTCCTTCTTTCACTTCCAGTTCTCCGTACAGGGTCTTCAGCAAAGATGTTTTTCCGCTTCCGACCTTGCCTATGACGTAAATAAACTCACCTTCGTTGACCTGAAACGTCACATCCTGTAACACGAGGTCTTCCTCGTGGTAGATGTTTACGCCTTTGTAATTGACTAACATACTCTTTCCTGTTTGTTTTTGCTCAATGTTTTTGCCAGCCCGGATTGTGCCGTTTCATCAGTTCTTCGGCCATCTGCTCGATGCGCATGCCTTTCGACGTCAGCAACACAATGAGGTGGTACAGCATGTCCGAACCCTCATAGATGAGGCGCTCGTCGGTTCCGTTGACGGCTTCGATGACGGCCTCCAGCGCTTCTTCTCCTACCTTCTGCGCCATGCGGTTCAGTCCGTCCCGGAAAAGGCTGGTCGTGTATGATCCTTCCGGCATTTCACGATGTCTTTTTTCTATGAAGTCCTGCAGTTCGCTTAAAAACAAAAGCGGGTTGGCTTCGTTCGGTTCTCCCCAGC
The DNA here is from genome assembly GCA_964540455.1 of uncultured Paraprevotella sp. Taxonomy (GTDB): domain Bacteria; phylum Bacteroidota; class Bacteroidia; order Bacteroidales; family Bacteroidaceae; genus Paraprevotella. The sequence continues at coordinate 33,248 of CAZIMK010000032.1, forward strand.
AGGTGTCTGTTCCCGTGTGGCATACCGGTCCTGCGGGCTGTACCCGAATGAGCAATGTGTCCCCGTCGCAATCGTTTTTTATGGAAATGACTTTCAGGTAGTTTCCGCTTGTCTCTCCTTTTGTCCACAGGCACTGTCTGGTGCGGCTGTAGAATGTGACGAGCCCCGTGGCCGTTGTCTTTTCGTATGCTTCCTTGTTCATATATCCCAGCATAAGGACATTGCGGGTTTGTGCGTCCTGGATGACGGCGGGTACCAGACCGTTCATTTTTTCAAAATTTATCTCCATAATATACAGACTCTTTTTAAATTCTTACACTGATGCCTTCCTGACGAAGGTAACTCTTTAGCTCGGGAATGCCGATCTCCCCGAAGTGGAACACGCTGGCGGCTAGTGCGGCATCGCTCCTGCCATACAGGAACGTGTCTCGGAAATGCTCTTTGCTTCCCGCGCCTCCCGAGGCGATGACGGGGATGGTGAGCGTGTCCGCCAGACGTCGCAGCGCATCGTTGGCATATCCTGTTTTCACTCCGTCGTGGTTCATGGAGGTGAACAGTATTTCTCCGGCTCCCCGTTCCGACACTTCCCGTGCCCAGTCGAACAGGTTGCGGTCTGTCGCCACCCGTCCTCCGTTCAGATAGCACTGCCATCCTTGCTCGGTTTCCCGTGCGTCTATGGCCACTACGCATACCTGCGATCCGAAGTGCCGGGCTATTTCATCGATCAGTCCGGGATTTCGCAAGGCGGCGGAATTGATGCTTACCTTGTCTGCTCCGGCAGACAGGAGACGGTCCACATCGGTCAGTTCATTGACGCCGCCGCCTACGGTGAAAGGTATGTTGATTTCCGCTGCCACGCGCTGTACCATCCGGGTAAACGTCTTTCTGCCTTCGTGGCTGGCCGTGATGTCCAGATAAACCAGTTCGTCCGCTCCCTGCCGGCTGTAGACCTTGCCAAGCTCCACAGGGTCGCCCGCTTGCCGGAGGTTGACAAAGTTGGTTCCTTTGACGGTTTGCCCGTCTTTCACGTCCAGACACGGTATGATGCGTTTAGCTAATGTCATATCATCGGTTCTTTTCGGCCCATTCGGCCAGTTCGTTCAAGGATATGCGCCCTTCGTAGATGGCTTTGCCGAAAACCACGGCCGGAATACCGACGCGGTCGAGGGCCTGTATGTCTTTCAGGCAACTTACTCCGCCACTGGCTATCAGGTGGCAGTTGGGATGCGCCTCCATGATGCTGCTGTATAGTTCTGTTGCCGGTCCCTGTAACATTCCGTCGCGGCTTATCTCCGTGCAGAGGACGTTTGTCACACCTTTATTTATATAGGATGTCAGGAAAGGAAGCAGTTCCTCCCGGCTGTCTTCTTTCCAGCCGTTGATGGCTATGAAACCCTCCTTCGCGTCGGCACCTAAAATGATACGCCGGCTTCCGTAGAGCCGGAGCCAGGACAGAAACAGGGTCGGCGAGGTTACGGCCACGCTTCCGGCCGTGATGAGAGAAGCTCCGCTGTCGAACGCTATGCGGCAGTCTTCCTCCGTCTTGATTCCTCCGCCGAAGTCGATGACGAGTGAGGTGGCTCCGGCGATGCGTTCCAGCACCCGGTGGTTCACGATGTGCCGCGAACGTGCACCGTCCAGGTCCACCATGTGGAGACGCCTGAAGCCGAAAGCCTCGAATTCACGTGCCACGGCCACCGGGTCCTCGTTGTAAATCTTCTCTGTTGCATAATCACCTTTGGTCAGGCGCACGCACCGGCCGTCGATGATGTCTATGGCTGGAATCAGTTCTATCATACTTTCAGATCTAAGAAGTTTTGCAAGATGCGTTCGCCCGTGTCGCCGCTCTTTTCAGGATGGAACTGGGTGGCGTAGAAGTTGTCTTTGTGCAGGGCGGCGCTGAACGGCTGGATATAGTCGCAGACGGCGGCGGTGCAGGAATTGACAGGAACATAATAGCTGTGTACGAAATAGGCGAATGCTCCTTCTTCGCATCCGTGGAACAGAACGTTTTCCATATCCCGCAGTCTGTTCCATCCCATGTGCGGCACTTTCTCTTCGTGTCGGGTGGGGCGGAAGCGTATGACATCCGTGTCGAAGATGCCCAGGCATTCCGTGTCTCCTTCCTCCGAATGACGACACATCAGTTGCTGGCCGATGCAGATGCCCAACACCGGTTGTTTCAGGCTGCATATAAGTGAGTCCAGCCGGTGGTCTCGCAAGTATTGCATGGTGGTGAATGCTTCACCCTGTCCGGGAAACAGTACCCTGTCGGCCGCCAGGAGTTCTTCCGGCCGGTCTGTTACCGACGGGCAGACTCCCAGCCGGTTCAGCGCATTGACGACCGACCGTATGTTTCCGGCGTTGTACTTTACGATGGCAACTTTCATTCTGCGTCGTATTCTTTCGTTTTCAATAGCGCAAAGATACGAAGAAATCGCGTAAAAACGACGGCTTGGCTTAATAATATGCAGTATTTGTTTTCATTCTGTTCGAGGCTGACAGATGCAGGCTGCTTTTTTCTTTAAAAGAAAGAAAATTCACGGCCTAAGTTACTTTTTTGTAATAATCCGAGGTCGGCTTTTGATAAAAACTTATCTTTGCCTTGTACATTAAAATACAAAGGAACATGGCACTGCAGAATCTTCCCATCGGCATACAGAATTTCGAGAAAATCCGCAAGGACGGCTATCTTTATGTAGACAAGACCGCGCTTGTGTACAAGCTCGCCAACACGGGCAGCTATTACTTCCTGTCGCGCCCTCGCCGTTTCGGCAAGAGTCTGCTGCTCTCCACGTTGCACGCCTACTTTGAAGGCAAGCGTGAATTGTTCGAAGGGCTTGTCATCTCCGAACTGGAACAGAAATGGGAGCCGTATCCCATCCTGCACTTAGACCTGAACACACAGAAGTACGAATCTCCCGAGGCTCTCGAAAACATTCTCGACAACGCGATAACCCAATGGGAAGACCTTTACGGTGCGAAGGCGTCCGAGCGTTCCCTGTCCCTTCGTTTCCTCGGTGTGATCCGGCGTGCCTGCGAGAAGACGGGCCGTCGTGTGGTGATTTTGATAGACGAATACGACAAGCCTATGCTTCAGGCCATTGGCAACGAATCGTTGCAGGAGGCTTACCGCGACACGTTGAAGGCGTTCTACGGCGCGCTGAAATCCGGTGACCCGTACATCCGGTTCGCTATGTTGACTGGCGTGACGAAGTTCGGCAAGGTGAGCGTGTTTAGCGACCTGAACAACCTGAAAGACATCTCCATGCGCAAGGACTATCACGAGGTGTGCGGCATTACGGAGCGTGAACTGCTGGAAAGTTTCCAGCCCTATGTCCTCCGCATGGCGGACGAACTGGACATGTCGGCGGAAGACGTGCAGAAGAAGCTGGCACGCCTTTATGACGGTTACCATTTCGTGCCGGACTGCCCCGGTCTTTACAATCCGTTCAGTGTGTTGAACGCCTTCGATGCCAATGCTTTCGGCAGCTACTGGTTTGCGACGGGCACGCCCACTTACCTCGTGAAGCTGTTGCAGTTGCATGACTACAGTCTGGAACGGATGT
>CAZIMK010000033.1:0-36421 GCA_964540455.1 uncultured Paraprevotella sp.
AGAAACGACCTCTCCGGTAGCGGAGACTCCCGCCTCCCCACCGACAGACGGGGAGTGCAACGCGTCGCAACAGGCGGCGCGGATGGACGGTGACATACAGACGTTCCTCGACCGTCATTACGACCTTCGTTTCAACGTGCTGACGGAAACGACGGAGTACCGCCCCAAGGGCTGCGGTGAGTACCGTCCGCTGGACGCGCGGGCCCGCAACGGCATCTGCCTGCACGCCCATTCGTCCGGTATCGCTTGCTGGGACCGCGACGTGACGCGCGTCGTCGAGTCCGGGCGCGTGGGCGATTACCACCCCTTCCGCCACTACTTCGACACTTTGCCCGCGTGGGACGGCCGCGACCGGTTGCGCGACCTGGCCGCGCGCGTGTCCGCCGACGGTGAGTGGGCCTCCCGTTTCCACCGCTGGATGTTGGGCGTGGCCGCGCAGTGGGCGGGCGTGAACGACGGTCTTCACGCCCAGAGCGTGGCTCCCCTGTTGGTGAGCGACGAGCAGGGCATGGGCAAGTCCACGTTCTGCCGCGCCCTGATGCCTCCTGCGCTGGCGGCGTATTACACCGACAGCGTCGACCTCTCTCGTCCCGAGACGGTGGAGCGCCACTTGGTGGAGATGGGGCTCATCAACCTCGACGAGTTCGACCGCATCCCCGCTTCGCGCCAGCCGCAGCTGAAGAACGTGATGCAGCTCAGCGCGCTCCACGTGCGTCGTGCCTACCGGCGTCACTCCGGCCACCTGCCCCGCGTGGCCTCGTTCATCGGCACGTCCAACTCTCGCGAACTGCTCACCGACCCCACGGGCAGCCGCCGCTTCATCTGCGTGGAAGTGGAGCGTCCCATACGTGCGGAGGGCATCGACCATGCGCAGGTGTACGCGCAGCTGAAGGCCGAGCTGCAGGCGGGCGCGCGTTACTGGTTCGACAAGTCAGAGGAGGAGTCCATCGGGCGTACGAACCTGTCTTATTACCGTGTGAGTCCTGTTGAGGAGGTGTTCCGCCACTGTTTCCGTGCGCCCCGTCCGGGCGAGCAGGGCGTGTTGCGTTCGTTGCCCGAGCTGCTGTCCGTGATGCGGCGGCGCTGTCCGGGTTCCGGCGGCGAGGTGAAGATGCGTCCGCTGTCCCGCTCGTTGGTGGCGGCCGGTGTGAAGAAGGTGCACACGGCGGAGGGGAACAGGTATCTGGTGGTGCAGAAGTAGGAGGAGGGCTGATGCGTGTATCCCTGTCGGTTTTCTGTTGAGCCTAAATATCTACTGACCCCAATCTATTGTGCCTATAAAGAATAAAAGCACCCCCTAAACTTGCTGTCTGCTTGTTTGGTAGTGCCTTTGATTTTGTCGGGATGACTGGATTCGAACCAGCGACCACTCGCCCCCCAGACGAGTACTCTAACCGGACTGAGCTACATCCCGTGCTATTTTGCGAGTGCAAAAGTAGAGATTCTTTTTGAATTGTGCAAATAAATATCTACTTTTGTCCTTATCGAATCCATATTTTTTGAGTGATGCAGACAAGAGTAACTTCCGGAGGTTTGCGGAATGCACGGATTAATCTTCCGGCAAGCAAGAGCATAAGTAACAGGGCATTGATTATAAACGCCTTGTCGGGCAGTGATATGCGGCTGGGAAATGTGTCTGCCTGTGATGACACTTTTGTGATGGAGAGGGCGTTGCGCGAACAGCCCGAAGTGATCGACATCATGGCGGCGGGAACTGCCATGCGTTTTCTGTCGGCCTACTGTTCCGTGCGGCCCGGTGAACGGGTTGTCACGGGAACCGAACGGATGAAACATCGCCCCATCGGGATATTGGTGGAGGCCTTGCGTGCGTTGGGAGCCACGGTGGAATATGTGGGAGAAGAAGGGTTTCCTCCTTTGCGTATTGTCGGGGGAAAACACAAGGGGGGGAAGTTGGTCTTGCCCGGTCATGTCAGTTCGCAGTATATATCGGCCTTGCTGATGGTAGGTCCGATGATGGAGCGGGGGCTGACTCTGGAACTGCAGGGGAATATAGTGTCCCGCCCTTATATAGACATGACGCTGAAACTGATGACGGACTTCGGCGCCAAGGCCGGCTGGACGGGGAAAAGGACCATAGCAGTGTGTCCGGAACCCTATCGCCCTGTACCTTATTATATAGAGAGCGACTGGAGCGCGGCTTCTTATTGGTACGAGATGGTTGCCCTGTCGCACAGACCGGATACGGAGATTGTCTTGCCGGGACTGTTTCGTGAGAGTTGTCAGGGAGACAGTGCCGTGAGCAGGCTTTTTGCGGATTTGGGAGTGATGACGGAATTCGGAAGAGAGGGGAATCTGGATGTTGTCCGTCTGAAGAAAGGAGGCAGTGTGGCAAAGTGCCTGGATGTAGATTTCGTGAACCAGCCGGACCTGGCCCAGACGTTTGTGGTGACATGCGCGATGCTGAATGTGCCTTTCCGGTTCTCCGGATTGCAGAGCCTGAAGATTAAAGAGACGGACCGCATGGCCGCCTTGATTTGTGAGTTGCGTAAACTGGGTTTCCCGATGGAAGAGGAAAAGAATTCCGTCCTTAGCTGGGCGGGAGGACGTTGCGGTGTTGCAGACGGTGTCGCTGTTGACACCTATGAAGACCACCGCATGGCCATGGCTTTTGCCCCTTGTGCTTTGGTGTTGCCGGAGATACGGATTAACGATCCGGGAGTGGTCAGTAAATCCTATCCCCGTTATTGGGAAGATTTGCAGCTGGCGGGTTTTGATTTGAGTACAAGATGATAGTAGTGTATATTTTGCTGGCTTTGCTGGCGGCCGGACTTGTGGCCATGGCGGCCGGTTGGCTGAACAACCGCTGCCTGCGGCAGAAAGTGGAGCGGGGGGAACTGGAAGAGATGCCTCCTGTGGTGACGGCAGACCGTGAATGCTGTGGGCAACATGAGGTGTGCGAGAAAGACAGCCTGCTGGCCGCCGTGAGCAAGAATGTTGAATATTATGACGATGAGGAACTGGACCGCTTCTGTGGACGGGAAGAAAGCGGATTTACGGAGGTGGAGATTGATGAGTTTCGCGAAGTGTTTTATACGATGCGGGACGATGAGGTGGCCGGTTGGGTGCGCAGTTTACAGTTACGCGGCGTACCGTTGCCGGATGAGTTGAAAGACGAGGTGTTTCTGATTATCGGAGAAAGGCGGATGGGATGATGGACATATTCGGTTATACATTCTTTCAGCATGCGTTGCTGGCCGGTTTCCTGGCAAGTGTTCTTTGCGGCATGGTGGGTACCTATATCGTGACACGCCGACTGGTGTTTATCAGCGGAGGGATTACTCATGCCTCGTTTGGCGGGGTGGGCATCGGTTTGCTGACCGGTTTGCCTCCGGTGCTTCCGGCTACGGTGTTCGCCGTGTTGTCGGCGTGGGGTGTTCAGTGGTTCAGCCGTCGCCGCGGCATGCGCGAGGACTCTGCCATAGCCATGTTCTGGACGTTGGGGATGAGCGTGGGTATCATTTGCAGTTTCCTTGCTCCGGGATACGCCGCCGATCTTTCCTCCTACCTGTTTGGTTCCATACTGACGGTGACGCCTTTGGATCTGGGATTGCTGTTCGCCCTCACGACAGGAGTCGGGGTGACGTTCGTGTTTTTGCTGACCCCTTTGGTCGCCGTTTCTTTTGATGCGGAATTTGCCCGTTCCCAGCGGTTGCCGGTGGATGTGCTGGAATATCTGATGATGGCTTTCATTGCCCTTACCATTGTGGCCTGTCTGCGCATCGTCGGCATCGTGCTGGTGCTTTCCCTGCTTACGATTCCGCAGGCGACGGCCAATCTGTTTACGACCCGTTACCGGACAATGATGTTTCTTTCCATGGGCATCGGATATGCAGGTTGTCTGGGAGGATTGTGGCTGTCCTATGTTTATAACATTCCTTCAGGGGCTTCCGTCATTCTTGTTTCCATATTGCTGTACGGGCTGTGCCGGATTGTGCGGATACCATTTGTGCGGAACAGGAGGCAATAAAAGTAATGCTTTTCAGTTAAAAAGGAATAGAACGTTGAAACACTGGTTGCGATATATGGTATGGGGGCTGCTTGTGATAGTGGCCGGAGCTTGCTCGACGAAAAAAAACACGTCGGGTGCGCGTTTTTATCATGCCGTGACTGCACGGTTCAATACCTATTATAACGGTTCGGTGGCGTATAAGGACGGACTGCTGGCTCAGGAACAGGGGCACAAGGACGACTATACCCGATTGCTGCCGATGTTTATCTCGGCAGACAAGACCACAGGAGGACTGGGGAAAAGCAATTATGAAACGGCCATCACCAAGTGTGAGAAGGCCATCAAGCGCCACTCTATCAAGAGGCGTCCGAAAGTGAATGTCAGCAAGCGGAAGTCGGAGAAGGACAAAGCTTATCTGGCCCGAAAGGAATTCAACCCTTTTCTGAAAAACGCATGGCTGTTGATGGGAAAGTCGCAGTTTCAGCAGGGGCAGTTCATAGAGGCGGCCTCTACGTTCAATTATATAGCCCGTCTGTATGCCACGCAGCCCGATGTCCTGTCTGTAGCACGTGCCTATCTGGCGCGTTGTTACGTGGAGCTGGACTGGCCCTATGATGCCGATGATGTGTTCAATAAGATGAGGCGGGACAGCATTACGTCCCGCGGTCGGGCGGAGCTGGACGCTTCTTATGCGGATTATCTTATTCTGGTGAAGCAGTATAAGGAAGCTATTCCTTATTTGCAGAAAACCATTAAGAAGGAAAAGCGCAAGAAACAGCGTGCCCGGCTGAATTTCCTGTTGGGACAACTGTATCAGATTACGGATGATAACCGGATGGCTTATAAGGCATTTCAGACAGTAATACGGAGCAATCCTCCTTATGAACTCGAACTGAACGCCCGCGTGCAGCAGAGTCAGGTGATGGCACAGGGGCAGCATCGCAAGATGATAAAGAAACTCCAGCGGATGGCCCGTAACGATAAGAACAAGGATTATCAGGATTATCTTTATTATGCTATCGGAAATATTTATCTGTCACAGCATGATACGGTGCATTGTATCGGAGCTTATGAGACCGGGGCGGAAAAGAGCACACAGAACGGTATCGCCAAGGCGGTGGTGTTGCTCCGGCTGGGACAGCTTTATTGGGAACAGGAAAACTATATAGAAGCGCAGCGTTGTTATGCGTTATTGATGGGGATTCTGAACAAGGAGCATGAGGAATATGCTGAATCCGAGCGGCGTTCCAAAATCCTGGATGAACTGGAACCGCATCTTTCTGCCGTTAAGTTGCAGGACAGTCTGCAATGGCTGGCCCGTTTACCGGAGGAACAGCGTAATGCGGCCATCGACCGTGTGATAGAGGCGCTGAAAAAGAAAGAGAAGGAAGAAGCCAAAAAAGCGGAGGCCGAAGGAAATGGAGGTTCCGGCACGGATGCAGGGCAGGTGGGGCCGGGCGTATCTGTATCCAATACGACTCCGGCACGGACGGCGGGGCAACAGGGAGCCTGGTATTTTTATAATCCGATGGTGGTGAACCAAGGCAAGAGTGAATTCCGCAAACGATGGGGAAAACGACCGCTGGAGGATAATTGGCGACGCAGTAATAAGGAGGTTGCCTCGGCGGAAAATTTCGGAGAATATAACTACGATGACGATGGCGGGGAAAATGCGGCCCGTCAGGATTCCATAGCCGCGGAAGCAGAAACTGAGGCGGAACGGCAACAGGCTGATTCGTTGGCTAATGATCCGCACGAACGGGCATATTATCTGCGACAGATACCTTTTGAAGAGGAACAGTTGCAGGCTTCCCATCAAACATTGAGCGACGGGCTCTACCATGCAGGTGTCCTGGAAATGGAGCGGCTCGAGAATTTCGGTCTGGCATACCGCACTTTCCGGCGTCTGCTGGCGGATTATCCCGATTATGCGGAAATGGCAGATGTGTATTATCATCTTTTCTTGCTGAACGGACGGTTCGGGAAGACGGAAGAGGCAGAACTCTATCGCCAGAAGGTGGTGGACAGTTTTCCGGATACGAAGCTGGCACGTCTGTTGGGCAATCCCCGGTATGCTCTGTATGCCCGTCATGGCAAACATATAGAGGATTCCGTATATGCCGCTACGTATGTGGCCTATCAGGAGAACCGCTACGATGAGGTGGAACGCAATTATGAATATTCCTCGTCCGATTTCCCCGAAGGGACACATCGGCCGAAGTTCATGTTCGTACATGCCATGAGCCGTCTGTACAGCGGTGACAGGGAAGGCTTCCTTGCAGCATTGAAAGAAGTCGTGGAGAAGTATCCGCAGAGCGAACTGACGGAGATGGCCAATTATATTGTCAAGGGAATAAAAGAAGGCAAGCTGCTGAGTGACAGTAAATATGATGCCGGAGACGTCTGGGCGCGCCGTTCGATGGAGATGCAGGGAGATTCCACGGAACAGAAACAGACTTTAAGCTCCGAACGTTATACGGATTTTATATTCATGTTGGCTTACGTGGAAAACAGTCTGGACGAAGACCAGCTCCTGTATGAGATGGCCCGTTATAACTTCACAAGTTTCCTGGTGCGTAACTTCGATATCGAGATAGTAAAAGACCGTGGACTGGGACAGTTGCTTGTCCGTGGTTTCTTGAGTTTTGACGAAGTGCATGCCTATACGCAGAAACTGTTTTCCGATCCGCATATGGCCGAATTGCTGAAAGGCATACGGGTGGTGCTGGTTTCAAAGGAGAATATGGAACTGCTGGGAACCGCATTCAGCTATGATGACTACAAGCAGTTCTTCGACAAGCATTTTGCACCGCTGGAGATATCGGATGAACTGTTGTTGGACGAACCGGCGGAAATCAAGGAGCTGCCGGATAGGAAACGGGACGATACGGAAGATGGCGGCGGAATGGAGTATTCAGACGATGAACTCTTCCTTTTTGAGTAAGTAATATATATAAGGCGATGAGCAACGGGTTATTGTTATGGGTCGATGACGAAATCGAACAGTTGAGGTCTCATATCTTGTTTTTGCAGAAGAAAGGATACGAGGTGGAAAAGGTTTCCAACGGGCAGGACGCGCTTGATCTGTGCCGGGAGAAAACGTATGATCTGATATTGCTGGATGAGAACATGCCCGGTATCAGTGGGCTGGAAACATTGGCCCGCATCAAGGAGATTTCTCCGGTGACGCCGGTGGTTATGGTGACGAAGAGCGAGGAAGAGAACATCATGGATCAGGCTATCGGGTCCAAGATAGCGGATTATCTGATAAAGCCGGTCAATCCGACGCAGATATTGCTTACGTTGAAAAAAAACATCCACCGGAAAGAAATCGTGACCGAGGTGGCTCAGACGGCTTATCAGCAGAACTTCGGTAAAATAGGCATGCAGATAAACGATTCGCTTACGCTGGACAACTGGGTGGAGGTGTACAAGCGGTTGGTGTATTGGGAACTGGAATTGTCAGATACCGACAGCAATATGCACGAGATGCTGGCGATGCAAAAGGCGGAAGCCAATCAGATGTTCGGGAAGTTCATCCGGAAGCACTATATCGGATGGATGGACGGCAGTGAGGAGCGGCCGTTGATGAGTCCCGATTTGTTTAAGCAAAAGATATTCCCATATCTGGATAGGGGAGAGAAAGTCTTTTTCATCGTGCTTGATAATTTCCGCTACGATCAGTGGCGGATGCTGAGTACGGAGTTGGCCGACTCCTTTTTTATAGAGGAAGATTTATATTGCAGCATTCTGCCTACGGCCACCCAGTATGCCCGTAATGCGATTTTTTCGGGCTTGATGCCTTATCAGATAGCAGAGATGTTTCCGGACTTATGGGTGGATGAGGACGAGGAAGAAGGGAAAAATCAGAATGAAGAACCGCTGATCCGGACGCAGTTGGAACGCTTTCGTCGCAGGAATGCATTCAGTTATTATAAGGTGAATGATTCGGCGGCGGCTGAAAAACTTGTGGCACAGTTCCGATATCTGGAACGCAATGATCTGAACGTGGTGGTTCTTAATTTCATCGATATGCTTTCTCATGCCCGTACGGAGATGAAGATGGTGCGCGAACTGGCCTCAGACGAGGCTGCCTATCGCAGCATCACGCGTAGCTGGTTTCTGCATTCGCCGGTAAGGGAATTGTTCCGTCTGCTGGCTGCCAGCAGTTATCGTGTGGTGGTAACTACCGATCACGGCAGCATACGGGTGAATACGCCTGTCAAGGTTATAGGTGACAAGAACACGAATACCAATTTGCGTTATAAACTGGGGCGTAACCTGACTTATAATCCCAAGGAGGTGTTGGAAATCAGAGATCCCCGCGGTGTGCAGTTGCCGGCGCCCAACCTGAGTACTGCATATATCTTTGCTATGTCGGACGGTTTTTTTGCCTATCCGAACAACTATAATTATTACGTGTCTTATTATAAGAACACGTTCCAACACGGTGGTATCTCCATGGAGGAAATGTTGGTTCCGCTTATCACCTTGCAGGGACGTAAACGCAATTGAAATAAAGAGAAATATGGAATTGAAAATTGAGTCTACCGCAGCCTTGCATGAGGTTGCACGCGAGTTTATCGATAATATGGGTGAGGGTACGGTGTTTGCTTTCTACGGACAGATGGGTGCGGGAAAGACCACCTTCATCAAGGCTGTCTGTGAATGCTTAGGCGTGGAGGACGTGATAAACTCCCCTACGTTTGCTATCGTCAATGAATACCGTTCGGCTACGGGTGAACTGATTTATCATTTTGACTTCTACCGAATCAAGAAGTTGGAAGAGGTTTATGATATGGGCTATGAGGATTACTTCTACAGCGGTGCCCTTTGTTTCATAGAGTGGCCGGAACTGGTGGAGGATCTTTTGCCGGAAAATGTAGTCAAGGTGCGCATTGAAGAGGATGAAACGGGTTGTCGGTTGCTGACATGGTAAATAATGTATAAAAAAGTAATGCCCCGCTTGTAGAAGGGAGGCATTACTTGGGTAGTATATCCGGACGGGGATGAATGGTTTTATTCCTCCTGTCCGGCGGCGTATTCCAATTCCGCTTCCACAACCCACAGAAGGTCTTCTGCGTTGTATTTGTCAGGTGTCCCGTCTTTCTTTATTTCACGGAGAATGTAGTCCACCACTTTTTCCATATCGATGTCGATTTCACCGTTTTCATCTCCGTCCTGTTCCAATATGCCGCTTACGTTATAGTAGTCAACAATGATGTCCAGCAGATAGAGCAGGTCTTCTTCCGAGAATACGTCTTTTACTTCCTGCGGCAGATAATTCTTGATGAAAGCGACTGTGCGCATGTCATCTTCCGCACTTTGCAGCAACTCCATTTCCAGATTGTCCATGGCGTTTTTCCGTTATGCTAAAATATTCTTGAGCTTTTCCTCCAGCGTGCTTTTAGGAGCGGCACCCACCTGTTTGTCCACAACTTCTCCGTTTTTGATGAACAATATGGTGGGAACATTGCGTATGCCGAAGCGGGATGCCAAATCATCATTTTCCTCTACGTCACACTTGCCGATAACGGCCTTTCCCTCATACTCTGCGGCTAACTCTTCTATAATCGGGCCTACTTTCTTGCAGGGACCACACCAAGTTGCCCAGAAATCTATTACTACGGGCTTTCCGGAAGCCATCAATTCTTCGAAATTAGAGTCTGTGATTGCTAATGCCATATTCTGTCAATTTTAAATATTGTTTCGGGCAAAGATACTAATTAATTTTGTAAGAGAGGGACGGGTGGTTCTCAATGTATGAAATTAAATCCTTTTTAACGGACACTTTCGCGCTTTTGGATTGCAGGGAGAGATGGTTCTGTTGCTCTGCATCGGATATCTGGAAATACAGACTGGCCGTACCGGGATTGTTCTTGATTAAGGTTGACAGGGACAACACCGTGTCGCTGTCGAGTGTCTCAAGTGCCATCGTGATGGTGATGCTTTCAATGATTTTGTCTTTTATGTCCGCAAGGAATTCTATCTTGCCGATTCGGAATTCGAGTCTGCTGGGATCCCACTGGCGAGGTTGACATTTGGCCGTTATATATATAGTATTCCCTACGTCCATGTAACTGCCCCAAGTAGGCCAGTCCTGACCGAACAGAGGTATTTCAAAAGAACCGGAGAAGTCCTCGATTGTGACGATGCCGTACGGTTTTCCTGATTTGGAAATGCCTTTGCGCACGTTGGTGACCATGCCGCCCAGAGTTAAATCCATGTTGGCGAATTTGCTTAGGTCCTGCAGGTCGGCCATTTGGGCGTTGCATACGTTTTGCAGGATGATGGAATAGTCGTCGAGCGGATGGGCCGACAGATAGATTCCGACAAGAGCCCGTTCTTTGTTCAGACGCTCCAGAGCGCTCCAGGGTGCAGCCTGCGGTACTTCGGGGGTGGCTATCTCCACTACATCAAAGCCGCCGAAAAGGGAATTCTGTGCCGCATCCTGATCTGTCTGGTAGCGTGTGCCGTAGCGTGACAGCGCATCCAAAAACACTTCCCCCTTGCTGTTTGTCGCGAAGAACTGTTCGCGGTTGATGGTGCCGAAACCATCGAAGGCTCCGGACAGGACCAGACTTTCCAGATTGTTGCGTTTGCAGGCGGATGCCGGTACGCGTTGTACGAAGTCGAATATTGATTTGAACGGCCCGTTCGTTTTGCGTTCTTTGATGATGGCATCTACGGCAGCGTCGCCCATACCCTTGATGGCTCCCAGTCCGAAACGGATGTTCCCTTGTGTGTCTACGCTGAATTTATGCAGACTGACGTTAACGTCGGGGCCCAATGTGTCGATACCGATACTTTTGCATTCGCTCATGAGTTTGGTGATATCGCTTATGTTTGCCAGACTTCGGCTCATGACTGCAGCCATGTACTGTGCCGGATAATTGGCTTTCAGGAATGCCGTCTGATAGGCGACCCAGGAGTAGCACGTGGCATGGCTCTTGTTGAAAGCATAAGAGGCGAACTTCTTCCAGTCGCTCCATATCTTTTCCAGCACTTTGGGGTCATGGCCGTTACTTTTACCTCCGGAAATGAATTTCGGGTACATGTGATTCAACTTGTCTATCAGTTTCTTACCCATGGCCTTGCGGAGTGTGTCGCTTTCGCCGCGGGTGAAGTTGGCCAACTGGCGTGACAGAAGCATCACCTGCTCCTGATAGACCGTAATGCCGTATGTGTCTTTCAGATATTTCTCCATGCAGGGAATGTCGTATTCCACCGGTTTCCGTCCCTGTTTGCGGTCGATGAAATCGGGGATATAGTCCATAGGTCCCGGGCGGTAGAGGGCGTTCATTGCAATGAGGTCTTCGAATGTAGAAGGCTGCAACTCACGCAAATATTTCTGCATACCGGCCGATTCAAACTGGAATGTGCCGACGGTGCGCCCGTCGCAGTACAGGTTGTACGTGGCCGGATCCTCGATGTCCAGCAGGTCTACGTCTATTTCTATGCCGAGACTATCGCGGATGTTGGTCTGGCATTCCTTGATGATGGAGAGGGTTTTCAGGCCCAAAAAGTCCATCTTTATAAGTCCCGTGTCTTCGATGACGGAACCTTCGTACTGTGTGCATCGGAGTTTCTCTCCCGTTTCTTTGTCTTCCGCCGTGCTGATGGGTACCCAGTCCGATACGTCATCACGGCAGATGATGACTCCGCAGGCGTGAACGCCCGTGTTGCGCACATTGCCTTCCAGCATCCTGGCATACCGGAGTGTGTCGCGCAGAGTCGGGTCTGGGGACGCTTCGGCTTCCTGTAGTTCCGGGATACACGAAATCGCATTTGGGAGATTCATTTTCCGTGCTTTCCCGTTTTCATCTTCCGGTAATTTGTCCGGTATCAGTTTACAGAGTCTGTTCGATGTGTCCAGAGGAAGTTTCTGTACACGTGCCACATCCTTGATGGCCAGTTTGGTGGCCATAGTTCCATAGGTGATGATATGGGCTACCTTTTCGGCTCCGTATTTCTGTGTTACCCAACTTAAAACCTTTCCTCGTCCGTCATCATCGAAGTCCACGTCGATATCGGGAAGAGATATACGGTCGGGGTTCAGGAAACGTTCAAACAGCAGGTCGTATTGGATCGGATCTATTTTGGTGATACCTAAGCAATAGGCGACGGCAGAACCGGCGGCTGAGCCACGTCCCGGACCTACGGAAACGTTCAGTTCGTGACGGGCGGCATTGATATAATCCTGCACGATGAGGAAGTATCCCGGAAAACCCATCGTCTTCATGATATGAAGTTCGAAATTGAGCCGCTCCTTCACGTGTGGTTCCAGAGGATCGCCGTATATGCGTCTGGCGCCTTCATAAGTAAGGGCAGCCAGATAGTCCGCTTCGAGTTTCAGACGGTAGAGCTTCTGCACACCGCCTAGCTTTTTCACTTTGCTTTCCGCTTCTTCTCTACTTAATACGACCTCGCCGTTTTCATTACGGGTAAATTCCTCGAACAGGTCTTCTTCCGTAAATTTCTCCCGATAGGTGACCTCTGTGCCGAACTCTTCAGGAATGTCGAAGTTGGGCATGATGGGAGCATGGTCGATGCTATAGATTTCCACCTTGTCCAGTATCTCGCAGGTGTTGGCCAATGCTTCCGGGATGTCGGAGAATATGTCGTTCATTTCCTGTCGGGTCTTGAACCATTCCTGTTTGGAGTAAAGCATACGTTTCGGATCGTCCAGGTCGCGGTTGGTACTCAGGCAGATCAGGCGGTCGTGGGCTTCTGCGTTTTCCTGCTCTACGAAATGACAGTCGTTGGTGCAGACCAGTTTAATGTCATGTTTGCGTGCCAGTCCGATGAGAGCCGCGTTGGCGCGTTGCTGCAACGGAAATGTCTCCCGGTTAGCCCTTTGGTTCGGATCCTTCACTTCGTGACGTTGCAACTCCAGGTAATAATCCTCTCCGAACACCCGTTTGTACCACAAGGCAGCTTCTTCGGCTCCGGCCAGATCTCCCGCCAGTACTTTGTGAGGAACCTCGCCGGCGATGCAGGCCGAACATACAATCAGTCCCTCGCTGTGTGCCTCCAGTTCCACACGGTCCGTACGCGGGCGGCCATAAAAACCGTCGGTCCATGACTTGGACACCAGTTTGACGAGGTTGTGATATCCCGTCTCGTTTTTAGCCAGTATGATCAGGTGGTATCTCCGGTTGTCCCCCTGATCCTTTTCCATATTGTAAAGGCGGCGGTTAGCTACGTACATCTCACAGCCGAAGATGGGTTTGAATAAGGCCGCCTTTGCCTTTGCCAGTTCTGTCCGGGCATTTTGCAACTGTTCTTCCATAGGCGGGAATACCGGCATTTCTTCCGGTGCAGGTTCCATGCCTTCCGGGGGCACCGGCTCGTTGTTGGCTATCGCCTGTTCGCGTATGGCACGGGCGGTGTCGGCTTTCTGCTTCTGTTCGGCTTCCCATGCGACTTTGGCCGCGTCCTTACCTGCTTCCAGCAACGCGATTTGTTTTTTCCATTTCTTTATTTCCCCTTGGATCGGCCCGTTCTTTTTATTGGTGTAGTTGAAAAATTCCTTGATACCCATCATGTTGCCATGGTCGGTGACGGCCATGCCTCTCATGCCGTCTTTGATGGCTTTGTCCACGAGTTTCGGTATGCTTGCCTGGCCGTCAAGGATAGAGTATTGGGTGTGTACGTGTAGGTGTACGAAATCCTGCATAATGATGTCCCCTTGTGTCTTTACTGTTGAATGAAAGTTTAAAGGTACGTTTCTTTTGCTAAAAGAACAAAAGCCGATGGATAAATTTTCGCAGAGATCTGTAGATTGTGATGTTTCTGTTGGCATTATACGAAAAGAGACCGTGATAATTTTGTATTTTATTTGATTATATCTATCTTTGCCAATCAATCCATAGGATTAACAGCATGGTACGCAGACTTAAAAAGCTAAAAAAAATAAGGCTTCATCGCGAGGGTACGCACACTTTGATATGGGGCGGACTGGTTCTGATTTTTATAAACCTTTGTCTCTACGCCGCTTTCGAATGTAAATTGCCTTTCTATATTGTCGCTTCCGTCAGTCTTTTTCTATATTTGATGGTCGTGAACTTCTTTCGTTGCCCGATTCGTTTGTATGATGGAGACACGGAGCGTGTTGTGGTTGCGCCGGCGGACGGAAAGGTGGTCGTGATAGAAGAGATGGAGGAAAATGAATATTTTCATGACAGGAGATTGATGGTGTCTATCTTCATGAGTGTCGTGAATGTGCATGCCAATTGGATTCCGGTGGATGGAACCGTGAAACTGGTAAGACATCATGACGGCAACTTCCACAAAGCATGGTTGCCCAAGGCCAGCACGGAGAACGAACGTTCCACGGTGGTCATCGAGACTCCGGAGGGCGTGGATATCATGGCCCGGCAGGTTGCGGGAGCCGTAGCGCGTCGTATCGTGACGTATGCCCGCGAGGGAGAGGAATGCTACATCGACGAGCACATGGGGTTCATAAAATTCGGTTCCCGGGTGGATGTTTATCTGCCGTTGGGCACGGAAGTGTGTGTCAAGATGGGGCAACGGACGGTAGGTAATGAAACGCTTCTTGCACGCTTGAAATAAGGAAGGGTATTTGACAGATGGCAAATTTTATAACTAAACAGATTCCCAACAGCATAACCTGTTGTAATTTGATTTGCGGCTGTATGGCTACAGGGGCCGCCTTTCATTCCCATTACGAATGGGCCGTGGTGATGATTATCGCGGGGGCGGTGTTTGATTTCTTCGACGGGATGAGTGCCCGTTTGCTGGGAGTCTCTTCGCCGATAGGGAAAGAGCTGGACTCTTTAGCTGATGTGGTAACATTCGGGGTGGCTCCTTCCGCCATGTTGTTCTCCTTGTTCGGTCACGTCGCTTATCCGGCAGTGTTGGAGCCAATACGTTCCTATGTCCCTTATACCGCTTTTCTCATAGCGGCCTTTTCCGCGCTTCGACTGGCTAAATTCAATCTGGATATACGTCAGACTTCCTCCTTTATCGGGTTGCCGACACCTGCCAATGCGCTGTTCTGGAGTTCGCTGATATTGGGGGAATATGGATGCCTTGTTTCCGGGAAATTCAATGCGGTGTTGCTTTTCCTGGTGATGCTGCTGTTCTGTTTCCTGATGGTGGCGGAAATACCGTTGTTCGCTCTTAAGTTCAAGAATCTTTCTTGGCAAGACAATAAGGTGAAATACATTTTCCTGTTGGGGTGCATTCCGATGATTGTGGTGCTAGGATATAGTAGCCTTTCCGCCGTCATTGTGTGGTATGTGTTGCTTTCACTTGCGACACGGGGAAAGAATTGAGTTCTTTGGCACGGTTCTTGCTGTTTGTCGGTTATACATTTTAATGTGATGAATGCATGGGGCAGATAGGCTGTTTGTTATTTTGTTTGCTTTTCGTATTGTTTCCCATATTATATTTAGGAAGCTTTGTTGCCAGAGTATTGCGCCTGTTGGGTTTGTGGCGTTGGTCTTCTTTGGCGGAAGACAGGAGTAGAAATCATGGGGAAGAAAACGGGACGGCGCATCAGTCGGAAACGGATTCCCGTCGGAAATCATCCTCACCAGATGCTCCTCCAAAGAAAAAAGTCTTCTCGGATGACGACGGGGAATACGTGGACTATGAAGAACTTAAATAAAGGCGATAAACCTTTTGGGGGTGTGGGACACCCGTATCGTTAGGACAGCGATGCCTGAGCCGGCCATGAAGTAAATTATAATTTCAGCGATTGATACGATAGACCGTTGGGCTTGTGTTGATAAATTGTTTCATACACATGCCGACACGGGCGTTGATATATGTCGGATCGCATATCGTATAACGTTTCCCGTTTACCTTAAGGCAGTTGCCGTTCACCGCCTGGCCGAAGCAGACCGCTGTGGCGAGATGATTGGGATAATGGAGCAGAATGACGTCCAGACCGAGTAGATCCTTTATGAGGTGGGCGAAGAGAATGGAACGGTCTTCGCAGTCGCAGGCGGGATAATAGAGAGTCTCTTCTCCGAAGTTGTATTTCTCCTGACCGAACTGTTCCTCGTCCGTTTGGTATTTGAATCCGGTCTGCACTAAATTGAGCAGGATTTCAGCGGCTTCCAATTTGCTTTTGCCTGCGAGGCTTTCACGTAACTGAGCATAGGAACGGCGGATTATATCCTGATTCATGGGTTGTGCGGCATAGATACCGAAGTCTTGCATCATTGGGTAATCGTTGTAAAAATCTATCAGGTTTTTGTTTGATTCGGCAGTCATGCAAACGTCGGGATAAGCAGTCGAACGGATAGTTCGTGTTTTTGCCGAACCGCTATGGGGCATAAATTGGGGAGATGAAGTCATCAGCAGATCGATTGTCCGGGTGGCATCTTTCATATTCTGTTTGTAGCTGCTGACTGTTCCGCCCCTTATGCTTTTGTTCCATACGTAGTAATTCACTCCGTCTATCTGATAGTAAGGTGTGTTGCAAACAATCTGTTTGAAAGGAACTATCATACCCAGTTTGTTGTCTTGCTGGCATAATCGCACGTCATAACCGAATTGGGTCATGATATAAGTTTGCAGGATTACGGCTTCGTTGCCTTTTCCTAAAGCCTGTTGTGCTACGGTCTCGGCCAGTCGGAGGAGACCGAAATCTCCGAGCTTCAGATTCTTGTGCAGCTCGTGACAGTCTGCTAACAGGGGTGTGTAACTGTCGCTGGACAGTAACTTCCATATTTTACCGACATTATTCTCGCTGACGCTCCCCAATGTAAAACGCATCTCGGGACTGAAGTATACTTCACAAGGCCATCCATAGAGTGTGATACGGACTTTTTGATCTTTTTTGGTTTCCGGTTCGACGGGGAAGTCTATAGGTTTCGGCTCGACGGGTTTGGGCGTCGAAACGACTTGTCCGAACGGAAGGTCTATAGGTCTTGTCGGCTTTGTATCTTCTTTGGGTGCAACAGTGGGTGCGACGGGATCGGGTTGTTTGGGTTGCGGTCGCCCTTTGGATAAATTATAGTTTCCCCACTTTTGAGAAAGGAAATCGGCAAATTCCTGGTTTTTCTTGGCACGATAAGCCTCGAAAGCTTCCCGCTTGTTGTTCCTGTATCGGTCGAATTCCGCTCTCTTCTGTGCACGGTATTCATCAAATTTATTTTGTGCAGTTACCGGTAACTGCACAAAATAAATGATAATTGATATGCTAAGAATGTATTTGTTCATGATTGGAGAAACTATCCTTTCATAGATTATTTTTTCAGAGTATAGATGGCCTTTACTTCTTGGGCATCGATGCAACGGTTGTATATACGGACGTTGTCTAATTTCATCGGATCAGCCCAATAGTCGAACATTCCGTCGGCATTACCGCCTATTTGCATCTTGTTGCCTTCTGCTTTAACATAGTTGCTTGATATTAAGACGTTGTCAGCCATATTCCCATCAATATACAGAGATAACAATTTGTCGCTGCTGTTTTCTGTGAGACCGGCCGTTACGGCGAAGTGGTGCCAACCGGATGCTTGGTAATTGTCAACAGAAGCAGAACTGAACGTTCTGTAGAAACGACCGTCATTAATATATCCGCCTGTGTGAAGTACTATATACCCTGCTTGACTAACTCTTACAGTGGGTGAATTATAGTAGCTTCCACAAATCGTGGTTATAAAGGTTCCTGCCCCGAAGTCCTTTGCCCAAAAAGCGACAGAGTATGTTTCTTTCCCGGAGACAGGACAGTAGGGAATGTTTATATATTGTTCCTTGGTACTGTTTAGAAATATTGCTTTACCTTTTCCGCTGGGGGTGTCGGTTATGTATGTCGGACTGTTAATGGTCAGGCCATTATATGTACCCGCGATATCGTTCGCATTCTCATCATCAAAAGTATAATATTGTACCAGGCCGTTATCCGTGTCGATTTTAGATAATGAAGTGTCCTCATTGGGAGTTTCCTCTTCTTCACAGCTGATAAAAGAGAAAGAGATTGCGGATGCAATTATGTAAAATATGTATTTATTCATGGCTTATATTATTTTTCTGCGTTATATATCTGTTGTACTTCTTGTGCCGTAAGTGTAACTCCATAGATTCTGACGTTGTCTATTTTCATGGATGTAGCATACTCCATTCGTCCTTCGGCGGTACCTCCTATTTGCATCTTGTTTCCTTTTGCCTCAATATAATCGGAGTCGTAATTGACATTGTCAACCAATATTCCGTCTACATATAGATAAAGCATTTCGTTTGGTCCGCTTACAGCAACTACTATATGATGCCAGGCACTTGACTGTATAGATGAAATATCAGTTGAAAATGTTGAATAAAATCTACCATCTGTACTATATCCACCTGTGTGGATGACGAATTTTCCTGATTGCGATACTCTTAAGGTCGGACCATTGTAATAATTTCCATTGATTGTTGAAATGATGATGCCGGATTCAAAGTCTTTGAGCCAGCAAGATAATGAAAAAGTTGTTTTCCTATTGACCGGACACATCGGGATATTTATATACTGTTCTTTGAGTTTGTTAAGGAATACTGCTTTTCCTCTCCCGTTCGGTGTTTCTGTGACGAATGACGGTGAATTGTACAATTGTCCGTTTATCTCATTTTCGAATGAGTCATTCGCTGTTTCATCGTCAAATGTGTAATAAGCCATAAGGCCACGGGACACGGTAATGTTGTTTGATGTTCCGGTATTAGGGTTGTCACCGCCGTTTCCTGCTTTGCTTGCAGTGACAGTCACAGGTACGGATCCTCCCTCCGTATTGACATTGATGAATGCGGTGATATCGTCTTGCAGTTTGCTGCGGTCCAGAGTTACGGTTACGGGAGTCGAGTTGCCGATTGCAGTCACGCCATGGCTGGGCGATACGCTGAGGCACGCCTCGGTCGGAGTGGAGATGTTCCAGGCGAGATCGCCGCCGGTGCCTGCGTTCCTTACGGAAAACTGCAGGGTAGTGTATGATGTTCCGAAATTCAGTGCAGACGGGCTTATTACCATTTTGGATGTCAGATCCTGAGAATTGATATTAATATTGACAGGGTAGGAATCGTTGCCCACGTTGACTGTCAATTGTGTGCTGGTGTCAGATGTGATGGCGCCCCGATTTACCCTTACGGTGATGGTTTGTTTCCCTTTAGCCGCTACTTGCGCGGAACTAGGCGTCACTGTCAGATACGCCGGATAGCCGGAAATGCTGTATTGCAGTGCACGGTTGCTCTGGTTTGTCAGGGTGAATGTGAGTGATTCGTTGCTTGGACCGAAACTGAGCGTCATCGGCTCGATGCTTACGGGCGTCGACGTCGCTCCCAATTGAAAGTCCGCAGTAGCTACTTGTCCGGCATAAACGGTAACGGATTTAGTATCTGTCTGGTAGTTGTTGGCACTTACGGAAATCGTATAAATTCCTGGTGTTATGTCGTTAAAATCATATCTGCCGTTTGTTCCAGTGGTTTTAGACAGTCCCAGCGGACTGATAGTTACGGTGGCTCCTGCAACGGCCGTATTGGCATTGGTCACGTCGCTGACCAAACCGCTGATGGTTCCGGTGGTAATTTCTTCGTCTTTCGAACAGTTGCTGAGGATAAGTAATCCTGTCAGGCAGAAAATAATGGAAAGGATTTTTTTCATCATAGTTATATGTACATTAAAAATATGTTAGTTTTTAGAATCTCATGGACAAAGCCATTCCGGTATGTTCCATGTCGGCTACAGGATAGAGGTAAAAACGTGGGCGTGATTTCTTTACCACGACTCTTTTAGCTCCTTTTGCCGCTACGGCATCGATCAGGTTATATACATAGAGTGCAGCGGCTGCTCCGATGCAGATGTTGCGCCCGTTTTCCCAATTGTCTGATTTTGTGTTGTATGTCTGTGCGAACCGGGGTTGCTCCAACATTTTCTTGTGATAGGAAGCCCGTAGGTTCTCGCATACAATGATTCCGGCCGCGCATACGGCTTCTCCGGCAAGGATACAGGTCCCTTTGACCGTACTGCCCTTGTAGATTTGCCCCCATCCGGGGATGATGGAACGTACAATGCCATGTGCTCCGTACGAGGTGGTGTAGAAAATCCGGTCGTCGTAGCTTCCGGCATCAGCCCTGTTTTGGTCGGCTATGGTGTACAAAACATGGCAGGTGTATGTTCCCCCCTTGCATTCCCAGTATTCGTCGATTACCCTACAGTTTATGGTAATGGCTATTCCCTTTTCCGTAGCGGTCATGGAAAAGTTCCGATGACTGGTGTAGCTGTCGCTTTGTGCGCTTCTGTCTTGGGTTGAACCGGCGTTGACGATGCTTGATACGACCAAGCCCCGTTCATGTTCGAGACGGGTGGAGAGGTTGACCAAAGCCATTTGCCGCGCCGCTTCGAGCGAAGCTCCCATGCCTTCAGCATTGAGGAAAAAGTATGTCCCGGATTTGCTTTCGGGCAGTTTCTTCGTAAGCCATTGAGGTTTGATGCGTTCTGATTTTTGAGTTTGCGCCGTACACGACAATCCCGCTAAAATGCAGATAAGGCTGAATAAAATCTTTTGTATCATCCTGCGTCGGCTTATTGTTGTTCCTTTTTCTCTCTGTAGCGTGCAAGTTCTTCCTGATATGCTTTGCGGAACTGTTCGGCCTCAAACTGTACGCCGGCTTTCTGATCGTCCGTAAGGACGGCGCCACCCACCTCTTCTTCCATGGATTTGATCATACTGATACATACGGAACATTCATATCGCCCATCGGCTAATTTGTAACGTTTCGAGCAAATGACGGAAGTTCGGGTGATGACTTCTTCTGCAATGGACGTGATATCTTGCTGTACATCGGAACTTGATGTCTGTGTTTGGTCTTTTCTTGTTGTACCGCGATAGTTTTTCATTATATTTGTTACGAGGGCCTTAATGTCAGAAGCCATTTGTGCTCTTGCATTGGTGACGGCTATCTGCCGTGCAAAATCCTTGTCATAGTCGATGGCGGAGCCGTATGCCCTCAGCAAGTCTCCTTTTATTTTCATGGATTCCTTTTCGCATTCATCAATTTCTTCTTCAATTCTTTGTTGTTGCCGTGGTGCGGCTGCGGAATTGGGCGATGTCGTGTAGTTGGGGTAAGATTGGGCTATCGTTTGTTTGCTTTTGCATGATGTAAGTGCAAGACTTCCGGAAAGCAATAGGGCTGCAACCGAAAAGGGTAAATACTTCTTCATAACGAATCAAAATTAAGTGTTATTAATGGATTTTGCAAAGGTATGAAGAGTTATGTAAAGAAAATCAACAAGGGCGTTTCTGATGAATTGTCAGATTTGTCTCCCTTTTGGATACGATTCGAATGAATGTAGTCTTTATCCCCGTTTTCGTGTCGGAAATGTCTTCCTCTTGTTATGGCTGGTGTTCGCTTGTCTGATAGTCTTCCGACATTTTCTTAAAAAAGTCATACTGTAGAATCTTGGAAATACGGTAAACCAAAACAGTATCCACGCTTTCCTTTTGAAATAGTTTGTATACATTGGGACGCGTGCAACACAACTGGCTGGCAAACCAAGTGACGGTGCGTCCTTGTTCGCGGAGTATCTTTTGTAATGTCTTGCCGAAGTGCATGCTTTTTCAGTGTTAGGTTCGGTCTGACCCTCTGACTGGCTCTGGTGTTTGTTCATGAATACGAAAAGACGTGGGTCTTTTACTTGTTGCCCGTTTAGACTTTCAGGCCTTCGCATTGCCCTCCCCAGTGAACGGACAACGCAGAAAGCCCACGCCGATATGTATATGAAAAACACCTACTTCCGTAAGGAAGCGGGTCGTGTATACATATCTCATGGACGTCTCGTTGCCATCTGTTCTGCTGAGTGGTCAAAGTTGCGAAGTTTGAAAGTCCAGCAACAGACGCTAAGTAAACGTCTTCCGAATATTCCCTCCAATGCGTGTCGGGCACCCCCGACTTTCTACAAGAAGGTAATGCAAATATACGAAAAAAGGCCGGATGTCCGACCTTTTAAAAAAACATTTTTATCAAAGTGTTCCGTGTTTGTTCGTTTATCGTTTCTTTCTGAAGAAATCCTTCAGCAGTTTTTCCGCCTTTTCCGCTTCTATGCCGCCGGTTACTTCTGTCTTGGGATGCAGGGCGTCGGGCGCCAGCAGACGATATCCTCTTTTCTCATCTGCGGCTCCATAGACAAGACGTCTGACTTGTGCCCATCCGATAGCCCCGGCGCACATGATACAAGGTTCCAGCGTGACATACAATGTGCATTCCGTCAGGTATTTCCCGCCCAAATAGTTGGCGGCGGCGGTGATAGTCTGCATCTCGGCATGAGCCGTGACGTCATTCAGCGTTTCCGTTAGATTGTGCCCTCGCGCGATGATGCGGTCTCCGCACACCACGATGGCTCCTACCGGAATTTCATCCTGTTCGTAAGCCCGTTGCGCTTCTTCTAAGGCTTTCTGCATGTAGAACGCGTCCTTTGTTGTCATTTTCTGTTTTTTGATTTTTCTGCAAAAATACGACAATCGTGTCGTTTCGCTTTGCTTTTTTCAATAAATTTGCGGAGTAAACAAGTAAAGCAGGAAGAATGGCCGCGCATAATGAGTTGGGTCGGGCGGGAGAAGATATAGCCGTTGCCCGTCTGTTGGCGAAAGGATATACCCTCCGGCATAGAAACTGGCGTTGCGGACGTAAGGAACTGGATATCGTGGCGGAAAAGGACGGAGTGCTGGTGGTTGTGGAAGTGAAGACACGCCGTAACACGCAGTTCGGACTTCCGGAGGATGCTGTTACGACCGGAAAGATTCGGCGCATCGTAAGTTCCACGGATGCCTATCTCCGTAAGTATCGTATTGATCTGCCGGTCCGTTTCGATGTGATGACAGTTGTCGGAAATGAAGAGATACCGTGCGTGAACCATATCGAGAATGCGTTCTATCCTCCTTTGTTTTGAATATACCTGTTTGGTGAAATGGAAATGACATACGCACTTCATACGTTGGACGATTCTCCTTGGTTTGAATGGATAGAACTTGCGGAGACAGACTCTACTAATGCCTTTCTGAGGAACTATCATCCGGTGGTGTCTAGGGATATGACGCTGGTGACAGCCGATTACCAGAATGCCGGAAAGGGGCAGGCGGACAATATGTGGGAGGCGGAACGCGGGACGAACCTTCTGTTCAGTCTGCTGATACATCCTGTGGAGATAGAGGTCAACCGCCAGTTTCTGTTGTCGCAGGCTGTTTCATTGGCCATCTGTGAAAGTCTGGGACAATATACTGCCGATGTCCGTATCAAGTGGCCGAACGATATCTATTGGAGAGACAGCAAGATATGCGGTATACTGATAGAGAATTTCTTGATGGGGAAGCATATAGAGACATGTATCATCGGCGTTGGTGTGAATGTCAACCAGGCAGAGTTTCGGAGCGATGCTCCCAATCCGGTTTCCTTGCGTCAGATTACCGGTAAGGAGACCGAACGGATTTTTCTGCTGGCGGATATCGTGGAGCGGTTCAAGGCTTACTATGGAAAAATCAGGAAAGGGCAGACGGAAGAGATTACCGAGCGTTACAAACGGTTGCTCTACAGGGGCGACGGATTCTATCCGTATGAGGATGATGAAGGACGATTCGAGGCCCGTGTGCAGGATGTAGAACCGACGGGACATCTGATGTTGTGTGACCGGTCGGGCGTTTTGCGGCGTTATGCGTTCAAGGAGGTGCGCTTCGTGCTTCCCGTAGAATAGAAATACATGTTTAAATCATTATATTATGGCAAGATTCAAAAGAATACTTCTCAAACTGAGCGGCGAGAGCCTGATGGGAGAGCAACGGTACGGCATCGATGAGAAACGGCTGGCCGAGTATGCGGAACAGATAAAGGAAGTGCATGACATGGGCGTGCAGATAGGTATAGTTATCGGCGGAGGGAATATTTTCCGCGGACTGAGCGGTGCGGGCAAGGGATTTGACCGTGTGAAGGGCGACCAGATGGGGATGTGTGCAACAGTGATAAATTCCTTGGGCCTGAGCAGTGCATTGGGGGCCATCGGTGTGAAGAGCCGTGTGCTGACAGCCATTCGTATGGAACCTATAGGTGAGTTCTACAGCAAGTGGAAGGCTATCGAATGTATGGAGAACGGGGAGGTTGTCATTATGAGTGCTGGTACGGGCAATCCTTATTTTACCACAGATACGGGTTCTTCCCTGCGTGGAAT
The DNA here is from genome assembly GCA_964540455.1 of uncultured Paraprevotella sp. Classification (GTDB taxonomy): domain Bacteria; phylum Bacteroidota; class Bacteroidia; order Bacteroidales; family Bacteroidaceae; genus Paraprevotella. Next base: position 24,135 of record CAZIMK010000033.1, read on the forward strand.
CGAGATAGAGGCGGATGTCATGCTGAAAGGTACCCGTGTGGACGGTGTATATACGGCAGATCCGGAGAAAGACCCCGCAGCCACGAAATTTGACGAGATAACGTACGACGAGATATATAATCGTGGACTGAAGGTGATGGATCTGACGGCCACGACCATGTGCAAGGAGAACAACTTACCTATTTATGTGTTTAATATGGACATCTATGGTAATTTGAAGAAGGTCATGGCCGGGGAACCTATCGGCACATTGGTACATAACGGCTGATTTCGTTCGTTATATGCTACGGAATCCAATGACAGGCAAGTCGTTTTCGGTAGCTTATTGCATCTCGCCGGAGTATGCTTGGGCAGGCACACTCCGGCGGCTTGTTTGGTTATTGTGCCTCGTTGTGCGCGGGGCTTCTGTAAAAAGGTAAAAAACTCCGATGATTTATGTAACGGAAGGATGGCGGAATATATATAATTTTGCTCCGTCGGAACTTAAAGACGTGAGATAATGAAGAATTTATTGATTTTCTTCGCGGCTGCAGTTTTCCTTACGGCCTGCGTGCAAAATACAGATACGGATATGGCAAATACAGAGGTATGGGACAAGACGTTCCCAAAGAGTGAGAATGTGAATCACCGTAAGGTGGAGTTCAGAAATCAGTATGGCATTACCTTGTCGGGTGATCTCTATGAACCGAAAAATATGACCGGCAGACTGGCGGCTATTGCTGTCAGCGGACCGTTCGGGGCGGTGAAAGAGCAGTCGTCCGGACTCTATGCGCAGACGATGGCGGAGCACGGATTCGTGACGTTGGCTTTCGATCCTTCGTTTACGGGCGAGAGCGGCGGGGAACCGCGGCGCACGGCATCGCCCGATATCAATACCGAGGATTTCATGGCAGCCGTCGATTTCCTTTCATCGCTTGATTGCGTGGATGCGGACAGAATTGGCATCATCGGCATCTGCGGATGGGGCGGTATCGCGATGAATGCCGCGGCGCAGGATGTCCGCATCAAGGCCACGGTGGCAAGCACGATGTATGATATGACCCGCGTCAGTGGCAACGGGTACTTCGATGCCGATAACAATGAGGAGGCACGTTACCGGGCACGTGTGGCGTTGGCGGCACAGCGTATGAAGGACAAATCTGCCATGGCTGGCGGTGTGGTGGATCCGTTGCCGGAAGATGCCCCGCAGTTTGTTCGGGATTACTATGACTATTACAAGACCCCGCGCGGTTATCATGCCCGTTCCGGTAACTCCAACGACGGATGGCGCAGCATCGGTACTGCGGCATATGCCAACGCGCGGTTTCTCTATTATACCAACGAGATACGCTCGGCTGTCCTTGTGATGCACGGTGAAAAGGCTCATTCGCGCTATTTCGGCGAGGATGCCTATAAATATATGGTCGACGGCAGGCCGGAAACCGGTATACGTCCCAATCCTTGTCCGGAAAACAAAGAACTGCTGATTATTCCCGGAGCCAGTCATTGCGATTTGTATGACGGTGGCGAAGGGGCATATATCCCGTGGAACAAACTGACGGATTTCTTCATGGAAAACCTGAAATAAACGAGACGTCAGGCATGGCACAGAAAATACAGACGATAAGTACCATCGACCAGTATAACCGTATGTTCGGGGTTGTCACGAGGCATTCGCTTGTGACGGTTGTGGAGGTCAGGGATTATGTACCCGAGGAGATTGTATCAGTGACGCGTTACGGATTGTATGCCGTGTTCTTGAAGCAGGGTATGGGATGTACCTTGCGTTATGGACGTGAGCAATACGACTATCAGGATGGCAGTATCGTCTGTTTTGCGCCGGGACAGACCGTGACGGTGGAATTTCAGACGGGGGAACATGCCAGTTGGAAAGCTTTGCTGTTCCATCCCGATCTGCTGTTTGACACTCCGCTGGCCGAGCGCATGGCCCAGTATAGTTATTTCGGTTACGACCAGCGGGAGGCGCTACATGTGTCGGGTGAGGAGCGGCGTATCTTTGAGGATACGCTCGAACATATCGAGCGCGAGATGGAGCATGCCGTGGATAAGCACTCTCAACAGCTTCTTACGGTTTATGTACAGCTCATCCTTGATTATTGTCTGCGTTTCTACGACCGCCAGTTTATTACGCGTCACAAGGCCAACAGCAAACTTATCACACGTTTTGAACAGCTGGTGGACGATTATCTGAGCGGCGACAGGCCTGCTTTTGAGGGATTGCCTTCCGTGGCATGGTGTGCGGGCGAGTTGTGCTTGTCGCCCAACTATTTCGGCGATCTGGTTCGCAAGGAGTTGGGTGGTACGGCTAAGGATTTTATTACCCGCAAGGTGATAGAGCGGGCCAAGCGGGAACTGCGTTCCACCGACCTGCCTGTCAGTTACATTTCGGATCGTCTCGGGTTCAGTAGTGTGAGCCATTTCACGCGCATGTTCAAGGCGCAGACGGGGCAGACGCCTACGGAATTCAGGGCAAGTGCGTAGAATCTATATAGTTTACCATTATAAATAATAGTAACAGTGAAAAAAGTCATTGTAATATCGACGAGCTTGCGCAAAGGCTCGAACAGCGACATTCTGGCGAACGAATTCATGGCTGGGGCGCGTGCGGCCGGTCATGAGGTAGAGAAGATAATGCTGGGAGACAAAGAAATCCGTTTCTGTAAAGGGTGTCTGGTTTGTCAGAAAACAGGCAAGTGCGCCATCGGCGATGATGTGGACAGCATCATGGCCAAGGTGCTTGCCGCGGAGGTCGTGGTATGGGCTACACCGATATATTATTATGAGATGGCAGGACAGATGAAGACGCTGATTGACCGCATGAATGCTATGTTTGCCCTTGATTATAAATTTCGTGACGTGTATATGCTGTCCACTGCCGCGGAAGACGAACCGGAAGTGCCGAAACGTGCCGAGGCCGGCCTGACCGGTTGGATTGAGTGTTATCCGAAGTCCCGCCTGACCGGTACCTTGTTTTGCGGAGGTGTGACAGATGCCGGGGATATTGAAGGCAATGCCCGGTTGCGGGAAGCATACGAAATGGGGCGGAAAGTCTAAATGACTTTCACGCCCCGGTTTTCAGTTGAAACTTTGCCGGTTACTTTTTTCTTTTGACTTTGACGGGGGCAACTCCCGTGTGTGTAGGTTCTATGGGGTGTATTGTCCCGTCCGGATTGAACTGCATACGGTCGATACATACTTCCCGGTGAAAACCGGGCCCTTTCCCGTTTTTCATATAGTGTTTGTTGATACGGTGGTAGACAATGTACCATTCATCCTTGCCGGGTAGTTGCAGAACCGAGTTGTGGGCGGTTCCGTAGATTTCCGCTTCGGGGCGCTGGGAAAGTATGACCGGTTGTGCCGCCACCTCAATCGGACCCAGCGGCGAGCGGGATGTGCCGTAAGCCACATGATAGTTGGGAGAACCGGTATCGTCCACGCTCCAGAGGAAGTAGTAAAGCCCGTTGCGGTAAAATACGTAAGGAGCTTCCCGGAAAGCATAATCCTGTAAAGAGCCGCCTTTCGGAGTCATTAGGCGTACCGTTTCCGACCGGATGCTCATCATGTCCTCGTTCAGTTCCGCTCCGGCCATATAGCCGTTTCCCCAGTACAGATAGCACTTGCCGCTGACAGGGTCTTCAAAGACATCCACATCGATCTGCTGCCCGTGTGCCTGTCCTTCGGGGCGTTTGTCCACTATCGGATGGCCTGCATCGGTGAACGGCCCGGTAGGATGGCTGGCCGTGGCCACGCCGATGGCTTTGCCTGAAGGCGTGTTGCCGCTGTAGTAAAAGAAGTATTTATATCCCTCGCCGGTCTTTTTTTCTATGATGCTGGGCGCCCACGCGTTACCGTCTGCCCAGCCGACCTGGTCGGTGCCCAAGTCAAGCATGATGCCTTCGTGCTTCCAGTCAGTCAGGTCTTTGGAACTGAACACGGTGAAATAATATCCGCCCCAGCCGGGAGCCCCGTCCGTCGTGGAATAGATGTAGAAACGTCCGGTCTGGTTAGAGTACAGAATTTCGGGGTCTGCATGGAATTCCGGTAAGATAGGATTACCGCTTTTGCGTGTCTGGCCGAAACCGTGCAGGGCAGATGCGATGCAGGCTACCAATAAGAGAAACTTGTGTGTCGTTTTCATGTTTTGTATGGTTTATGTGTATTATCCGATGGTTTCACGGAAGAAATCCAGAGCCTCGAAGATTTCTTCGCGTGTGGCATGCTGGTTGATGCGTATGTCACCGATGTCTCCCAGCAGGGTAAAGTTGATGGTGCCGGCGGTGTTTTTCTTGTCGTGCGTCATGAATTCGTACAGACGGTCGTATTGCTTGCAGTCGAAAAAGAATGTACCGTAATTGTCGCGGATGAACTGCTGGGTCTGGCGCAGTCTGTTGATGGGAAATCCGGTTTTGGTATGACTTAGATAAAGTTCGCAGACGAGTCCCCATGCCACTGCATATCCGTGTAAAACGGGACGTTGCTCTGCCAGTGCGAGGCTTTCGATGGCATGTCCCGCCGTGTGTCCCAGATTGAGCGCCTTGCGCAATCCTTGTTCGAGCGGATCGTTTTCCACGATACGCTCTTTGACGGCCACACTAGTGGCAACCATTTGCTGAAGCCGCGGCAAGTCTGCCTGCCGCAAATCGAAGTTTATCAGTTCTGTCCAGTGCCCTTCATCGCTTATCAGGCCGTGTTTCAGCATCTCCGCATAACCGGAACATAGGTTTTTGCTGTCCAGCGTCTGTAGGAAACTGGTGTCTATCAGGACGGAGGATGCCGTGTTGAACACGCCGATTTCATTCTTTAGTCCATTGAAATTGATACCTGTTTTTCCTCCGACCGATGCGTCCACCATGGCCAGCAGGGTGGTCGGAATGTTAAGGAAAGCAATTCCTCTTTTAAATGTAGAGGCCGCGAACCCGCCCAGATCGGTCACCATTCCCCCTCCGAGATTGATGAGCATGGAATGCCGGGTGGCTCCAGCCTGTCCCAGTTCCTGCCACACGTAGGCCAAAGTATCGAAAGTCTTGTATTCGTCACCGGCTCCGATGGTGATATGCCCGGCGGATTTTATACAGGCGAATGATTCTATCACCGGCCAGCATAGGTGTCGGGTGGTCTGGTCTGTAAGGAAGAATAACTTGTCCGGATGGCAACTTTCAATGGCTTGTTGCAAGCTTGTTTCCAGTGTTGCCGGAAAAATTACGGCTTGTCTGTTCATATCCTTGGTTGTTCGTTTGTTTGGCAAAGATACGTTTTCCGCGACATAATGATGTGTTTTTACGTCATTTTTTTGTGATAAAGGGAGATTCCCGTTAAATAAGTAAATGGTGTTTTGGTGATTTAAAGTGTATAAGTTTCGTGAAACAGAGATAATATGTACCTTTGTACACACGCAGGAATATATTGTTCGACTGTTATTGTTCGTTAAAGTGGCCGGACAGGTTAAACTTTGGTATGAAGAAGCTATCCAAAAGAATGTTGAAAGATAAACAAAAATATAAATGAAGAAGTTAGGATTGATTTTCTGCTTGTTGTCGGTGATATCTGTGCAGATGCTGGCGCAGAAGATAACTGTAAGCGGAACGGTAAAGGAAAAGGGGACGGAAGAGGCCGTGGTGGCGGCTACCGTTGTTTTATTGAAACCGGACAGTGCGATGGTCTGCGGCGTGGCTTCCGGTATGAACGGCAAATTCTCCTTGCCGGCGGTAAAGGCCGGAAACTATATTCTGAAAGTCTCTTTTGTGGGAATGAAGACCATGACCCGCAACCTCTTATTGTCCAAAGACAAGCTGCAACTGAACGTCGGGATGTTGGAATTGGAGTCCGATGCCTTGCTGTTGAAGGCGACGGAGGTGACGGCGAAAGTGGCGAAGGTGGAAATGAAAGCCGATACTTTCGTTTATAACAGCGCAGCTTATCGCTTGCCCGAAGGCTCGGTTTTGGAAGAACTGGTAAAGAAGTTGCCGGGAGCAGAGGTCGGAGACGACGGCTCTATTAAGATAAATGGAAAAGACGTAAAGAAAATCATGGTGGACGGCAAGGAGTTCTTCAACAACGACACGAAGATGGCGATGAAGAACCTGCCTACCACGATGGTGGAAAAGATAAAAGCCTATGAACGGCAGAGCGACTACACGCGACAGACCGGGATAGACGACGGTGAGGAGGAAACGGTGCTCGACCTTTCGGTGAAGAAAGACATGAAGCAGGGCTGGGTCGTGAATACGGATGTCGGTTACGGAACGGAGGAGCGTTATACGGCCAAAGGAATGGTGGCGCGTTTTACAGACGGCTTTCAGGCCACGGTGATGGGATCCGCCAACAATATCAACGACCGTAGTTTTCCCGGTGGCGGATCGCGTGGCGGCGGGGGCAACGGATTAGTGTCCAGTAAAATGGCCGGCGCCAATTTCGCATGGGAGAACGGAAAGAAAGAGCGGGAAGCCGGACGTCTCGAAGCGGGAGGGCATGTACGTTACTCACATACGGATACGGATTCCGAGACGCGTACCAATTCACAGACGTTCCTTGTAGGGAGCACGGCCAGCTCGTTTGCCAATAGCCGAAGTCTGACTCTGAGCAATGCTACCAACGTGGGTGCCAACTTCAAAGTGGAATGGGCTATAGATTCGATGACGACAGTTATGTTCCGTCCCAATTTTTCTTATTCCGATTCATACCGGCGTTCCGGCAATTTCTCTGTGACGTTCAACCGAGACCCTTATCAGTCGTTATCCAATCCATTGACGGAATGGGAGAAGCTGGAGGATGACGGGTTGGTCAACACCAACGACAGAAGTTCCCTTACGGATGGGAGGAACCGCTCGGTAGACGGTTCGTTGTCCTTGAACCGCCGTCTAAACAAGCCGGGGCGGAATATCAACCTGTGGATGAGTGCCGGTTGGTCGGACAGTGAAAACACGTCGTTCAGCCGTTCGGATGTAAAGTATTTCCAGTCGGAGGAAAACAAGAGAGGAGATTATACCCATCAATACAATCTCAGTCCGTCGGAGAATTACAATTATCGGGCGCGTTTGAGCTACAGCGAACCTCTGTTCAAGGGGGCGAATCTGCAGTTCAGCTACGGCTATCAGTATCGGTTCTCGGACTCCGACCGTTCGATGTATTCGTTGGAATCGCTGTTGGAGCAGGAGATTGTCGATGAGAACACCCTGTATGGCTGGCCTCTGGCATATGTGCCGGGAGTCGATTGGCTGGATTTGGCCAAAAACTGGAGAAACAGCCAGTATGCGACCTATCGGGAGTATAACCAGGACGCGAATGTGATGTTCCGCTATAATAAAAATGATTTGCGTCTGAATGCCGGCATTTCGGTTCAGCCTCAGACCACACACATGGATTATCAGAAAGGAACGATAGACACGACCGTCATCCGGCATGTGTTCAACTGGGCTCCCCGTATAGATTTACGCTATAAGATTTCGGGAACGAGCCAGGTGCGTCTGCGCTACAACGGGCGGGCGTCTCAGCCTTCCATGACCAATCTGTTGGACGTGACCGACGACAGTGATCCGTTGAATATCTCGAAGGGTAATCCCGGACTGAAACCGTCGTGGACCAACAGCATGAATCTTTTCTATAATAATTATATCACCGACCGGCAGATGGGATGGATGGTGCATGCCAATGCCAGCATGACGAACAACAGCATCAGTACGGCCGTGTGGTATGATGAAAATACGGGTAAACGCATCAGCCAGCCGCAGAATATCAATGGAAACTGGAATACGGACGCAGACTTGATGTTCAATTCCGCCATGGGTGCCAAGAAGTATTTCAATATATCGACATTCACTAATTGGTCGTATACGAATTCCGTGGGATATATCAGTTCGCGGCAGGGACAGGTGCTTGCGGATGCTCTGTCGAAGAGCACGACCAAGACCACGAATATCCGCGAACGGTTGAATGTGAATTACCGCAACGACATACTGGAGGTGGGACTTAATGGCAATGTCGGTTATCAGCATGCCCGCAATGCCCTTATGACGAATGCCAATCTGGATACTTGGAATTTTTCATACGGAGGAAACCTGATTGTCAATTTCCCTTGGAACATGAGCCTGTCGACGGATATAGGAGAGGACTGCCGTCGTGGATATGACGATGCCACGATGAATACCAACGAACTGATATGGAATGCCCAGCTGTCACAGAGCTTTTTGAAACGCAAGACGGCGACAGTCAGTATACAGTGGTATGACATCTTGCGCGAGCAGAGTAATATAAGCCGGTCGATTACGGCAATGCAGCGTTCCGATACGTGGTCGAATGCAATTAACAGTTATGTGATGGTGCATTTTATTTACCGTCTGAATCTGATGGGCAATAAGGAAGCACGCGGACAGATGCGGGGACGCGAATTCGACGGGCCGGGAATGCGTGGTCCCGGCGGCGGACATCCCGGCGGCGGTTTCGGTCCCCCTATGCGACGCTGAGGATTTCGCTACCGGAGACTGAATGCCGGTGGTACGCCAGGTGCGGAGGAACACTGGTGGACGGTGAACTTGATAAGTAATTCTGTATAATACCATAGGCGGCCGGATACTCGATTTATGACGAAGATGACATGTGGGCAATAAAGATTTAAAATGTATATTACATCGGGATGAGAAGACTCGTTTTCTATATAACTTTCATTTTAGGAATTTCGCAGGATTTATTTGCACAGACAATCCCTCAATTTACAGTAAAGCAGAATCTTGAAGATTTCAATTATGCTCTCCATGAATTGGAAACGAGCTATGCTGGTTTTGAAACATACGTAAACGAGACATCCCGTCAGCCGTATGATTCTATTGTCGCGCATCTCAGAACACAGATTGAAACAGAAAACAGACCGGGGTATGACGCCGCTTTGCTTTTGTATTCCTGGTTTGACGATGCGCACCTCGGTATTAACTTGGGGAGTCTTAGTCTGTCGGAGCAATATATGAGCAAACGCAAGAAATTCAAGCCTTACGAAACTATTCAGCCATATATGCCCGAACCGGTAGCTTTGAAAGCCACGGATAAAACTTTTTTAATCCGCTTACCGGAATTTGTTGAGGAAACGATTTCTTTTGATTGGGTAGAAAAGGCTATATGCGGGTTTAACACATCCGGCTGTGAAAATCTTATTTTGGACATAAGAGGTAACGGAGGTGGCGACGAGCGACTATGGCATCCGTTTTTGCCTCTAATATTCAGCCATTCTGGCTCCGTTAAGAATATAGAATTTAGAATGTCAGACAATAATATTGAGTATCTGAAATCGGTCGCTCCTCGATTTCCAGGAGCACAGATGGTACTTGACAAGCATAAAGAAACCCAAGCTTCGTATGTCCCGCTAACAGACAGCGAGAATATTGTTATAGATGTTCCCGATTACGACGGAATAAAGCCGCGACGGGTGGCAATCATCATAGATGCTAATAATGCTTCTGCTGCGGAATTCTTGCTTTTACAGGCCAAAGCAGTTTCAAACAAAACGAAGTTATATGGCAAAGAGAATACTCTTGGATGTTTCGATTGTTCAAACGTGAGGGAAACCGCCGTTTTACCAAACAGTAAATTTACTCTCTTGATTCCTATTTCCCGTACATGCAATCTGGCAGATTCCGGGATTGATAGGACTGGTATAGCCCCTGATGTCATTGTTCCGATAGACTATCCAAGGTCACTTACGAATAATATTGACGAATGGACTCTATGGATTGCCAATGAATTGGAGAAATAATCCAATCATCCTACGAAAGTAAAGTCCTCCTCCTCTCAAATTTAGGATTATTTATCCTGCCCGCTTTCTTTTTTCTTCCTCAGAAAAAGATGGTTGTGGATTGTTATTTATAAACTAATAAATACTGATTTATCGTTAAACAATCTGTGCTATTTGATCTTGTCCTATGGCTATAATTTCATTTTTCTTTTGCGTTTTTTGGGGGGGCGAAGTCTCTCCTCCATTTTCTGGTTAACTTCAAGCGTCGGTAGTGTTGTATTATGAAACGTTGCCGTTCAGTTCCCCCAATGAACTGCTGAACAATTCGCCTTTGGCTGACGGTACTTTTGCATATCTGCGCCATAGCCGTTTGGCATTAACCCCATGATGGGAACAATGCCTTTTCTCCCGTTTTGGTATATAATCCCGAAGATTATCGCAATGACCTACCACATAACGTCTCATCCCGGTTTCCGGATATTTCTCCGCAACGGTGCGGTATTGATTGTTATAAAAAACCTCACAGACATTAAATATTGTACTAAAATTTTTGATTCTATAAAAAAAATAGTAACTTAGCACTCTGTTAGATGCCATATTTTTAGCTTGAATTTTTCTGCTAATTTAATAATGAAGCAACATTCTCATTGTTAGCTATATAAATGGGGAGGGGACAATGATATGAAATTGTATATAGTCTACATACTTCTTTCGATTTTAGCTGTTTCGGCTCAGACTCCGGTCGATTCTCTCTCGGCCTATTCTCGTATAGATCAAAGCCAATTTGACCGTGCCAATGACGAAAACGGAGTTTTCGCTATAAGCAAGATTCTGCTTCAGAAACGTTGTAATGCGATAGCTGACTACCAGATCAAGTACGCCGACGTTAAGACCGAATTAATAAAAGTTGAACTGGAGGAAATTGCATGGAATCTTATCCGTCAAGTAGTTGCCCAAACGCCTATACACAAATATTATTATATAAAATACTAAACCAACCCCGATACCGCCATGGTTAAATATCATCTGACATACCCCGTTCTCGCGCTTGCTCTTCTCGCCGCCGCTTCATGCTCGCAGGAAGAGCCAGACCTCGCTCCAAATATCCTTGTCGTCGGCGACCAAATCTCTTTCGTCGCCGACGTTCCCGGCGTAAGCACCCGCACCAATTATGACGTATCTGAGCAGTTTCTGTCCTCAGGTTTTACGGTCTCGGCTATATCTCCCGAAGATGATACCGTCGGCGGTATTCTTCCTATTCACTTTGAGGATATTACCGTTATCCACCAGGTCGATGATTCTTTCCGTGGTGATAGTTGCAGATGGTCCGGAAACGCTAATGAAGACGCTAATGAAAAGAATGGCCGTCTGAAATTTTTCGCCTTCCATCCCTCACGCGTTGAAATGAAGCAATGCGCTGGCGTGGGCAACGAATGTTTCGAATATGCAAACTCGTCGACAAAGGATGCCTCCGGCGTCAGTTACGACTACCGCCTGACCAAATTCCGTGTGGCTCCCGACATCTCCAAGCAGGTCGATTTCGTGACAGCCATCGGCGAAGGAAATAAGACCGAGCATCTTTACTGTGGCATCAAACTGGCCTTCGAGCATCAACTCTGCGGTGTCGAAGTCGGTGTATGGGGTGCCAGCACCCTCTACGATGTCGAGATAGCCGGTGTCCGTATCGGCGGCATTGTCGTCGAGGCGGACTTCAACCTCGCAACCGAGGTCGAAAAACCGGCCGGAGACGAAAACTCCATCGGTTCCTGGCTGATAAACGATTCATCGTTGCGCGGCCATGTCGATTACGTCTTCACCACCGGCGATAAAGTGGTTGTTATCAACGACAAAGAGCATAACACCAAAGACAAGGCCTCTTCCATCATGGGCAGCAACGGCGGCAAAGCAATGGTGATACCCTACAAGTACGACAAGTGGGATCATACCAACGACAAGACCAACGCCGCCAAGGGTATGTATTTCAGCGCACTTATCCGCATGACTCAGCGCGACGGCGACCACCACCGTATCTACCCCTCGACCGACCCCGATTCACAAGACCACATCGTGTATCTCTCAGTGCGTAAATCTGACGGCACTGTCATGAAGCGTCTTGACAAGAACGGTAACGTCTTCGGCACATCAACCAAATACGACATTCCCTCGACCGAAGAGCTCCGCCACTACGGCTGGGCAGCCGCACCCGCAAACGTTGAGTGGAAGGCAGGATATACCTATTCTTACGTCCTCGACTATACAAGAGGAGTGGGTGTACATGACCCGGCCGATCCTGACGACCCTGCAAGCACCATCGTAGATTGGGGGGGGGTCGGAATAACCACTTACGACGGACTGTGGGGAAACGGCGAGATTATAAATAATGGAGACTGGGGAGCTAATACCAATAAGCCCGGTCCGGACGGAACCATTTGGTGGAAGTGATTATCCTCTTTCTCACATTACAAACTTATAAAGCAAAATCATGATGCACAAAATATCAACAAGCATTTTCCACTTCCGGTCGGCAGCCGTTTTATTCCTGCTGCTGACATTGACGGGCTGCGTGAAC
>CAZIMK010000034.1:0-35982 GCA_964540455.1 uncultured Paraprevotella sp.
AAAGACTTTTTTCTCACTCTATAAAATTTTCCCCCACTGATTTTCTACTGAGCCTCATTCAGTACTGCATCATATCCTCATTCTGTACTGTATTACACCCTCATTCAGTACTGTATTACACCCTCATTCAGTACTGTATCACACCCTCATTCAGTACTGTATCACATCCTCATTTAGTACTGAATGAAGGTGTCGCGAAACAAGATTGAAAACGTCGACACTCTTCGACGCTTTTCTACACTTGAATCATCATTCATAATGGACAACTATCCGGAGACTGTTATTGCAGTTATCGTAATGTCGTCATTCAAACTACAATGAAGTATTCATTCTAACTTAAGTGACATGTTCATTCAAACTTAAATGCGAACATCAAGAATACTATCCTTAGAAGGTAAGGGATACCCTACACATAGTTTGGCGGGAAAATGATTCAATGGTTCAAACTATTTGATTTCCAGCGACAAATGGTTCATTTATCCTTTAGCTTTCCTTCATCTATCCTTCAGCTTTTCCATCAGAACGCGCACCGCAGCTGGATTACTCTGAATCATTACTCATTGATAATCAGTGAGTCTGAACCATTGAAGCATATTTCCACAAACATTTGTGTAGAGAAGGCAGATTTTATCCCTCACAGATTTTCTACTGGCCCATAATCTCCTTGCTATTTTCTATGGACCCGATATTCAGTTATTCAAAGTAGCTGTTATATCAACTTTTTCTCCGTTTTCAACGGAGAAATGAAAATCTTGTGCTATATTTGTATGATTTATATAATATTGATATTATGGGTATATTCAGCTTTTTTTCAAAAGAGAAAAAGGAAGACCTGAATAAGGGCTTGGAGAAGACAAAAGAGAGTTTTTTCAGTAAACTGACACGTGCCGTAGCCGGCAAATCAAAGGTTGATGACGAGGTGCTGGATAACCTGGAGGAAGTGTTGGTAACGTCTGATGTGGGGGTAGATACGACGCTGAAAATTATAGATCGCATAGAGACGCGTGTGGCGCGTGATAAGTATGTGACAACTTCGGAACTGAACGGATTGTTGCGTGACGAGATAGTTTCTTTGCTTACGGAGAATAATTCGGACGATACGGAAGGGTTTGTCCTTCCTGCGGATAAAAGGCCGTATGTGATTATGGTTGTGGGTGTTAATGGAGTCGGAAAGACCACGACCATCGGAAAGCTGGCTTATCAGTTTAAGAAAGCTGGAAAGCGGGTTTATCTGGGTGCGGCAGATACATTCAGGGCAGCGGCTGTGGAGCAGCTGGTAATATGGAGCGAGCGTATAGGGGTGCCTGTCGTGAAGCAGCAGATGGGCAGTGATCCGGCTTCTGTCGCGTTTGATACGCTTAATTCGGCAGTTGCCAATAATGCGGACGTCGTACTGATAGATACAGCGGGACGTTTGCACAATAAGAAAGGTCTGATGGATGAGTTGACCAAGATAAAGAGGGTGATGCAGAAAGTTGTGCCGGATGCACCTCATGATGTTATGTTGGTGCTGGACGGTAGCACGGGGCAGAACGCTTTTGAGCAGGCCAAACAATTCACGTTGGCCACGGAAGTCACTTCGATGTCCATCACGAAATTGGACGGAACGGCTAAAGGCGGCGTTGTTATCGGTATTTCAGACCAGTTTAAGATACCGGTTCGTTATATCGGACTGGGGGAAGGTGCGGAAGATCTGCAACCGTTCAACCGCAAGGAATTTGTGGATTCCCTATTTGGTAATAGCATGAAGTGACAGAGGTATGAAATTGAAGAAGAAAAGGATAGATGTCATTACGTTGGGTTGCTCTAAAAATCTTTTTGATTCGGAGCGCCTGCTGTACCGGCTGGAAGCGGAGGGATATGAAGTTCATCATGATCCGGAGACAATAGGCGGAGAAATAGCGGTGGTTAATACTTGCGGATTCATCGGGGATGCCAAGGAGGAAAGTATCAACATGATTCTGGAATTGTGCCAGGCGAAAGAAGAAGGGCGGATTAAACGTTTGTATGTGATGGGATGCCTTTCGGAACGTTATTTGAAGGAACTGAAGGAGGAAATTCCGCAGGTTGATAAATTTTACGGCAAGTTCGACTGGATGAATTTACTGGAAGAACTGGGGCATATTGATCGAATGGAGAAACAGATAGAGCGAACGTTGACGACTCCTTCTCACTATACATATCTGAAAATTTCGGAAGGATGCGATCGGAGTTGCTCTTATTGTGCCATACCGATTATAACAGGCAGGCATGTGTCCCGGCCGATAGAGGAAATTGTGGAAGAGGTGAAATTGCTGGTGGCGAAAGGAGTCCGTGAATTTCAGATTATAGCTCAGGAACTGACTTATTACGGTATTGATTTATATGGCAAGCAGTGTCTGCCGGATTTGATAGAACGTATTTCAGATGTGCCGGGGGTAGAATGGATTCGGTTGCACTATGCATATCCGGCTCATTTCCCGGATGATTTGTTGAGAGTGATGCGCGAACGCAAAAATGTCTGTAAGTATTTGGATATAGCCCTGCAACATATAAGTGATTCTGTATTGAGCAGAATGCGTCGTCATGTCACCAAACAAGAAACTTATGCGCTGATCAGGCGCTTACGGGATGAAGTGCCCGGTATCCATCTGCGTACGACTCTGATGGTCGGTTATCCGGGAGAAACGGAGGAGGATTTCAGGGAATTGATCGCTTTTATCAAAGATGTGCGCTTTGAGCGGATGGGGGCTTTTGCCTATTCGGAAGAGGAAGGAACCCATTCGGCGGAAACTTATGAAGATGATGTGCCTCAGGAAGTGAAACAGGCGCGTTTGGATAAACTGATGGCTGTGCAGCAGCGCATTTCGTCCGAAATAACGGCTGAGAAGGTGGGACAGGTTTTCAACGTGGTTATTGACCGGATGGAAGGTGATTATTATGTGGGGAGAACGGAATTTGACTCACCGGAAATAGATCCGGAAGTATTGATTCCTGCGGCGGACGGTGAGTTGGTTCTCGGAGATTTTTATTCAGTGAAGATCGATGAAACCGATGATTTTGATTTATACGGACATATATGTAACTGATTTAATATTGGCGGTTTGAATAATAAAGATTTTATATTGGAATTGTCTCGGCGTCTTGGTTACACGGGCAAAGAGACCACGTCGGTGCTGTCTGCTTTGGTTGCGGAAATGACGGAGCAACTGGTGGAGGAAAATGTGATATCCATTCAGGGGTTCGGTATGTTTGAAGTGAAGAAAAAGTTGGAACGTGTTGTGGTGAATCCGACTACGCAGCAGCGTATGCTGGTTCCGCCTAAGTTGGTGGTTAATTTCAAACCGAGTCCGTTGTTGAAAGAAAAAATGCAGTAAATAACGCGTTCTGATGGATAAAAAAGTTCTATTGCAGGATTTGGCCGATGGGCTTGTAAAGCGGCGTGGGTTGGCAAAGAAAGATGCAGATCAGTTTGTACGTACTGTGTTCGATATCGTGTCCCAATACCTTGAAGTTGACAAACTTGTTAAGATTAAAGGATTGGGTACGTTCAAAGTCATTCAGGTCAGCAGTCGTGAAAGCGTGAATGTGAATACGGGCGAGCGTATCCGTATTGACGGGCATGCTAAGGTAACGTTTGTGCCGGATGCTGTATTGAAGGATGAGGTGAATAAACCATTTGTTCATTTTGAAACAGTGGTTATTAACGATTCTACTCCATTAGAGGATATGGAACGGATGGACGACGTTGTAGAAGAACTGGAAGATGGTGCGGAAGAATGTAATGACAGTGTTGTAAACGAGGGTATATCCGAACAGATAGATTTGTCGGAAAATCAGCAGGAAGAATCGGAAACTCCGGAGGGTGTCTGTGAAAATGTATCGGTAGATGACATATCAGTCGGTGCGGATATGGAGCAGCCAGAGCAGGTTGCGGGAGAGAACTCGGGCCGTCAGGAAGATAATGGATTACCGGTTCATGAATTGCTGGAATCGGAAGTGACCGATGCTGATACAAAGGAATCGGTTGAGGAAACTTCCGGCGAAGATATTGCACCGGCGTCTCCTTTGCAGAAAGCGGAAGATACTCAGGATGAAAAGGCAACGGTACCTCCTCAAGATGCCTCTATGTCCGTGGAACATCTACAGACAGACTATCAGCGTGTGGAGCATCAGAAGGTAGAAGATTTGAATGTGGCATCCCAGCGAGTGGAACATCAGACGATAGAAAACCAGCATATCGTTCAGCAGGAAAGGGAACTTTCGGAGAGAAAGGGCATGCGTATAACGCCTTGGGGAATGGTCGGTCTTTTGTTTCTGGTGTTGATACTGATGCTGGGAAGTTATTATGCAGGGTATTACGGTCTGTTGTGTCCCACATGTACATATGAACGGGTTATCGGGCCAAAGCCTGAAACAACGGTTAAAGGCAAGGTTGCATATGGGAATTCTGTTGTGCCGGTTGTAAAACGCGATACGACAGTTGGGGCAATGGATGAGGTCTCGAAAGAAGCCTCCGCAGGCCGGGCGGCGGATGTGCGCAGGGATACAGTGCGGCAAGTTGTTGTGAAGGAGGCGGTAGTTGGCGGAAGTGTGAAAGATGTTGCTGAACGGAAAGAGAAGGTAAAGGTGGAGAAGCCTGCATCCCTGTCGTCAGGCTATGCCCAGGTGCCGGGTGCCAAATATATGATAACGGGTACACGCAAGACAACGGTAATCCAGCCGGGACAGACATTACGCAGCATTGCTTTGGAAGAATATGGTTCTAAAGGGTATGCCTCTTATATTGTAGTACATAATGGAATAAAAGATCCGAATAGAGTGGAGGCTGGAAAAATTCTTAAACTTCCTGAATTGGAAATGCGTAGCCGGTAGTTACAGTGAAAAGTTTCTTAAATTATATATTTAGGAAACTTTTTTTAATACATTTATATTGGTCATACCTGTTAAATACTGTACTTTTGAAGAAAAATAAAAGCATTGTTATAGAATTGTATAGAAAATAGAAATAAATATAATTTATATGGCTGAATCGATAGATATTCGTGAATTGAATGAGCGTATTGAGCGCCAGAGTGCATTTGTGACGAATCTGATGACCGGTATGGATCAGGTGATTGTCGGGCAGAAACACTTGGTGGAGTCTTTGTTGATTGGATTGTTGAGTGACGGACATGTTTTGCTGGAAGGTGTGCCGGGATTGGCAAAGACACTGGCAATAAAAACATTGTCGGATCTGATAGAGGCTGATTTCAGTCGTATCCAGTTTACTCCGGATTTGCTGCCGGCCGATGTGATAGGTACGATGGTATATAGTCCGAAAGAAGAGAACTTTCAAGTAAAGAAAGGTCCGGTGTTTGCCAATTTCGTACTGGCCGATGAGATTAACCGTGCACCGGCAAAAGTACAGAGTGCTTTGTTGGAAGCCATGCAGGAGCGTCAGGTTACCATAGGTAAGGAAACGTTCGTTTTGCCTCGTCCGTTTCTGGTAATGGCGACTCAGAATCCGATTGAGCAAGAAGGCACATATCCTCTGCCGGAGGCACAAGTTGACCGTTTCATGCTGAAGGTTATCATTGATTATCCGAAGCCGGAGGAAGAGAAGCGTATTATCCGTCAGAATATAAAGGGGGACAGGACCGAGGTCAGACCGCTCTTGTCCACACGGGATATTCTGGAGGCCCGCGATGTCGTCCGTCAGGTGTATGTCGATGAAAAGATAGAGCAATATATTGTCGATATTGTATTTGCTACCCGTTTTCCGGAGAAGTACGGACTGGATGATATTAAGAATTACATAGAGTTCGGTGGTTCGCCGCGTGCTTCTATTAATTTGGCATTGGCGGCCCGTGCATATGCTTTCATCAAACGGCGCGGTTATGTGATACCGGAGGATGTGCGTGCTGTTGCCCATGATGTGTTGCGCCATCGTATCGGTTTGACATACGAGGCGGAGGCATCCGATGTATCCAGCGATGAAATAGTAAGTAAGATATTGAATAAAGTAGAAGTTCCTTAAATTCAGTTATGGAGACCAGCGAAATTCTGAAACGAGTCCGGCAAATCGAGATAAAGACACGCGGTTTGTCTAATAATATCTTTGCTGGAGAATACCATTCCGCATTCAAGGGGCGCGGTATGGCTTTTTCAGAAGTACGTGAATATCAGTATGGTGATGATATACGTGATATAGACTGGAACGTTACGGCCCGTTTCAACAAGCCATATATCAAGGTGTTTGAAGAAGAACGGGAACTGACGGTGATGCTTTTGGTGGATGTATCCGGAAGTCTAGACTATGGAACGGTGAAGCAGATGAAACGTGAAATGGTAGCTGAGATTGCAGCCACACTGGCGTTTTCCGCGATTCAGAATAATGATAAGATTGGTGTTATATTCTTCTCAGACAGGATTGAAAAGTTTATTCCCCCCAAGAAAGGGCGGAAGCATATCCTGTATATAATACGGGAATTGCTGGATTTTCGCCCTGTCAGTCAGCGGACAGAGGTAAAACAGGCGGTGGAATATCTTATGCAAGTCATCAAGAGGAGATGTACAGCTTTTCTTTTGAGTGACTTTATTGATAATACGGATTTCAGCACCTCGTTGACTGTTGCGAATCGCAAGCATGATATTGTGGCGATACAGGTATATGACCGGCGTTTGGCCGAGTTGCCAGACGTTGGCCTTATGAAAGTTGTGGATGCTGAAAGTGGGTTGGAACATTATATTGATACGTCCAGTGGTAAGTTGCGTAAAGCGCATCGTGCCTGGTGGACGAGTCATCAGACGGCTTTGATGAAGTTGTTTACACAAAGTAAGGTGGATTATGTATCAGTGCGCACAGATCAGGATTATGTGTCGGCTTTGATGGCTTTGTTTGCCCAACGGAATTAACTAAATTAGAGTGTATGAGAATAATATATATGTCTTCTTTCCGATGGATCTTGTTTGTGTTGCTGCTTTCTTTCCCGTATATGGAGAAAACGGTGGCTCAGGTGACAGTGGATGTGAAGATTGATTCATTGGAATTTTATATCGGAGAGCAAGCGCATATCCGGTTGGATGTAAGTTGTGACGCGGCTTCGTCCGTACGATTTCCGGCTTATTCTCCCAGAAAAGAACTTATACCGGGAGTTGAGGTAATGGATGTTGCTGTACCCGATACTCAGTATCTGAATGAAGGCAAACGTATGCAGATATCAGGCCGTTACACGATAACGTCTTTTGATTCGGCATTTTATTATCTGCCTCCTTTTGTCGTTGAGGTCAATGGCAAGGAGTATGAATCCAAGAGTCTGGCCCTGAAGGTGCTGTCGCCTGAAGTTGATACGATTCATATAGACCGTTATGCTCCTCCGTATGAAACGATGGGGTTGTCATACGAATGGGATGACTGGAGGGAAGTGTTTTGCTGCTCTCTTGTGTTGTTGCTGTTGGTAATGGTGACGACTTATCTTTATATTCGATATCGGGATAACAAACCGATTATCAAGATTATCAAACTGGCTCCGGTTGTGCCGCCACATCAGAAAGCATTGAAGGAAATAGATCGCATTAAGGCGGAGAAAAAATGGGCTCAGGAAGATTCGAAAGCATATTATACGGAATTGACAGATACGCTTAGGGTGTATATAGAGAGCCGTTACGGTTTTAATGCCATGGAAATGACTTCCGGGGAGATTATAGAACGTTTATTGCAGAACCTTGACAGACAGGCTCTGGACGAGTTGCAAGAATTGCTGCATACGGCTGATTTGGTGAAGTTTGCCAAGTATAATACATTGATTAATGAGAATGACCGTAATCTTTTGAACGCCATACAATTTATAGACAAGACTAAGCTTGAGGAAGAGGTCGATGAACGTCCGAGACCTCAGAAGGTAACTGTAGAGCAGAAAAGAAGTCGGAAAGTATTGTTGGTTATGCAGATAATGATAACAATAGGTTCGTTGGGGGCTGTCGGATTATTTGCATATACGATGTGGTTGTTGGTACAATTATATTAGATAAGGGAGATTTGTTTGATATGACATTTGCACATATAGAATACTTGTTGTTATTGCTATTGTTGGTACCATATTTTTTGTGGTATCTGTTCAGGCACAAGGAATCCGAGCCGTCAATCCGTGTGTCCTCAGCATTGGTATATCAGTATACGCCGAAAAGTTTTCGTGCCAGATTAATACATCTTCCTTTTGTTCTTCGCGTTCTATCTTTTGTTATGATTGTTTTGGTGCTGGCTCGTCCTCAAACATCCAATAATTGGAAAGATACCGAGATAGAAGGAATAGATATCATGTTGGTGGTGGATGTTTCTACGAGTATGTTGGCGGAGGATCTGAAGCCTAATCGTTTGGAGGCTGCCAAATCGGTTGCTTCCGAGTTTATTAAAGGTCGGCCGAACGATAACATCGGTCTAACGATTTTTGCAGGAGAGGCTTATACCCAGTGTCCTATGACAACCGATCACGCAGTGTTGCTGAATTTATTTCGGGATGTGAAATGCGATATTGCGCAGAGGGGTTTGATATCAGACGGTACGGCAGTGGGAATGGGTATTGCCAACGCAGTTTCCCGTCTGAAGGAAAGTAAGGCAAAAAGTAAAGTGATAATATTGTTGACCGATGGAACGAACAACTCCGGTGATATTTCGCCTCTGACTGCGGCAGATATTGCAAAAACTTTTGGTATTCGGGTATATACAATCGGAGTGGGTACAAACGGTCTGGCTCCTTATCCTTATCCTGTGGCCGGAGGTGTGCAATATGTGAATCTGCCGGTAGAAATAGATACGAAGACTTTAGCTAAGATTGCAGATGTGACGGAAGGCGCATTCTATCGGGCGACAGATAATGAAAAATTGAAAGAAGTTTATCAGAAAATAGATAAGCTTGAGAAAACGAAAATGAATGTAAAGAAGTACAGTAAACGCTATGAGGCATATCAGCCCTTGGCGCTTATCGCGGCAATCTGCCTGTTGTTAGAGTTATTGCTGAGAATATCTGTACTGAAAAGAATACCATAATGTGCTGAAGTATGTTTAGATTTGAAGAACCTTTATATTTATACGCCTTGGCACTGATTCCTCTGTTAGTGGCGATGCACTATTTTACGAACTACAAGAGGTACAAACGTTTGCGTATTTATGGAGACCCGGAACTTTTGAAAGAGTTAATGCCGGACGCTTCTCATTGGCGTCGGGAATTGAAGATATGGCTTACAATAATTGGTTTTGCTTTGACTATACTGATGTTGGCCCGTCCTCAATTCGGGACGAAAATAGATACCCGTACCCGTCAGGGTATAGAAGCTGTGATAGCGGTGGATGTTTCTAATTCCATGATGGCGGAAGATGTCAAGCCCAGCCGGTTGGACAAGGCGAAAATGTTGTTTAGTAATATGGTAGACGGAATGCAGGATGACAAGGTTGGATTGATAGTTTTTGCCGGTGATGCATTTATTCAGTTGCCGATAACAAGCGATTATGTTTCTGCTAAAATATTTTTAGACAACATGCAACCGGGTATGGTAGCTATGCAAGGTACCGATTTGCGTCGTGCTATAGAACTGGCAGGAAATTGTTTCACCCCCAACAAAAATACCAGTAAGGCTATTTTTATCATTACGGATGGTGAAGATCATGAAGGGGGAGCAGTGGAAGCCGCCACGGCAGCTGCAGCGAAGGGAATCAAAGTGTATGTGCTTGGTATTGGTTCCCCTTCCGGTGCGCCCATTCCTATGCAGGGGGTGGGTAAGTACCTTATGGACAATGAAGGAAATACTGTTATTACGAAACTGAACGAACAGATGTGCCGCGAAGTGGCTCAGGCCGGACAGGGTGCATATATCTATGTCGACAATAGCTCTTCGGCTCAGTCTGCATTAGCGAAGTATGTTGATAAACTGGCCAAGCAGGATATAGAGACGACGGTGTTTTCTGAATATGATGAGCAGTTTCAGGCTGTGGCGTTGCTCGCATTGCTTCTGTTGATGATTGAAGTTTGTATTTGGGAACGTAAAAATCCGTTTTTCAAGCGGTTTAAACTTTTTAATAAGTAAAGGAATGATATTTGTACATTATAAATACGGATTGATTGCCCTCCTGTTACTGATGGTTGTGCCCGTATGGGCGCAACGTGAAGCGCGTCAGCTTGTGCGTCACGGGAATCGATTATATAAAGATAGTCTTTATACAAAAGCTGAAGTTGATTATAGGAAAGCAATCGAACAGTCGCCGGCTTTCGCTCTTGCACGTTATAATCTGGCAGCTAGTCTTATGCGTGAGAACAAGCTGGAGGAAGGACTGAAAGAGATGGAAATGGCAGCCAAAGGATTGGATACACCGTCAAGGAAAGCAAAAGCTTTTCATAATGTAGGAGTTATTCTACAGGCTTCCGAGAAATATGCGGAGGCCATCGAAGCCTATAAGGAAGCGTTGCGTAATAATCCGGAAGATGATGGAACCCGTTACAATTTGGCTCTTTGTCAGTATATGTTGAAAAATAACCCTCAGCAGGACCAGCAGAATCAGGATCAGCAGAACGAGGGACAGGATAAGACCAACGAAGAGAAGAAAGACTCGGAGAAGGAAAATCAGTCGGAAAGTGATTCTTCACAGGATCAGAAACAAGATGAAAAGCCGGCTCAGGAGAATGAATCTCAAAATAATATGTCGAAAGAAAATGCAGAGCAGTTGCTGAAAGCCGCGATGCAGGATGAGAAAGATGTTCAGGACCGCATGAACAAACAGCAGAAAAGTGCGCAGAAGCGTTGGCTGGAAAAACAATGGTGACACGCTTGTCCTGATGTGTGACGGGGATTATAGGATAGTACATAAATGAAAGAATGCATGTTGACGGATATGATAAAAAGGACTGTATTTATATTGTTTTGTTTCATGGCATGTGTTTGTGCCTGGGCAGATGTGAAAGTAACTGCTTCGGCTCCGAATGCAGTGGTTGTAGGGGAAGACTTCCATTTTAAGGTTACCATAAATTCGCATGATGCTACCGATTTTCATGCACCGGACATGTCTGATTTCGATGTGTTGATGGGGCCGAGTCGTTCTACCAGCAGTAGTATCCAGATTATCAATGGAAATACTACCAGAAACATGACGCTGACAATGACATATATTCTCAGTGCCAAGAAAGAGGGGGCTTTTACCATAAAACCTGCGGCTTTCACCATTGGCGGGACAAAATACTCTTCCAATGCCGTTACTATAAAAGTATTACCGCCCGACAGAAACGCAAACAGGCCGGGAAATCGTCAACAAAGTAATACTCAAGCTCCCCGGACGCAGTCTGCTGGAGAGAATATCAGTGGCAAGGATTTGTTTATAACAGTGACCGCCAATAAAAAACGTTTGTATGAACAAGAAGCGGTCGTGCTTACCTATAAAGTATATTCGAAAGTGAATCTGGCCAGTCTGGTAGAGGCTCCGAATGATATGGAAGGGTTCCATGTGCAGGAGGTTCCGTTGCCGAATGAGAAGACGTTGACAATGGAGCATTACAACGGTTCCAACTATCAGACGGCGGTGTGGAGGCAATATGTGCTTTTCCCTCAGCGTACGGGAAAGCTTACAATACCGGCCATTAAGTATGAGGCCGTTGTGCGGCAACAGGATAGAACTATGGATCCTTTTGATGCATTCTTTATGGGAGGACGTTCGATAATAGAGGTAAATAAGACTATCATGGCCCCGGCCATTACCTTGCAGGTGGATGCATTGCCAGAACGTCCGGCTAATTTCTCCGGGGCTGTGGGAGATTTTACCGTTACCGGTTCTTTGTCTCCGGATAAACTGAAGGCAAACGAGGCTGTTACCATGAAACTGACTGTATCCGGTAAGGGAAACATGAAGTTGATAAAGACTCCGGAAATTGCATTTCCGAAGGATTTTGAAGTATATGATCCCAAGGTTACGGATGATTTCAAAGTGAGTAAGAATGGAGTGGCCGGTAAAAAAACATTCGAATATCTTTCTGTGCCACGTCATGCCGGAAAGTATGAAATACCTGCGGTGGATTTCTGTTATTTTGAGCCGACAAGCGGTACATACAAGACTGTATCGACTTCCTCTTATACTATAGAGGTAGAAAAGGGCGTGTCGGGTATGGCAAGTCAGGCGGATTATATGACCAAGGAAGATTTGAAATTGCTGGGTTCCGATATCCGTTACATTAAAACTGGGGAGGGGACATTCCGTCCGCGCGGTATGTTCTTCTTCTCTACCGTGTATTATTGGGGAAGTTACTTGTTGGCTCTGTTTGTTTTTGGGTTGACTTTGTTTATCTTCCGTAAACGGGCCATAGAGAATGCAAATGTGGCCAGAGTGCGTGGGAAGAAGGCTAACAAGGTGGCCGTGAAACGTTTGAAGCATGCAAAATCTTTGTTGCACGGTAATAATCAGGAAGCTTTTTACGATGAGATTATGAAAGCGTTGTGGGGATATGTCGGGGACAAACTGACATTGCCGGTTGCGGAGCTTAACAAGGATAATGTGCAAGGCAAATTACAGGACAGAGGTGTGGATGAAAAATTGGTTACAGACTTTCTTGCAGCGTTGGATGATTGTGAATTTGCCCGTTTTGCACCGGGAGATGCCGGCGAGACAATGGATAGGCTTTATGCAAGGGCAAGCGATGTGATTAACAGAATGGAAAATAGCATCAAATAATATAGGAGGAAAGGGAAATGAGAAAACTTCTTTTGTTATTTTGTATGATGGGCGTGATGTCTGTCAGGATATCCGCTCAAATCAAATCAGAAGCTGATAGTGCTTTTGTACACGAGGAATATGAAAAGGCGATTGACATATATACTGGATTGTTGGAGCAGGGAGAGAGTGCGGATATATATTATAACATAGGTAACTGCTATTATAAGACCGACCGGATTGCCAAGGCTATCCTTAATTATGAACGTGCGGCTTTACTTGATCCGGGAGATGCAAATATTCGGTTTAATTTGGCTATGGCACGCAATAAGACGGTGGATAAGATTATACCCCATACGGAAATGTTTTTTATTACGTGGTTTAACCAGATGACAGACTGGATGAGTATTGACGGGTGGGCATATACGGCTATTATATTATTTGTATGTATGCTCGGGGCATTGTTATTCTATTTCTTGATGAATCGTGTCGTATGGAAAAAGATATTCTTTTATACGGCTGTTGTATGTTTGCCTCTGGTGATTCTGTGCAATGTGTTTGCCCATCGTCAGAAAAAACGACTGACCGAACGCACGATAGCTGTTGTCATGCAACCCTCTGTAGTGGTGCGCAGTACGCCGACTCAGTCCGGAACAGATCTATTTATTCTGCATGAAGGAACGCGGGTGGAGATTACGGATGATTCAATGGCGGAATGGAGGGAAGTGAAACTGGCGGACGGGAAAATCGGCTGGGTGCTTTCTTCGGACATAGAACGGGTATAAAAGGTATGGACTGGCAGGCACTGATAGAGTGGGACCGGCAGTGTTTGCTGGCACTGAACGGTAGCGATTCTCTTTTCTGGGACGGAGTTATGTTGGCGGCCACGTCAACGTGGACGTGGGTTCCGGTAGCAGTTCTTTTGTTGTATGTATTGCTGAAGAATAACACTTTGCGTGAAGTCCTGATGATAGTGTTGCTGATAGCTTTAGTTATTACCTTGGCTGACCAGTTTGCTTCGACTGTTTGTAAACCGTATTTTCAGCGTTTTCGTCCCACTCAGGACCCGGAGCTGATGTACTTAGTGGATGTTGTGAACAACTACCGGGGAGGGCGTTATGGTTTTATCTCCAGTCATGCTGCCAATACATTCTCTGTCTGTGTGTTTCTGTCTCTGTTGTTTCGCCGGAAGGCCATGTCTTTGACTCTTTTGTTGTGGGCTCTTCTTTGCTGCTATTCACGTATTTATCTGGGTGTTCATTATCCCGGTGACATATTGTGTGGAGCCGTCTCAGGAATCTTGATAGGAATGGTTGTTTATTATTTATATGTATTTTTCAAAAGGCGCTGGCTGCTCAACCGTACGCCTGTTTCCTCCAAGTTTACCTCTACCGGCTACCTGGTGGCAGATCTTTATCTGATTATGTCCGGAATGTATTTAAGTTTTGTCTATATTTTGATTCGGGGAGCGTTTAATGCCTGATTGCATGTCCCTATGTCAGATATGGATTACAGTTTCGTTCTGTATCTATGGTTGTAGGTTCCCCATGTCCGGGATAAACTTTCGTATCAGAGGGTAATGTGAGTATCTTTTCAGTCAGGCTTTTGATAAGCGCGTTATGATTTCCTCCGGGCAAATCTGTGCGGCCGATGCTGAGGTGGAACAATGAATCTCCGGAAAACAGTATTTTTTCTTCTTCACAATAGAAAGAAACTCCACCGGGTGTATGTCCCGGAGTATGTATGACTTTCAGGCGGTGTGTTCCGAAACTAATTTCTTCACCGTTTTCCAGCAGGCGAATGGCGCAGGGCATATCATCTTCGTACGGAATGCCCAAAAAGTTTATTGTCTGTTCTTTCATCGTGTGATACAGGGGAGCGTCTGCGGAGTGAAACTCTGGTGCGATTCCATATTCCTGTGCAATGAAACTGCAGCCGAATGTGTGGTCGAAATGTGTATGGGTGCACAAGTGATGTTTTACTTGCAATTGGGCCCTTTCGATATAAGTGGTCACCAGTTGTTTGTCTTGGGGAGAATATGCGCCACAGTCGATGATAACAGCTTCGTGGCTTTCATCATTAACGATGTAACAATTCTCGCAAATCATGTTCATTACAAGTGTCTTGATAGTAAGCATGTTTGTTCTCCTCTCAATTTATTCAGATAGAAACGTATATGACTTTCTTGGTATCGAAAAATTCTTCTTCGTAATAGTCGCTCAGATTGGTAATCAAAGTATGACTTTTTACGGGAATGATTTCTTTTCCCAATTCGCCGCCTTTCAGACAAATAAGCCCGTTGGGTAAAGCGTTTTTTTGTTCTTTAGCTATGTTTTTGCGCACAATTTTCAGCAAGTCGGTCAAAGGCATAACTGCCCGGCTTACCACGAAGTCGAACTTACCTTTCTCTTCTTCAGCCCTACAATGTCGTGTCGTGACGTTTGCCAATTCAAGTGCGGAAGCAATTTCCGTACAGACTTTAATCTTTTTGCCGATACTGTCTACCAAATGGAATTGGGTGTCAGGGAAAAGAATAGAAAGGGGGATACCGGGAAATCCTCCTCCAGTTCCCAAATCCATAATCCGCGTGCCAGCCTTGAAACGTATTACTTGGGCGATGCCCAGCGAATGGAGAACATGGTGCTCATACAGATTATCGATATCCTTGCGTGAAATGACGTTGATTTTGGCGTTCCATTCGTGATAAAGCGCATCCAATGCAGCGAATTGCTCTTGTTGCCGATCGGTCAGGTTAGGAAAATATTTAAGAAGAATATCCATGGTTTATTTGAATTTTATGACTTGCTCAAGCAGCGAGCGTGGAACGGACAGAGTAATTTCACCTGTCTTGTAAGGAGCGATTTCAGATTCGTTGAACAGGAATTTTATTTCGTTCTTGCCGGGACGGAAGTTGTCCGGTACATATAACCGGCTGTTGCAGAGTATGTCTTTGGTTTTTAACTGAGTCAATGATACGCAGTTGAACTTTTTCAGCAGTTCACGCATCAGCAACGGTTCGATAACATGTTCATAACCGGGTTTGAACATATCGGCAACATTGATTCTCTTGCCATTGCGGGCATCAAAGTTCAGGAAGGTACGGAGAGAAGATTTGCGGCCTGTCCCTTTCTTGTTTTCGATGAGTGTCTCGTATGTGACGATATTCGGATAGTTGCTTTTTTCTTCCGCATGTATATAATGACGGTGTTGATACCATTCTTTGTCCGTGTCGGGGCGGGCCGCATAGCCGGTACATTCCTGGCTGTACAATCTGTTTTGTTCGTTAGCGAACGAGTCGATGGCAACTTCCACATCCAGACTGTCATATCCGAATATCTGCGAGACAAGCTGATCGTTTACTTTTTGGGCTATGTCCTCAGGAGATACAGCTTTTTCGATCATGATGTCAATCTCGCACACAGGGCTTTTTTTGTCTGCCGTCAGCTGTTTGTTATTTTTCCATTGCACTTTGCGTGTATCCAGATTCCGGCTGTTGTCCTGTCCGCATGCGCAGCATAGGCAAATGGCTCCTCCGATCATCCAGGTTATGAAGAAATTCTTTTGTGTCATAATATTTTTTTAGTTATGATGAGATTACTTATGAATATCGTGCGGGGTAACGCAACAGGATGCTCAGCAATGCGCATAAGCCCATAATCATTGGATAGTACAGGTATGGGATTATGTTGACGGGGTTGATGGAAGCCAATCCGGCAGCCATCAGCATCTGGGCTCCATACGGTATCAGTCCTTGGGTCATACACGAGAATGTATCCAGAATGCTGGCGCTTTTTCGTTTGTCGACTCCGTATCGTTCGGAGATTTCTTTTGCAATGGGACCTACGGTGATGATTGCCACCGTATTGTTTGCCGTACACAAGTCTGTGAGGCAAACCAGCGCGGCGATGCTCAGTTCGGCTCCCCGCTTGGAGGTTACTTTCCGCGTGAGACGGCTGATGATATATTCGATACCTCCATTGTGCTTGATAAGTTCCATGAGACCTCCCGCCAGCAATGTTATGATGATGAGTTCTCCCATACCGGTTATGCCTTGTCCCATGGAATGAAACCATCCGTAGAGGGAATAGGAATCGTCTGCCATGCCGATAACGCCGGTAAGCAGAATGCCGGTTGTCAGTACGAGCAATACGTTGATACCTTTTGCTGCGGCTAATAATACAATTAAATAAGGTGTGACTTTCATCCAGTCCACGGGGGACAGTTCGCGGGGAGATTGCAGGTGGGCTCCCATGATGACATACAGTATCAGCGTGGTGAGGGCGGCCGGCAATACGATGAGGATATTGACTTTGAATTTGTCTTTCAGTTCGCAATCCTGACTGCGGGTGGCAATGATGGTCGTATCCGAGATAAAAGAGAGGTTGTCGCCGAAATAGGCGCCTCCCACCACAATGGCCACCATGACAGGCAGACTGCATTCGGTTTTGGATGCGATACCGGCGGCAATGGGAGTCAATGCCACGATTGTGCCGACCGATGTGCCTATCGACAGAGATATGAAACAGGCAGACAGGAACAGACCGGCCATCAGCAGATTGTCGGGCAGAAGCCATAACGACAGGTTGACTGTAGCATCTATAGATCCCATTTGTTTGGCTGATGCGGCAAAAGCGCCGGCCAGAAGGAATATCCACAGCATGAATATCAGACTGGGATGACCTGCTCCCCGTGAGAAAATCTTCAGTCTTTCGTCCAAGGCCAGGCGGGGAGTGGAAAGAACGGCATACATGCAGGTGACAAGAAAAGCCACCGTGATGGGGACGCGGTAGAAGTCACCGGCGGCAAGACTGGTGGTCAGATACAGAAGCAGAAAGACCAGTAGCGGACTTAAAGCCCATTTGCCTTTAGTGTTATCATGTTCCTGCCGGTGCATACTGAATATTTCTTTCCTATTTACTATAATAGATATAATTCTCTGCCGAAAGCAGTTCTATCGGCATATAATGATCGCGCGGAGTCTCCTGTTTCAGCACAATATGGTTAAACATGGTTTTCACGCAGTCATAGCCTTGCCTCCACGGATGCTGGGCAATCAGGAAAGATATGGAACCTTTTTGCAGACATTCTACGTTCCGCTCTATCATGTCATATCCCACCAGCGAAAAATCGTGCCGGTTCTTGCGTAGCAGGTACTCTGCCGGAATGTATGCCAGCGAACTGAACGTAATACCGTTTTTGATGTGAGGATGATCAATGAAAAACCGTTCCAGCTGTTCGTTGTAGCTGCGGTTGCCGTCCAACTGTATGATGAGTTCCTTAATCTGGCAATCGGGAAGATGTTCCTGTATGTAGTGGCGGAATCCTATCTCGCGGAATTCCTGTTGCTTGGAAGCGATACGGTTGTTTTTCATGAACTTTATCAGCACGATATCCTTGCAGTACTGCGATGCCAGCATCAGGATCCGGGCCGCAAAACGTCCGCTTTTCAACGGGTCCTGTCCGTAGAAAGTCAGGGCATTTATATCCGGAATATTGGAATCTAAGAAAATGAATGGTATTTCCTGCTTGATCAGTTTGGTACAGAATGTCTCGGTCACATTGTGGTCCTGTGGGACGATGATGATGCCGTCCGGTTTTTCCTGCAGGACTTTTTGCGATGCTTTTGCGAAAGATTCGGATCGGAACTGGTTATAGTAGGTGATATACAATGTCAGGTGGAAATC
The DNA here is from genome assembly GCA_964540455.1 of uncultured Paraprevotella sp. Taxonomy (GTDB): domain Bacteria; phylum Bacteroidota; class Bacteroidia; order Bacteroidales; family Bacteroidaceae; genus Paraprevotella. The sequence continues at coordinate 18,331 of CAZIMK010000034.1, forward strand.
ATTATATTTGATGATGGCGTCTTTCAATCCGTCTTCCACTTGCGACCAATAGGCATCCCGATCATGTTCCGGCAATATACAGTGAAAACAGTATTTCTTGTTGGAAGCCAATGCACTGGCATACATATTGGGTTGGTAATCGATTTGTTTCAGGACGCCCTCTACCTTTATTCGGGCTTTTTTGGATACATTGGGGCGGCCGTGTAGCACCCGGTCGACGGTCCCGACCGAGACTCCGGCCTGTTCCGCGATGTCTTTTATGCGTATTTTTTCAGATGGGTTCACTTCTACCATGGTCGTGTTTGCTTATGTTTATGTAAATACGAAGATAAGAATTTTGTTGCATTTATCCTTTATCTTTTGCCTAAAATCCGATGAAAAATGAAGTTTTTTGCAGGTGAGAGGGGAATATATCAAAAAAATATCTAAATTTGTTGTGCTTTTGCGTGCGTTGAGAACGTATGCGGCAGACAACACATTAAATAAACCGATAAATAACTTATAAATCTTAATTCTTAGCTATGGGCAAGATTGTCACTATGGGCGAGATTATGCTCCGTTTGTCTACGCCCGGACAAACGCGGTTTGTACAGACCGATACATTCGATATCAATTATGGAGGGGGAGAGGCCAATGTGGCCGTCAGTGCGGCCAATTACGGACATGAGGCATATTTTGTGTCCAAGTTGCCGGTGCATGAGATAGGCCAGGCGGCGGTGAACGCTTTGCGGCGCTATGGGGTGCAGACGGATTATGTGGCTCGTGGAGGAAACCGCGTGGGAATTTATTATCTGGAGACGGGAGCGTCCATGCGGCCTTCGAAAGTCATATACGACCGTGCCGGTTCTTCCATAGCGGAAGCGAACCCTGGGGATTTTGATTTTGACACCATCATGGAAGGAGCCGACTGGTTCCACTGGAGCGGTATTACCCCTGCCTTGTCAGAACAGAGCGCGGAGTGTCTGAGACAGGCTTGCGTGGCGGCGAAAAAGCATGGTGTCACGGTATCCTGCGACTTGAACTTCCGCAAGAAACTGTGGACTCCCGAACAGGCACAGCGGGTGATGCGTCCGCTCATGCAGTTCGTGGACGTGTGTATCGGCAACGAAGAGGATGCCGAACTTTGCCTCGGATTCAAGCCGGACGCCAATGTCGAGGGCGGAAACACGGATGCCGAAGGATATAAAGGCATATTCAAGGGGATGATGGACACGTTTGGTTTCAAGTATGTCATATCCACTTTGCGCGAGTCATTCTCTGCTACGCACAACGGCTGGAAGGCCATGATATACAACGGAGCGGAGTTCTATGTATCCAAACGTTACGACATCAATCCTATCATAGACCGTGTGGGAGGTGGTGACTCGTTCTCCGGTGGCATCATCCATGGGCTGCTTACGATGAAGACACAGGGCGAGGCGTTGGAGTTTGCCGTAGCCGCATCGGCTCTGAAACACACCGTTCCGGGGGATTTCAATATGGTGTCTGCCGATGAGGTGGCCGCGCTGGCCGGAGGTTCGGCAAACGGACGCGTACAGAGATAAGTACTTCGGATTATAATTGAAAAAACTACGATATATGGCAAGATTCGATAAGATTGCAGTATTGCAGAAGATCGGTGAGACGGGTATGGTGCCCGTGTTTTACCACAAGGATGCCGAGACAGCTAAACGGGTGATAAAGGCCTGTTATGACGGTGGCGTGCGGGCGTTTGAATTTACGAACCGCGGGGATTTCGCACAGGAAGTGTTTGCCGAATGTGTGAAGTTTGCAGCAAAGGAATGTCCGGAACTGGCGCTGGGAATCGGTTCCGTGGTGGATGCACCGACCGCGGCACTCTATATACAGCTGGGTACCTGCTTTGTGGTAGGTCCGTTGTTCAATCCGGACATTGTGCCCGTTTGCAACCGTCGTCTGGTACCTTATTGTCCCGGTTGCGGTACGGTGTCCGAGGTCGGACGGGCGCAGGAACTGGGATGCGATCTCTGTAAACTCTTTCCCGGCGATGTCTACGGTCCGGCCTTTGTGAAGGGCATGATGGCTCCCTGTCCGTGGACAAAGCTTATGGTGACGGGTGGCGTGGCTCCTACGGAGGAGAATCTCACCGCGTGGATCAAGTCTGGCGTCTATTGTGTGGGTATGGGGTCGAAACTTTTCCCGAAGGACAAGGTCGAGGCCGGCGATTGGGCGTATGTGACGGATATGTGTCGCAAGTCGTTGGCTTATATTGCCGCGGCACGCAGGGGGTGATAGTAGTCATTTTTGTCTGATGCAATAATATGATGAGAGGCTGTGTCGTAACGGAAGGTTACGCCGCATCTTCTCTATCTTTTTGTAGAATGGTGAATTACGTAAATACAGTCTGCCTATTCGGGAAAGACAACTGCCGAAGCATTGAATATTCATTACAATCAGATTGCATTATACAGATGATATTGTTACCTGGCATAATGTATCTGTTCTTCTCTGTTTCTCTATGTGTAGTGTATTGTGTACATATTTTTAAAATCAAAGAAAATGGGCATTTCATAGAATGTTCCCAAAAGCCTCCAATTGAACGTTTTTATCTTTCCAACTGGGTAATTTCATTTTTCCAACTAGAGAGTTTTATTTTTCCAGGCACCCCTTTTTTAGCTCGTTTTCTGGTCTTTGTTACCAACCCGTTCCTTTTCGTTTTATTTCTGTCAAGATTCATGTTTCTCGGGGTGTGACAATAATAAATTGCAGATGGATTGAAATGTATTTCCGGAATTCCGGAAGAGATTGAAAGAAAATGAACATTTAACATATCAGCATACTGGAGAGTACTCTTGTCCATTCGTTTTCAGTAGGACTGCGACATCCTTTTTTAGACCTTCAATTAGTACTTCGTTAACACCTTAAAAAGCATTGTTTGAAGAAACAAACTTAAGCAATCATTCCACGGAAATTTTGAACCTTGAAAATTTATTCCCACTGATTTTCTACTGAGTTCTTGTCAGGCTTGGTCTTCTCACGAAATATGAAGCGGCTTGTTTTAAAAAAGGCAGGTCTGTTGTGAAACCTGCCTTTTTCTGGATTTGATGAAGTAGAGGAGTATTTATTCTGCCAGTTTCTCTGCTATCATTTTAGTCAGTTCCTCTCCTCTTAACTTCTTGGCAATGATGACACCGTTCTGGTCGATCAGCAATGTGAAAGGAATACTGTTGATGGCATACAATTTTTTCACTGTATTCTCCCAACCGTTCAGTTCCGAAGTCTGAGGCCAGGTCATGCCCATCCGCTGGATGGCATCCTTCCAGCTGTTTTCATTCTGGTCGAAAGATATACCGATGATTTCAAGACCTTTGTCATGGAATTCTTTGTATACTTCCACAACGTTGGGCATTTCGGCCATGCAGGGGCCGCACCAGCTGGCCCAGCAGTCTATCAGCGTAAGTTTATTTTCTTTTACCACTTGTGAAAGAGTCAGTTCGTTCCCGTTTATGTCAGTGACGGTAAAGTCAATGATTTTATTTCCGGCTTCGGTAACCAACTGGGCTTTCTGCTCTGCTTCGATAGACACGACTATGGGCTGATTTCTATAGGAATCTGGCATGCTTTCAATAAATTGCAGACATTCTCCCGGCGTCATGTCGCTGTAGTGGATAAGGAACACGACAAAACCGACTGCGTTGTCGGCATTTTCGGTGATAGTGCGGCGGGCTATGTCGGTGATCTGCTTGTTCACCTCTTCGATTTTGGCTCCCGTGCCATCCGATTCGTACAGGCTTCTCATTTCTTTGGCGAGAGGAGCAATTTCATCCGAATATTTTTGATAGATGTCATTGTTCTTCGTGCCGCCTACATGTTCCGTTTCAGTGACTTTTATCTGAATGGTACCCGGTTCGATGAAAAAGAATCCTTGATGTTGCTGTTTGTCGTTGCTGTACATGTAAGCACAGAAGAGCGTGCTGTCTGCCGTGCCCTCCATTTTGAACTTGTTGCCTTCCAAACGGACCGTGTCTGACGGAACGAACTGCCCATTTTCAAACTTGGCAATGATGATGGAGTCGCCGTTCTGGGCTCCTTCGATTTCACCTTGCAGCTTATAGCTGTTCTTTTGGCAGGAAGCAAAAAGGGTTGCGCATGCCAGAAATAATGAGATTTTTTTCATGTGATAAAAATGAATAAGATAAGTTATGAAAGACTGTTGTCTCGACAAGTCATGCCAGACAACAGTCTTTGTTGGTTCGGGATATTAAATAAGGTATTGCGAACTGATGGATTCGTTGCTTTCTACGCGTCGGATAGTTTCCGCAATCAGTTCTGCTATGCTCAGTTGCTTCACTTTGGCACAACGGTTTGAATAGGGGATACTATCGGTAAAGACCATTTCTTCCAGTGCACTGTCCTGTATTCGTTCGGAAGCCGGGCCGGACATAACGCAGTGCGAGGCTATGGCACGTACGGAAACAGCGCCCTTCTCTTTCATTAGGTTAGCGGCCTTGGTAATGGTTCCGGCCGTGTCTACCATGTCATCGACGAGGATGACATTGGCGTTTTTCACATCGCCGATAATCTGCATGCTGCCGACTTCGTTCGGTTTGCTGCGTGTCTTGTTGCACAGGACAAGCGGACAATTTAGGAACTTGGCATAGGTGTTGGCTCTCTTGGAACCTCCCACATCGGGAGTGGCTATAACCAGATTTTCCAGATTCAGTGACTGGATATAAGGCAATAGGACGCTGGATGCGTACAAGTGGTCTACGGGCACATTGAAGAATCCCTGTTCCTGATCGGCATGCAGATCCATTGTTATAAGCCGGTCGATACCGGCCACGCTCATCATGTCTGCTACCAGCTTGGCGCCGATGGAAACACGAGGCTTGTCTTTACGGTCCTGACGGGCCCAGCCGAAATAAGGGACAACAGCGTTTATGCTTTTGGCCGAAGCCCGTTTGGCTGCGTCAATCATCAGAAGCAGCTCCATCAGGTTGTCCGAATTGGGAAATGTCGATTGTACGAGGAATACATCGCGTCCGCGGATGGATTCTTCATACGAGACTGAAAATTCACCGTCGGCAAAGTGGGTTATGACCAGATTGCCCAGCGGACATCCCAAGCAGGCGCATATTTTCTCTGCCAGGTAGCGTGATTTGGTTCCCGAAAAAACCATGAAAGAATTAGAATCGCTCATCATTTTTTTATAAAGACATTAAATATAAGGTTTTGCTTATTGTATGGTTCTTTCAGTCGACTGCCTTTCGTAGTTTCCTGAAGTGGTTGATTACTTCTTTGTAATCTCGCGTAGAGTGGATGTTGAAACGGTTCCACAGGTCACCCAAAATAACGACTCCACCGAAGCCGTAGTCTTTCAGCTGGGGTATGTTTTCTATTGTGACTCCTCCCAGTGCCATCACTTTTTTGTCGATCTGTCCTTTGCGGGCGGCCTGTTCCAGTTCGGCGGCGGTAAAGACGGCCCTGTATTCGCTTTTGGATATGCTGTCGTAAATGGGACTGAGAAACAAGTAGCTGCAGTCTTTTTTATGCCGTACCAATTCTTCCATCGAATGGCAGGAACGGCTGACATGTCCCTTGTAGCTTGCGGGCAGATCAGGATTACGCCGGTTCAAATGGATGCCTTTCAGCCGAAATTCTTCTTTCAGGTAAAAAAAATCGTGGGTAACAATTTGTTTGTGGTATTCCTCCGGAATCAGGGTCAGCAGCCTTTCGGAATAAATCGGTTCGCTGTCCGGTTTTCGTAAGTGCAGATAATCAAGTCCTTCTTCAAACAAAGAAGTTAGTATTTTATCTTCCTCAACGAAAAAATCGGGGGGCGTCAATAATATTAATTTCATGGGACAACTCGCTTACTTCTCGTTGTGCAAAGGTAGCAAAAAAAGGTATCGCTGCATAAACTTTCTATCTATATTTTACGATTATCTGTATTGTTCTGTACGGGCGTCGGTTCTCATTTCTGTTGTTTTATTCGGTTTTTAGTGTGATAATTTCTATCTTTGCAACTATTATTTGATAAACCCGTTTATTATGAAAACAAAATTGTTTGCGTTAATTTGTTTGATGTTGTTCCTCCAGAGGGAAGCGTCTGCTACGGCTGATGCTCCGTTATGGATTCGTTGGAGTGCTGTTTCTCCGGATGGAAAAAACATTGCGTTCTGTTATCAGGGAGATATTTATCTGGTGTCTTCGTCCGGAGGGACTGCCCGCCAGCTTACCACAAATAATTCGTATGATTATGCGCCGGTGTGGAGTCCGGACGGTAGACATATAGCTTTTGCCAGTGACCGTGAAGGGAGTATGGATGTGTATCTGACATCGGTAGAGGGCGGGACGCCCCGGCGTCTGACGACTCACTCGGGCAAGGAAGTTCCGTTGGCGTTTGCCGATGCGGAACATGTTTTGTATAGTTCCTACGGTACGCCGTCGACAGAAAACATTCTGTTTCCTTCCGGCAGTTTTTTCCAGGTGTATAGCGTGAATATAAAAGAGGGCAGTCGTCCGACTGTTTTTTCCGACCTGCCTATGGCCGATCTGAGCGTAGGGCATGACGGCCGTATCCTGTATAATGATGTGAAAGGTTATGAGGACTATTGGCGTAAACATCAGACTTCGAGCATTTCACGCGATGTATGGATGTATGACGGCAAGCAGTACACCCGGATGACCACATTCAAGGGGGAAGACCGTGATCCTGTGTGGGCGCCCGACGGTAAGGGATTTTATTATCTGAGTGAGCAGGATGGTACGATGAACGTGTATTTCCGTTCGCTTGCCGGAACGCAGTCGGAGGAGAAAAAGATAACGAATTTCAAGAACAATCCCGTACGTTTCCTTTCCGTTGCGGACAACGGTCTGCTTGCCTATTGTCAGGACGGGGAGTTGTATACCCAGATGCCGGGCGGAAAGCCAGCTAAAGTGAATATTCGGATTGTGAAAGACGCTATGACACGCGAAGTCGTGAAGAATTATCTGACATCAGGTGCGCAGCAGGTGGCGGTATCTCCCAAAGGGAAAGAAATAGCCTTTGTCATGGGGGGCAATGTATATGTCACTTCGCTTGATTATTCTACGACGAAACAGATTACCGATACGCCGGAGTTGGAGCGTACCGTGGACTTCGGACCCGACGGGCGTTCACTGGTGTATGCCTCGGAACGTGACGGGGTGTGGCAGATTTACCAGACAACGATTGTAGATGAAAAAGAAAAGCAGTTCACCTATGCGACAGAACTTAAGGAAGAGCGGCTGACGGACGGGAAATATACGGCTTTTCAGCCTAAGTATAATCCCAAGGGCGGTGAAGTGGCTTTCCTGAAAAACCGTACGGAGCTATGTATCATTGATTTGAAGTCGAAAAAGGTGCGTACGGCAATGGATGGAAAGTACCAGTATTCTTATACCGACGGCGATCAGTCGTTTTGCTGGAGTCCGGACGGCAAGTGGTTGCTGACGGAGTATATCGGTACAGGGGGATGGAACAACAAGGATATAGCTCTTGTAAAAGCTGACGGCAAGGGGGAAATCCACAATCTGACCAACAGTGGTTATTCGGAATCCTCTCCCCGCTGGGTGCTGGACGGTAAGGCCATGCTTTTTGCTAGCGACCGGGCCGGTTATCGGGCCCACGGTTCGTGGGGAGCGGAGCGTGACGTCTACATCATGTTCTTCGATCTCGATGCTTACGATCGTTTTTGTATGAATAAGGAAGACCTTGTCCTGCTGGAGGAGAAAGAGAAACTCGAGAAGGAAGAAAAGGACAAGGCCGAGGCAAAGAAGAAGGAACAGGAAGATAAGAAAAAGAAGAAGTCGAAAGACGACAAAGCCGATAAGAAAGACGACGGAGACAAAAAGCAGGAGGAAAAGAAGGACGAAAAACAATTGACGTTCGACTTTGAACATCTGGATGAACGTACCATCCGCCTGACTCCCTATTCTACGTCTCTGGGTGACTTCATCCTCAGCAAGGATGCCACTAAACTTTATTATATCGCTCCCCACGAGGGGCACGGAGCTTTGTGGATCCAACATCTGAAAGATTACCGTAATGAACTGAAAAACCGGAGTATGGACTGGGCATCTTTGAATGTGGATAATGATGTCAAGTATGCCTACTATGCCAGCGGCGGACATATCCGGAAGATGGATATAGGAAACGGGAATGTGAGCGATATTGGTTTTGAGACGTTTCAAACCAACAAACCTGCCGAGGTGCGCAAATATCTGTTCAATCATATATGGAAACAGACGAAGGACAAACTGTATGTGAAGGACATGAACGGTGTGGACTGGGACGGTATATACAAGACTTATTCCCGTTATTTGCCGCACATCACCAACAGCTACGATTTTGCCGAGATGGCGAGTGAGATGCTGGGTGAGTTGAATGTATCTCACACGGGATGCCGCTACGGAGGTGTCAGCTATGCTCTTAATACGGCTTCGCTCGGACTTTTCTATGACCGCGAATACAAAGGCGACGGCTTGAAGATAAAGGAAATCATGCCGGGGAGTCCTTTTGCCGTGCGCAAGACGGAAGTGGAGCCGGGGTGTATCATCATGGCTATCGACGGCCAGAAGATCAAGGCTGGCGAGGATTATTATCCGTTGCTGGCCGGAAAGGCCGGACGGTATACCCGACTTACGGTGGAGAAGAACGGCAAGACATTCGATGTGACGATTAAACCGGTTTCTTCCGGTAGTGAATCTGTTTATCTGTACAAACGTTGGGTGGACCGCAACCGGAAAATGGTGGACAAGCTTTCCGGCGGACGGCTGGCTTATGTGCATATCAAGGCGATGAACGGCGAAAGTTTCCATACGTTGTATAAAGAATTGTTGAGCGACGAGAACCGCAACAAGGATGCTGTTATCGTGGACACGCGTCACAACGGAGGCGGCTGGTTGCACGGTGACATCTGTGTCCTGCTGAGTGGACAGCGTACTATACAGTATAAGCCCCGCGGCCAGTTTATCGGCAACGATCCTTTCGACCGTTGGGTGAAGCCTTCGTGCATGCTTATCTGCGAAGACAATTATTCCAACGCCCACGGTACACCGTGGATGTACAAGGAACTCGGGCTTGGTAAACTGGTTGGCGCTCCCGTGCCCGGCACGATGACGGCCGTATGGTGGGAACATGTCAATGAATTTGTGTTCGGCATACCGCAGGTGGCTTCGGTGGACAATCGGGGCGAATATCTGGAGAACCAGCAGCTGGAACCGGATGTAGAGGTATATGCAATGCCCGAGGACGTGCTTTCCGGTGTAGACCGTCAGCTGGAACGTGCCGTATCCCTGATGCTGGAGGAAGTAGGTGGAAAGAAAAAGTAAAGAATTTATAAAATGTAACTCTATGAAGAAAGTATTATTGCGCAGTGTCCTGTTGCTGGTTGTGTTACTGACGGCAGGGCAGGGAAGTGCCCAGGGACTGGGAGGTTTGTTGAAACAGGTGGGTACAAGCGTGGCTGGCAGCCAATCGGACGATTCTTCCAGTCAGCAGAACGTAGTGGCCTCTCTGTTGGGGAGTCTGATAGGTACGGATAAGATTTCGACCAAGGCGTTGGTCGGCAAGTGGGACTACAGCAGTCCGGCAGTCGCATTCGAGTCCGACAATTTCCTGAAACAGGCTGGTTCGGCTATCGTATCACAGACTGTGGAAAAGAAGATGCAGACACATCTGACTAAGCTCGGATTTACTCCCGGCAAAGTGAAATACACGTTCAATGAGGACGGTACGTATGCCATGACATTGAAGAACCGCACCTTTACGGGAACGTATAAGCTGGACGGCGCTACGATTACGTTTACTCCCAAGGGACTTATATCCAAATCGGTAACGGCCAATATGAAAGTTGTAGGCAATCAGATGCAACTGACCTTCAAGGCCGACAAACTGCTTGACTTTTTGGGCACGGTAGGTGCTGCAGCCGGCAGCACGGTGCTGAATTCCGTGGGCACGCTGGCCGGTAGCTATCAGGGCATGCAACTCGGTTTCCGTTTCAGTAAGTAAACTGCATTTTCCGTCCAGCCCGGACTGGCTGGCTGAATATTAAAACACATGCAATCTGAATCAATGTATTCGGATTGCATGTGTCGTATTAAGGAGAAGTTAGCCTTTATGCCAGATCCACCACCGTGATGCCTGCGCCGCCGAACTGCACATGTTCGTCGTGATAATCTTTCACACCGGGTACGGTGCCCAGATACTGGCGGATGAGGGTGCGCAGGATCCCTGACCCTGTACCATGCAGGATACGTACGCGGGAGATGCCCAGCAGAATGGCGTCGTCGATGAAATACGTGACGGCGTGTAGGGTCTCGTCGCCCCGCATGCCCCGTACGTCGATGTCCTGACGGAAGTGGAGTTTTTTCTCATATATGGCGTCCTGCGTCTGCTTGCTCACATACGTGATACCTTGTCTTTCATTTTCTTTTCGTGCTGGGGCTTCGGCGCGTTCCAGGCGATTGAGCTTTACGCTGGTACGCATCTGGCCGAAAGTGACGATGGCTGTCTGGCGGTCGATTTCCTCAATGCGTCCCACGGTGTTTTGTCCCTGTATGCGTACGGTGTCTCCTGTTTCAAGCGGTCGTGTCCGGCGTATTTCTTCTTCGGCTTTCAGTTTTTCTTCTTCCCGGGCTTTTCCAGCATCAGATGCTTTCTTGTTGCGCCGTTCCTCCTGCCGGTTCTTCCGTTCCTGGAGCTGTTTCATCTTGCGGGCAATCTTATCCTCTTCATGTTGGCGTTCCACCTGTTCCAGTGCCTCCTTGAAATCATCCAGTTCGCGCCGCACGTTGCGTGTTTTCTCCTTTTCGGCCTGTGCTTCCCGTATGATCCGTATCGTGTTTTCAATTTTTGCATTGGAAGCCTGCAACAATTGTTCCGCCTCTTCCTTGGCCTTGCGGATGATTTCCTTGCGACTGCGGTGCAGTTCCTCTATTTCAGCCTCATATCGTGCAATAGTCTGTTCCATCTGTTTCTCGCGTTGATGGATGCTTTGCCGCTTGCTTTCCCAGTACCGCTTGTCCCGTACGATATCCTGCAGATACTTGTCGGCGTTGATGTATTCCTTGCCCACCAGTTCGGATGCGTCGGCGATGACCTCTTCCGGAATGCCCGTCTTGCGGGCTATCTCCACGGCAAAAGAACTGCCGGGGTTACCTATCTGCAACTGGAAAAGCGGTTGCATCAGTTGTCTGTCGTAGAGCATGGCACCGTTGACCACGCCCTCGTTGTCCTCGGCAAAGTGTTTCAGGTTCTGGTAGTGCGTGGTGATAACGCCGAATGCCTTTTTGCGGTTGAAGCGACGTAATACAGCCTCGGCTATAGCTCCGCCTATCTGCGGTTCCGTGCCTCCGCCGAACTCGTCAATAAGCAACAGGCTGGTACCGTCGCAGTGCTTCATCATGTTCTTCATGTTGAGCAGATGGCTGGAATAGGTACTTAAATCGTCTTCGATGCTCTGTTCATCGCCGATGTCGATGAACAGGTGGCGGAAGATACCCGTGCGCGAATTTTCACCTAACGGGACGGGAAGTCCGCACTGGAGCATGTATTGCAGTAGGCCTACCGTTTTGAGGCATACGGACTTTCCGCCGGCGTTCGGTCCGGAGATAATAAGGATGCGCCGTTGCTGCGTCAGTTCGATGTCCAGTGGAATCACCCGCTTGTCGTGCCGTGCCAGTGACAGTTGCAGCAACGGGTGTACGGCCATGGTCCAGTCGATGACGGGGCGGTCGGAGATAAAGGGCGTTGTCGCATCGGTCTGTTCCGCCAGTCCGGCCTTTGCCCGGATAAAGTCTATTTCGGCCAGAAACTCATACGAGTTGAGAATGTCGCGGCTGACGGGGCGCACTTGGGCCGTGAATTCCTGAAGGATACGGATAATCTCTCGCCGTTCCTCTCCCTCGAGTTCCCGGATACGGTTGTTGGCTTCGACCACTTGTGCCGGTTCGATATAGACCGTCTTTCCCGTGGCGGATTCGTCGTGCACGATACCTTTGATTTTTCTTTTCAGGGCTGGGGAGACGGGGATGACGAGCCGTCCGTCGCGCAGGGTGGGGCTTACGTCCTTTTCCACCAGTCCGTCCAGCTGTGCCTGCCGCAGGATGGCATTCAGACTGCGGGACACGCCGCTTTCCGCCGCCGCCAGTTCGCGGCGTATGCGCAACAGGTCGGCCGAGGCAGAGTCCTTTATCTTTCCGTATTTGTCCAGGATGGAGTCTATCCGTTGCGAAAGTTGGGGAAAAGTGGATACGTCCGTGGTCAGCCGGGCGAGGGCGGGGTAGCGCAAAGAAGGCGCGCTTTCTTCCTCGGTTGTCTCCCCGTCTTCGGTGCCGTTGCTTCCTGTGAGGAAGCGTACGATGGCGATGATGGTGTCCAGTGACCGTTTCAGGTCATACAGTTCGCCTGCTTCGAGATAGGTCCCTTCCAGTCGGATGCGCCGGAGTGCCTCGCGCATGTCGAAGAAGTGCTGGTCGGGGAAATCATCTTCCTCCTCGCGGATGCGTATGAACTCCCGTGTCTGTTCCTGCCATTCGCGCAGGCGGCGTATGTCGGTACAGAACTGCATCCGGCCAACCCGTTCCCGCCCCAATGGGCTCAGGCAGTGCGTTTCGAGCAGCCGGCGCACTTCGTCGAATCCTATCTTCTGTTCGTAATTCTGAGGATATATCATGGTGTCTTTTCCTGTTCAGACTGCAAATGTACGAAAAAAGCGGCGTATCTGTGTCACAAATCTTTAGGCGGGTAGAGCGTGTCCCACCACAGCGGGTCGTCCTGCAACCATTTCGCAAACCAGGCGAAGATGGTGTTCTGCCATTTCTGTCGTTTGTGGAAGTCCAGAATCTGATGGTTCTCGCCCCTGACGGTGACGAAAGCCGTTTCCCGTCCGAGCAGTTTAAGGGCAGTAAACATCTGGATACTCTCTCCGACGGGCACGTTGGTGTCATCCGTGCCGTGGAGGAACAGCAGCGGCGTGTGTATCTTGTCGGCATGAAACAGCGGACTGTGTTCCGTATACAGTTTCGGGTTGTTCCAGGGGTAGTTGCCGGCCGTGGCCACCTGACTGTAGGAATATCCCCAGTATCCCTCGCCCCAGTAGCTGGCGATGTTGCTGATGCCGGCGTGTGAGATGGCGGCGGCGAAGAGGTCGGTGCGTGTCTGTAACAACTGTGTCGTAAATCCCCCGTAAGAGGCTCCGATGCACCCGATTTTTTTCGGGTTGACATAGGGATGATCGGCGCAGAATCTTCGTGTGCCTTCGATGATATCATCGGCCGTGTAGTCGCCCCAGGCATTCACGTGACGGGCGGAGAATTCCTGCCCGAATCCGCTGGCTCCGCTGGGCTGGACTACGTAGACCACATAGCCCAGCGCCGCGTATGCGTGGTGCGGATAGCGGCTTTCGAAAGTGCGTCCTGTGGGCGTACAGCCTCCGTAGTAATTCACGATGAGGGGGTAGCTCCGGGATGCATCGAAACGGGGAGGCAGATAGAAACGTCCGCGGATGGTATCTCCGCGCGAGTTTACGAAATCATAGTCGTGACACTCTCCGAGCTCGATGCCCTGCAGGCGTTTCCGCCCCGTGTCCTCTATCAGCCGTGTCTTGCCGTCTTTATTCCTGCGCAGGTAGAGCCGTTCGCCGTTGGACGCGCTTTCGCCCAGATACGCCAACCATCGTCCGTCGCGGTCCACACTGAACGATTTGATGTATTCCTCTCCGGTCGGCACCTCCGCAATCCGCCCCGTTTCGGGACTGACGGTGTAGAGGCGCCGCGTGTCGTACCGGGCACCTACTATGTAAATCGTATTGCTGCCCTTGCACCACATGTAGCTCTCCACGCTTGGGTCGAAGTCTTTCGTGAGCGGTCGCACTTCATCCTTTTCTATATCAATGAGGTATAGCTGCATGTCATACATGCTTGCAGTCTGTCCTTCGGCTACGGCCAGACCGATGCCGCCGAATGCTTCCGGCGATCCGCCTATGATGAGCCTGTTTCCGTCGGGGGAATATATCGGTCCGTTTACGAAACCGTCCCACCGTACGACGGTGTCGGTTCTCATGGTCCGTAAATCCGTGCGGAGAACGGAAGTCAGGTAAAATGGCCGTTCGGTGAGTCGCGTTTCCCGTATGAGTGAAAAAAGGTAATGCCCGTCGTCGCTCAGATAAATGCCCGGTTGCAGGCTGTGGCCGAATGTGAGCGGACTGACGGCTCCTGTCTTTCTGTCCAGGCGGTTCAGGTTGTAGCGCCGCCTCCAGCCTGGCTGCCGGTCGTCCGGAGACAGGATTTCCGTAAGGTCGGCGTCTCCCCGCTGCGGTTCCTCGCTGCGGTAGAAAAGCAGGGCGCTTGCGTCCGGTGTCAGTGTATACCGTTCGTTGGGCAGGTCGCCCACCAGTGTGCGTTCGCTTCCGTCGGCTGCGTCCGTCGCGATAAGTTCATAGCCGTCCGTCGTCGGGCGCAGGTGATAATAACAGTGTCCCTCGGGCATCCATTGTGCGCCGGCCGGACAGGCGGACATGTGCCCTGTGGCCAGGTCGCAGAGCCGGAGTTCGGTGGTTGTCGTTCCGTCCAGCCGTGTGGTGGCATAGTGTATAAAGAGGAATTTCCCGTCGGCCGAGAGGAGAGCATGGCTGATACGCCGTCCCTTCATTACATCCCTTAGCGTGTAGATGCGCGTGGTGTCCGTCGTCGGGCGCAGTTCTTCCCCTCCCGTTCCGGTCAGGACGACGCGGAGCGTGTCGTCGCACTGTGTGTCGGCGAGCGCCTTTATGACGAAACGGTGTGTACCGGGTTCGAGCGAGTACTCCGGACGGTCCTGCCGCCGGCCGTCGATGTAGAGGACGTGGTACTTGGGGCCGTCTATACGGATGTGTCCCGTGGCGAAGCGCTGGTTGGTGGCATAGAAGCCGGCCAGATGGATCGCCGGTCGGGAGGATGCGGGCAGGATGACTTTATCGTTTATCGGGCTCTGGTCTGTGAGATGCGCGGGGATGAATCCGTCCAGCAGACTCTGTACGTCGAACACCTTTCCATGTGCATCCGTCGTGTCGGTTTGCAGGGGAGTGGAAAGTGATATCGGTCCGATATGCCGAAACTGTTTCACGTCCGTCGTGTCTGCCGTTCCGGGCGTTGCCGATGCAAGAAGGCCGGCGAGTAAGAAAATTTGTTTCATTGTATATTGCAGATGTTTTGAATATTAATCCGGTCAGCCCAACACCACGTCCAGCGCCATCATGAGGATGAAGCCTGTGGCGAACCCGATGGTTCCGACATCCGAGTGGGTGCCCTGTGCCGATTCCGGAATCAGTTCTTCCACGACGACATAGAGCATGGCGCCCGCGGCGAAGGCCAGCAGGTAGGGCAGGACGACTGTGAGGGAAGCAGCCAGTGCCAGAGTTGCCATGGCACCGATAGGTTCCACAGTTCCACTCAGTGTTCCGATGAGGAACGCCTGCCACCTGCTCTTCCCTTCGGCTCTCATGGGCATGGATATGATAGCTCCTTCCGGTATGTTTTGAATGGCTATGCCGACGGATAAGGCGATGGCTGAGGCCACCGGGAGGCCGGTGCCTTTGGCCAGTGCACCGGCCAGCATCACGCCTACGGCCATACCTTCGGGTAGATTGTGTAGCGTGACGGCCAGCATGAGTTTTGACGTGCGCGAGAGCTTGCTCCGGGGGCCCTCAGGGGCTTCTGTATCGAAATGGAGATGGGGGATGACGCGGTCCATCAGTAGCAGGAAGGCGAATCCTGCGGCCAGTCCTGTAGCGGCAGGTACGACCGACCATTTTCCCTCGTCGGCCCGCATCGCGATGGCGGGAATGATCAATGACCATATCGAGGCTGCGACCATCACTCCGGAAGCAAATCCCAGCATGGCTTTCTGTGCTGCTGTCGGCAATCTGTCCTTCAGCAGGAAGACGCAAGCGGCTCCTGCTGTAGTGCCCGATAAAGGCATGAGCAGTCCGATTATAAGTCCGTTCATGGAATGGTTTTCGATTGAAGGGGCAAAGTTTCTTTGCATTGGTTACAGAATACAAAGATACGAATAAAAATGAACATGGAAAAACAATCGTTTTATGAAGAATTTAATTTCGTTACGTCATGTATCAAGGGGGCAATGGAAAATCAGTGGGGATAAAAATTCCAGATTTATCAAAGAATATAATATGATAATTTATTGAGAATCAATAAATGTCACAGTATTTAATGGATGACTAAATAGAACCTGCCTTAAAGAAAGGCGGCCCGTGCACATTCCCGCACAGACCGCCCTTTTTAACTCTCATACCGGCCGGAAAGCCTATCTCACGATAACCTTACGCGTCGTACCGTCGGTATAACGGATGATATTTATGCCACGCTGCGGAACGCCCCACTTACGGCCGTTCAGGTCGTAATAGCCTTCCACGGCCGGAGCCGTCACGGCCGTCCCTGCTTCGGCAATGCCTGAAGGCAATCCCGATGTGGTGAAAGTCTGCTCCTCGCCGTAAGTCTTACCGGCGGAAGTCTTCACGAACGCACGGAGGCAGTAGGTGGTGGCGGGATGCAAATTGCTCAGTTCAACCGTCATCACCTGTCCTTTGGCGAACACAGTCTGCACACCGTCCGGTGCGGACTCCGCTTTCATGGCGCGAACACTCCGGGCTTTGCTTTCGTCCGTTCCCAGCGGCCAGTACTCAAAGCCCTGTTCCGTAATTTCGTCCGTTCCGGCCAGCACGTATCCTTTCACCCTCGCGCTGCTTGCGGTCACGGCTTCCGCGGCGTATGTGTGCACCGTCGGTTCGAAGTAACTGAAGTCGCTCGGATCGAAGGTCACCCAGTCGCCATAATGATAGTTGCCGGCCGCCGACTTGTAGAAGGCCCGCACATTGTAGTAAGAAGTTGACTGAAGGTTGCGGATATATCCCTCTAACTGTCCGTCGTATATGGCCGAATAGCCTTCGCTCGGCTTCAGGGACTCGGGCGCATCGTATTTCTTCCACTGGAATCCCACGTTCGTTTCCTCCTCACTGATGTTGGTCGTGGCAGCCACGATGGCACAGGAGCTTGACACGCAGCGGGGTTGCAGGGTAGTGAGTTCGAGCGCAGGGGTAGTGAAGGTGAAAGTCTTTTCTTCCCTGTATCCGTCGTCCGTAACGGCATAGAAAACAAAATTATACTCTGTTTCCGGATCGAGCGACTTCACAAAAATGCTGTCCACGGCACCGTAACCTTTAAATCCGGCTTCTACCACACGACCGAATTCTTCCGTACAATGTCCTTTTAGGCATAAACTTGTAGGCGTAAGAGAGCCTTTACATTCAACACTTTTAATAACAATGTATATCGGCTCTATTGCAAGAAAATTATTTCGATAAGCTGCCTCATACCTGCTTTTTAATCCCATTGGAACATACAGAGTACATTTTTTGGAGTTTATTCCACTGAATGGATTATATTTATAATAAGATACAGAGAGCCAGTGTGTATTGTGTAAAATAATAGAAGCGAGGCTACTGCAACCATCAAACACTTTGTCCCCAATAGTAGTCACGGAGTTGGGGATGGTGACGGAGGTCAGTCTACTACAACTTTGAAACGCACCGCTCCCAATAGTGGTCACGGAGTTGGGAATGGTTACGGAGGTCAGACTGCTGCAACCTTCAAACGCATTGTTCCCAATAGTGG
>CAZIMK010000035.1:0-35039 GCA_964540455.1 uncultured Paraprevotella sp.
GGGGAACAGGTATCTGGTGGTGCAGAAGTAGGAGGAGGGCGGATGCGGGTATCCCCGCCGGTTTTCTGCTGAGCCGTTTTCAGTTTGGTATGCAGTGGCATCAAATAAGTTCCGAGGAATGGAAAAAGCCTGCCTTTCCATCGCGGAAAAGCAGGCTCCGGTTCAAGTAAATGAAAAATAGTTAGCTTGCGCCGACTATATGTCTTAGTCTATGATTTCGTTTAGAAGATATAACCCACGGTAAGGTTGATGGCGCGTTCGCTGGCGTCAAAATCCTCTGTATGGTTGATGAAACTCTTTTGGATTTCAAAGTCTACTGCAAGTTTCTTCCATTGTGCGCCGATACCCCATTTGAATCCTATATTGAAAGGAGTGGGATCATCTGTGTAGTCATAGTAATCTTCTTCATAATCACCGACTGTGTATGTACCCTTCATGATGGCATTCATGTACAAACCAACGCGGGTGGATACGGCGATATCCTTGTTGATATCATAGCGATAACCGAAGTTGACCGGTACCCATTCAATTTCGTGGCAGGTCAGTTTGGCATCGTCGGTGTAAGTCGTGTAGTTGGGAATCCAATATCCGTAAGAGTAATGTCCTCCGTTTTCCTTGGTTACTGTTACGTCATCGACCGTGTATCCTCTGCTGGCGAAGTTGAACTCCATGCCGTAGAAGAGACCTCTTCTTCCGAAGCGGCGGTATTCGAATCCCAGCTGATAACCTGTGTGGTTGCCTAATTTTAAATCGCTATCAATATCCTCACCGGTCAGCGTGGAAGCAGACAAACCCAGCCTGAACTTCCATTCCTTTTTCTTTTCTCTCTTTTTCGGCTGTACGATGTCGTAACTTGTCAACATCGTACGTGATTCCACGAGCTGTGCATACGTTTCGGTGACGATGCTCAGCACGAATACAATTAAAAGAATCTTTTTCATGCTTGTCTTTTATTATTGGGCGTTGATAATTCTGCCGGTCAAAGTCGCCACGCGGGGAGCATTGGTCGAAGTGGACTGATGTACTGCATTGGGGGTAGGCTCCTGCTTGTAGGTGGTGTTGATCCATTTGTAATCATCTGCAGCGGCCGGGCGCCAATTGACGTATTTGGCCGGATAGCCTGATACGCGGATGCTTACAGTGCCTTTTCTGACATCGTCCGTGTTAATGTCATAAGTAGCGGCAATCAGAATGTCTGCGTCATGTTTTTTTGTTTCTGCAAACAATACATATTTCTTTGCCTCCTCTATCTGGTATTCGTAATTGGCGGATGCAAAGTTGATGGGGCGGATGTATTCCTCGCTGGTGATACGTCCTTTCTCTTTCATTACCTCAACATCTCCGACCAAGGGAGTCATGAAAGCCTGAAACTTAGGTTCAATGATACGGGCCTGCTGTTTGTGATACTCTGTCTTTGACAGGCTTGTCATTTGGGTCGTACAACTGCCGAACAAGGCGATTGCCAATACCGGGATGATAAACTTTTTCATGTTTGTTTGATGATTTGAGTTAATAATCAGTTAAAACTACCGCAAATGTACAAACAAAACCTAAAATTACCCCCCCCCCCGATAGTTAAATTATACTAACGATAGGCATTTCGTGAAAGCAAAGAGTGTTATGTTTCCGCAAGGAAACGTCAGAGGAGAATTATGACGGAAAAAAGTTACCTTTTCTGTTGAAGAATGACATAAATGATGACAGGGGCGCCCAGTACGGGAGTGATGACGTTCAGAGGGATGAGACCCGATTCGCCGGGCAGCGTGCTGATGAGATTGCACAACAGCGTGAGCGAAGCTCCGGTGAACAGCGTACAGGGGAGCAGTGAACGGTGGTTGGCTGTGCCTGTCAGCAGGCGGGCCAGGTGAGGAACGGACAGTCCGACAAAGGCTATCGGGCCGCAGAAAGCCGTGCAGACGGCAGTCAGCAGGCCCGTGGTGCAGAGCAGTAGCGTGCGTGTGCGACGGATGGATATGCCCAGATTCTCGGCGTAACGGTCACCGAGCAACAGGGCGTTGAGCGGCTTCGTCAGACAGAAAGCTCCGCCCAATCCGACAAGCAGGGCGGTAACAAAGGCGGGGAGGCGGTCGGCTGATACTCCGCTAAAGTTGCCCATGCCCCAGATGATGTAGGAATGCACACCCTCGTCGGTGGCAATGTAGTTCAGCAAGGAGATAGCGGAGGAGGTGAGATAGCTGATCATGATACCCGTGATGAGCAGCATCACGTTGCTGCGCAGCAGGGTGGAAAAAAAAAGCAGCAGTCCCGTGATGAAGAGCGCGCCAGTGAGGGCGGCGCAGATGACAAGCAGGAAGCCGCCCAGGCTGAAAGAACCTGTCGTGAGGCTACCTCCCCATAGCAACAGTACGATGGCCACACCTAAACTGGCACCGCTGTCGATGCCCAGGATGGACGGGCCTGCCAGCGGGTTGCGGAAGGCTGTCTGCAACAGCAGGCCTGCCACGGAGAGGGCGCCGCCGCAGAGTAATGCCGTCACGGCCTGCGGCAAGCGATTTTCCCAGATGATGAACGACCAGCTGGCTTTGTCCGTCTCGTAGCCGCACAGAATATCCCATACGGCAGCGGCCGGAATATGTACCGACCCCCAAAACAAGTTGGCCGCGAAAAGCAGCGCGCTCAGTACCGCAAGCCCTATGCCGTATCGTGTCTCTTTGTTCATGGCAGAGGAGTGAAGTAACGGAATGAGTGGTCCGGCAGGACTTCCGGATGGAACAGGGCCACGAGATCGGCCAGTAGCCGTTCAGGGTGGAACGGTGTTTCTTCGTAGTAGAGGACATGGCTTGTGTTGCATCCGTAGATACGGCCTTCGGTAAAGGCCCGGAAGCGGGCGTAAGAGGCATAATCGGCTTTCAGGTCTGCCCGTGTCATATCGGTGGGGCGATGGTATTTCACCAGCCAGAAGTCGGCATTCTGTGCCCGCTCAAACACAGTTTCAAAGGATAGTGCCACGGAACCGCTTTCCGTCCGTCCGTCAAAGACGGAGCGGGCCGCGGCATCGGCATACAACCGGCTGACCGTACTGCGGCTGCCCGGCACGTACCAGCTTCCTCCCGTACGGAGATCGCTAAGGACGGTAGGGCGGTCTGTGCATCCGGCGGCCCGTGTCTTCAGGGTATTGTACAGCTGTTCTATGGTCGAAAACAGACTGTCTGCCTGTTGTGTCCGCCCGAACAGCCGTCCGTAGAATCGTATCCACTCAGCCCGTCCCAGGGGAGACGTTTCCATGTAGTCCGCACATTCGATGATGGGTATCTGCAACTTTTCCAGCCGCCCGTATCCGCCGCTGTTCTCGAACGGCGATGGCATCAGTGCGTCGGGATGGGTGTCCATGATACGTTCGATGTCGGGATTCATGGCGTCTCCGTAATCCTGTATCCGTCCTTCCCGTATGCCTTTGCGTATGTTTTCCTGCTGTATATAGTCCGGGTCGCATACGCCTCCGATGGCATCCAGTACTCCCAGTTCGTCGAGCAGACTGCAATGCACGGACGAGTAAACGACCGCCCGGCGAAGGGGGACGCGTACGACAGTGCCTTCAGGCAGCCGTGAAGGTTGCGGCCGGTCGCGTTTTATCAATATATAGGTATGGAGCGTGGCGGCCGTGTCCCACGGATTGCGCAGACGGGCCACGGTAAAACTGTCGTTGCGCAGGAGAAGCAGGTTCTCGGCATAGCGCAACGGAATCGTATCGCCTTCGGCCGGAAGGGCGGCCGTCTCCTGCCTGCCGCAGGAAGCGGACAGGAGGCAGACGCTAAGTAGAAAAAAGGTGTATCTGTGCATGATGGTTTACATGAAGATGGCCTGGCAGGCGTTGATGCCGCCTGTGTCGAACGAGGTGAGATAGTTACCCTCGTGGTCGAAGCGGTAGACAACGGAGTGGTTCAGGTAGTCCGACGCCGCGATGTAAAAGTCTCCGTTGTGCGGGTCCACTTCTATCATATAAATGGAAGAGGTGCTCAGGAGCGTAGTCACGTCTGACGGTTTCAGGAACGAGGTTCCGTTCAGCGTGCCGGTTGCGGCGTCGTAGGAACCGAAGCTTGTGACTGTTTTTGTGACAGGATACTCGCTCCAGTCTATTTCGCTGTATGTGTAGTACACGGTGTGACCATAGACCGCCATCTTCGAGGCGGGGCATACGGACGTGTAGGTGGGAGTCTCGCCCGGCGTGAGATAACCGAGGTCGTAGCCGTTCAGATAGTAGTCACCCCAGCCGAGTACGAATATCTTGCCGTCTATTTCCAGTACATCGTTGGGATTCACGGCCACCTGATAGGAACCGATGTGGCGGAAGTCTTTCAGGTCGATGGCTTCCAGTGTGTTGTGATAAATGTAATTCTCGCCCTGTGTATGGCTCTTGGCTACGTAAAGGATGTTGTTGCAGATGGCCATGCCTTCCAGGTTGGCATTCTCCACCACCTGCAATTCCGCTTCCTTCTCCATAGTCTCTGCATCCAGTTTCAGTACGGTGCCTCCGTAACAGCTGACATAAATCTTTCCGTCTGTGGCAGCCAGCGAACGGACCTCGGTCGGTGCATGGTAGGCTGCTTTCAGTATGCCGCAGCGTCCCACATGGTAGACGGTACGGCCTCCGCTGACGGTGATGTATACCTGATCGTTGTAGAAAATCATGTCCTGCCCCGTGTCGCCCAGACTTATGCTGTTCTTGGTACTGAACAGGTTGTGCGTAATGCTGCCGTCGGCGCTGTTGTAGCGGCAAAGCGAGGCATCGAGTGTGCCCCAGGAGCCTTGGTTCAGGATGAACACATGGTTCGCATAGTCGGAGGGTATATCCGAACAGTCATCTCCCTGATTGCCGCAGGCGAGGCATTCGCCTCCTTCATCGTCGACACACGCGGTGAATCCTGCGTTCACGGCCATCATACAAAGGATGGCATAAAATAGTTTCCTGTACTTCATAAATCTTGTTTTTTATTGTTGTTTTTAAAATTCCATGCGGGCTGTAAATCTGTACGAACGTCCCGGCATGGGGTAATTCTTCACGACGGAATACTGGGCGTTGGTGAGGTTGAGCAGCGAGGCCGTCAGCATCAGACGGCATCGGGGCAGGGTGACGGACCGGCCGACAGTGAGGCTGTGGTCCTCGTACCGCTCCATGCGGTATTGCGGCAGGTTCAGCTGGTGGAAATACCGCTGCCCGACAGCCAGGACAGAATAGTTGACATCCATCCAGGGAGTGTGCAGTGTGACACCGACGTTTCCGCTGTGGGCGGGTGTGTAGGGCAACAGATCCTTGTAGTTCTGGCTTTGCGGGTCGGTGACGTCGAAGGCCTTCTGCCAGGTGTAGGTGGCTGACAGGTCGAGCCCGATGTTCCTATGTCGCAGGGAAGCCTGCGCTGTGGCGTCTATGCCGTACATGCGCACGCGTCCGAAGTTTTGCATTCTCCAGACATAAGCTGTCGGGATGGCCACGATCTTGTTGCGGATACGATTGTAATATCCGTCGGCGGTGAGGGACAGATGGTGCAGTATGCCGTGTGGCGGCATGTAGGCCGTGATACCTCCGCCGAGCTGGTTGGCGTTTTCCGGTTTCAGGGCTGTGAACCCCAGTCTGCGGTAGTACAGTTCGTTGAACGTAGGCACCCGGTACGTGTTGCGGTACATGGCGCGGAGACGGATCGGCAGATAAACCGAGGGACGGAAAGAGAGGGAAAGTGACGGAGACAGATGAGACAGATCATCAGGCAATTTCCCGTTGGCGGCATGTTCCGTAACGTAGGTGTGTACCAACGTACCGGTAACTGTTAGCTGGCGGGCTTCAAACCTACCGGTAAGGGCGGCCTGGTTAGTGAATCTTGTGGGCTGTGCCACGTTGAGGCTGTTGCTTTCCAACGTATTCAGGGCACCGTCTTCGGCTAATGAGAGATGCCAGTGCCGGTTGGCATGAAATGCGGCTGCGACGGTAATATACCCTTCTTGCTGTGTAGTCTTTTCAGTCAGTCTCCCGTTCTGGTAAGATGGGCTGAAGTCGCGGTACAGTTCCCATCCGTAGGTATATTTGGCCGCGCTCTGCAGTTCCCATCGGGGAGAGAACGTCTTGTGCCAGGTGGTTTGTGCAAAAGCGTTTTTGTTCCGCAGTCGTTCCTGGGCGTCGTCTACGTACAGAATGACCGCTCCCGGCAGTCCACGTTCCGACAGGAATCCGTAGACCTTTGTGTCCATCCGGCTGCTGTCTCGGAATGTCTGCTGCCAGCCTATTTCGGCATGACCTTGCCTGATGTCCGAATTATGCCGTCGCTCCTGCGTCACCTGCAGGACGTTTCTGAGTTCAAACGGATAAATGCCGTCGGCCCGCATGAAGTTGGCATATCCGTATGTGACAGCCCGGTTGCCGATTCGCCGTGCATACCGGATCGACGGATTGACTTCGCCGAAAGAACCGATCCTGCACTGGGCAGACAGACGGTAATTCCGCGTATCGTCGAACGTAGGCCGCGGGGCCTGCAGGGACAGGACGGCACCAGCCGCTGTCAGGCGTGCCGGTTGCAACAAGCGGTCGGTTTGCCCATTGTATAAGGTAAGTCCTTCCAGATCGTCGATGGCGAAACGCCCTATGTCCACCTGTCCTGCCTGGCAGTTGCTCACGGGAAGCCCGTCATAGCAGACGGTCGTGTGAGCCGCTCCCATGTTGCGGACGGAGATTGTTTTCAATCCTCCGATGCCTCCGTAGTCTTTCACCTGTGTGCCGGCAAGGCGCCTCAGCGCATCGGCCAGGTCACGGATTCCGCGTGCCTCCATATCCTTGAGCGACAACGATTGTTCGCCAGTGGAAGACAGGGCGTGGTGTGGCAGAATCGGAGCCTCCACTCCTACTTCTCCGATTCGGCGGGAGCGGAGGGAGTCGGAACTGATATTTCCGGCTTTGACCTGATGCAGGCCGGCAATCAGCCATAGAACCGGCATCCACCCCCGTGTGTAAAACGAGACAGTGTGTGACACGCGTTGTTTGTTTAATCGTTTTGTAAACCGGATGTACCCTTTCCTCGAGGAGAACGCCGGATAAATGCTACAAGGCAGGTCTTCTGACTTGTTCCCGACGGAGCGCCTTCCCGAAGTGGCGGCACGAAGCCGTCTGTTTCAGTGGCAGGAGTATTGCTACGTCGTAAAAAGGAACTTACAGCAGCGGGACTGTGCAGGATTCTCACCTGTTTCCCATTTTCATCGCTTTGGCAGCCTGTCGGGCTGCGTCTTGTGCGAACCTTGCGGTAGCAAAGGTAATTCTTTTCGGGAACGTAAGCAATTATCTTTCTGCCTTTTTTCATATCTTTGTGCATAACATCAAGAGAAGGAGGATATAAAGGGTGGGAAACAATGATGTCAGAGCATGGCTGGAGGAGCATGCGGAGGCTAAGTTGCGTGAATTTTCTTCGGCACTTGTGCCCGGAGCGCGTCCCATGTATGGTGTCCGGTTGCCGTTGTTGCGGGCTTATGCCCGGGAACTGGCGAAAAGGGAGGACTGGCGTGCATGGATAGAGGGAGCATCGGACGATACGGTGGAGGAAACCTTGTTGCAGGGGCTGGTCATCGGTTATGCCCGTATGGAGGTAGACGAGGCCTACAGCCGTCTGGCCGCTTATGCTACCAAGATAGACAACTGGATGTTGTGTGATTCTCCCTGTTGCAGTTTCACGTTTGTGCGTTGGGATCGGGAGCGTACATGGATGTTTCTACAGCCGTATCTCGCTTCCAGGGAAGAGTTTCCGTTGCGTTTTGGAGTAGTGATGCTGCTGGATCACTTCCTGACGGATGCTTATATAGATAAGGTATTGGAGTGTCTGGACGGTTTGCGGCCTGAGGGTTATTATGCCCGCATGGGCGTGGCGTGGGCTTTGTCGGTCTGCTTTGTCAAATATCCCCGGCAGACGATGCCTTTTCTGGAGCGGAGCCGGTTGGATGACGAGACCTTCAATCTGGCTGTGAGAAAAATACTGGAGTCGCGCCGCACGCCGGAAGAAAGCCGTGTTATGATCCGGTCGTTAAAGCGTCTTTGAAACGTTCTTCCGTTGTTTGGTTGCCCGGTATATCTCGAAAAGTTTGTGTGAGAGGAATAGCACCCAGAACATGCAGAAGAAGCATACGCCGGACACTGCGTTGTCCAGTCCGAGCGGAGCAAAAGGAATTGTAC
The DNA here is from genome assembly GCA_964540455.1 of uncultured Paraprevotella sp. Classification (GTDB taxonomy): domain Bacteria; phylum Bacteroidota; class Bacteroidia; order Bacteroidales; family Bacteroidaceae; genus Paraprevotella. Next base: position 8,165 of record CAZIMK010000035.1, read on the forward strand.
AGAACGAGAACAGCAGGCAGTATGTCAGCAGTTTCTGCTCCTGGAAAATGCGCCACAATATTTTGCGCCGTGTGCGACTGCCGATGAAATAGATTGTGAGCCATGTAGTCACGAGAAATACCTTGGTCTCCCATACCGACCGCAGGCCGGTGGCAGTCTGTTCGGACAGTGCGAATATATTGCCGGGGGCATCCGTCGACCAGTATTGCGACTGCAGGAGCGACAATGTGGTGCCGATGGCGAAGCCCGTGACCATGGGCCAGCAGGCTAACCGGAAAAAGCGGTTGCGCTGCATGTAGGACATCGTAAGGAATGCTGCGCACAAGGGAATGGTGATGCTGTCGTGCGTGTAGCTGCAGAATATGCCCATCAGCAGCATGAGGAAATAGCCGTATCGGAAACTTTGGGTGGAAATACGGTTGTATTGCAGGATGAAGAACGGGACGATGCATGTGGATATGAGTTCAATCAAAGCCGTTTCATCCCGTTGGAAGAAAGTAGGGGATTCCGGACAGAAGAGCAAAGTGAAAACGCCCGTTCCGAGAATGCCGACCGAGGTGGCCGATGTCCCGGCGATGCGCGCCGTCAGGTATACCAGCAGGGTGAACAGGGCCGCGATGGCCGTGTTGATGAATTCCGGTTGCCAGATATATCCTCCTTCTTTGGGTGTGAGGGTCAGTAAGCCGAACATGACCGCAAACACGACAAGAAAGGCCGAACGGTTCTTCATAGATTGGGTGTTTTTTGCAAAAGTAAGCAATAATTTTTATTTTTGCACCACTTCACAAACATATAAAATGAAAACCTACCATGAAACATTGCGTATTGAAACTCTTTTGGGGAGCTGTGGGGACTGTCGGCTGTCTGTCGATGAACGCGCAGGCTCCCGTCCTGTTTGAACGTCCTCTGGAGTCTGTTCCCTTCCATAAAGTACATGTCGAAGACGCTTTCTGGCAGCCTCGTATGGAAACAAATGCGAAGGTGGCTATTCCCGCGGCTTTCCGGGAATGCGAGAAGAACGGACGGTTTAACAACTTCGCGCTTGCCGCTGGGTTGAAGACGGGGGAACACAGGGGAGATTTTTCGTTCGATGATACCGACCCTTATAAAGTGATAGAAGGGGCGTCTTATGCACTGGCCGTACATTATGATAGACAGCTGGACGCATACGTGGACAGTGTTGTCGCACTCATTGCGGCAGCACAGGAGTCTGACGGCTATTTGTGTACCTGTGTGACCAACCGTTGCGAACGTCTGAGCGGATGGTGGGGAACCCGTCGCTGGGAAAAGATAAACAGTCATGAACTATATAATTGCGGCCATCTGTACGAAGCGGCGGTGGCGCACTACCAGGCTACCGGGAAACGTACGCTGCTGGACGTGGCTTGCCGGAACGCAGACCTGATATGCCGTGTGTTCGGGCCGGACGAGGGACAGATACACCGTCCCAGCGGGCATCCCATCGTGGAGATGGCGCTGTGCAAGCTCTATAAAGTGACAGGCAGGCAGGAGTATCTTCAGCTGGCCCGCTATTTCGTAGAGGAAACAGGTCGCGGTACGGACGGACACCCGCTGAGTCCTTATAGCCAGGATCACAAACCTATCCTGCAACAGGATGAAATTGTAGGACATGCGGTGAGGGCCGGATATCTGTATTCAGGAGTGGCCGATGTGGCAGCCTTGACAGGAGATACGGCATATTACCGGGCCTTGTACCGGTTGTGGAACAATCTGACGAACTGTAAACTGTACGTGACTGGTGGTATGGGATCGCGGGCTCAGGGCGAGGGTTTCGGTCCGGAATATGAACTTCACAGTCATACGGCTTACTGCGAGACTTGTGCTTCCATTGCTAATGTGTATTGGAATCACCGGATGTTGCTGGCAACGGGGGATGCCCGTTTTGCCGATGTCCTGGAACGGGCACTCTACAACGGGGTACTCAGCGGAGTGTCGCTTAGCGGCGACCGCTTTTTCTATGACAACCCGCTGGAATCGATGGGGCAGCATGAACGCCAGCCGTGGTTCGGTTGTGCCTGTTGTCCGGGTAATGTCGTCCGTTTCCTGGCTTCTGTGCCGGGATATGTGTATGCAACGTCCGGCCGCGACGTGTATGTAAATCTTTATATACCCGGACAGGCGGAGATAAAGAATGACGCGTTGCAACTGAAACTCCGGCAGGACGGAGGCATGCCGTGGAAGGGAGATGTGAGTCTGACCGTGACGGAAGGAAAATCGCGTGTCTGTACGTTCCATCTGCGTTTGCCTTCCTGGGCGACGGATACGCTGATTACCGGGTCGGATCTGTATTCGGTATCTCCGTTGAAGGAGCGTGTGCGGCTGACGGTAAACGGAAAGGAACAGCCGTTGCGGGTAGAGAAAGGTTATATGCTTGTGAGCCGGAAATGGCGCAAGGGGGATTGCATCCGTTTGGAATTCCCGATGGATGTGAGACGGATTACGGCACGCACCGAAGCCGCTGACCTGTGCGGGAAGGTGGCTCTTCAGCGCGGACCGCTGGTGTATTGTCTGGAAGGCAGGGACCAACCGGACAGTTTGGTATTCAACAAATATCTTCCTTCGGAAGTCCGGATAGACACAGTCGGCATGTCCGGTCTGCAGAAAGGGTGTATCGCGTTGCAGGGAGAAGTCCGTCGGGTGGCGGAAGATGCCTCCGGCCGCAGGGAACAGTCTGTGCCGTTTCGGGCTATACCTTATTATATATGGAACAATCGTGGATGCGACCAGATGGAGGTTTGGGTAGCGACATCGGCAGACCGGACCCGTCCGGCTTCTGTGCCGACTCTGGAGGGCAAGGCCCGTTCAGTGGTATTACGTGCGCCGATTCAGAAAGACGCTCCCGCTTCCGCGGCTACGGAAGAATGGGCTTGGGGCGTCAATGACGGTTGGGAACCGCAGTCTTCTTCAGATACATCCAAACCCTATCACTACTGGTGGCTGAAAAACGGAACAAAAGAAACGTTGGCTTATGTGTTCGACCGGCCGGAGGAACTGCATAGCGCGTCGGTTTACTGGCTGGATTTTGATCATTACGACGGTAATTTCCGGGTGCCTCTTTCCTGGAAACTGTATTATAAGGATGCGGACGTATGGAGAGAAGTGGAGGCTACCTCGGATTACGGTGTGGATCGCGACAAGTACAATACGGTGACTTTCCGTCCCGTCGTTACGTCGGCTCTGAAAATGGAAGTGCAATTGCAGCCCCGTCAGTCCGGCGGTGTGTTGGAATGGAAACTTAACAGATGACAAAACGACAGTGCTGAATTGGGAAAAAGAGTGTGACAATGTGTCACTTTTCATGCCTTTGGCATGTTTTTGGTACAAAACAAGATGAAAATATTGGCGAATATGCCTGATATAAACAAACAATATAAAAACGAATAGAATATGAGTATTAAACCATTGGCAGACCGCGTTCTTATCGAACCGGCTCCCGCAGAAACAAAGACAGTGGCCGGTATCATCATTCCCGATACGGCAAAGGAAAAACCCCTGCAGGGCACGATTATCGCCGTAGGTACGGGTACTAAAGATGAAGAAATGGTGTTGAAAGCCGGTGATACGGTATTGTATGGCAAGTATGCCGGAACGGAAATCGAGCACGAAGGCAAGAAATACCTCATTATGCGTCAGAGCGACGTCGTGGCTGTGCTCGTTTAAGCGATTGTGATATTTATTCAGAAATAAACCTTATATATTAAGAAAGAAGATGGCAAAAGATATTAAGTTCAATATAGAAGCCCGCGAACAGATGAAGCAGGGCGTAGATCAGTTGGCGAATGCCGTGAAGGTTACCTTGGGTCCGAAAGGCCGTAACGTTATTATCGAGAAGAAATTCGGTGCGCCTCATATTACCAAGGACGGTGTGACGGTAGCAAAGGAAATCGAATTGGCGGATCCGTTCCAGAATGCCGGTGCGCAACTGGTGAAGAGCGTGGCCAGCAAGACGGGTGACGATGCAGGTGACGGAACGACTACGGCAACCGTATTGGCTCAGAGCATTGTGAGTGTAGGATTGAAGAACGTGGCTGCCGGTGCGAACCCTATGGATCTGAAGCGCGGAATCGATAAGGCTGTGGCCAAGGTTGTGGAGAGCATCAAAGGACAGGCCGAGCAGGTAGGTGACGACTACAGCAAGATAGAACAGGTGGCTACGGTAAGTGCCAACAACGATCCCGAAATAGGCAAACTGCTGGCTGACGCTATGCAGAAAGTAAGCAAGGACGGCGTAATCACCATTGAGGAAGCGAAAGGTCGCGATACCACAATCGGTGTGGTGGAAGGTATGCAGTTCGACCGCGGTTATCTGTCGGCTTATTTCGTTACGAATACAGAGAAGATGGAATGTGTCATGGAGAATCCCTATATTCTTATCTATGACAAGAAAATTTCAAATTTGAAAGATTTTCTTCCCATTCTGGAACCGGCCGTTCAGAGCGGACGTCCTCTTTTGGTAGTGGCAGAAGACGTGGAGAGCGAGGCTTTGACGACATTGGTTGTCAACCGTCTCCGTACACAGCTTAAGATTTGTGCCGTGAAGGCTCCCGGTTTCGGCGACCGTCGCAAGGCAATGCTGGAAGACATTGCCGTACTGACCGGTGGTGTGGTTATCAGCGAGGAGAAAGGTCTGAAACTGGAACAGGCAACTATCGAAATGCTGGGTACGTGTGACAAGGTCGTTGTGTCTAAAGATAATACGACGATTGTAAACGGCCATGGTCAGAAGGAACTGATTCAGGATCGTGTGAACCAGATCAAGAATGAAATCAAGAACACGACCAGCGATTACGACAAGGAGAAGTTGCAGGAACGTCTGGCTAAACTGAGTGGCGGTGTAGCCGTACTTTATGTGGGTGCGCCCAGCGAAGTGGAGATGAAAGAGAAGAAAGACCGTGTGGACGATGCTTTGTGTGCTACCCGTGCAGCTATCGAAGAGGGTATCATCCCCGGCGGCGGTGTGGCTTACATCCGTGCGATCTCTTCACTGGAGAATCTGGAAGGAACCAATGCAGACGAGACGACAGGTATCGCCATCGTTAAGCGTGCCATCGAAGAACCCTTGCGTCAGATTGTCGAGAATGCCGGTCTGGAAGGTTCGGTTGTTGTAGAGAAAGTACGTCAGGGCGAAGGCGACTTCGGTTACAATGCCCGTGAGGATAAATACGAGAACATGAAGCAGAGCGGTATCATCGATCCGGCGAAGGTGACTCGTGTGGCGTTGGAGAATGCAGCTTCCATTGCCGGCATGTTCCTCACTACGGAATGTGTAATCTGCGACCAGAAGGAAGATAAGCCTGAAATGCCGATGGGTGCTCCCGGTATGGGTGGCATGGGCGGCATGATGTAATTGTCGCTTTTGACGCTCGCGGTTGTCGAGTGGTGTATAAAGAAGAGAGATGCCCGCATGTTTGGTGCGGGCATCTCTCTTTTTGTAAGTTGAAACGGTTTCGGCGTTTGAAAGTGTATTTCTGTAAAGCCGGATAAGAAGGGACTATCTTCTTGGCTTGATGTCCAGTTTGACCGGATGCAGCATATTCCCCGGACTGAGGATTGTGTCCAGTTCCTCTTTGTTTAAAATACCATGTTCCAGCACTAGTTCATATACGCTTCTGCCTGTGGCTAATGCCTCTTGGGCAATCTTGGTGGAGTTTTTATAACCGATTACCGGATTCAGTGCCGTTACCACACCGATGCTGTTGTGAACTTCCGCCCTGCAGTGTTCCTCGTTGGCTGTAATACCCTCGATACAGCGTGTTCTCAATGTCTCAAACCCATTGATCATCAAATCAACGGATTCAAAACAGCATTGCGCCATGACAGGTTCCATTGCGTTCAGTTCCATTTGTGCCGCATCGCCGGCCATTGTGACGCACAATTCGTTACCAATGACTTTGTAACAGATTTGATTCATTACTTCCGGAATGACAGGATTTACCTTGCCAGGCATGATGGAGGAACCTGGTTGCATGGCCGGCAGATTGATTTCTCCCAATCCGCAACGCGGACCGCTGGCCAACAGACGCAGGTCATTGCATATTTTATTCATTTTTACCGCTATCCTCTTTAGTGCTGAGGCATAACCAACCATACAGGATGTGTCGGATGTAGCTCCCACCAGGTCAGCGGAGATTTTGAAATCCAGACCGGTAATCCTGTTCAGTGCCGCCACGCATTTCTCCGCATATCCCGGTTCGGCACAGATGCCGGTGCCAATGGCGGTGGCTCCCATGTTGACAGTAAGGAAATCTTCGGCAGCTTCGTTCAAATGACGGACTTCATCATTAAGAATGCTGGCGAAGCCGTTGAATGTCTGTCCCAACGTCATCGGTACTGCATCCTCCAATTGGGTGCGTCCCATTTTGATGACATGGGCAAATTCCTTTCCTTTTGTGCGCAAGGCGCTGATGAATGATTCGAGCTGAGGAAGTAAACGCAGATGTGAGTAGTACATGCCTATATGGATGGCGGTAGGATATGCGTCGTTGGTCGACTGGGCGCAGTTCACATGGTCATTAGGTGAGCAATATTGATATTCGCCTCGTTGATATCCCATGATTTCCAAGGCCAGGTTGGCGATAACTTCGTTGGCGTTCATGTTTGTCGTGGTGCCGGCTCCTCCTTGAATCATGTCTACTGGAAATTGTTCATAATGCTGTCCGTCAATGATTTCCTGGCATGCTTGTACGATGGCTTTTTCCTGCTTTTCAGTCAGCAGTCCTAGTTCGTGGTTGGCCATGGCCGCGGCCATTTTTGTAAGGGCAAGGCCGTGGATGAATAACGGATATTCGTTGAGGTGGAATTTGCTGATGGCGAAATTTTCCAGTCCTCTTAATGTTTGCACTCCATATAATGCATCGGCGGGTATTTCCCGTACGCCGATTAAATCGCTTTCTATACGTATGTTTTTTGTTTCCATGACTAAGGTTGTTTTTATGAGGTTGTTTCTATATGGTTTTGACAAAGGTATAAACTTGCATTTTGTTATCAAAATATATCTATGTATTCTTTTGTTAAACGTGATAATAATTTGTTTTTGCTCTGGAGATGAACTATAGATAACAAAATGATAAATATTGATGGGTGACAACTGTTTGGTGCTTTGTTTGATTCTGGTTGCGTTTTTGTGTGTACAGATGCTTTGCCGCTCGTTTCCCGACAGGAAAGTTATCAGATAAGGTATGCCCGTGTGCTGATTTTTGAAGCGGAAATGCTATCTTTGTCTGCACACAATAAATTTAAAACATGAGATTACGCTTTTTTACGGAGACTTTTTTGGGGGTGCTTATGGCTTTGATGTTTTCCCCTCTTCCGGCACAGGACGTGTTCCGACCGGGACAGGAGTGGCCTGATGAAGCCGGCAGACACATCAACGCCCACGGAGGATGTTTGTTGCATTACGGAGATACGTTTTATTGGTATGGAGAGAACAGGCCTTTCCGCGGGTTTACGACAGAGGTAGGCGTACAGGTATATTCTTCGTCCGACTTGTTGCACTGGACGGATGAAGGAGTGGCACTGGCCGTTTCCGAAGAAGAAGGCAGTCCGATTGAGCGAGGGTGTATCATGGAACGTCCGAAAGTGGTGTACAATGAGAAAACTGGACAATTTGTCATGTTGTTTCATCTGGAACTGAAAGGAAAAGGCTATGCCGCGGCCCGTGTGGGATTTGCGGTGAGTGACACGCCGACGGGACCGTTCCGTTTTTTGCGTTCCCTGCGGCCCAATGCCGGTATCTGGCCAGTGGAATTCGGACGGAAAGAAAAGAAGAAGGCGCAGCTGCTGAAAGAGAGTGACTACAAGGAATGGTGGACGTCGGAATGGCGCAAGGCCGTGAAGGACGGATTGTTGTTGAAGCGCGATTTACCGGGCGGACAAATGAGTCGGGATATGACTGTGTTTGTGGACGATGACGGAAAGGCATACCATTTGTTCTCGGCCGAGGAGAATCTGACATTGAATCTGGCGGAACTGACAGACGATTATCTGGATTATACGGGACGTTATACGCGCATAGCTCCCGGAGGACAGAATGAGGCGCCGGTTATTGTCAAGCATAGCGGTACGTATTGGCTGATAACGAGCGGTTGTACAGGATGGGAACCCAACGAGGCGCGCATGTTTTCCGCACCGTCTCTCTGGGGACCGTGGACACAGCATTCCAATCCGTGTAGCGGTCCTCGGGCACATCGCACATTCAACGGACAGGGTGCGTATGCGTTTCTTATGCCCGGAACAAAAGACACTTATATTTTCATGGCCGACGTGTGGAATCCCCGTCATCTAAGTGAATCGCGCCATATCTGGCTTCCTGTCGAGTTTGATACTGACGGGAAACCGCTCTTGCGTTGGCGTGAAAGCTGGTCGCTTGAAGAACTTAGGTAAAGGAATACGTTTATTTCGTTAGCTGAAAGGTGACCAGCACAGCTTTGTGGTCGCTGGGCCATACGCCCTCTGGAGGCAGAATGGTATCTTGGCCCGTTTCGCGTTTCCGTTCGCCCCGCCGGATGCAACCCTCCGGCCCGACAATCACGGCATCTGTTAGTTTCAGTCCCTTGTGGGGATAATAAAAAATATAGTCGATGCGTTCCCGTTCGTCTGACAGCGGAGCCCATGTCAGTCGCTTTACATCGACATCAGGGTTGTCCGCCGGATATGTATAGCCCGGATGTGTCGCCGGATTGGGATGGCGGGTACGGTAAGCATCTTTGAATCCGGCTTCCTGTAATCGCAATGTGCAGGGCCACGGTACGACGCAACCGTGATGGTCGGCAGTGTCGCGTGTTGCTTCCGTCCAGTCCAGATGTGAAGGTTCGTTGAAGTCGCCGCCCAGAAAGATGAGACTGCCGTGTTCCACTTCCCGGCGGGCATCTTCCAAAAAGGCAGTCATGGCTTCGTCGCGCAGCGACAGGTTGTTGCGGCGCAGAATCTCTTCCACATCCGTAAGAGGCTCCTCCATACGGTGCCAGTTGTTGCCGTCATATCCCCGTACTTCATAATAAGTGTCGTTCTGATAGTCCAGATGAGCCGTATAGACCGTTGTCCGCCGCCCGTCGATTTCTGTGCCCAGTTTGTAGACTGTGCCATGGTCGCCTTGTATGGGGAAGATGGTAGTGCTGTCTGTCAACGGATATCGGCTTAGCAGGCCGGAGTCGTAGCTGTAAAACGAATAATATGTAAGTCCCCGTTGCCGCAACGATTCTGTGATACGGTCGCAGAATCTCGTGTTGTGGTAGTTGCGCACTTCGCTTAGGGTGACGAAGGTCGGTTGCAGGCGGGCTATCTCGTCGGCCATGGCTTCGTAACCGCCTTTTACACTGGTGCCTTCTTGCCATACATTGAATTGCAGTACGCTCACTTCGCGGTCTTTGGCAGGTTGCCGGCCGGTAGCACATCCGCCGCACATCAGGGTGCATCCCGTGGCGGCAGTCAACAGGCCGTATAAGAATGATTTTCGTTTCATGGTTGATATGTTTAAGGTGGAATACAAAGTTACGCAACATTCATTTCTCTTTCAACTTCCTGCCTTATTCTTTTTTCAGAATTTTATTTTTGCCTACTTTTGCAACCGTCAAATAAAATATGCTATGAAGTTTATCTCTTGGAATGTCAATGGGCTGCGAGCTTGTTGTGACAAAGGGTTCCGCGAAACTTTTGCCGCTCTCGATGCCGATTTCTTTTGTCTGCAGGAAACGAAAATGCAGGCCGGCCAGTTAGATTTGTCCTTTCCCGGTTATGAATCGTATTGGAACTATGCGGAAAAGAAAGGATATTCCGGTACGGCTGTATTTACGCGCCATACCCCTCTGTCTGTGCGTTATGGCATAGGAGTGGAGGAACACGACCATGAAGGGCGTGTCATTACGTTGGAGATGCAGGATTTTTTCCTCGTGACGGTGTATGTCCCCAATTCGCAAGATGAGTTGCGCCGATTGGACTACCGTATGCGGTGGGAAGAGGATTTCCGGGCTTTTCTGTTGCAGTTGGATGCCCGGAAACCGGTTGTGGTGTGTGGTGACCTCAACGTAGCCCATCGGGAAATAGATCTCCGCAATCCGAAAACGAACCATCGCAATGCCGGTTTCACGGATGAGGAGCGTGGCAAGTTCGGTCTGTTGCTGGAATCCGGTTTTACCGATACGTTCCGTTTTTTCTATCCCGATCAGAAAGAGGCTTATTCGTGGTGGTCTTATCGTTTCCGTGCCCGGGAGAAGAATGCCGGGTGGCGCATTGATTACTTCCTCGTATCCGCACGGTTGAACGATCGCCTGCTTGGAGCCGCCATACACAGTAATGTGTTCGGTTCCGATCATTGTCCGGTGGGAGTGGAGATTGCCTTATAATGGTCGGTAATCTCCCGTATCTTATCCGTGAATCGTCACTAAAGTGGCGCCGAAGCCGTACTCGCGGAAAGAAGCGTCCTGGTAGGCACACGGCTTGTACTTGTGTTTCAGTTCCTTGATGATGGCGTTGCGCAATACACCTTCGCCCTTTCCGTGAATAAACACGATTTTTTTGCCTTTGTCCGAAAGGTGCTTATCCATTACGCTACGGAATTTCTTCAGCTGTATTTCTAATATCTCGCTGTTGCTCATCCCGTTTGTGTTGTCCAGCAACTCGTGGATGTGCAGGTCGATTTCTAGAGGACCGTTTTCCTTGACCGGTTTGCGGGCCGGTTGTGTGGATGGTCGTTCGTCGCGGTTTTTCTTCAGCAGGGCTTCCTGCAGTTGGGAGGCGTTCACGAATACCTGACGGGCCGGAACGTCATTGCGTATGATGTCGTAGAGCAAGACCGGTTCCTCGAAGAAATCGGAGTCGCGGAACGTGTGAAGTTTATAGAATTTTACAGGGTCGATGCGCAGTTCTACTTGTGCGACCGGCTTCAATAGGAACGTCTTTTCCTTCTTGAGAGCCATACATTGTATGCACACGTGTTCCATCTCATTCAGTTGCGATCGGTCGAACTCTTCGATGAACAGTTTCGTGTTCGGTTCGGCTTCTCCCTCGAAACGGGCTCGCCAACTGGCACCTTCGGCGCTCAGATAAGTGAAGCTGACATAAAAATTACTGTCGTTCACAAGATAAGCTTCGAATGTTGTGGTAGTCATCTGCTTGGGCTCCACAGGAACGAAAGCGAGAAACACGTTCAGCTTTTCCCCTTCACGTCGTTCTTCCGGCTGAGGCTTGAATGTGATAGGCTTGTCATCCTCGTCGTCGTCAAACGCATGGACATACGTGTCGGGTTTCTCCGAACGGAAGCGTCCGCTGGGTTGGCCGCCTCCGTTAAATCCGCTGCCGTAGGAACCTCTCATCCGGTCCCGTTCGCCGGTGTTTACCCGGGCGATGTTGTAGTCGTCCGTTTCGATGACTACGCATTCCCGTACAGGCATCGGGATGTCAAATCCGTCTTCGTCGCGTACGAGCACGATATTTTTGTCCTGGAATCCGGTGACGGTTCCGCCACCCACTTCGCTTAAAAATCTGACTTTATCTCCTATTTTCATAAAATTGCTTTTTACTCTCCGCAAAGATACGTAATTTTGCAAGACTTTAACGCACTGCACATGCAAGAAACCAAGCATATTCAGATAAAAGACTATGATTACGAGTTGCCCGACGGGCGTATTGCAAAATATCCCCTGCCGGAGCGTGATGCGTCGAAACTGTTGGTTTACGACCGCGGTGATATCCGTACGGAACGTTTCACTGCATTGCCCGGGCTGTTGCCGGAGGGGACGCTGATGGTGTTCAACAACACGAAAGTTATTCAGGCGCGTTTGCATTTCCGTAAAGAAACAGGGGCACAGATAGAAGTGTTTTGTCTCGAACCGGTTGCCCCGAACGACTATGCGTTGATGTTCAGTCAGGAGCACCGTTGCGGCTGGTTATGCCTTGTGGGCAATCTGAAGAAATGGAAGACGGGGGAGTTGCGTCGTACTGTGACAGTGGGCGGACAGACGGTGACATTGCGGGCGGTGCGGGGAGCGGACGTCGGTACGAGTCATCGCATTGATTTCGAATGGGACGGTGACGGAGTGACATGGGCCGACATACTGGAGGCTGTGGGAGAGTTGCCTATACCGCCCTATTTGAATAGGCCTACGGAAGAGCGAGACAAACAGACTTATCAGACAGTGTATTCCAAGGTGAAGGGCAGTGTGGCGGCTCCTACTGCCGGTCTGCATTTTACCGACCGCGTGTTGGAGGAACTGGATGTGCGCGGTGTGGAGCGGGAGGAGGTTACTCTTCATGTGGGTGCGGGTACGTTCAAGCCGGTGAAGAGTAATGAGATAGAAGGGCATGAAATGCACACCGAATACATCAGTGTCTGTCGTCACACGATAGAACGTTTGTTGGCTCACGGTTGCGGTTGTGTGGCCGTAGGCACCACGTCGGTTCGCACGCTGGAGAGTCTGTATTATATAGGGGTGACATTGCACGACAGTCCGGACGCGCCGGAGGAAGCGCTTCATGTGAGCCAGTGGATGCCCTATGAATATGCGGAGCGGACCCGGCCGGCAGGTTCGGCGGATGACGGACGTCCCGAAGCGCTTACGACGGAAAGAGCCTTATGTGAGATTTTGGCTTATTTGGAACGTAACGGACAGGATGCCCTGCACACGAGTACGCAGATTATCATCGCTCCCGGTTATAAGTTTCATGTTGTGTGTGCGATGGTGACCAATTTCCATCAGCCGCAGAGTACGCTGTTGCTGCTTGTTTCGGCTTTTGTACATGGCGACTGGCGTTCCATTTACCGGTATGCGCTGGATTCCGGTTTCCGTTTTCTCAGTTATGGGGACAGTTCGTTGCTTATTCCCTGAAGAATGTCCGGCATGTTGAATTTAAAGAACGACTGATTTATTATGATTGCAACCCTACAGGATGACAGTGAGGAGATGTTCCCGCTCGTGGACGAGGACGGAAATATCGTGGGGGCCGCCACGCGCGGTGAATGCCACAATGGCAGCAAATGGTTGCATCCCGTGGTACATTTGCATGTGTTTAACAGTCGCGGGGAACTTTATTTGCAGAAGCGCCCGGCGTGGAAGGATATACAGCCCGATCGATGGGATACGGCTGTGGGCGGACATGTGGAACTGGGCGAAAGTGTGGAGGCGGCATTGGAGCGTGAGGCTGATGAGGAGTTGGGGCTGAAAGGGATCCGGGCCGAACGGTTGACGTTCTATGTGTTCGAATCGGCCTGCGAGCGTGAATTGGTCTTTGTCCATCGTTGTATATGGGACGGCGAAGTTCATCCCAGTAAGGAGACGGCAGGTGGTCGTTTCTGGTCGTCGGAGGAAATTCGTGCAAATATTGGAAAAGGAGTTTTTACACCTAACTTTGAACAGGAATACGAGCGGTTCGGAAGCCTTGGATGAGGTGCGGATGGCTTCGGCTGAGTACGGTCTTGTTGGGGAATATATTATTGGGTAAATGCCATAGCTATCGGTTTTGTTGAGTTTGATGGATTTTTTAGATAATATTAGCTTGATTTTGGGTTTCGCTTGCTTGCGTCGTAAGTGTATTTAATTATTTGAAAATCGTATTGTTGTGCGTTTACTTTCTGTATTTGCGTGTTTTGTTTTGGATAACTTTAGAATTTTATAAACAAAAATACTTTCCTTTTTTCTTGTGTGTTCGGAGAGAATGGACTACTTTTGTCTTCCGATAGAACGGATTGTACCGCTAAACTTTTTATGTCTCCGTTCTATCGCTCAGCATTGAGAAATATTAAAAACGTGGAACATAATGATACAGACAGTTGTAAAGAGAGACGGGCGCATCGTCGGTTTCAATGAACAGAAAATCGCAGCCGCCGTGCGCAAGGCCATGATGCACACCGAGCAGGGGGAAGACATGGAACTGGTAAATCAGATAACGGACCGTATCGCCGTGCGGGGAAAGTCGCAGATGACCGTGGAGGCTATCCAGGATGCTGTGGAGATGGAGCTCATGAAGAGCAGCCGCAAGGATGTGGCGCAGAAATATATCGCCTATCGCAACCAGCGTAGCATCGCACGCAAGGCGAAGACGCGTGACTTGTTTCTGGAGATTATCAACATTAAGTCGAACGACGTCACACGCGAGAATGCCAATATGAACGCCGATACGCCGGCAGGCATGATGATGAAGTTTGCCAGCGAGACAACGAAACCTTTTGTCGATGACTATCTCCTGAGCGACGAGGTGTGTGAAGCTGTCAAAAACAATTATCTGCACATCCACGACAAGGATTATTATCCCACGAAGAGCCTTACTTGCGTACAGCATCCGCTGGACAATGTGCTGACCAACGGTTTTTCCGCCGGACACGGCGAGTCACGTCCGGCCAAGCGCATCGAGACCGCGAGCATACTGGCCTGCATCTCGCTCGAGACGGCGCAGAACGAAATGCACGGCGGGCAGGCCATTCCAGCCTTTGACTTCTATCTGGCTCCTTATGTGCGCGCCACGTATATAGAGGAAATCAAAATCCTGGAAGAATTGTATGTGAGCGATTTCTCCGCGCTTTACCAGCGGCCTATCGACGACTATATTACCCGTCCGCTGGAATGGTTGGGTGGAGACGAACGGCTGGTGCAACATGCTGTCAACAAGACCGTGGCCCGTGTGCATCAGGCTATGGAGGCGTTCATCCATAATATGAATACGATTCATTCCCGGGGAGGCAACCAAGTGGTGTTCAGCTCTATTAATTACGGAACGGATACTTCGGCCGAGGGACGTTGCATCATCCGGGAAATCCTGCGCAGTACCTACGAGGGGGTGGGCAACGGTGAAACGGCCATATTCCCCATACAGATATGGAAGAAGAAGCGTGGTGTGAGCTATCTGCCCGAAGATCGCAACTACGATCTCTACCAGTATGCCTGCAAGGTGACGGCCCGGCGGTTCTTTCCCAATTTTATCAATCTTGACGCTCCGTTCAACCACAATGAACTATGGAAAGCTGATGATCCGAAGCGTTACCTGTGGGAAACGGCTACGATGGGATGTCGCACACGTGTGTTTGAAAACCGTTTCGGTCCCAAGACTTCCATCGGACGGGGCAACATCTCTTTTTCAACCATAAATATTGTGCGTCTAGCCATCGAGTGCATGGGTATTGCCGGACGTGAGGAACGCATTGCCGCTTTCTTTGCCCGTCTGGACAATATGCTTGAGGTGACGGCGCGTCAGTTGCACGAACGGTTTGAATTTCAGCGTACTGCTTTTGCCAAGCAGTTCCCGCTCGTGATGAGTTCGCTTTGGTTGGGATGTGAGAAACTTTCGGGAGCCGACACTATAGCTCCGGTTATCAATCAGGGTACGCTCGGTATCGGTTTCATCGGATTGGCGGAATGTCTTGTAGCACTTACAGGCAAGCATCACGGCGAGGATGCCGCCTCACAGGAGCTGGGGCTGAAAATAGTGACTTATATGCGTGACCGCGCGAATGAGTTTTCCGAGCGTTACCAGCACAATTACAGCGTGCTGGCTACTCCGGCCGAAGGCTTGTCCGGACGCTTTACCCGCGGTGACCGTAAGAAATTCGGCGTTCTGCCCGGCATTACCGACAGAGATTACTATACGAATTCCAATCATGTACCGGTGTATTATAAATGTAGTGCGCGGCACAAAGCGGAAATAGAAGCGCCTTATCACGATCTGACGCGTGGCGGTCACATCTTCTATGTGGAAATCGACGGTGACGCCACCCACAACCCCGAGGCCATCATGCGTGTCGTGGATATGATGGATAAATATGACATCGGCTACGGCTCCGTAAACCATAACCGGAACCGGTGTATGGCCTGCGGATACGAGGATGCTGAAGCCGACCTGAAAGTTTGTCCCCGTTGCGGAAGTGGGAATATCGATCGTTTGCAACGCATTACGGGCTATCTTGTCGGGACAACAGACCGGTGGAATCAGGCGAAACTTGCGGAGTTGAATGATCGCGTCGTGCATGATAACCGGTAAACAGTAATGATTTCAGTCATAAAGATAGTGGAAGACACCACGGTTGACGGGCCGGGGTTCAGAACGACAGTCTATGCCGCCGGTTGTCCCAATGCCTGTCCGGGATGTCACAATCCCCAGTCGTGGGACATCGGGGCGGGACACATGATGAGCACGGATGAAATCATGGCTGTGATTCGTGCGGACGAATTTGCCGACGTGACTTTCAGCGGTGGCGATCCGATGTTCCAGCCGGAAGGTTTTGCAGAACTTGCGAAAGCTATCAAGAACGAGACCGGCAAGAACATCTGGTGCTATACCGGTTATACGTTTGAGCATCTTCGCCGCAACGACCGTCAGTCGGAACTTTTGCAGTGGATTGACGTGCTGGTGGATGGTCCTTATGTCGAGTCCCAGCGCGACCGGAATGCCCTTTTCCGTGGCAGTCGCAACCAGCGGTTGATCGATGTGCAGGCATCCTTGCGCACAAACCGCGTGATTTTATATGCGCAATAAGTCTTAATAAGCGGTATTTTTTTTATTTTTGTATCCGGAATAAAACACAATATCATTACAGAATTATTTTGGATACCATGAAAAAAATGCTTTTGTGTGCTGCGGCTGCCATGATAGTGTGGGGAGTCAATGCACAGACCGGTCGGGAGTTGTCTTTTCAGAAATGGGCGCTTACACCTCCGATGGGGTGGAACTCCTGGGATTGTTACGGGCCGACCGTTGTGGAAGACGAGGTAAAGGCCAATGCCGATTATATGGCGGCGAAGTTGCTGGACTATGGATGGGAATATGTCATTGTGGATATCCGTTGGTTTGTCGAGAATGACAAGGCAGGAGGTTACAACCAGACCAATCCGATTTACGTATATGATGAGTACGGGCGTTATACACCTGCGTTGAATCGTTTTCCTTCTGCCGCGAACGGAGTGGGATTTAAGGCTTTGGCGGACTATGTGCACGACAAAGGGCTGAAGTTCGGAATCCATTTGATGCGCGGATTGCCCAAGATTGCGGCGGAAAAGAAATTGCCGGTCAAGGGAACGGATGGTGTCACGTGCGATATGATTGCCAGCAACGACTCGGCCTGCACATGGTTGCGCGACAATTACAAAGTGGATTATACCAAGCCGGGTGCGCAGGAATATTATAATTCCTGTTTCGAACTGTATGCGTCCTGGGGAGTGGACTATGTTAAGATCGATGACTTGTCGCGCCCCTATCATACGGCGGAGATAGAAATGATACGAAAGGCGATAGATGCCTGCGGACGTCCCATTGTGTTGAGCCTTTCGCCGGGAGAGACACCGATAGAAAAGATGGAACATGTGAAGACACATGCCAATATGTGGCGTACGGTCGATGATTTCTGGGACAACTGGAGCCAGTTGAATTATCAGTTTCAGGTGTGTGCGAAATGGGCGCCCTATATAGCTCCGGGCACGTGGCCCGATGCGGACATGCTGCCCTTGGGTAAGATCAGTATCCGCGGAGAACGCGGTGCTGAACGCTGGACGAATTTTACGCGCGATGAGCAATATACCATGATGAACCTGTGGACGATATTCAAATCGCCTCTTATGTATGGCGGAGACCTGCCGCAGAATGATAAGGCGACCGATTCTTTGCTGACCAACCGTGATGTGATTTACATGCACCATTATTCTGCCAATAACCGTCAGTTGAGCCGTGAGGAAAATCGCATTGTGTGGACTGCAGATGATCCGGCGAACGGTGACAAGTTCGTGGCTTTGTTCAATACGGGCGGTTCTACCTTTGTCAATACGGCGAATGCGCTTTACCGCAGCGGAACGATTTCCTACCTGACTACGGGGTATGCCACAGATGTGGAAGTGAACATTCCGGAAGGAAGCCGGCAACTGGCTCTGGTGGCGACCGACGGTGGCGACGGGTATGACTGCGACCATGCAGACTGGATCAATCCGGTTGTGACGCTGAAAGACGGATCTACAGTGGATTTGACAACGAAAAAGTATTTGCGCGGTACTTGCGGATGGGGGAGTATTCATGTGAACCAAAATATTGAAGGCGGTATTTTGTCTATCGACGGAAACACATTCAGCAAGGGATTTGCCGTGCATGCCAATTCTATCCTGTTGTTCGCTTTGCCCGAAGATGCTGTGAAGTTCACCGCACATGTCGGTATCGACAATACGGGAAGCGATCAGGGAAGTAAATCCTCCGTGGAATTTCTTGTGTTTAATGAAGACCCTACCCTGCGGGAAGAAACGACAGACCGCTGGAATGGCGGTAACGTGACGATTAAAGTAGATCCGGGCAAACAAGTGGCTTGCAGCGATTATATATGCAGGACCGGCACCGCGCAGCAGGAGCTGGAAGCAGATATCACGGGAGCTGGGAAACTCTATTTGGTGGTGACGAACGGTGGTGACGGCTTGTCATACGACCATGCCGACTGGGTGAACCCGGTACTGGTCAGTGGGGATGGTACGGAGACTTCGCTGACGACGATAGCCTGGGATGCCGAACCTGTGAACGGATGGAATGCTCCCCGGCTGAACAAGAATAACGATGGCGGTACGCTGAAACTCGGTGGTGTGTCTTACGACAAAGGATTTGGTGTAAATGCGCCCTCCCGGTTGGTGTTCACACTGCCTGAGGGACATGATTACCGGACACTGAGGGTGCTGGTGGGATACGACAGCGGTGTGCAGAACGCATCGGAGGGAGTGACGATGGAATTCCGTATCTTTACGGAAGACCCATCTCCGGATAATGAAGCTTCGGTAGCTCTCGATCTGACTCGTCTGGGGTTTGCGGCGGACCAGCCCTGCTGTATTACGGAAATGTGGAAAGGCAAGGAAGAAGGCATTTTCAGAAATACGGAATTCGCACCGGTGCTTCGCGAACATGCCAGCGGGCTTTACCGGGTGTCGGCCGTAAAACGTACTGCCGGTGCATCTGTCAGCATCGAGGTGGAAAGCGGAGAGCATACCTCTGCCGATACATTCAATATCGGAATGACGGTAAGCGGTGGTGAAGCGGAAGGAGCTTATGTGCAGTTGTTGTGCGACGGAAAGATTATCGGGACTTTGCCGGTTGAGTCAGACGGAACTGCCACCTATGTGTGCTCCGGTCTTTATGGCGGCGAACATACGTTGCAGGCTTTGTATAGCGGAACCCCTTCTGTAGCTTCTGCAGCTTCCGATGAGGTGACCGTCACGGTGCAGGGGGCTGCCGAGGATCTTACGCTGTTACGGAAACGTTTGCAGAATCTTATAGAAGAGGCTGAAAAAATAGACCTGGCGTTTGTGGCCGGGGCCAATCGTGCTGTTCTTGCCGGGGCGCTGGAAAAAGCACGACCGGTGGAGAGTAAGACAAAGGCGGAGCTTGAGGAGGCCATAGCCGGACTTCAGGACGCATTGGATGCTGCCCGTCTGACTATGAATGTCATGGCAAGGTTGCGTGCAGCTATTGATGAGGCTGCGGTTTTTCTGGAAGCCATCAGCGAGTCACCGGCCAGAAACTTGCTGGTGGCTGTCATTCAAGAGTGTGAATCAGTATACGTCGGTGCTGGTTCGACAAAGGAAGATGTGGAGGCCGCTTGTGAAAAGCTGAAGAACCGGATGTCGGATACGAAGAGGGAGGCTCAGCCGGTACCCGGTGCCAGATTTGATATGACTGAGTTTCTCGTGAATCCCAGTTTTGAATTACAGACCACAGGATGGAAAACGGCAAACAAGGTTTCGGGATGGGAGTCTTTTGCCACATGGAGCGACCGCCCGGCGGCTGACGGTTCCTGTTTCGTCAGTCTGTGCTATCAGAATATCACTTCCATTGATTTGTATCAGTTTGTGGACGGACTTCCAGCCGGTATATATGAAGTGGAGGCGGCTTTGAGAAATACGGACGGCATCTCGTTTGTGAAGGACCAGCATGTGTATGCACAGGTTGGTACGACCGAATATAATTCAGCCTTTCTGAGCAATGTTAGTGGTACTGATAACAACGATTGGTATCGTTTTACTGTAGACTGTATTCAATTGGGAGGCGGAGAGACTCTGCGTTTGGGTGTCCGTTCTTCCGGAAACGGTTCCGGCACTGTAGGATGGTTTCAGGCGGATGACTTTCGTCTTTACTATTTGGGACGTGCGTTGGAAAATGCCATTCGTGCGATTGCCTGTGAAAGGGAAGGTGTGACAGTTATGCCTTGTGCCGGTGGGGTGCGCGTCAGTTCCTCAGTGCCTTGTGTGCTTCCTGTATTCACGGTTGGCGGTTCTCAGGTCGGAACATTGAAGGTTCAGATCGGAGTACAAGATATGTATCTTGCTCACGGACAATATATATTGAATGGTAAAGTCGTGATTGTAAAATAAGCAGTCCGGTAAAAGTGGTCTTCATAAAAATAAATAAGGCTGAATACCTGTGTCGGGGAATTCAGCCTTACTTATTATATAAGATTTGTTAGCGGAGGCGGGCCAGTGCTTCTTTGATACGTTTCATGGCTTCGATGATGTTCTCGTCGCTTGTGGCGTAGCTCATGCGGAAGCATTCCGGTGAACCGAAGGCGTCACCGCCGACGGTGGCGACATGTCCCGTCTCGAGCAGATACATTGCAAAGTCCGTGGAGTTCTGTATTGTCACATTGCCGTCAGTTTTGCCGAAGTAAGCGCTGCATTTGGGGAAGAGATAGAAAGCCCCGTGCGGGTCGTTCACTTCCAGACCGGGAATTTCCCGTGCCAGTTTCACAATGAGATTCTTACGGCGTTCAAAAGCCAGACGCATGTCTTCCACACATTGCTGTGAACCGGTGTAGGCGGCTTCGGCCGCTTTCTGTGAGACAGAGCAAGGGCCGCTTGTGTATTGTCCCTGTAGTTTGTTGCACCCCTTTACAATCCAGTCCGGTGCGGCGATAAAGCCGATGCGCCATCCCGTCATGGCGTATGCTTTCGACACTCCGTTGATGACCACCGTGCGTTCCTTCATATCGGAGAATTGTGCGATACTTTCGTGTTTGCCCACATAATTGATGTGTTCGTAGATTTCGTCGGCTATGATGACGACCTGTTCATGCCTGGCCAGTACATCGGCCAGGCCTTTCAGTTCCTCGCGGGAATAGACCGAACCGGTCGGATTGCTGGGTGAGCAGAGAATCAGGGCGCGTGTGCGGGGCGTGATGGCGGCTTCCAGTTGTGCGGGCGTAATCTTGAAGTCCTGTTCGATACCGGCTTCGATGACTACCGGTTCGCCTTCGGCCAGCTTTACCATCTGGGGATAACTCACCCAATAAGGCGCGGGGATGATAACTTCGTCTCCGGCATTGATGAGTGCCATGAGTGCGTTGCACACCGACTGTTTGGCTCCGTTGGAGCAGAGTATCTGGGCGGGCGTATAGTCCAGTCCGTTTTCGTTTTTCAGTTTGGCTACGATGGCTTCGCGCAGGGCAGGGTAGCCCGGTACGGGAGAATAGCGTGAGAAGTTCTCTTCCACGGCCCGGATGGCGGCAGCCTTGATGTGGTCGGGCGTGTTGAAGTCCGGTTCGCCTACGCTCATATTGATCACATCCACTCCCTGCGCCTTCAGTTCGCTGCTCTTTTGCGACATGGCTAATGTGGCCGACGGAGAAAGTCTGTTCAGACGATCTGATAATTGATTCATGTCTTTTATGTTTATTGAGGTTTACGTAATGATGATTATGACGTTTTTATTTCCGCTTGCCTAAGATGCGCAGCAGATAGATGAAAAGATTGATGAAGTCCAGATAGATGGACAAGGCTCCCATGAGAGCCATCTTCTGCGTTGTGTCATTCACTTCGGCGGCATGGGTCTGCAACATCCGCTTGATATTTTGGCTGTCGTAAGCTGTCAGGGCGGTGAACAACAGCACGCCGATACAACTGATGATGAGGTCGAACATGGAGTTTTTCCAGAATATATTCACAACGAGACAGATGAGAAGCCCGATAAGTGCCATGAAGAGCAGGTTGCCCCAGGAACTGAGATCGCGCTTTGTCAGGCTGCCGTAGGCGCTCATGATGCCGAACATCCCGGCTGTGATGAAAAATGTACTGGCTACGGATGCTTCCGTATAGGCGAACAGATAGACGGACATGGTGGCGCCGTTGACTATGGAGTAAAGAATAAACAGCAGGGTGGCCGTAGTAAAGGAGATGCGGTTGATGGCTGCCGTCACGACCAGAACGAGTACAACCTCGGCGATGAGCAGGCCGAAGAATACCGGGCTGTTGTAGATGATGAAATCAGTCAGTCCCGGACTGTTGTATACGACTAATGCGGTGAGTCCCGTGATGGCCAGTGCGAGGGTCATCCACAGGTAGACTTTACGAAAGAGTACGGAACTGGCGGATTTGGCGACGCCGTAGTCTTGAACATAATTCCCTTGTGACATAATGATCGGTTTTTAAGAGTAAATAATTTTTTATAAGTGGTTTACTTATTGAAGTGCAGCGTATGTCCCATGCGTTCTTTCTTGGTGTGCATGTAACGTTCGTTGTAAGGAGTTGTCTCCACTTCGATGGGGATGTTCTCCACGATTTCCAGTCCGTAGGCTTCCAGTCCGACACGTTTTACCGGATTGTTGGTGAGCAGTCGCATTTTGCGTACTCCCAGTTCTTTAAGGATTTGTGCGCCTACGCCGTATTCCCGTTCGTCCGGCAGGAAACCTAAGTGAGTGTTGGCGTCCACCGTGTCATAGCCTTCTTCTTGCAGTTTGTAGGCTTTCATTTTATTGAACAGGCCGATGCCCCGTCCTTCCTGGTTCATGTATAGGACCACTCCCTTGCCGGCTTCTTCCACCATGCGCATGGCCTTGTGCAGTTGTGCGCCGCAGTCGCAGCGCTGGCTGCCGAATATGTCGCCCGTGGCACAGGATGAGTGGACGCGTACCAATACAGCTTCGTCCGGTTCCCATGTGCCTTTGATCAAGGCTACGTGTTCCAGCCCGTTGCTGATCTGCCGGAAAGTGATGTCGCGGAAGTGTCCGTAATCGGTCGGCATGTCCACTTCCGGGCCACGTTCCACCATTGATTCGCGCTTCAGGCGGTAAGCGATAAGGTCGTGTATACTGATGATTTTCATGTCGAATTTCTGTGCCACCTCCTGTAGTTGCGGCATGCGCGCCATGGTGCCGTCGGGGTTTAGTATCTCTATCAGGGCAGCGGCGGGGCGCAGTCCGGCCAGTCGTGCCATATCGATAGCGGCTTCGGTATGTCCGGCCCGGCGCAGCACGCCTTTGTCCTGTGCATACAGCGGATTTATATGTCCGGGACGGCCGAATGTCGTCGGAGTGGAAGCCGGGTCGGCCAGTGCGCGTATGGTGGCGGCACGGTCCTGTGCCGATACGCCGGTGGTACATCCTTCCAGTTTGTCCACGGTGACGGTAAACGGCGTACCAAGCATGGATGTGTTGTCCTGCACCTGATGCGGCAAGTCGAGTTCCTTGCTGCGCGAGATGGTGATGGGGGCGCACAGGACACCGCGGCCGTGCTGGAGCATGAAGTTGACCTTTTCCGGTGTTATCATTTCGGCGGCGGTGATGAAGTCACCTTCGTTCTCACGGTCCTCATCATCCACGACGATGATGAATTTTCCTTCTTTGAAGTCTGCTATGGCTTCTTCTATAGAGCTGAGTTTGAATGATTTCATGTTATATTTACGAGTGGTTTTCTGTTATTTTTTTGATACGTTTTTCAATATATGTGCAGTATTTCTGTATCTGTTGCATATCGTGGTAAAGGCGTAGCCGGTAGCGCCATACACGGAAGAAGAAAAACACTCCCAGCGGAATCAGCAATCCGGCTGCGAGGTTCAGCCGCTTGTTGTCCGACGGGCGTGTGTGGGCATCCGGTGACAGAATAGGCAGATGGTTCAGACTGTCGATGATACCGGAATCGCGGCTGTTCGACAATACCTCTGTCAGGGTTT
Organism: uncultured Paraprevotella sp.; assembly: GCA_964540455.1. Lineage (GTDB taxonomy): Bacteria > Bacteroidota > Bacteroidia > Bacteroidales > Bacteroidaceae > Paraprevotella. Next base: position 32,066 of record CAZIMK010000035.1, read on the forward strand.
CCAGATGCCGGCTGATGTCGGTCACGGCACGGTCTTTTTCGTACCGGAAGAAAAGCCGGAAGTAGTTGGGCATACGTTTCAGATGGGCTTTCTTTGAATAATCCCGGCAGTCTTGTTTCAGTCTGGCCAGTTGTTTCAGCACTTTCGGATAGTCGGGGTCTTGGATGATGACTTCCTTGCGGGCGATGTGGCGGGCGTCCCGCAATCCCAGCAGTCGCCGGAAGAATGAAATATATGCTTCGATGTTGAACGCCACAGAGTCGCGGTTGGCTTTGTAGGTAAGAAAGATGCCGATGGGAGCCAGCACGAAGGAACTGAGCCATACGCCGAACCAGATGGGCCATTCGCCCGTCTTGGCCATTTTCTCGCCTGATACGTTGACGATGTAGTAGAAGATGAAGATGGAGACGGATACGACCACCGGTACGCCCAGTCCGCCTTTCCGGATGATGGCACCCAGCGGAGCTCCGATAAAGAAGAATATAATGCAGGCCAGTGAGAGGGTGAACTTCTTGTGCCATTCCAGGCGGTGGAGCCGGATGGTGCGGTTCAGGTCATTGGTGACCATTTCCCGGAATTCGTATTCGCTGATGGCTGTCTGACTTTTGTTCAGGGCGGAACGCATGGCGCGTTGTTGTATCTGGGTGGATTGCTGCAGGAACAGCGTATCGAACGGTGCGGTTGCGGTGGCTTTGGCCACGATTGCGGCCGAATCCTTGCGGCCGTTGCCCAGTCCCCTGTTCGTGAGGGTGCGGTCTGTCATCCGGTAAACAGCGTGTCCCAGACTGTCGCTTCGGCTGAGCAATGAATCCAGTCCCCGCTCGATGGCCCGGATATCTTTAGTGGCCGCGTTGCCGGCGAACAGGGACGCATCCATCATATTGAAGTTGTTGTCAAACGGAATCAGGTCGACCTCCTCGATGAATGTCTCCCGCATATACGGTACGTTCGTGCGTTTCATCACGCCGCCCTGCGTCTCCATGTTGCGGAAGCGTTCGCCGCTGTAGAGGGTCAGGCGCAGGTGGCGTTTGTCGGCGGTGGACTGCAGGCGGGCCGAGTCGGCCAATACGATTTCCGCATCTTCATATCCGTTGGAGTTTGTGTAGAACATAGTGCCGTAGAGCATGCCCGTCTCTTTGTCTTTCCGTTCTACAAACAAGTTGTAGCCGGGCAGTTCGTTGTAGAATACGCCTTCGGGAATTTCCACTTCCGGTGATTTCTGGCGCATGGAATATATCAGGGTGTACAGATCCCGTGTGGCTTGAGGGCTATTGACGTTCTGGAAATAGAACGACCATCCGGCCAATAGGATTGTGAACAAGAAGATGGGACGCAGGATGCGGACAAGCGGAATGCCGGCGGCTTTCATGGACAGGAGCTCAAACCGTTCTCCGAAGTTGCCGAACGTGATTAGCGAGGCCAGCAGTATCGCCAGCGGCAATGACATGGGTATCAGCATCAGACAGGCGTAATAGAAAAACTGAAGAAGCACATCTATCGTCAGTCCTTTGCCGATGAGGTCTTCCAGGTAGCGCCACATGAATTGCAGCATGAACACGAACAGACAGATAAAGAACGTTCCGGCGAATAGCAGGGCGTAAGATTTGAATATGAATATGTCCAGCTTCTTGATGAGCCTCATTCTTTTTGTCTTTCTACGGGTGTCTTTGATATGAATCCGAATGCAAATTTACGACAAAAAAGCCACAGCATAGCTATCTTTCATTCATTTTTTATAGCGGCATCTCTCTTCCTCTTTCAGCTTCGTGCGCACGTACGCGTTACATTAAAGGTGGATTTTCAACTGATGCGGATGATCGTAAACGGGAAAATGCGGTAATTGTATTTATTTTCCCGAAGAATCTTTTGTCGTTTCAAAAAGAATGCCTACCTTTGCAACTGCAAAGAAGGATGGCGGGATAGCTCAGCTGGTTAGAGCGCATGATTCATAATCATGAGGTCCCGGGTTCAATCCCCGGTCCCGCTACAGACGAAACAGACAACAAGGTGAGTTCCTTGGGTTGTCTGTTTTTGTTTTATGTACGTGAGGTCTTGGGGGCAGTAGCAAATCAGTGGGGGCTGTAACAATGGCAATGAATAGGCTTTCAGATGGACAACTTCCGGAGGCTGTTATTATAGTTATCGTAATGTCGTCATTCCAACTACGATAATGTATTCATTCTAATTTAAATGACATGTTCATTCAAACTTGAATGGTAACATCAGGAATACTATCCTTAGGGGGCAAGGAATACTATCATAAACACCTTAGGAATACTATCCTGAGGGAATAAGGAATACTGTCGTGAGCATCTAAGGATAGTATTTCACTACCCATAGTGAACAGCGCTCCACTACCTATAGTAAACCGTGCTCCACTACCCACAGTGAACAGCGCTTCACTGCTTATAGTGAACCGCACTCCACTCGGCAAATGAACAGCCTACGGCTTGACAAGTGCCTTACCTGCGGGACGGCAGGCAGTCGCCCGTCGTCGCCTCTCCCTACACATATGTTTGCCGGAAAATGCTTCAATGGTTCAAACTGTTTGATTACCAGTGATAAATGGTTCATTTATCCTTCAGTTTTCCTTCATCTATCCTTCAGTTTTTTCCGCCGCCGGATGCAGCTACCGCTAATTCCTGAACCATTACGCGCTGATTATCAGTGAGTCTGAACCATTGCTGAATCAATCCTGAACCATTACTCATTGATTATCAGAGAGTCTGAATCATTGAAGCATTTTCCGGTAAACATATGTGTAGGGAGGAGCGATTTTATTTCCGCTGATTTTCTACTGAGCCGGAGTGCCAAGCGTCGAAAAACGTCGAAGAGTGCCGATGTTTTCAATCTTGTTTTATTGCACCTTCATTCAGTACTGAATGAGGGTGTGATGCAGTACTGAATGAGACCTTAATACGGGTCAGTAGAAAATCAGTGGGGATACGCATATATATTAGCCAAGCGGAATAAG
>CAZIMK010000036.1:0-33091 GCA_964540455.1 uncultured Paraprevotella sp.
GTCCGTCTCTCGTAAAGAGATGGACAGGGTTGTATCTGTGTGGGGGTAGGCCGGTCTTCTTCGGTCGGATAGTGGCAGGTAATGAGCCACGCTTGTATTGTAGTAAGAAGCTTTGTGTTAAGTATGAGAAATAGGCAAAAATACTTCCTTTAAGTGGATGGAGGTTTTTTTGATATGCCTCTCTCAGGTGTTGAAAGTAAACGGTACCGATAGTATGTTTCCCTGTTTTATTTGTTAAATATTAGCTGTATGATACCGTTTTTATTTTGTATAAATATGTTTTTTATATTATTGTTTTGCATTGTTCAATATATTTCATACCTTTGCAAAATCGAACCTTTCGCTTGTTTGAGGAAAAAAGGAACTGAGTTGTTTCAGTTTGAATTTACAAGTGGGATGTTTAGGGTAGAAATAATATAATACGGCGGTTTGTTTTACGACGCATTTGATATATTTAAATATATAATAGAGGTTGTAAGTAATTCAATGTGGACAACAGGGGCGGACAATGTCCCGAGAAGTGGGGCCGGAACTATTATTCGTGCTTTTGCGAAGAGTGTTGGGCAATTTAATGATATATATACAACAATATTTAACTGTTAATGAGGACCAAATTATTGATAATGTTATTTGTATTGACTGCGATGGGCGCTAAGGCGCAATTGGCGGTTAAGACAAATCTGCTTTATGATGCTACCACAACTCCTAATGTGGGATTGGAGTATGCATTGGGCATGCGAAATACAATACAACTTGTTTATGGTCTGAATCCATGGGTGTTTGACAGCAAGTCACATGGGAAACGCGATGCGAAGCATTGGGTGCTTATGCCCGAATATCGTCGGTGGCTCTGCTCTGCATTCAACGGCCACTTTTTCGGTGTTCATGCAATGGGCGGCGAATTCAATGCCTCTAATGTCAGTCTTCCTATACCGGGTGCCTTTTTCGGAGGTGAGAATATCGCCCGCGGTGTCCGTGACCGGCGCTATCAGGGCGACTTCATCGGCATTGGCGCTACCTATGGCTATCAGTGGATATTAGGTAAACACTGGAATCTCGAGGCCGAGGCAGGTGTAGGATACGGACATGTGTGGTATGATAAATTCCTCTGCGGCACCTGTGGCAACAAAATTAGCGACGGCACTACCAATTATGTCGGCATTACTAAATTAGGCATATCAATCCTTTACCTCTTTTAATAATATGGCAGCAAATCGTTTCTTACATATATTTATTCTGATGACAGCTCTGACACTCAGGGCATCGGCGAGAGATGTTGTCGACGGACTTCGTGTTGTCGGCACTAAGTGCGACCGTGTGGACGCGGAGATGGTACTTTCCACCGTTATCAGTCTCGACAGTCTCAGGCTTGGAGCTAACAAACAGATTTTCGTGACGCCTGTCATGACGGGATCCGGCAGTCAGAGAATCGTATTCCCAACGGTACTTGTCAACGGTCGGAACATGCACTATGTATACGAACGTAGCGGACTTTCCCGCGATCAACGGGAGAATTACGATCTGCTCAGGGCTGTAAGGCGGTATAACGGCAAGGCACAGAGTGTAGACTATCTGGCCAAGGTGCCGGCCCAGCGTTGGATGTTGAACCCCGCCACTCAGATTACCTTTACGTATGACACCTGCGGTTGCGGGGTGAACTTGGGAACCGTGGTAGGGGAACCGATACCGGCTGCCCCCGAAATGCCCATGCGGTTGGTATACATTACTCCTAAAGTGACCGAACTTCCTGTCAGTGTGCACGAAGGGGAGGCAAAGGTGCAGTTCGAGGTGGATAAGACGGAGTTGCACGCCACTCCGTACCGTACTCCCCGTGGGATTCTCATTGACAACGTAGCTCAGTTGAAGACGATAGACGATTCTGTCAGCTATGCTCTCTCGGATCCCAACGTGGAGATTGCGGCTATCAGCATATGCGGTTATGCCTCTCCCGAATCGCCCTATATACACAATGACGAATTGGCCACGGGGCGTTCCAGGGCTTTGGCGGAGTATCTTGCAGAGAAGTATAGCCTGCCCGGTGATCGTTGCCAATATTCGGCAGTGCCCGAAAACTGGGACGGTTTCCGTAAGCAAGTGCTTAGCTCTTCCACGCTCACCGAAGCACAGCGTGCGGACCTGCTTGCGCTTATCGATACGCCGGCTTATGGCCCGAGTGATTACGACGCCAAGGAGAAGGCGCTGAAAACCGATCCGCGTTTTGCGAAGCTCTATCGCACGGAGATACTTCCCAAGTGGTTCCCGAGTTTGCGTGTCACTAAGTTTGCCATCAAGACACGCCTCAAGCCCATGAGCGATGAGAAGTTGGCCGAAGTGATACTTGTGACGCCCGAAATGCTCTCGCTTAACCAGATGATGCGCGTGGCCCGCCTCTATCCCGAAGGTTCGCCCGAATTCAACCGTACCATAGAGACGTCGCTGAAATACTATCCCGACAACGCCGTGGCTGTTGTCAATGCTGCCATTGCGGCACTCGATGCCGGCGACAACGGGAAGGCCGAAGTCCTGTTGCGGCAGGCCGATAACTCTCCGGAAGCGGAAAATGCACGTGGTGTCCTTGAAGCGCGCCGGGGCAATTATGACGAGGCTCTCCGCCATTTCAATGCTGCCGGAGTGTTGCCGGAGGCAGTCAAAAACAAAGCTTTTATAGAATGGTAACTGGTATATAATCAACAAAATATATTTATTTAAATTATTCACTTATCAAATTAAAATGGTTATGAGATTAAAAAAACTTTTTCTCGCATCGCTGGCAACCTTTGCTATGGCGTCATGCAGCGAGAGTGTTATTAATGAAGAACTTGAAGCCCCGGATCTTACAGATGAGGTGATTAAAAACGAGACGACCTCGTTTGTTAAAATCTCTCTTGTGACTCCAACGGTAACCCGTGCTGATGAGTCGGATTATGAAGCCGGTTCTGCCGATGAAAACAAGGTGAAGGAAATCCGTCTCGTATTCTTCGATGCAGGACGCAATTATGTAAGTCGTACTACTATAACTTTACCAAACAAAGAAGTTGAAGAGGGCGAGGGTAACGGTCACACGGTAGAGCGCATACTCACCACTGTTGCAGAGGTGAACCTTCCCGCCAATATCAACTTTCCCAAGTATGTGCTTGCCTACGTAAACCCGACTTCCGCAAAGGATGACCTCGCTACTGACAAGCTGGAGGATGTTATCAAGTACATCCGTGACAGGAACACCGTATCTCCTGAGGGGTATCGTTCGATGAATAATTCCGTTTATTTCTCGGAAAATACCGGATATGTTCGTTTTGCCACCGAATTTGACTATAAAAAACAATTCTTTACTTCGAAAGAAGAAGCAAAGAAGTCTTCCGCTATTGACATTTATGTGGAGCGTGTTGAGGCCAAGGTGCGTTTGAAAAATGGTATTGCCGGTATTACATCCAATCCGGTTGCGGGTGCTTCCGGTGTGCAGAACGATGAGAATAATGATGCTGTAGGCTATAGCCTGAAGTTCGTTCCTGAAACCTGGTTTGTCAACGGTACCGAGAAGCGTACTTTCCTGATAAAGAACTACCGTGCCACGGTAGCCAATTATAAGTCCGGTCATGCTGATTTCGGGAATGATTTCGGCCGGACTTTGGAAGAGCTTAAAACATCTTTCAGCCAGGGTGCTCCAAATGATAATAATGATGAACGTGAGAAATATGTGAATGATGAGAGAAATACCCGTAGCTATTGGGCTCTCGACCCGACATATTTCGAGGGAGACAACTTGTATCCCGCTGTGAGCTATGACGTGAAATATGGAAGTGTCAACACGAGTGGAAAGTCATTCCCCTTGGAATACCAGTCGTATACTGCTGTTGCCGGACAGAAGGAATCTACAAACTATCTGACGTTTGAAAACGGTAAGAAGACTTCTGAGTATGTGCTTGAAAACACAATGAACCGAGCCACTCTTCAGGGTACAAACGCCAAGGCGTCAATGAGTTCTGTGGTTCTTCTCGGCCATTATGTGATAACGGACGCAGAGGGTAAAGAGGTATTTAACGGTTCTGAGACCGACAAGACGAAGGAATTCTATGTGCGTCACGAGGGTAACGGCAGCAAATACATTATGCTTTCTGACGAAGAGGCTATAAACTATTTCATCGAGCGTTCCGGTAATATCCTGTTTGTCGAGGCGCACGATGCGGAAGGAAATGAGATCGATGGCTACGAACCTCTCCGTGCCGCTCATATCGATGGTTCTCACCCTGAATACGGTGTGTCATACGAAGATTTTGCATTGGTATATCCCGATAAAGATCTTGCCAAAAAGATTCTTTCCGAACAATGGCGTACACTTGCGCTCAAACTTACTGACGGCGTTCCCTCAAAGAAACTCTTTATTTTCGATTTTGATAACAATGAATACCGCAATATCACGGTTGCAGACATGCCGGCGTTGAATGAGAGAATGTACTCTGCCTTCGGTGTGCTCGAGCGTTTCCAGTCCGGTAAGGCTTACTTCAATGTGCCTCTCAAGCACATCTGGGGCAGCAACATGGTCGGTGGCGCGAACTCCAACAAGTTTGAAGGTGACAAGGTTCGCCTGGGTGACTACGGCGTTGTCCGTAACCACATCTACGACCTGACCATCAACTCTATCAGCGGTCTGGGTACGGGTATCGGCGATATCGAACAGCCCATCGTTCCTCCCACGGAGACAGAACAGTATTACATCAACGCCCGCCTCAACATCCTGAAATGGCGTGTGGTAGGCCAGAGTGTCGATCTCTAACAGATAATTCTATATTCAATAATTCAGCCGGTGCGGGCGAGAGACCCGCACCGGCTCTAAAAAACAAACGACCGGAAACGACCGGATAATGCAAACGACCGCTGCACGTCGGAAAACTACAGGATGATAACCATCCCCCATAATTATCCGTTTGACAACAAAGAGCGGGTTTTCCCGCCTCAACATATACGATACAAGAAAACATGAGATTACTCCGTAATTTTTGCCTGATCGTAACATCCGTGGCTCTGGCCGCCGTGTCGCTGACATCATGTTCCATGATGGATGAGCGGGAGCCGGATTGTGTCACCGAGTACAAGGTGAAGTTCTGCTTCAAGATGAACATGCTCCGTGCCGATGCTTTCTCCTCGCAGGTCGATGAAGTGAACCTTTATGTGTTCGACCAGTCCGGCAAACTCGTCTGGACAGGACGCGAAGAGGGCGAAGCGCTTGCGCAGGAAGGATATATGATGGATCTGCCCTTGCCTCCCGGCAAGTACAGTCTTTTGGCGTGGTGCGGGCAGAAGCATCCGGGCGCCAAGGCTTTTGAGTTTGCCTATGGCAATGACATCACATCCATGGATCAGTTCGTAAAACGTCTGCCGCGTCAGTATGACGGTACTGTCGCTTACTCCGAGACCGATCTCAACGACCTGTATCACGGCAAAATAGAAAACGTGGAGTTGCCCGATGAGTATGGAACCCATGTGGTGACCATACAGCTGACCAAGGATACCAATTCCATCCGGATAATGCTCGTACACCTCAATGGCGAAATGATTTCAAAGGATGACTTTGACGTGAAAATCACCGACGAAAACGGTTTGTTGGGCTATGACAACGCCATTCTCAAGGACGAACCTGTCGAGTACCGCTCGTGGGTATATCATCAGGGTATATCCGAAATCGTTCCGCCCGTGACTACCAACGGGACACGTGCCGTCGTGACGGCCATGCACAGCTTTACAGCCGAAATGGCCACCTCGCGTCTGCAGACGTGTAACCGGCCTATGCTGACTGTAACGCGCAAGGCCGACGGAGAAAAGATAATCAACGAACCCATCCTCGACTACTTCCTGATGATACGCCGCGAACACTACCGCGACATGGACGACAACGAGTTTCTCGACCGCCAGGACGACTATTCGATGACTTTCTTCCTCAACGAAGACCAGACGTGGTACAAGGCTGTAATCGACATCCTTTCCTGGCGTGTTGTCTTTCAGGAAACAGATCTCTGACAGGAAATTGAAAACATTCATACCTTATATAATATAATAATATATACTTAATCCGATAGCTGCAATGAACTTAATCCGCCATTTCGACCGATTGCTTGCCAGAGTGCTCGCACTGCTGGCAGCCCTCGTTGTGTGCGGATGTTCGGACGATGTGTCGATGCCGGTACCGGAATGCGCCTCTGATGGCATTGTCATGAGTCTGCGGCTATCGATAGGTTCCGTGTGTGGCTCCCGTGCCGTAACGGAGGAGACGGGTACGGATGCAGAGAACTATATAGATCTTAACGATCTCAAGATATTTGTCTTTGACGAGAATGAGACACTTTTTGATGTTCTGTACGACTGCGGACAGACCTTGTCGGACAAGGAAACCCAGTCGGTGCTGGAGCAACTCGGGCCGGATACCTATATATTGAGATCCAAACTCAGTGCCGCCTATTACAACCTTTCGTCCAGGTTTGCCATTGTGGCATTGGCAAACTGGCGTTCACTGCCTGCGGACGATAAATTGTCAAAAGACTACGCCGGGCTGAACGGCCTGAAACTGGATAAATCATCCATAGGAACACTGAAGATAGACGATTTGAAAAAGGCTCTCTTCACGCTTAACCCCGTTGTGCCGGAGGGCACGGCGCAGCCTGACTCATGGATGCCCGGTGACGGAAAGTGGATTCCGTTCTTCGGCAGTCTGTATGGTTCGCTTGAGAATTACGATATAAATCTCTTCGGTCCCGGCAATCCGATGCCATTAGGCGATATAAACCTTATCCGCGTTTTTGCAAAGATAGAGATAATAAACAACGACCTGTCCGAAACTGCGCCGGAAATAACGGGCATAGAACTTGTGAACCGTAATACTATGGGGCGGCTGGTGCAGGATTTCGTTTTTACGGAACCCACGGGACAGGTGTCCGCTCCTTCTGTTCCGGGGGACGGCGGATTCACACAAAAGGGTATACCGTTTCATCAGGAAGGCAACGTCTATACGGTCTATGTCCCGGAATTGTCTTTTGAGAATGCCGATGAGCTCCGCAAGGCCATTCGTGTAAACATCGACCTTAACGGACAGAAAGGAGTGAAGTGGATATACTTCGCTCCGTACAGCAGCCGGGGGACACCGGTGATACAGAGTACATATCCGAGCGAGTGGAGGAACATCTGCCGCAACAACATATACCGGTTTGTCATCAATTCGCTGGGCTTCGACTTTGTAATTTCGTGCGAGAGGTGGGTATATGGCGGCAAGGTACATATACAGTTTGAGCAGTTTTAATGGTTTTATCTGGTTTGAGTATTGTAAAACAATCTTGACAGCATTATGAGATTGTCTTTTTTGAAATATATATATTATGTATGGGTGGCAGCATGGGCCTTTACGGTGATGTCATGTACCGACGAATCCTTTTTCGAAGATGGTTCCGGCGCCCGTGATTCGGGCTCCATCGGTTTCTCCGCTCTGACAGCCTTGCCTTATGAGGTTGCAACCACACGTTCGGACGGGGAAAAAGAACTGTACGACCCTCTTGTCCTCAACTGCGAAAGCGGGGAGTTCCCGCTGTACCTGCATACGTACGAGCACACCTTGGACGATGACAGATGCGGCACTGCCATTGACGGTGCGCAGCAGACACGCGGTCTTCAGGTAAACACGCCGGACAGTTTTTATATCGTACACAAGAGTTTCGGCGTATATGCCGAAGAAGACGAGACTCGTATTCCCTATTTTGCGCTTCAGTCGACGAAACTCACGGCATTGGGCAATACGAAGTTCTGGACAACGAATCAGACCCAGCGCTGGCCCGGACAGGAGCGCCTGAACTTCGGTGCTGTGGCTCCATGGGAGCATCAGTCCGAACTCAAGGACTTAAATTTTAATTTTACGGACAACGAAAAGAAAAAGGTGACATTTAAATATACGGCCCGGAAGTCCGGCAATAACCGTGATGCCGAAAGTCAGGTCGATGTCATGGTCGCCTCTTCGTCGTTTACCCGCGAAGAAACTGCGGATTACAGTTATCGTGTGCCGCTTCACTTCAATCACGCTTTGTCGGCGATCAAGTTTGCCGTGCGCGACGTGTTGAAAGGCGAGGTCGTAAGTATAAAAATCAAGGGAGTGTACGGTACGGGCGACTGCGAGTATTCTACCTCCGACATCCCGGGTTTCAGAGGAAGTTTCACCTGGAGCCGCCATTCGGAGAAAACCGAATACACCCAGTTGTTCAACCACAGGATAGAGGACGGGAATTTCAATCCCGATGATGAAAGACAGGATGTGCTGCTCAACAGGAAAATGCCGGAGAAGACATTCATGCTCATACCGCAGCAGATACCGGACGATGCCGTTATAGAAATTGTAATAAAGCGAGACAACGTGGTGCCCTCGCTTCCGGAAACAATTACGGTGAAAGGGAAAATCAAGGACAACCTTGTCACCGAATGGAAGCCGGGGCACGAATACATTTATACGATATCCACTTCCAGGGACAACTGGGTCTATGTGTTCGACGTGACGGGCAACGAGGCGAAGGGCTATAACAATATTTATGTCTATTCGCCCAATGATGATGAGTTCTCCGACTCTCAGAATACCGGATATTATAGCGTGACGAGTTATCGCTACCGTGCCAACAATCAGTCATACAAGGAACTTCTTCCGTGGACGGCGACATTCAATGGCTCGGACAGCTATGAGGTGAAGTCTGTCGGTGATGCGCTTTATGAGGGTAAATACATAACGCCAGAGAAATGGATTGCAGACAAGAAATGGGTCTCGGACGGAGATGAGGAGCATAAGCTGTACAGCGTCGAAGGTGATGAAGACAAGGGAGAGTTCCGTGGCAAAGGCAGTATAAAGGCGGAACGGCGTGACCTTGACTTCTATCCTCACTACCTTGTCACGGACTGGGGCGGCGACAAGAAGATGCAGAATGCCGCTCCTTATGAGTACGATGCGGACAAACCGTACGACAAGGATAATCCATACGATCTGTCTACATTCGGCAGCAAGAATACAGCCACGGATCGTTCTACGGCGAATTGCTATATAGTAGACCGTGGCGGATGGTATTGTCTGCCGCTGGTTTATGGCAATGGCATAGTGAAAGGTCAGACCAATGAATCGGCATATAAGGCTAACGCCAGCGGAGAACGCATTCTCCCCTGGTTTAAGAACTATGATGACAAGGATATTAAGGCTCCCGGGATTACCGGAGCCAAGTCGGCCGATCTCGTGTGGGAGGATGCTTATAACATGGTGCGCGATGTGGAACTGGCGGAAGTGGGCGATAACAAAGAAACGATGGTACGCTTTTTTGTCGACAGCGACAACTTGCAGCAGGGAAATGCTATCGTTGCCGTAAAAGACGGAAACGGCATAATCATGTGGAGCTGGCATATCTGGGCTACGGAGCATTGGCTCGGTTCCGACGGAAAGCCGCATCAGTTGTCAAGTGAGTCCGGAGAATTTGTGTCTACAGTCAATGCCACTACCGGTGTCCGTGAGCGTGGAGATGCCCAGGTGAAAGTGAACATGGCGACGGGTTATTCATATTATATGTCGCCTTACAACCTCGGATGGTGCGACCCCAAGAGTGTGGTTTATCTGAAGCGCAAAAGCCGGATGGATTTCGTCCAGTACATGCCGGACAAAACCACGGAGACCAAACTGACCGGAACGCTTGACGTCATACAGCAGGGTGTGACCGTGAACTACAAGATTGGTAACAACACCTACTACCAGTGGGGGCGGAAAGACCCGTTGGTGGGATTCGTCGACAGGCAGAAGAACTATAAGGCAAATTTCGGAGTAATGGAATTCGGCCTGGAATCACAGAACGGCAAAAAACTTAAAGATGGTATCAGGAATCCTCACATAATGTATGCCGGTGTGGGAACCGGTAAGGGGGATGATCCCGATCAGGACTGGACGGTCGACAGATACTGGAATTTATGGAACAACAGTTCTACTGTCAATATAGGATCAGGGTCTGCCGGTGGAAGCAAATGGGAACATGTGAAAACGGTGTACGACCCATGCCCTGTAGGGTATGTCGTTCCCAATGCCGGTGTCTGGCATGTGGTGGGCGGTACCGATAAACTTGGTGGCGGTTCCCTCACTTATGCGACATTCGCGACTAAATTGAATGGTGAACGAGATAGAATGCTTGAAAATTCAGGAATCTATATATATCATATATGGGGAACTTCGGACAAGAGCCTGGACAATACTATTTATCTTGTGCCGACCGGTAACCGTTGGTACTCTGATAGTCATTCTTTTAAACAGGAAGAATTTGAAGCTGGTCAGGAGACGGAAGTAAAGGCAGGTAGAAACTATAATTTGCGTATGTTCTATGCCTGGAGCAGCCGATGGTCGTCGGAGTATGCCGCATATTCCGGAGCTGTAGGTATCGATGCCGCCACGCAATATAACTACTATGTCGCACCTGAATTCGTAGGCCGTCGTGCCATGGGGCGTCCGGTGCGTCCTATCCGCGACCCGAATTATAAGTAAGGTATGCCCCACGGTTTGCCGGTATCGTGTCCGGTAAGATACGATATTTATTCGGTGGCATGTGTCGGAAAGTGCCGAAGAGTGTCGAAGAGTCGGAACTGCGTTTTTCAGGGTCTCATCCAGTACTGTTTCAGGGTGCGATTCAGTACTGGATGAAAGGGTCATTCAGTACAAGATGAAAATGCACTCTTATACGGGGTGGAAAGAGGCCGTTTATTTCGGTTCATATCCTCCGCTGAGCGGTCGTCCGTCGGGGGTGATTCCTTCGGCGCGTACCCGTATCAGTCCCGGCTTGCCATTGTTGTATAGTCTGATGTGCGCTTTTCCGTCCGTATCTATCTTTACTTCGGGCATCCAGAGCAGGGTGCGCCGGTAGTCGGTCTGTCCGGCCGGTGGCATTACGGAATAATCCGGGTTATAAAATTCTTCGCACGTGGACAGGCCCGGCAGCGGGAAATAATACCGGTCGCGGTAGGTCACTCTCTGGGCATCCAGCGGGAGCAGATGCAGGTCTACGGTCACCTCCGGCTGGTTGCTTTGTTCGTATTTGTAGCTGCCCTGTTCACGCGGGCAATAGTCCGTGTATATATAAATCTTATCCAGATTCTTCAGGAAACCGTATTTCCGTTGCTGTTCAAAGCCGCCCGGATTGCTTTTCGGTTCAGGAATGCTCTGAATGTATGGCGTGTATTTGGAAGTAGTCACCTGTTTCGCTTGTTTCCGTGAGTTGTTGTGGATACGTCCGTCGTGCCGTTCTACCAGATCAAACTCCCGTTCCATTCCCATATCGCCGATGTAGGCCATGGCTATGCTTCGTGCAAAGCCGCCCGGGTAGAATTTTCCGCTGAAGAATCCCCAGTCGCACAAGTGATTGTATGCTTCGTATGCATCGATGACCAGAGCCGGTTTCGTTTTGTCGAGACGGCGCAGTCCTCCCCGTTTGGTCCGGATGGTAACGACCGGCAACTCGCGGTCGCTGATGCCCGCGCCGTTTGTTTCGATACGTTCGAACGAGTTGTCCGGCAATTCATCTTCATAAAAGCTGTACGGGCGGGTAAACTGCGGATAAAACAAGTCCCGTTTTACGTAGAAATCAGCGTATTCTTCTTCATTTTTGAAGTATTTCTGCCATTGTTCTTCCTTTTTGGGGCTGAATTGTGCCGTGTCTCTCGCATGCAGGAAGAGGGTGCAATATTCGTAGAACGTAGGCATAGGCATGTAGAACCGGCCTTTCTGTGTGATTTGTTCGCTCTCCACGATGTCCTGTCCGTCGACATATTCGGCTTTTACCCGTACCTCTTTGTTCAGGGCGCTGATTTCCGTGCCGTGTTCGTGTTGCAGGGTAGAGGAACCGGCCCGGGGCTCTTTGGGATATTCGTCCGAAGTCTGATTTTCAGTCCGGTTATTGTCGGAATCCGTTTCCTCGGTTGTGTCGGTGCTGTTATTGGTTCCGTTAGCTCTGTCATATACTTCTCCGTTGCCGGCAACGATGTCCACGTCCGTGTCGTATGAGATCGATTCGTGTACGCTGCCGGCCAGTGTCTGTTGTTTTTCGGGCATGAACGTCAGCTGGAAATTCCCCAGTCCGGCCATGTCTTTCCATACATAACGCCGCCAGCCCTGTACCATCATCAGCAGGTCGAGGTGGGAACGGTGTGTCTCGTCGTCGTTTTCAAAGTAATACATCGGGTCTTCGATGAATCCCTGCAATTCGCTCCCCAGCAGCATCTCGGTGAGTATGGTGCTGTTGTCGTACAGACGTTCGTCGGTGGAAGCGTCCCGCACGGTAAGCGAAATGTCGGCCTGGGTGGTCCCTTCGGGCAAGGCCAGTTCCAGATCTATAGGGGCGAAGGGCGAAAATTCCCTGTCTGCGCCTCCGACGGTCACCGTATGGGCCTCGTAGTCATGCCGGTTGACGAAGCATAGTCGGTCCGCATAGATACGTCCTTCCTTGTCGAACACCGTCAGTTGGTTCACTCCGGTCGGCAGTTCCTGCAGCGGGATGTTGACGGTTTGGGGACTTCCCTCTTGCGGAGCACATTCCCTGTAAGCGACGACCAGGCCGTTGCTGATGACTGAGAGGCCCAACAGAGGAACTTTCACTCCGCTGGTTGTCAGGTTGATGCTCAGATTGTCGTCCTGTTGTTCGACCCGTACGATGCAGCCGTCGGGCTGTATGGGAGGAAGCGGAAACTCATACAGTTCATCCTTGTAAGTGAATCGGGCACGGAAAGTGCTTTTGCTGCCTGCCGGGCAGGGAAGGTCAAACATGCCGCGTCCCCGGTGCCGGCTTCCGGCCTGTGTCACGACAGTGCCCTTGCTGTCCGTTATGTCCATCTGTATGTCAAGGTGCCGCCCTTCTCCGTCGTTTGCTTCAAAAGCTACGCGTCCGGTGGTTCCGGCCACCAGATTGCCCCCTTCCGGGTAAAACCGGACGTCCGGTTTCTCTTTGTCCGTTCCGGACTTGTAATATCGCCTCATGGGGCGTTGCGTCATCTCCTTGGCATAGTTGCCCGCCGTATCCGGTCTGTTATAGACAGGAAATACCCGCGAATACAGTTTTTCATAATCGCGAAAAAACTGTTTGCACATCTCCTTGTTGTAAAAATGTTCCCAGGTGCGGCGTGCGTGCGGGTGTTCCGTGCGTCCGAAATTCAGCATCCAGCGCGTGTAGGCCCGAAGTTCGTAGAAACCTCCGTAAAGCGAGTCGGCCAGTACGACGGCGCCCTTGCCGCTGCCTTGTTCCAACGGTACGATTTTCCGCTGGTACAGGAAGCCGTCCGGTGTCATCAACTCCACGTAGAGCAGTTTGCTCAGGTTGGTGGGTGTCCGGCTGTCCGTGCGGGTGACGTACGCCTTGAACCAGATGGTGTCACCCAGATAATAACAGGAATTGTCCAGATGCAGGAAAACCTTTTCCTGCGGGAAACTTTTTCCGAATCGGGCAGCCCGTTCCAGCAAAGGCGCGGGAGAATCCGGGTTATCATATTCGTGTAGATTGATTTGTGCCGTTACGGTCAGGGACACGAGCGGAAGAAGCAATATGAATAAAAGTTTTCTCATGGCGTGTGGAACGTATGTAATTGATAAATATTTTTAAAATACAAAAATAACGGATTTATCGGGAGCGGAGCAATATACCTGCATATTTAACATAAAAGGAGTCTGAATCCGGCATAAAAATCAGAAAAGAAGTACAGAGTGTATAGAATTAATTGCCTATATTTGCCCGATAGATTGTTAACCTTTTAAAACCGACTTAAATATGAAAAGACTTTTTGCTGCATTCTTTGCATTGCTGAGTGTGAACTGGATGCAGGCGCATGTATATACCCGGACAGCGGACGGCAGCGGCGAAGAAACCGCGGCGGTATGGCTGATTTCGCGGACAGGGGAGAACCTGTTGCTCAAGGCGAGCGGCACCAGTTATTATTTGAACGCATACTTCGGGGACGGGGGAATGGTGCTTCACAGCGGCAGCGGCGATGCTTCGCAGTGGAAAATCGTTGCCAAAGAGACTTCGGAGGCTGTGGCGGTGCCGGTGGAAGGCACCGAATATTATCTGCGGAGCCAGATGACATCCAAACAGAACCAGTATCTGACATATATGTCCTCCGCGGCGGACAAGCCTCTGCAGTTGCAGGAAACGCCTGGTGAATCGTCCGTCTTTACGTTTAAGGCGTCCGGTGACGGGTATAAACTCTATAATGTATCCGCCGGGGGGTATGTGCAGCCGGCTGCCTATCACGTGTGTCTCACGGTCGGAGCCGCATCCGTAGGGGGAGATGACGAACCGGTGGTGCTGGACGGAAGTTATTACCAGATAAACCGGAACAACAACGCTTCCATGTTTCTGGTACATGCCGATGACGGGACGCTGAAATATGCGGCGGCGGACAATTCGATACGTTGTTTCTGGCAGTTTGAACCTACAGGCAGGGAGGGATGTTACTATGTGAAGAACGCCACTACAGGCCAGTATCTGCAAAGTTCCTGTGCTCCGGGCCGGAACGCTCGTGTATCGTTGGGAACTTCGCCGGTAGAATACAAGGTCGGGCAAGACCGGGGAGCAACATCCTCCACGCGCGGATTCTATTATCTGTGCAGTACCGATCAGACGATCGATGATACGCGCACCGGGACATTGGGACTGAATGCTCAGCCCGGTACGGGAAACGTCGTATGTTATGATATTCAGGCCTCCGCTTCGGCCAACTCCTATTGGGCGCTGACTGAGGTGGATTATACGTATGAAACCCCTTTGTTTGCCGCTGCGCCGGATATGGAGCACATCGGCGATGCTTTACGTTATCGGCTGACGGCGGTCGACGGGCGTTGTCTGGCTTGGGACATGGCCGCCGGCGGGCTTGTTCTGAATCCGAAGGCAAACACCGACGAACAGGGATGGATGTTTGTGGGTACGACAAACGAACGGGAAGGGTATTATATCGTGAATCACTCCGTTCCGGGAGCCACGTTGAACAGCAATGCTGACGGGGGATTGTCGCTGGATGTGTCCGCTGCGCCTACCCGTTGGTATGCCGAGGCACAGGAGGGGGATGACGGCATCCGCCTTTCGTTTGTACCCTACGACCGGAGAACGGAACCCGGAGAACGGATCACAGTCGATGGCGAGACTGCGTTCATGCTTGGCAATTTCCGCTCCGCTTACAGTATGGCTGCCCGGATTTATTATCTGCCGTGCGGCACTCAGACCTCCGTTTACTTGTCCGGTGCGTTCATTACCGGTGCGTCCGTGCAGAAAGAACTGCGTTATCAGGCAACGGCGCTTCCGTCATCCTATTATACGATGTTTACGGACGACAAGGCGACGGTCTCCCGCGGACAAGTATTCAACTTGAATCTGGAATTGAATATGTTGTCCGCCGGTTTGCAGACTTTCGTGTATTTTGACTGGGATGCTGACGGCGAGTTCGAGACATCGTATGTCTACGCGGCTTCCCCGTTGCTGTCTGTCGACATACAGGTGCCGGAAACGGCCCGTCTCAGACAGTCGCGCATGCGTGTCCGTTTGACTGACAACGGATTGACAGACGCGGAAGATGATGCGGTGGGTGAAATCTATGACTTCATTATTCGGGTGGAGGAGCCTATGGACGGACGCATAGTCAAGGTACGGTCCGGAGGAGAAGGCCGCGGAGTGGCCTATATCGTCAACGGGGAAGAAAAACTGGCGGAACTGTCCGCTTCTTACGGTGCGGAGGTCACTGTCAGGGCAGAGGCATTGGGGAATGCCGTTTTCCGCGGATGGCAGGACGGCAAGATTATCGTGTCGACAAAGCCCGAATATACGTTCAATGTGACGGAACACACGGAATTGCGCGCTTTGTTTTCGCCGAATACGCTGGCAGTGACGGGAGTGGGGGATGTTATAGCGGCTCCGCCCTTGTTTGCATTGGAACAGGACGGGCGTACGGTGCGCGTGCTGTGTGCGGACGGCGGTTTCCTGGGAGCCGACGTGTATGCGACCGACGGGACGCTGGTGTACGGAGGTCTGCGGAACGTATTGTCGCTGGAGGGTCTCGCACGCGGTACCTATATACTAAAGGTGCGTACGGAGGCAGGCCGGGGAAGCGGCAAGATAATCCTTCTTTAAAATCATCGGTTAAAATCACTACTTTATATTTATAAAAACGGTTATGAATAACAAAAAACTAATATGCTGGGGCAGCGCGTTATTGGCCCCGTGGGGTGCTTCCGCACAGACGGAGAACCGGAAGCCGAACATTATCTTTGTATTGTGTGATGATATGGGATATGGCGATCTGGGGTGTTACGGACAGCAATACATCAGCACGCCGCATATCGACCGTATGGCCACACAGGGTATGCGGTTCACGCAGGCATATTCCGGCAGTCCGGTGAGTGCCCCCTCACGTGCGTCCATGATGACGGGGCAGCATACCGGTCATTGTGAGATCCGCGGTAACAAGGAATACTGGAGCGGAAGTATTAAGTATGGCGAAAACAACGAATATGCCGTGACAGGGCAGCATCCGCTCGATCCCGACCATATTATCCTGCCGGAAATCATGAAAGACAACGGCTATACCACCGGGATGTTCGGTAAATGGGCCGGGGGTTATGAGGGTTCCGTGTCGACTCCCAAGACCCGCGGTATAGATGAGTATTACGGTTATATCTGTCAGTTCCAGGCTCATCTCTACTATCCGAATTTCATGAATCGCTACAGTAAATCGGCGGGTGACGAAGACGTGATACGTATCGAGCTGACGGAAAATACGAAATATCCCATGAGCGGCGCGGATTACCGCAAGCGTTCCCAGTATACGGCCGACATGATTCACCGGGAGGCCATGAAGTGGCTGGACAAGCAGACGGCCGACCAGCCGTTCTACGGGTTGTTCACCTATACGTTGCCCCATGCCGAGCTGGTGCAACCGGAGGATTCCATCCTTATGGCTTATAAAGGTCATTTCTGCAACGATAAGTCTTTCGGAGGTAATATCGGTTCGCGTTACAACGCCATCGACCATGTGCATGCCCAGTTTGCGGCCATGATAACCCGCCTGGACGCTTATGTGGGCGAGATATTGGCCAAGTTGGATGAAAAAGGTTTGTCCGAGAATACGATTGTCATCTTCTCGTCGGATAACGGTCCCCATGAGGAGGGGGGGGCCGACCCTACGTTCTTCAATCGCGACGGCCTGCTGAAAGGACTGAAACGTTCCTGCCACGAAGGCGGTATCCGTATTCCGTTTATCGTGAAGTGGCCGGGGCATGTGGAGGCCGGTTCCGTGAACGACCGTCAGATTGTGTTCTACGATATTATGCCTACGTTCTGCGATCTGATAGGTGTGGAGGATTATGTGAAGAAGTACACCAATGAGAAGAAAGAGGTGGATTATTTCGATGGTATTTCCTTTGCTCCCACCTTGTTGGGACGGGAATCCGAGCAGACTTCCCACGACTATCTGTATTGGGAATTTAACGAGACCAACCAGATAGCCGTGCGCAAAGGCGACTGGAAGCTGATTGTGAAACGGGGTGTCAGCGAACTATATGATCTGGCGACGGATGTGCACGAAGACACGAATCTCGCATCGCAATATCCGGACATTGTGAAAGAGCTGCAGGACATTGTGCGGAAGGAACATACGCCCAGTCAGCATTTCAGCGTGACGCTGCCGCAGTAACTCCTTTGCGGACGTCTGTTTCCTCTTTGAAACAATCGGATACCGGACAATCGTACCGTAAAACGGAGAAACCCTGAAAAGTTTCTCCGTTTCTTTTGGGTTTGTTGGGCTTTTTGTTTAAATTTGCATGAACCGCCGGGCGTGATGTCCTTCCGGGAGCCGGTGTCCGACCGGCGGAATGTAAGCGAAAAACATATTAACCCAAATATTATTTATATGACTTTAATTAAATCAATTTCCGGTATTCGGGGAACAATCGGCGGTAAAGCCGGCGATACCCTCAATCCCCTCGACATCGTAAAATTCACATCGGCTTATGCCACCCTTATCCGCAAGACCACCCGTGTCGAGAGCAATAAGATTGTGGTGGGACGGGATGCGCGCATCTCGGGTGAGATGGTGAAGAATGTCGTGTGCGGCACCCTGATGGGTATGGGATTCGACGTGGTGAACATCGGCCTGGCTTCTACGCCTACGACCGAAATAGCCGTGACGATGGAAGGCGCTTGCGGCGGTATTATCCTGACGGCTTCCCACAACCCCCGTATGTGGAATGCCTTGAAGTTGCTCAACGAAAAGGGCGAATTCCTGAACAAGGAAGAAGGAAACGAAGTGCTCCGTATCGCAGAGTCCGAGGATTTTGAATATGCGGATGTCGACCATCTGGGTTCCTATCGCGAGGATGATACTTACGACCAGAAGCATATCGACATGGTGAAGAATCTGAAGCTGGTGGATGTGGAAGCAATCCGCAAGGCCGGTTTCCGTGTGGCGCTCGACTGTGTGAACTCCGTGGGCGGCATTATTCTTCCCAAGTTGTTGGAACAGTTGGGTGTGGCTCAGGTGACAGGTCTGTTTATGGAAGCCACCGGTGATTTTCAGCACAATCCCGAACCGTTGGAAAAGAACCTGACGGATATCAAGGCGCTGATGCAGAAAGGCGGCCATGACATAGCGTTTGTAGTGGATCCCGATGTGGATCGTCTGGCTTTGTTCTGTGAGGATGGTACGATGTATGGCGAGGAATACACTTTGGTGACGGTGGCCGACTATATCCTGCAGCATACACCGGGCAATACGGTATCCAACCTCAGTTCCACGCGCGCTTTGCGCGACGTGACCCGCAAGTACGGCTGTGAATACAATGCGGCTGCCGTGGGCGAGGTAAACGTGGTGACAAAGATGAAAGATACGCATGCCGTTATCGGCGGCGAAGGCAACGGCGGTGTCATCTATCCGGAGGCACACTGCGGTCGCGACGCACTGGTAGGCATTGCGCTTATCCTGACTTATCTGGCCAAGAAAGGTATGAAGACCAGCGAACTGCGTGCCACTTATCCGCCGTATTTCATTGCGAAGAACCGTATAGATCTGACACCGGAGACGGATGTGGATGCTATTCTGGCCAAAGTGAAGGAACTGTACAAAGACCAGGAGGTTAATGATATCGACGGTGTGAAGATTGACTTCCCCGACAAGTGGGTACACTTGCGCAAGAGTAACACGGAACCCATCATCCGCGTTTATTCCGAGGCATCCACGATGGAAGCTGCCGATGAACTGGGCAAGCAGATTATGGATGTGGTGTATAGTTTCGCAAAATAATTAAGAACTCAGGGAGAGGGTGTGTCTGCGGGGTGCCGTGCGCTCTGACACATCCTCTTTTTATTCTATACCCTTGAAATTTACAGAAGAATGAGAAAACAGACCAATTTGGCCGTATGTTCCGTTTTGGGACCTATGGCAGCCGCTTTCGGTGTCCAGTCGGCGGCGGCCCAGCAGAAGCCGTATAACATCGTCTACATCATGACCGACGATCATACGGCACAGATGATGAGTTGCTATGACCGCACCCATGTGGAGACTCCGAATCTGGACCGCATCGCGCAGGACGGCGTGCGTTTCACCAACAGTTTTGTGGCCAATTCGCTTTCAGGCCCCAGCCGCGCGTGTATGCTCACCGGAAAACACAGCCACAAGAACGGCTTTACCAACAACGAACACGGTATCTTCGACGGTTCCCAGCAGACTATGCCCAAACTGATGAGACAGGCCGGTTACCAGACCGCCTTGATCGGAAAGTGGCATCTGGTGAGCACGCCTACCGGTTTCGACTATTACGAAATCCTGCCTGCACAGGGAGACTATTACAATCCCACGTTCATCGACATGCAGGGAAAACATAAGCGTAATGAAGGCTACGTGACGAATCTCGTTACGGACAAGAGTATCGACTGGATGCAGAACAAGCGCGACAAGGACAAGCCGTTCCTGCTGCTTGTACATCATAAAGCCTGCCACCGCGCCTGGTTGCCGGAACTGAAGTATCTGCATGAATATGAAGATAAGGAGTTTGCCATTCCCAGCACATTCAATGACGATTACGAAGGGCGTCCGGCGGCTGCGGCACAAGAGATGAATATTCTGAAACACATGGATATCGTGTACGATACCAAGATGTATGTGCCAGGGAAGAAGACACCGCTGACAGATACTTACCTGGGCATGATAGGCCGTATGAATCCGGACGAACGCAAGGTGTATGATGACTTTTACTTGCCGATGAGCGAGAAATTCTATGCCAATCCTCCGCAGGGGGAAGAACTGGCCAAGTATAAATACCAGCGCTATATGCGCGACTATGCCAAGGTGGTAAAGAGCCTGGACGACAATGTAGGACGCCTGCTCGACTATCTTCGCGACAGCGGTCTGCTGGAAAACACGCTGGTGGTGTACACGTCCGACCAGGGCTTCTACATGGGAGAGCACGGATGGTTTGACAAACGTTTCATGTACGAGGAATCGCTCAACACGCCCTTGGTCATGCGTCTGCCGGAAGGATTTACCCGGCGCGGCGACATCGACGAGATGGTGCAGAATATTGACTATGCTCCCACATTCCTGGAACTGGCCGGAGCCAAGGTGCCGTCCGACATACAGGGACGCTCCCTGATACCCTTGCTCAAGGGAAAGCATCCGCGTGACTGGCGCAAGGGTGTTTACTACCATTATTACGAGTATCCGGCCGAACACATGGTGAAGCGGCATTACGGCGTGCGTGGAAGCCGTTATAAACTGATGCACTTCTATAACGACATCGATCACTGGGAACTCTACGACCTGAAGAAAGATCCGCACGAGATGCACAATCTGTACGGTCAGAAAGGTATGGAAAAGGTCACCCGCAAGATGATGAAACAGTTGCACCAGTTGCAGGTGGAATACGATGATTCCATCCGTTTCGTCTACCCGATGAAAGATTAAGCAGGGCGGAATACCGGTTGCCGTGTCATGGCTCTCAGTCATGAACAGGCAAAGGCTTGCAGCCGCAGATAAGGCCCTGACAACATGTGTGGTTGTGCGTGTGCCCGCACAGTGTTAAATATGATAAAAAAAGGAGAGGGGCGATGACATCGTTTCTCTCCTTTTGGTAACTTTACAATTCAACTAAAAATATTATACTATGCTGACACAAATTATCAATGCCCGCATACTGACACCCCAGGGGTGGTTAAAAAACGGTTCCGTTATCCTGCGGGATAACAAGATCCTTGAAGTGACGAACTGTGACTTGGCCGTGATTGGTGCCGAGTTGATAGATGCCAGAGGCATGTATGTCGTACCCGGTGGTGTGGAGATGCATGTGCATGGCGGTGGCGGCCGCGATTTCATGGAGGGTACGGAGGATGCTTTCCGTACGGCCATCGAGGCTCATGCCAAGCATGGAATGACTTCTATCTTCCCGACGCTTTCTTCTTCGACGGTTCCCATGATTACGCAGGCGGTGGAAACCTGTGAAAAACTGATGAAGGAAAAGGACAGCCCGGTATTGGGCCTGCATCTGGAGGGCCATTACCTGAACATCAAGAAAGCAGGCGGACAGATGCCCGAGAATATCAAGGATCCCGATCCGAACGAGTATATCCCTATTGTGGAGAACTCTCCGTGTCTGGCCCGCTGGGATGCGGCTCCCGAGTTGCCCGGCGCCATCCAGTTCGGTAAGTATTGTGCGGCCAAGGGCATTCTTCCGTCCATAGCCCATACGCAGGCGGAATACAACGATGTGCTGGCGGCGTTTAAGGCAGGCTTTACGCATGTGACCCACTTCTATAATGCCATGCCGGGCTTCCACAACAAGCGGGAATACAAATACGAAGGCACGGTGGAGAGCGTTTATCTGATAGATGACATGACGGTGGAATGTGTGGCCGACGGTATACATGTGCCTCCCACCATTCTGCGTATGGCGTATAAATTGAAAGGCGTGGAGCGTATGGCGCTGATTACGGACGCACTGGCTTGTGCGGCCAGCGACAGCCAGGTGGCTTTCGACCCTCGTGTGGTTATCGAGGACGGTGTGTGCAAGTTGTCCGACCGTTCAGCTCTGGCCGGCAGTATCGCCACGACAGACCGTCTGATACGTACGATGGTGCAGCAGGCGGAGATTCCGCTGGAAGATGCCTGCCGCATGGTGTCCGAGACGCCTGCCCGTATTATGGGTGTGCAGGACCGCAAAGGTACGCTACAGGCCGACAAGGACGCCGACATCCTTGTATTGGACGACAAACTGGACGTACGCTGCGTATGGCAGATGGGTAAGATTATAGAGAACACGTTGTTCTGAAAATAACCTTCATGCAAGTGTCGGCGGAAGTAAGCCGGCGCTATAAATCTGACGGATGCCCGTCGGTCGTTTCGGTTGAGACGACCGGCGGGCATCCTGCGGTTTGTCTATTTCTCCCTTTCCCGTATCCATTGCATGACGTTGGCCGGCGGACGCTCGTTTTTCAGTTCTTCTTTCATGAAATCCATATAAGGAGCGGCGTGCCGGAAAAAGCGGTGATACCCCTCGCATAGATAGTTCAGCCCCGGTTCGCCGTCTTTCGTGAAGGCAAATCGGTTCTTGGGACATTCGCCATGGCAGGCGAACAGAAAATTGCAGTCGCGGCATTGGCGGGGCAGACTGTCACGCTTGGCCTTGCCGAAAGCCTGCTGACGGGGACTGTACATCATTTCGACAAAAGACTGCTGGTGCAGGTTGCCCAGCTTATATTCGGGAAACACGAAATGGTCGCAGCTGTATACATCTCCGTTGAACTCCATGACACCGGCATGACCGCAGGTCTCGTCCATAGAACACAGACCGGGTTGTACCCCCATCCAGTTGGCCAGGGTGGCATCGAACAGTTGTACGAACGTGCTGCCCACGTCCCGGGTTACCCACTCGTCGAATACGGCACACAGGAAGTTGCCCCATTGCTGCGGAGTGACAGAGAAGTCCGCCAATGTGGCTTCCGCTCCTTCCTGCGGAGAGGCCAGTATGCGTCCGTCCGGATGGCGGTAGATACGCTCTACGACTGGAGTGAACTGGATATAATGACAGTCGATGTCCTTGAAAAAGCGGTAAAAGTCAAGCGGGTAGTCGGCGTTGAAGTCGTTGACTACCGCCATGGCGTTCCATTCCACCTGATGCTTGTTGAGCAACCGGATTCCTCTCATCACTTGCACGAACGATGGTCTTCCCTGCCGGTTGACACGATACTCGTCGTGAAACTCCTGTGGACCGTCGATGGATATTCCCACCAGCCATTGTTCATCGTGCAGGAAGCGACACCATTCGTCGGTAAGCAGGGTACCGTTGGTCTGCAAGGCATTCTCGACGCGTCGGCCGCGCGCATATCGTTGTTGTAGCCGGACAGCCTTTTTATAGAAATCCAGCGGACGCATCAGCGTCTCTCCTCCGTGCCATGTGAAAAGTACGTCGGGGCCGGTCTGGCTTTCCATATATTCCCGGACGTAACGTTCCAGCAATTCGTCGCTCATCACATGTCTGGGATTGTCGGTATACAGTTTGCTCTTTTCCGTATAGTAGCAATAGGTACAGGCTAAGTTGCAGAGGGAACCGGCCGGCTTGGCCATCACGTACAGCGGTCGGGCGAAAGGTGCGAAAACGGGTTTTTCCATAGACTTCGTCACATTGTTCTAAATAAGAACGACGCTCTGGGGCGGAAGATATATCCGTTGGCAGGGCGTCGTTCGGGGTATGGGCTGTTGGCCCGTCACATCGGATTAGAGAACGTCTTTCTCAATGTCCTTGAAATATTTGTAGGTACCCACGGTCAGCATGTCCGTTGCCGGTTCGTCGCATACGATGATGCCGTGCTGGTGCAACTGCAAGGCGCTGATGGTCCACATCTGGGTGATGCTGCCTTCTACGGCGTGCTGCAATGCCTGGGCTTTGTTGTGCCCGTTGCACAGAATCAGCACTTCTTTGGCGGCCATCACAGTGCCCACGCCTACGGTCAGTGCGTGAAGGGGAACATTCTCGGGCTCTCCGCCGAAGAAACGAGAGTTGGCGATGCGCGTGTCCGTGGTCAGCGTCTTGACGCGTGTGCGGGAGGTGAGGGAAGAACCCGGTTCGTTGAAAGCGATGTGACCGTCGGGGCCGATACCTCCGATAAACAGATCGATACCTCCGGCTTCCTCGATCATTTGCTCGTAACGGGCACATTCCGCTTCCAGATCCTCTGCATTTCCGTTCAGGATATGAATGTTCTCTTTCGGGCAGTCGATATGGTCGAACAGGTTGTGGGCCATGAATGAATGGTAGCTTTCAGGATGTTCCTCGGGCAGTCCGACATATTCGTCCATGTTGAATGTCAGGACATGGCGGAAACTGACTTTCCCGGCTTTGCAGGCCTCTACCAGTGCCTTGTACATGCCGATGGGGGAAGAACCGGTGGGGAGACCCAGAACGAACGGTTTCTCCTGTGTCGGCTGTGCCGCATTGATCTTGTTGATGACATAATCGGCGGCCCACTGTGACAACCGCTCGTAATTCGGTTCGATAATAACTCTCATAATTCGTAATTGTTTTGGGTTTAATTGTCACAAAGATAATAATACTTGGGCAAATTTCAAATGTTTGACGCTTTTTTAGGCGCTCTTTTGTCTTTTCCCCTTTGTCCCGCGTCCGGGGGCTGTCCGGCTTTTGTGTGCGGAAGCGACGTTTCCCGTTTCAGGAGAGAGATTTTGCAGAAATGAAAGACGCGGAATGCTTTTTTTAATATTAAAAATTTGTTTGAACGGGATTCTTTTCCTTAATTTGCATATAATAAAGTCCGTCTGTTTAGCAGGATGGGCGAGTTGTTAACCTTTTGTGAGGCCTCTTCGGAAGCTGGCACAAGTGTATCATATTAAAAAGAGAAAAACCTATTTATTACAAACTTACTTAAAATTGAATGGAATGAAAAAAATTACTTTGTTCGTTTATGCTCTGGCGGGCGGTCTTCTGTGGGGAGGCATGACGCTACGGGCACAGCAGCGGGTTCAGATGACGACATCCCGTTCCGCTGGCGGACAGTTGTCGTTCTCTTTGAATAAGAATGCAACTGTAGAAGTGGACTGGGGAAATGGTACGGCTGTGGACTGTACGGCCGATGCTGACGGAGTGATAACGGGAACATTGGCCGGCGAAACGGTTGTGGTGAGCGGAAACTTTTCTTCGCTGGACTGCAGCGAATGTGGTCTGACCTCTCTGGTTATCAAGGACGCTCCGGGACTGACCTCTCTGGTCTGCAGCGGCAATATGCTGGCTCAGTTGCAGCTGACGTCCAACAAGGCTCTTTCGATACTGGATTGCGGTAACAACCGGCTGGCGACTTTGACGGTGCCGAAAGCCAGTGCGATGACTTATCTGGACTGCTCCGGAAATGAACTGACGACGTTGTCGCTGACGAATATGTCGCGTCTGGAAACCCTCATCTGTTCGGAAAACAAACTGGCGGCCCTGACGCCCAAGAATGCTCCGGCGCTGAAAACACTTTGGTGTGACAATAATGCTATCAGAGTGCTGGCCGTGTCGGACAACTCTCTTGAATCGCTGGTATGCGCCGATAATGTGCTTACGACGTTTACCACGAAATTGAGTGCCAATACGAAACTGGTGGATGTGTGGATGACCAATACCGGCATAAAGAAACTTGACCTGACCGGTTCTGTCAAATTGCAGTCGTTGGATTGCTCGGATCTGGGGCTGACGGAATTGCAGTTGACAAAGCCCGATGAAAATCTCGTGTGCTGCTACCTGAACGGCAATAATCTGAATCTGAACCACATGTTCGCTTCCGCTTTGGTGAGCGGCAATTACCGGACAGACGATCAGGCTCCCTTTGCCTTGTATAATACAAGCAAAACGGAAGTTTCCAAGATAAAAGTAGGGGAAGGGGTAACGTTCACGGCCATGCCGCATCCTGTCGGTAATGACAAGACAACCACATCTTATGCCTGGTATACGGTAGGGGATGATACCAAATTGGTCAATGGTTCCAAGAAGGATTACACCCGTGTGTCTTCCACCAATACGTTTACGTTCAACAAACCTTTTGAGTCCGTATATTGTGCTGTGACGAATGCGGCTGTTTCGGGGCTTACGCTGAAGAGCAAGCCGCTGAAGGTGTACGAAGAAGGCATGTCTCTTGCCCAGGTGATGCAGGAGAAGGGCTTCCGTTTCTCCCTGGAGAGCGATGCCATACTGATGAATGCCGAAGAAGATGTCAAAGTGATGATTTACACCGTCGACGGCAAGGCTGTATGGAGCGGTACGGTAGGCCAGTGGGGCGTACGTGTGCCGTTGAAGAGCAAAACGGTATATTTCGTGAATGGAATCAAGATTATCCTTTAATGAACAACAGATAAAAGAAGAACAATGAAAAAGAACACTATATTATGGGCCGGCGCCGCACTGATGTGTATGGGGGCACTGCCGGTTTCCGCACAGAAATCCGATGTGAATCCTATGATCGTGCTCAGTTCGCAGGAGGCGAAGTTGGACTATGTCGATACGGCGTTTGTGCTCAAAGTGAAGGCGAACGTGGAATATACGATGGAGGCGCCGGAGGAAGAATGGCTATCCGTGAAGGAAAAAAACGGCCGTGTCTACATCTCGGTGGCAAAGAACATGACGGACCGCAACCGGACGGCTCAGCTGAAGTTCCGTGAGAACGGCGGCGGGCTGGTGCGCACTTATACCCTTACTCAGGACCGCGAGATGGCGGCTTCCCGCTTGCCGAAGCAGCCCAATGAGGCCGCATTGGAGGACGAGTCCGTATTTGTCGATGAATTGTTGTCGGCCCTGAAGCCCGATGTGACGCAGGAGCGTATCGATCAGATGCATTATGATTTCTATCAGATATTGGCGCAGAAGATGCTGGACGGAGACTACGATACGAACTATCGTGTGGCTTCTTATCAGTGCTATACTGCGCCGCAGACTTTGTCGGAAAGGTGGAATGCTCCGGGTAAGTATTACGATCAACTGGCCGGCGTGACAGGTATCAATATATCGAAAGGTACGAATGCAGTGATTGTTTCCGGTATCCCCAGCGGTGTTAATGTGGAGTTGTGCGTGATGGCTTGGTATGAAGGAAAGGATGGAGGCAATTTCGACGGAGGAAATCCGCAGCCGTTCTATTATCAGCTGAAGAATGGCATGAATGTGTTTGACTATTCTTTTGATTACGACGGACTGGCTTATATACGTTACTATGCTTCGGATCCAAGCCGGTATGAGCCTATCCGGGCCCATTTTGTAAACGGACAAGTGAACGGCTATCTTTCTCCGGACAAGACCAACGAGGAAATGTATGAGCTTTGTGCCAATGCCAGAAACATCTGTATGGATGTCTTGGGAGTGAAGGTTCACTCTATTTGGACGGCACAGGGTCTGCGTGACTATTGCAAAGCGTCCGACAGAGTGAGCCTGGGCTATCGCCAGTATATGAATGTGCTCGATTCTCTTATCGCGTGGGAACACCGCGTGCTTGGTTTTGAGAAATATGGCAGGGTGCCCGATACCCGCACAATGGCATATACCAACTACACGTATTATATGTTCCAGGGCGGTTGGGGCGTTTCCTTCCATCACAATCAGGAACGCCGCGTGTTGAACTGCCGCACGTTGATGTATGATGATGACGATGCCGTCTGGGGACTCAGTCACGAATGGGGACACCAGCATCAGATGAAGCCTTATTTCTGCTGGGCCGGTATGAGTGAGATTACCAACAACCTGAACTCATACTATAATATCATGGCGATGGGATATACCCGTTCCGGTAAGATCAACGACTGGAAACCGGCTCGCAAGCATTTCCTGGAGAACGTGGAATATGGCGGTAAGAAAGTGGCGGGGGTTCCGAGTACCGCCCGTAATAACGCTTATAAGTACCGCAACGAGCTGAGGAGCGAGAAGCTTCGTGCATTTGCCGAAACGATGGAGGATTCCATCATGACAGCCGTGTATACGAATCCGGCGAAAGCTATTTCGGCCAATGATGTCAGTTCAGGAGAAACGCTTTGTTCGTTTATTATGCTCTACAACTACTTTACTTATGTCAAGGGCCTGACGGATTTTGCTCCCGACTGGTTCGAGGCGCTTCGTCAGACGGACGATCCGAATGGCTCGCAGATTGAGAAGCAGGGTGGAGTTGACAAGTACGAGTTGATTGCCAGCGCACAGAACGGTAATAAGAACGGTAAACTGGCTGTCTTGCGGCGCACGTATCCTAATTCCTGCTGGGTGACGGAAGGTTATATTCCGGAGGGAGTCGCTTATTCTCAGAACTCTGTTCCCTCTATCATGAATTTCGTGCGTAAGGTGAGCCGTCTTTGCGGTTACAACCTGTTCCCGTATTTCGAGCGTTGGGGACATCTCCGCCAGGTGGCCATGCGTATCGGTGACTACGGAAACTTCTGGTATGTAATGACTCCGGAGATGTACAATGAGTTCAAGGCCGATATGGATGCTCTCGTGGAGAGCGGTGAGCTGCAAGCTATGTCGGACGCTATGGTCGAGGAAATTTCCAATACGAAGGACTTGTTTGAACTGCAGGGACGTACGCCGAACTCAGATACGACCCCGCCCGTTATACCCAACTAAGGAACTGCTGTTGTAAGAACGGAAAGATTCTGCATAAAAGCGGCCCGATGCTCTTGGCATCGGGCCGCTTTCCATTGTAGGACGACCATACGACTGTGTGCGTAAGTATCCCCGGTCCGTTATCGTCGCAGCATGTGGACAACTATTGTCACTGCAGTAGCGTAACTGTTGCGACGGTCGTATGATAACTGTTGCGACGGTCGTATGATAACTGTTGCGACGGTCGTATGATAACTGTTGCGACAGGCGTATGATAGCCGTTGCAACAGGCGTATGATAACTGTTGACACGGTCTTATCCATACTGTTGGAGTAGGAAAACGAAAAATGGGAGTATGCCATTCCGGGCATACTCCCATTTCCTGTATTAATAAGCCAGCCGTGTGAAGCGGCGGAAGCGGGGTTAGTTGACCATAACCTTTTTCCCTTTCAGAAGGTACATGCCACGCGGCAGACCTTCCACTTCCGTATATCCGGCCGGCAGGTTCAGTTGCTTGATTATTTGTCCGTTCAGATTGTACAGACCGGTATTTAGCGGCTGTGTCGTCTTTACAAGAATCTTTCCCCGTCCTCCGGTCAGAATGACATCTCCTTCCGTCTCAGCATCCCGGATGCCGGTATCGATATTCTCTATGTCATACTGCTGGTCCAGATAAGCCAGCCGGTGGAGAATCCAGTCGGAGATATACTCCAGTTCCTGCTTGAAATCCATGTCTTTGCTGTCATAGCCGTTCCAGCGTTCTATTTCGCGGGCTCCCGCTCCGCCGGCCAGAAAAGCGTCCGTATAGGTTGCAAAACGGTTGATGAGGCTGTCTTCCTGAAAGGCACCCAGTCTCAGGCGGGCATACCGTAGTGCTAATGCTTCGTTCCATCCGTCCGGATTCAGTTCGTGCAGACGTTTGTATAGCGTGTGTTCTCCGTGTTCGTGTGCCCAAAGGAAAGAAATGAAATCCTCTTCCGGGTCGCAGTAATTGGTTGAACCGTCCCAGCGGCGTCCCCATGTGCCGTCCATATCCCAAGGGATGACTGTCAGTTTCGTATCCGTGTTGATGTTATGCGCGGCCAGATAGAGGTTTTTCCCGTGGTTGTCCGTTGCTTTCATCAGTTCGATGAGCAGATAATAATCCATCATGACGGGCAGGTCGAAATATTTGCCGACCGATGCCTGGAATGCATCATCGGAACCCGCTGCCACCAGATTGACGGCATTATAGAGCGGTGCCCAGTTGATTTGTTCGCCGTCGCCTATATCCGGGTATTTCATTTCCCATCCATCCCACGTATCCGTCGTGTTTGTGTAGGAGGACGGAGAACGGCGCGGGTAGTAGTTTGAACCCGTGGAGTGTCCCATGAAGATGGAATACGACCAGTCTGTGCTTTTATAGAGCACACCCCGTATTTTGGCTAAGGTGGAAGTGGCATCGTATTTTTTCAGCCTCAGCTGTTTGCGGTCGATCTTTTCCGTCATGCAATACAGACCGTTGTAACTGCCGTTCAGCAACACCTCCACGAACTGTCCTCGTGTGCCGGTCAGAGTGCTCGGTTCCTTTTCCTGGTAGTAGGGGCGTGTGGCATAGCTGTTCCATAAGTCCGTACTGACGCGGTTGCGCATGCGGCCCGCATCGATGGCCATGGCGTCCAGTATCCAGTTGTTGTCGCTGCGGAGACCGAAGAAACCGGCGTCCAGCGATTCTCCGTTCTCGTCCAACAGCTTCACGGCGTACGACTTCTTGTATTTGTTCATAGCTGTCGCACCCCGCCATTTCAGACGTGCCTTGTAGAGCGTGGCTTCCTGTCCGTTGGCTTCCGTCACACGGATGTTGCCTTCCTGATAGACGTTGTAGAAGGAACCGTTGATTTCCACGATGGGAAGCTGGGTGCAGATGAGCTGGCTTTCAGCGATGACAACATCGCCTTGTTTTACCTGGAACGTGTAGACACGCTCCGCTGTCAGATTGTCAAAGACGGTTGTAGATCCGTCGGTCAGTTTCCGGTCTTCGAGCCAGAGTGAGCAGTTGCTGTTGTCGTAGCCGGAGGCCCAGGTGAAGTTTGCCGTAGCTTCTCCCTTGCCTGTTTCTATCCATTCTGTGGGCACTGTAAACATGTAGCGTTTGTTTCCCTCGTCATAGACGGGAGAGATGCCGTTGACCTTGAAGGAGGACAGACAATCGGTCAGGTTGCCGATGGCCGGAACGGTGGCGTCCGTCACTTCATTGCCTTCGGTGTCGTAGAACACGAACTGTTCGTTTATGCTATAGGAACTGTCAAACTCCTTGTAAGTACCCACTATTCTTGAAGTGCGGACGTTGAGTACTTCTTCCGGTACGTCCGGTCGGGATATGATGTAACATTGCACTTTTTCGTTGTACGCAATGGCCCATTCGGAATCAGTTCCTTTCTTGTTGCTTGTAAGGGTCACATAACGCTCCTTTTCGTTGTATGTGCCGGAATAGGTCATGTATTGCTTGGTTGCGTTGTTGTAGAGGGTGTAGGTGCCGTTTCCGGTGGACCGGATGTTCCAGTACAGACTGTTGTCCGTATTGTTACCCGTGTAATACATGAGCGTGTACGACGAGAAATGCGAAGCTCCGGGCGTGACGCCTCCGGAAGCGTATTGCAGGCATGCGATGCGGTAGCTTTTGTTTTCCTGAAAAGCCGGTGCCGCCACGACGGACAGGGTGCATAGAGATAAAAGCAGACAAGTGTATAATTTTCTCATAGGTGTTCGAATTATATGGTAACGGGCAAAATTACTAAAAAAGCAGTGAAAAGACATTCCCTCCCGTCGTTTTTCTTTGTGTGGAATGAAAAAAGAGAGTTCCGCACATGCGGAACCCTCTTTGTCAGAGAAGAGGACGAAACCTCTCCGTTTTGTTTTTGTCCGGTTCTTAGTCGATGGCTACCACCTTCTTGTTGATGATGTACAGACCCTTCTGCAGGCCTTCTGTAGCCTTGCCGTACTTAACGGCCTGACGAACGCGGATACCGTCGATAGTGTAAACATCAACAGTGCTGTTCAGTCTGTCTACGATTGCATTCTGGATAGCATCGACCAAATCGCCTGTGATCTTGACTTCGATATCATCGTCAGATGCTGTGCCGGAAATCAGAGACTTGTTGATGTATGCCTTGTTGGCACCGATGTTAGTCTCTTCTGCCAGCGGAGCTACTGCATTCTCACCTTCTACTACCTTGAATACGCCATAGCCGGCATCCACTGTACCCTTGTTGTTCCAGAAGCGGCCAATCAAACCGTTCTCTGTCAACGGAGCAGTGATGAAGTCGCTGTTGACGAGGATAGTCACGTATGTGGAATCCTTGCTGGTTGCAGTTGCAGGCTGTACGTAGTCGTTAGGATCTGTGATGTCACCTGCCATGTAGATAATCGGCTTACCGGCCTCCAGATCGACTTCTTCCTGGCCTTCTTCTGTCAGGAACAGAGAGCTGCCGTCTTCGCTGATAGCTGAGATGCTGTATGCAACCAGACCTTCGCCGTTGAGAGTCGTGGAGAACGGATAGCAAGCGGTCTGCAACTGACCCTTGGCAACAGATATGTTGTAAGGCTGCTCATCATCATCGTAGAATTCTTCTTCGGGGATGAATTCCCAGCTTGCGCCGGAGTTGTCGGCAAGACCCGTCTTGTCTGCATTCAGAACAGGAATACCCTTGCTTGTCCAGTATACCAGTACCTTTCCGTCGGTCTGTGCGTGCAGAACGTTGCAACCGGTGGAGCTTGCATTCTGGCTGTAAACAGCCGTACCGTCCAACTCGGTTCCTGTGGCGGCGTATGCTGCGTAACCTACGCTTTCAATCGTGAAGAATACCGGGTTCAGCGTAGTGATGGCATAGTTGCGTGTGCCGAAGCCTCCGATGAACATGTTGGTAGCCTTGTTCTGCAGAGCATAGACACCTTCTTTGCCTTCAACCGGAACCAGACGCCACAAGAACTGGCTGTCTTCCTGGCCGTCTTGTATGCCATATCGGATAGAACCGCCTTCAACGCCTTCGTCCACGCCATTGACCGTATATACTTCGCCGGTACGTGCTTCAGGCTGCAGTTCGGGTACACCGTTCACTTCATAGAATGTCTGGCAGTGACGAATGCGGTACCATGTGTTGAGGTCGAAGCCGAAGATAGAGCTCTTGGCTGTGTTCAAAGCGTCTCTCAACATAGTAACCATGTCTTTCAGACCTTGTGCGGTCTGTCCGATAGTTTCATCGTAGTAAGCCTGTGCCACTTCGATAGCGCCTTCCAGTGTGGCTTGCGTATCCATCGGATACTTACCCGGTTGCTTGTCTTCTTCGTCCTCTACTTCGATGATGCCTGCTACGAATGCTTCAGCTTCGCTCAAAAGAGCGCCCAATTCCGTCGGGTCTGCCAGACCGCCTTCGATAAATGCCTGCAGGGCTGCTCTCAGGGCGTCGATGTCGGCTTGTGTCGGAATCTCCA
>CAZIMK010000037.1:0-32769 GCA_964540455.1 uncultured Paraprevotella sp.
TTCACTTGCCGAGTGGAGTGCAGTTCACTATAGGTAGTGAAGCACGGTTCACTATGCGTAGTGGAGCACGGTTCACTATGCGTAGTGGAGCACGGTTCACTATGCGTAGTGAAGCACGGTTCACTATGCGTAGTGGAGCACGGTTCACTATGCGTAGTGGAGCACGGTTCACTATGCGTAGTGGAGCGCTGTTCACTATGCGTAGTGAAATACTATCCTTAGCGGCTCACGATAGTATTCCTTACCCCCTAAGGATAGTATTCCTGATGGTCTTATGATAGTTAGAATGACGACCTTCCGATAACTACAATAACAGTCCCCGGAAGTTGTCCATCTGAAAGCCTATTCATTGCCGGATTGTTACAGATTCTCCGCTGATTTGCTACTGCCCCAAAATATTCTAATACATACAAAATGAATCAAAGAAAAAGTATGACTATTGATTTAGTTTATTCAATCGCATTACGATTGAAGTTTGACTTCTGCCCATTTTGACTGCAATGTACTTAATACTCCTACCCTCACTATGTAGTTTCAATAGAAATTGGTCTGCTTTTCTCGTCCATCGCTTATTGGCATTAGGATGTTTTTCATAACTTTCTTCAGAAATCTTTTCGGGATGTAGAAATTCATCTACAAATACAGATGGAAAACCATAAGTGTCTTTGTTACATTGCAACAAAATCACATAATCAGCTTCAAGTCCTTTAGACTTGTGTACGGTTAAGAATTCAATTTTTCGTCCTCCTATCACATAATAAAACCGCAGATAAAATTGCGCCATCGTAAGCGCGTCGGAGTGCATTATACAATCCCGCAGGCAACCGGTATAAGGCGGCAAATGGATAATGGGGAAATCGGGATTTTTCTCTTTTGATGTCGCATTATCGATATTTAGCAAAGCATTGGGCGCACAATTCAGTCTTCAATCATAACACAGCCAATATCTACTTTTGAGTGAATTCAACAATAGAATTGAGCAAATACAGCGTATAAATTGAGTAAAATGTTTTTGAGATTTGAACATTCTTCATATATTTGTAACAAACAAAAGAGTGAATTATGTATAGAAGAGCGCAATTCGACGAACTGGCAGCACGATTGGCAGAACCACGCAGAATGATTCAGGTGGTATGCGGTCCGCGTCAGGTCGGAAAATCGACAATGGTGAAACAGGTGTTGCAGGAGACCACCATCCCCAATACGGCGGTTGCGGCTGACGGCATACCCAAAGAGAACACGGCGTGGATTGGCGAAGTATGGGAGACTGCACGGGCGCGCATGCGTATCGGCAGGCACAAGGAGTATCTGCTCGTCATCGACGAGGTGCACAAGATAAATAATTGGAGCGAGGAGGTCAAGCGACAATGGGATTCCGATACATTCAACGATATAAATTTGAAAGTCGTCCTGCTCGGTTCGTCGCGCCTGCTGCTCAAAGACGGACTCACGGAGTCGCTGGCAGGGCGCTATGAGATTATACGAATGCCCCATTGGAGTTATCGGGAAATGCGCGACGCCTTCGGGCTGGATATCGAGCATTACATCTTCTTCGGCGGCTATCCGGGTGGCGCTCCTCTGATGGAGAACGAAACCCGTTGGCGCAGGTATATAAAAGACAGTATCATCGCTCCGGCTATCGAGCGCGATATACTGACGACAAAGACCGTCTATAAGCCCGAACTGATAAAACAGCTCTTCGAGTTGGGTTGCACCTATTCGGGCGAGGAGATATCGCTGACAAAGTTGCTCGGGCAGTTGCAGGACGCAGGTAATGTTACTACGCTGGCAAACTATCTGACGACACTCGACGAGTCGCAACTGTTGTGCGGTCTGCAAAAATATGCCAACGACAACGCCCGCAGATACAACTCGATTCCCAAACTGTATGTATATAACACCTCATTGTTGAGCACTTTATTGGGCGTTACTTTCGAGAAGATATATACCGTCCCTAAGGAGTGGGGGCGCTGGGTGGAGAGTGCCGTCGGAGCACATATTCTGAATCAGGCCGAGGAACAGGACTACAAGGTCTATTACTGGCGGGACAGAAACAAAGAGGTCGATTTTGTGATTGAGAGCAACCGCCAGTGTGTCGCCATCGAGGTCAAGAGCGGACGACGGACGACCAATGCCGGACTGCCGGAGTTCGTCAAGCGATTCAATCCGATGCATTCGCTTGTCGTCGGATCGGGGGGCATTCCCATAGATGAGTTTTTGCAGTGGAATCTTGGAGAACTGTTTTAGCGGCAGAGTTGAATATCTGTATACATTTGGCAGAAATCGGCAAAATCAATGAAGTAAAATTGGCCTAAAAAAGTTTTTTAATATAAACCTTTTGTTTATCAAAATAAGTTTTTTACCTTTGTAACCGTGTATTCTGCAAAGAACGCACATCTTTTTATTTGCTCAACTTTCCACAACGAATTGCGACCTCGACAAGGAATAACGAGCATATCAAATACCAAGGAACTGCGCCCCTATACGGCACAGGCTTCCCCATTTGGTATTTGAAGGCCGTCGCAAGCCTTGTTGTGGAAAATGGCAGGCCTGCGCCGTTTTTCGTATCATACGGTACGGCACCAGCCCCCAAACCAAGGAGATGCGAGATATACATTATTAATATAAAAGCAAATAAAAAGAAAATGGAAAAATTCAGAGTCATTGGCTGTATCATTGCTTTTTTGATACTTGCCGGAATCAGTTGTTGGGCAACTGAACAATCATTACACTTGTTGTTACCTGCCGGATGGCCGGAAATTTTGGTATGGGGAATTACCATTGCATTTTTCATGGTTGCCTCCTTCGGTACAAAAATGATTACAGATACATTGATTGCAACGTCTTTTATCGATAATCGTAGATTGAAACTATTCGGAGGTATATTGCTTGTTGTGTTCTTTTGGCTTCTTATGAGTATGCCTACGAACACACATACATTCTTCTACAATGACAAAATCGGTTCTGTCATTACAAAGGATATTGAAACGACCAACAAGTATCTGTTACAAATCATAACAAGGGGAACTGCATCCAATACAATAGTACTGGACGCAAGAGGCAAAGAAATTAAAGATTCTGTTGAAAATCTTCGTACACATATTGTAGCACAATTTAATGGTGATGAAGCACCATATCAATCTGGTGACGGTCCTATAATCGGAATATATTTAAAAGAAATAAATGATATATTAAACTCGCAAATTCAACAAGGCCCTAATCGCTATAGCAAAGACCAGAGCATTCTCAATAATTATCATATTGAAATAAATAAAGCCTTAACTGATGCATTGAAAACCCATACCATCAGCGAGCAATCAGTTGATACCGCCAAAAGGCAGAAGAAAAGATTGGCAGCACTCAATGATTCTATTCAAGATCACATATCGACAGGGAATCTATCGGAAGCGGAAATCAAACAATGCGAAAAAGAATTGAAAGATGGGTATAATATCATTGCCACAAATAAACTTTTTATTGATTTCGATAAGGACTCAGACGATGAAATGGTCTATACAAAAGAAAACGCAGAAACCCGTACAAAAAGAATGGCCTCTGTTATTGATGTTTTCTTCGTAGATTTCTTGCAAGGGAAATACCCGGCTTCATTTTGGTATTACGTAATTCTATCGATTCTGGTGGACGTGGCAGCCTTCATTTTCTTTGATATTGCATTAAAAAAAGACAACAACAGTTATAACTAAAAAACTACTAATAGAATGGACAGTAATAAACCGAATATCAAAATCGATATTGATGATTTAGACGTAAAGCCTATTGATTTGGAAGAAAATAACAACGAGCAGAAAACCGAGTACGCTCAAAATGAAACTGCTATATCAACGGACATAGATGAGAATGATATC
This sequence comes from uncultured Paraprevotella sp., assembly GCA_964540455.1. Taxonomy (GTDB): domain Bacteria; phylum Bacteroidota; class Bacteroidia; order Bacteroidales; family Bacteroidaceae; genus Paraprevotella. The sequence continues at coordinate 3,867 of CAZIMK010000037.1, forward strand.
ACGATAGCCGACAAACAGTCACCTATTGTAATGCTTTTCGGTCCTCGCAGCAGTGGCAAATCCATGACCCTAGTGCGACTTTCCAGATATTTGCGCGACTGCGGTTACACGATAAAAGTGGATAAAACATTTAAATCAGACGTAAAATACAAAGAAAAAAGTGAAAAGTTTTTAAAAGACCTTGACACAAAGGAAGCTCTTTCAGGCAATGCCTACACAGATTTTCTTTTAGTAAAGATCATCAAAAACGGTACTACAGTTTGCCAGTTTCTCGAAGCACCCGGCGAACACTATTTTGACCCGGAGGATGTCAGCGCAAAAAACTTCCCTCCTTATATGACGGAGATTATTAGAAAACTGAAGAATCGTAAGATTTGGACTTTCATCACGGAAGCAGAATGGGACGTTAACAACCGTGTGAAAAAATCTTATGTCAGAAGGATATCAAACTGCAAGGCTCAACTTGTAAAAGACACTGACCGCTTTATTATTCTATACAATAAAATCGATCAGAAAGACGAACTGTTTGATAACGGGAAAATCCATATATCATCGGCAGAGAGATTTATGAGAGAAGAATACGAAGGCTTGGCCCGCTTGTTCGTAAACCAGAATCCGATAACCAGCCTATGGCGCAAATACAATTACAGATTTGTACCTTTCTGCACTGGATATTATGAGAAAAACACACTTAAATACACAGAAAGCGAAGAACTATATCCGAGTTTGCTGTGGAATGCGTTGATGAAATGTTTTAAAGGATAATTCACTATGGAACAGTTTGATTTATATGTCCACGGAGTTCCCATCGGCCATGAAATCTGCGGGTGCAATGAAAATCTTGACTATATAAAAGGATTTTACAATCACGACGTAAAGGTCGAGGTCTCTTCCCTGCTCCAGATAGACATTGTGAATGGAAAGTCATTCTATACATATTTGCGTAAAAAAAATGTCCGCAATGCAGAAGGACGTCCCGGTTCTTACTTCGGTCTGACTGTAAGTTTTTTCAATAAATATTGCACGAACGTGCAAGTGCTTTATAATATTCTCTCCGCCATTCACAAACAAATCTGTGTAGATAACCTTATCAAAACTGATAGCGATGGAGACCGATTTATGGTTAAGCAGATTTCTACATGCTCATATAAGAATCATCCTATTGTAGAATACATTAAAGCCGCATTCAGGAACAACTTGGAAAACTTGCATTTCGATACTTTGAAATGTTCTGAAAATCCCAAAATTGAAGCAAAATTCAACCTACAAGAAGTTGATAGTCCACTATTTCATGAAACCTTGAAAAACAAACGAATTCTTGTTTCTCCTGAATATGAAACTGCGATCGTAGCATACAATAATCTCTTGAAAGAATTTGAACCGATAAAAAACGCAAATGTGCAGTTAAAACGTTCAAATGCGCAACTCACTGAAAACAAAGATAATCTCTCCAAAGAAATTGTAAGATTAGAGAAAGAACTGGCTGATTCCACAACATCGGTAAACGAAAAGTACAAGAAACAGTTAGAAGACTTACAAACACAATTAAAAGAGTGCAAACAAGAAAAAGACAAATCGCATGCCCAGATAGAAGAAGCAACCAGTACTGCTGATTCAATTGGCGAACTTTCCCAAAAACTGACTCGCCTATTGGCGGGTCGATTTCAAGAAAAGGATGAAAAAGTTAGGAAGGAACTTTCTGAAGATCATTCTACAAATAGGACTAAGCATCCAAAAAAGCCATGGATTTCAATGGGTAATATTATATTATTGCTTACTGTTGTTTGCCTGTGTAGCTATTGCTGTTATAATGTTTCGAAGTTGTCTGAGTCAGTTTCGAAGTTGTCCAAGTCAATTGCAATGATGCAGAACAATACCCCCCAAGACATACCGACTATTGCCGATACCACATCTGTATTTTCACAAACAGAAGAAAGTAAAACAATATCAGAAACGGGAATAGGCACTGAACAGCATTATGATAACTATAAAGATTGCAGAATTGATATTTCGCCTTCTCCTGATAGCAATGGCCGTATTAAAAAAGAACAGGTCTATACATTATCTGTCTTTGTCCGCAAAACTAATCAAAAAGCTACAGTTCCTATAGGCACATGGGGAGGGAGTTCGAACGTAGATATAAAAGAAAATACTTTTAAAGTTAATAATGAAATCTCTACACCTACAAACATACAGATATATTATATTGTGAATGAGAAAGAAGAAATTACAAGAACTATAACGGTTGAATAACATGAAAAAAATTATATATTATGCAATGTTATGCTTAGAAGTTGCATCTTCAATGACTTCGTGTAAGCAAAAAAATGACAAACCACCGTATCAATTGGACAATCAAAACAAGCCGTCCATTTCTATTCCATACGAAGAAATGGGCGGAGTAAAGATTATCCCTGTCAAATTAAACGGTGTTACCTTAAACATGATTTATGACACGGGATGTTCCGGCATCCATTTATCATTAAATGAACTCCAAACATTATGTAAAAACGGTAAGTTAAGTCAGGACGATATACTTGATGTTGAATATTCAAGCATTGCCGATGGTTCTATTGTCAAGAACGGTTCCATTAATATCAAGGAAATAAAAATTGCAGAGGGTGATAACAGCCTTGTACTACACAATAAAAAAGCTACCGTAGCTCTCAATCAGAATGCGCCCATATTATTGGGCAATAACGTATTAGATGAGTTAGCCTCCGTTGAGGTAGACAATGTCAATAAGAAAATTAATTTCTACAAGAAATAGCAAATGAACTATTCTGTTTATATTTTTGGAGAACTATCTTCCGGTTATACACAATATCCGGAGGATAGTTCCTCTTCCATTCTGAAAACATTATATAGTCGTTGCAAGGCTCCCACACAAATTGTGATTCATCGCGATGAAAGTATGATGTATTATTGCTATATACGGAAGTTAAATGGTAATAAATACATAGGGCTTTGTATAGCAGTAAACGGGTATTATTTATCTAAAATTTATAGTCTGTTTTTTCTCTTTGAGAACATCATAGAGAAAATTGCAAAACAGGGCGTTTTAATTCATTTTTCAGAAGACGGAACACTTACGACAAGTCTTCATACTTTCAGAAACGAAGAAGAAGAACTTGAAAGTCTTATAGAAAATTTGAAAATAAGATTCGAAGATTTTAGCAAAATTTCAACAACCTTACCTCAAACAGACTATACCCTTGCGAAAAATTCGATAAAAGAACATTGCATATCGGACAAGCTACAAGATATAGTAAAAGCATCATATTCTTACGGATTTACTTATATCTATAAAGACGATGATTTTAACACCGTCCGTATGAACAGCTATAAAAGTATTCTGAGTAGGCTAAATGATGAAAACAAAGCACTCCAAAAAAAGAATATCGAACTTCAAGAATATAATAAGAAAGTATTATATCAAAAAAAACAGTATCGTTATATCCTTATCCTAATGCTAACCATATTGGGATTTGGAGTGGGCTTGTTCTTCCTGAATGACAATTTAAAGAACACCAAAGCAAAGTTGCTACAAGCCAACCGAATAATTAATAATAAAGAAAAAGCTATAATCGGGCTCAACAATGATATCAGAGATCTAAAAAATAGCTTGAATAATGAAAAAGGAATGAGGAAAAAAGCTGAAAATGATTTTACTTCCTTTAAAAGTTTTCTCAACGAAACACAGCCATTCATTATAAAGAAAACTTCTTTCACATTCAATACTGGATGGCTTTCTTTTAATTACTATGGCATGAAGAATGAAACGGTCATATTACAAGTAAGGGCTTTTAACGGAGATGAATCCTATAGCAATTCAACAAGTATGGATGTAAAGAAAGGGAATAATCATTTCTCCATATATCTCAGCAATAATTTGAATAGTTCTAAATGGTACTCTTTTGAACTACTGATAGGGAATAAAATTATAGGTGGAGACAGACATTGAAGGCATACAATAATTTTATAGTAAAAGACAACCGAGAATAGCCAAAATTTCACGGAAGCAAGTTTTAAAGAATCTTTTCGACACATAATACAGACAACATACTTTTATAAAAAAGCAAGCAATCCTCCTTTACTACTTCAGGGTCTGAGACCGCAGGCAGCATCTTTATTTTAAAACGCTCTGTAAATCAAATCTATTACCAGATTCTTCCGTATTCCACTTTTTTATTGTAACTTTGTCCACATAACTTAATCCATATACTACCATGAACAGAATTAACTTATGGGCATTGCTTCTGATTTGCACGACACTGTCCGCACCGGCCATGGCACAAAGCAATCTTGAACTGCGCCACCAATACGTAGTGAAAAACCTGAAACTGAACAAAGAACTGACCGGCAAGTTCTCTCCCGTGTGCAAAAGCTATCTCGAAGAACTGAAAGTAGCAAAGTCAGAATACAGCAAGCTGAAAGACAAATATAAGGATGCCGGGAAAAACGGTACACTGACCAACGGACAGGCCGAGCAATTGCTTAACGCCAAGTTTGAGGCTGACGCAAAAGAACTCGCTGTCAGAAAGAAATACTACGAGGAATTCAAGAAAGTACTTCCGCTGAAGAAAGTATACTACGCTTTCGACTTAGCGAACGACAAAAAGAGCAAGGTGAAAGGAGAAAAAAACTAAGCTCCATTCTTCCACTTCATACAAGCCCGGACGATCGCCCTGCCATCAGCCGGGCGTTTTCGTAACCTAAAAGAACATTCTAACCTATCATCTATGGCAACAGTAGACGACAAGAAAATCATCTTTTCAATGGTCGGCGTCAGCAAGACCATTCAACAAACCAACAAACAAGTATTAAAGAATATCTATCTGAGCTTTTTCTATGGAGCCAAAATCGGTATCATCGGTCTCAACGGTTCCGGAAAGTCCACCTTGATGAAAATCATAGCCGGAATAGACACGAACTACCAAGGGGAAGTGGTATTCTCTCCAGGCTACAGCGTCGGGTATCTGCCGCAGGAACCACAACTCGACGAAACGAAGACCGTGAAAGAGGTGGTGATGGAAGGCGTGCAACCCATCGTGGACGCACTGGCGGAATATGAGGAAATCAACCAAAAGTTCGGACTGCCGGAATATTATGAAAACGAAGACAAGATGAACGGACTCTTCGCCCGCCAGGGAGAATTACAGGATATACTGGACGCTTCGGATGCCTGGAATCTGGACAGCAAACTGGAACGCGCCATGGACGCACTGCGTTGTCCGCCGGCCGACCAGCCTGTGGAAAATCTGTCGGGAGGTGAACGTCGCCGTGTGGCTTTGTGCCGCCTGTTGCTGCAGAAACCTGACGTCCTGTTGCTGGACGAACCTACCAACCACTTGGATGCCGAGAGTATCGACTGGCTGGAACAGCATCTGAACCAATACGAAGGAACGGTCATCGCCGTAACTCACGACCGCTATTTTCTGGATGACGTGGCCGGATGGATTCTGGAACTGGACCGCGGAGAAGGCATACCTTGGAAAGGCAACTATTCATCCTGGCTGGAACAGAAAACCAAACGCATGGAACAGGAAGAAAAGACGGCCAGCAAGCGCCGCAAAACATTGGAACGCGAATTGGAGTGGGTGCGCATGGCTCCCAAAGCACGCCAGGCCAAGGGTAAGGCTCGTCTGAACTCATACGACAAACTGCTTAACGAAGACCAGAAAGAAAAAGAAGAGAAACTGGAAATCTATATCCCCAACGGACCACGACTGGGCAACAAAGTGATCGAAGCAACGGGCGTAAGCAAGGCTTTCGGAGAAAAAGTGTTGTTCAACAACCTGAACTTCATGCTTCCGCCCAACGGTATCGTGGGAGTCATCGGTCCGAACGGAGCCGGCAAGACAACTCTGTTCCGCCTGATTATGGGACTGGACACGCCCGATGCCGGCACATTCGACGTGGGTGAAACCGTCAAACTGGCCTATGTGGACCAAAGCCACAAAGATATTGCTCCGGACAAGAGTGTCTACGAAGTTATCAGCGGAGGTAACGACCTGATCCGCGTCGGTAACCGGGACATCAACGCCCGGGCCTATCTAAGCCGTTTCAACTTCTCGGGAGGCGATCAGGAAAAGAAATGCGGCGTACTCTCCGGCGGTGAGCGTAACCGCCTGCACCTTGCCATGGCATTGAAAGAAGAAGGAAATGTCCTGTTATTGGACGAACCTACCAACGACATTGACGTAAATACCCTGCGTGCCCTGGAAGAGGGTCTGGAGGGATTCGCCGGCTGTGCCGTCGTCATCAGCCACGACCGCTGGTTCCTCGACCGTATTTGTACCCACATACTTGCTTTTGAAGGAGAGGGCAATGTATTCTTCTTTGAAGGAAGCTACTCCGACTATGAATCCAACAAAATGAAACGGTTGGGACTGGAGGAACCTAAACGTATCCGTTACCGCAAACTGATGGAGGACTGAGCATGAAGAAAATCCTGGCCATCCATGCTGTGGAAGGCGAACGCATAGACATTTATTTCAAAGGGGCGGAAGTCGCACAGTTGCAGACCGGAGTAGGCAAAGCGCAGACAGCCATCCGCCTTACCCAAGCATTATCGCAGGCAAAGTTCGATCTAGTAGTCAACTACGGTAGCGCCGGGACGCTCACCCACAGCGTGGGCGACCTCATTGTGTGCCGCGATTTCACGGACCGCGATCTGGAACAGATAGGGATTCTCGGCACGGGGATTCCCCTATCTACTTCCGCACTGCTGGAAAAGGCTGGATTATGCGGCGCCTGGACGTCCGTAACACCGCAGGAAACGGCGTTCTTCGCCGGACATGTATGCAATACTGGTGACAGTTTTGTCACAGAGACCGGCAACATACGCGGCGATGTGGTGGACATGGAAGCATACGCGGCTGCCCAGGCCTGCCTCCTGCATAATGTCCCGTTTATCTCCGTAAAATATGTGACGGACATCGTCGGGCAGAATTCCATTCGCCAATGGGAAGAAAAACTGATCGATGCCCGACAGGGACTCAAGGCATTTTTTTCCTCCCACACTTTATCTTGATAACGGCTATGGGAAAGAATAACAATGATTGGAAAAGCCGTCTGGGGATGGTCTATTCCACCAATCCCGACTTCAGTTTCGATACGGAAGAATATACGGAACCGGAAACATTGCCACGCGAACAGCAACCGTTGCGCACAAGTATCGAGAAGAAAAACCGGGGCAGCAAGATTGTCACCGTAGTACGAGGATTCACCGGTACGGAAGAAGACCTGAAAGCGCTCGGAAAACTTCTCAAAACACGTTGCGGCGTGGGTGGAGCTGTCAAAGACGGGGAAATACTGATACAAGGCGAATGGCGCGACAAAATCGTGGCGCTGCTCCGCTCCGAAGGCTATAAACTTACCAAATAATTACGAAAAACAGAAAATCAGATTTATAATGAACAGAACAAAATCAATCTTCGCCCTGCTGAGCCTGATGGCATGGCTACCGGCCGTACTGTGGGCCGGCATACTCGAAAGCCGACTGGCTTCCATTCCGGCCATCAAACGGGTGGACACACTCGAAACAACCCGTTTTGCCGAAAAATACGTCGTTCGCTTCCAGCATCCGGTGGACTACGCCCATCCTTCAGCCGGCACATTTGAACAACGGGTCATCATCGGTCACAAAGGGTTCGACCGCCCCACCATTCTGGTAACGGAAGGCTACGGCGCGGCATACGCCATGAACAAGGATTTCACAGAGGAACTGTGCGAAATTCTCAACGCCAACCTGGTGTTCGTCGAATACCGTTATTTTCTGGAATCAACACCCGACCCCTGCGACTGGAAACACCTTACGGTATGGAACTCCCTGAACGACCTGCATGAGGTGCGCACAGCATTCGGCAACGTTTATGAACGGAAATGGCTGGCCACGGGCGTGAGTAAAGGCGGCATGACAAGCCTGTTCTACCGGGCTTATTTCCCGGACGACGTGGATGTGACTGTCCCTTACGTAGCCCCGTTGAACGCAGCTGTAGAAGACGGACGCCACGAGCCGTTCATCAGCAATACGGCCGGTACGGCGGAACAGCGCAAATGCATCGAGGCCTACCAGCTGGAATTGCTGAAACGGAAAGACCGTCTGATGCCGCTCTTCAAACAGCTCTGCAACGAAAAAGGCTACCAGTTCAATGCACCACTAGACGAAATCTACGATTTCTGCGTACTGGAACTGGCATTCTCACTCTGGCAATGGGGCACGCCCGTACACAAACTTGCATCCTCTCAGTCGGATGACGAGACATTGTTCAAGAACTTCATCCGGTTGTGCGGCCCGGAATACTTTCAACCGAAAACCGGCAACCTGTCATTCTTTGTCCAGGCTGCCCGCGAACTGGGTTACTACGGCTACGACATGCGTCCGTTCCGCGACTATATGAGCATCCGCACCACAAAGGATTACCTGCGCCGTCTGATGCTCCCCACCGATATGCCCCGATATAAATTCAGCAAGAAGCTATACAAACACACACGTAACTTTCTGAAGAAGAACGATCCGAAAATCATGTTCATCTACGGAGAGAACGACCCGTGGTCAGCTTCGGGTGTCATCACCTGGCTGGACTTCACTCACAAGCGTGAAATGTGTGCGTTTGTCGACCCGGTCGGTTCCCATACCTCGCGCATCAACACACTGCCCCCCTCCTTGCGTGACGCCGCCATAGCCCGTCTGCTCCGCTGGATGGAATAAACGCTGTTCATAACTGTATTTTATAGAAAGCACCCCAAAAGTCAGACACAAAACTTTTGGGGTGCGGTTTAATATATATCCCGATGTCGTAACTCTATTCGACAATTGTGTAACGCCCCTCTTTACGTGGCTTCGCAACCGGATAAGGACCGTCGACATAGCCCAGAATAACAAAGCAACGGGCTACCATATTGTCAGGGATGTTCCAGTCCCGCAAAATCTGTTCACCTTCGGAATTCGAGAAGGTTTCCTCTCCTCTGGCCAAGATACACGACGATATGCCGAGTGCCGTAGCTTCGAGCACCATGTTCTCGGCGGCACAAAAAGCATCGGGCACGGAATAGAGGAAATTTTTCAGTCCAAAAATCGTGATGACGGTCGGGGCACCGTAGAATCCCGAGCGCATGGAAGGGTCGTCGATAATCGAAGGCTGTTCCTTCGACACGAAACCACCCATAAGACACGAACGGTCGAGGCCGCCGACATTCAACCTGCCGATGATGTCATTAAGCCGTTTGTTCCGGCAGGCGACAAAGCGACTGCGCTGCCCTCCTCCGGCATTGGGAGCATAGGATCCGGCTTCGAGTATTTTCTGCAGATCTTCTTCCGGCACCTGCCGGTCGGTATAGCGCCGGATACTCCGACGATATTTTATCAGTTCAAATATATCCATCATATTATAAAGTTTTCCAGCACTGCGGGTCTGCCGCATAGAAATCGTGCGTGTAACCGTATGCCACAGCGGGACATCCCCGACAGAAACGCAACAGTTCACAACGGGAGCATTTCTCGAACCAGTCGTATTGCCGGTAGACATTCATCTTTTCGCCGTTATAAATGTGGTATATATGCTCACGGAACAGATTGCCCACCGGACTTTCGAACCGCCGACAGGCCATGACGCCGCCTGTAGGCAAAATAGTCATGTGACAATCACCACAATGGCAACCGTCGTAAACCGTGTCGGCATCCGCTGCATCAGGTATTCGGAACAATCCTTTTTCATAGAGGAACAGCGTCCACAGATGATCTTTCAAGTTAAACGTCGTACCACATTCCTTGTATTGCACAAACTTCTGCCAGATACGCTCCAGAAAATCGCGGTACTCCAACGGTTCGATGTGAGTGCTTTTTTCAAAAGAAGTAGGACAATAACGTCCGAAAGCGAAAATATCCACCTTATGAGCCACCATCAGATCAATAATATCCGGTATTTCACGGATATTAGTACCCGACACGGTCGTCATGACAGCGCAGCGAATACCGGCATCACGGATTACGGCTATTTTTTCAACCGTTGTATCGAACGAACCGGATTTACGGATAGCATCGTGCGTTTCCCGAAGCCCGTCGATAGATAGCTGGTATTTATCGCAGCCGTATGTTCTTAAACGGTTACATACCTCTTCGGTCAAATGAAACGGATTACCCAATATCGTGAACAGAATGCCTTGCCCCCTGAGTAACGCTAGAATATCCCAAAAACGGCTGTGCAGAATCGGGTCACCACCCGTGATATAAAAATAGGGCTGACGATCCATGCGGCGGCACATCTCCACACAATCGACAATCACTTGCCGTGCTCGTGGAAAAGACATCTCCACCAGTTTGGGACGCCCTTCCGAGAATATATAACAATGCTCGCAACGTTGGTCGCAACTGTCGGTAATGTGCCACTGAAATGCGAAGTATTCCATAATCTGCAATTTGTCTGTGAATCCTAACTGAAACCGCATCGGACGCCGTGCCATAAATCATTTTACGGCACAGCATCGATTTCAGCGAAACAGCAGATTTTACTTGTCGCCAGCTCCACAAGCTGAACCGCAAGCAGCCGGTTTAGGCTCGGGCTTGGCGTCACCTGCGCCACAGGCCGAACCGCAGGCTCCGCTCGGATTTTCCGTTTCCTCTTTTGCACAAAGATAACTCTGCGCGCTTCTTTTTGCGGAATAAGCTCCGCATACAGATACTCTTTTCATACTTGTTATTTTTTAGTGAATATATTACGAGGAGAAATAGCTGTATTACGCAGCTGATTTATCCTTCCATCAATACAAAAATATATCACATAATACTATTTTGCAATAAGTTACATTTTGATTCAACAGTAACCTTTTTCTCGTTTTTACAGAAAAACAGCATATTTGCAATGCGTTAAAAAAACAAAAAACAGCACCAGATAACAATATCCGAATTTTATTACTAATTTTGCAATAAGAAGTAACTTTTAAATCGCAAGCAATGCTAAAAAAAGAAGAGCGCAACTCGATTATCGAAATTTGTCCCGTTCGGAACGTAATTGCCCGTTTCGGAAACAAGTGGGCATTATTGGTCGTATTAGTTTTAAGTGAACAAAAGAAGATCCGTTTCAACGAACTGTGCCGATTGATACCCGATATTTCATCCCGTGTCCTATCCGGCACATTGAAGACGTTGGAGGCCGACGGACTCATTTCTCGCAAAATATATCCCGTGGTACCTCCGAAAGTAGAATATCAACTGACAGAAATGGGATATTCATTAATACCTCTTATTACCCAACTGACCGAATGGGCACAAACCAACATAAAGAAAATTGTAGAGCACCGAAAAGATTTCGAGGCAGAGAATAAAGACTAATAATTCTGACTGCAGAAATAACACTAAACAAAGTATTTCGAACCCTCATATCTGAGGTTACCGTATCTTCACACATATTCAAATCCATAATAGGGAATTACCAAAACTAATAATAAGCAATCATGAGAATTAAATATTTTTCATTAGCCATGCTCGCGTTATGCCTTTGCACGAAAGTGTATGCACAAACAACTGATAATGAACGCGCATTTATCAAGGAGAACATGAATTTTGCCGCAAAACAGTGCAGCCTCATGTTGCAGACTCCCTCCAAAGGCAAAGCTATCATGCCCCACAGCCTGACCCGCAACGGACAGCAGGCCAAAGGTAGTATTTATCTATGGACTGCCGGTTTCTTCCCCGGTACATTGTGGTACGTGTCAGAGTATACAAAAAACAAAGACTTACGTGATTCCGCACGGATATACACGGAGAAAATGGAGCCCGTAAAGACCTTTACCGGTAACCACGACATAGGTTTCATGATGTACTGCAGTTACGGAAACGCCAACCGTTTTGTCCCGAGCCCCCGCTATGACGACATCCTTGTCGAATCAGCCCGTTCACTCTGTACCCGTTTCAATGAAATCACCGGAACCATACAATCATGGAACAGTTTCCGATCCTGGCACGGAGACGAGACGTATGATTTCCCCGTGATTATCGACAATATGATGAACCTCGAACTGCTTTTCTTCGCATCACGCAAAACCGGAGACCGGAAGTTTAAGGATATTGCCGTATCACATGCCGAGAAAACAATGAAAAACCAGGTACGCAATGACTACAGTTGCTATCATGTAGTGTATTATGACAAGAACACCGGCAAGGCTATCAAAGGCGAAACAGCGCAGGGATATGCCGACAACTCCACCTGGTCCAGAGGACAAGCATGGGGCATATACGGATTTACGATGGTCTATCGGGAAACCCAGGATCCCCGTTTCCTGAAAACAGCACAAAGAATGGCCGACTATTATATCAACCATCCCGATTTGCCTGCCGACAAGATTACATACTGGGACTTCAATGCCTATCAAAACGGCTACACTCCGGGAATGCGTTCAAATGCCAACAATATCGTAACGAACTACCGTGACGCATCCGCCGCTGCAACAGTGGCCTCTGCCCTATTGGAGCTGAGCACCTATACCAAAGGGGAAAAAGGAAAAGCATATCTGGAAACAGCCCGACAGATACTGCATTCATTAGGAAGTCCGGCATACAGAGCCCAAGAGGGTGCCAACGGCAACTTTATCCTCATGCATAGTGTCGGTTCCATTCCTCATAACTCGGAAATAGATGTTCCGTTGACCTATGCCGACTACTATTTCACAGAAGCCCTTTACCGCTATGACCGTCTGCTCAACGGACAACCTTTATTCTAACTAATAATATTATCATCACATTATGAAATACCGTAATTTATATGTAGCATTCATGTTGTTACTGACTGTATCGGTCTTTGACGTACAGGCACGTAACAAAAAAGCGACCAAAGCACCAACGACCCAGACTACCGGAGCTGAGGACCGCGCCCTGTGGGTAAAGTACCTCTGGAAAATCTCCTATCCGGTAATCCACAATTTGGCAGAAGGTACCTTACGGCAAAATATGCCACTGGAGAAATCGGCCCATTACAACCTGAACCTTGAGAAAGTAACCTATCTGGAAGCGGTCGGCCGCACTTTGGCCGGTGTTGCCCCCTGGCTGGAACTTCCTGACGACGACACGGAAGAGGGAAAAGCGCGCAAACAATTGCGCGAAGAAGTGCTGAAAGGACTTAAGAATGCGGTAGACCCGAAATCACCGGACAGACTGAATTTCGAGAGCCAGGCCCAACCGATTGTAGACGCCGCTTATCTGGCACATGCTTTCCTGCGTGCCCCCAAATCCCTGTGGGAACCATTGGACGCAACAACCAAACAACGTTATATCGCCGCTTTCAAGTGTCTGAGAAACCGCACGGGAGCCTACAACAACTGGTTGCTTTTCGCCGGTATAACCGAAGCGTTTCTTTTGCAGCAAGGCGAGCAGCCCGATCCATTCCGCATCTCACTGGCGAAGAACAAAGTGAAAGAGTGGTATGTCGGTGACGGCTGGTACAGCGATGGCAGTAAATTCAGCATGGATTATTACAACGCTTATGTAATGCATCCGATGATGGTTGGAATGTTGGAAACATTGCTGGCTAAGAAACGTGCGAACCAGACTGAATACGACGAAGCACTGCGCAGAATGATCCGCCACTCCGAATTCTCGGAAAGAATCATCGGTCCTGACGGTACATACCCGGCTTTCGGTCGTTCTGTCACTTACCGTACGGCAGCATTCCAATCACTGGCCGAAGTCGCCCTGCGCGAAAAACTGCCGGCGCATGTTACCCCAGCACAGGTCCGTTGCGCCCTGACTGCCGTTCATCGCAACATGTTCGAAGGAAACCAGAATTTCGACTCCAACGGATGGCTCGTTCTTGGATTCAACGGTCACCAGCCCGAAGCCGCTGACATATACACCTCCACAGGAAGTCTTTATATGGCGACACTGAGTTTCCTGCCCCTGGGTCTCCCCGCAGACAACAGATTCTGGACCGATGCCCCTGCCGAGTGGACCACCAGAAAAGCATGGAAAAGCGAGTCTCTGCATAAAGACTACAAAGTGGAATACTAAATATTCAACGCAACGGGGGAAACAGGTGTATAACCGGAACATGCCGGTCATTTCACAATCTTGAAGCGGGCAAAGCGCAGAAGCAACTGTTTCTTCCCGCTGTGTTGAAACTCTACCGTGGCCTTAGTATTTTCCCCGTTGCCTTCTACCTGCAACACACGCCCCACACCGAAACGCTCGTGCTCAATGGTCTGCCCCACTTGAACCAAAGCCCCGCCACTGGAAATGGCGGTGGAAGAAGACAATGATGACAGGACTGCCGGACGAGATACAGGCGATGCTGCAACACGCTTCAGGCCGCTCACCGAAGCCACACGACGCGCCATAACACTACTTTCATAGTCCTCCATCCTCGTTCCACCGGAGAAACGGGAACGGGACGGCATATCCGAAACCACGGAACGCGAGGAAGCGTCCACTTTCAAATACCGTGCATCTATCTCTTTCAGAAAGCGGCTGGGATTGCCAAACTCAGTCTTGCCAAAGCGGTAACGGCTGAGGGCGTATGTAAGGAAACAACGCTCCTCTGCCCGTGTCAGAGCCACGTAGAACAACCGGCGCTCTTCCTCCAGTCCACACATACTGTCCATAGCCATCTGGTTGGGAAACAGATTCTCCTCCAGTCCGACCACAAACACGACACGGAATTCCAGTCCTTTGGCCGAATGCACCGTCATGAGCGTAACCTTACTGTCATCTCCGCCCTTGTCCTCGTCCAGGTCGCTCAACAAAGAAACTTCCTGCAGAAAGTCCGACAAAAAACATTCCTCGGCTCTGCCTTCTTCCTTCCGTCCGGCCACAAACTCATTCAGTCCGCCCATCAGTTCCTGGATATTCTCCTGACGACTTACATTCTCGGGATCGTTGTTCTGGAATATGTCACGGACCAGGCCGCTTTCCTGTAATACACGCTCGGCCAACACATCCGCCTCCGATGTGAGGACATCCTTGCGGAACTGTTCTATCATCGTACAGAAACTACGCAGTTTCGTACACGTGCCTTTGTTCAGTTCTACCCCAAAAGTCTCCGGCTCACATGCCACGGCCCACATACTCGCCTCGTTCTCCGAAGCCGCTATCCCTATCTTCTCCAGCGTGGTCTGCCCAATACCGCGCGCCGGATAGTTCACGATGCGCTTAAAAGCCTCTTCGTCATTGGGATTTACCACCAGTCGGAAGTATGCGATGGCATCCTTGACTTCCTTGCGCTGATAGAAAGACAGACCGCCGTAGATGCGATAAGGCATGCTGCGCTTGCGCAGTGCTTCCTCAAACGAACGACTTTGGGAGTTAGTACGATAGAGAATGACAAAATCCGTATATTCCATGTTCTCGACCCGGCGCAGTTCAGCTATCTTGTTCACTACGATATCCGCTTCCTCTATGTCACTGTATGCCCCGTACACAGCTACGGGGGCACCCTGGGCATTTTCGCTGAACACAGATTTCTCTATCCGGTCGCGGTTGTGATCGATGAGACTGTTGGCCGCCGCCACGATGTTCTTTGTGGACCGGTAATTCTGCTCCAGTTTGAACAGACGTGCACCCGCATATTTCTCACAGAATTTTAGAATGTTGTCAACACTCGCCCCCCGGAAACTATAGATGCTTTGCGCATCATCTCCTACGGCACAGATCCGTTGCCGTTCTCCGGTCAGTTGCCACACGATTTTATGCTGGGCATAATTCGTATCCTGATACTCATCCACCAGCACATATTGAAAACGTTCGGCATAACGGGCGCACACGTCGGGATGCTCCTCAAAAAGCAAATAGGTGTTGAACAGCAAATCATCAAAGTCCATGGCATCAGCCAACCGGCACCGCTGACAGTAACGCCGGTAAATCTCACCGGTCAGGGGTATGCCGGCAATCTCATCGGTCTTGCGCACCTGAGCATCGCGTATGTATGCCTCCGGGGCTATGAGACGGTTCTTGGCCAGACTGATATGGTGTTGCACCACAGTAGGTTTGTAGGTCTTTTCGTCCAGCCCCATTTCCTTAATCAGAGTCTTCAGCAGATTGCGGGAATCGGCCTGGTCGTAAATCGTATAGGAAGATGTAAAGCCGAGATGCTTCGCTTCCGTCCGCAGGATGCGAGAAAAGATGGAATGAAACGTCCCCATCCACAAACGGTCGGCCGACTCCTTCCCCACCTGTCCGGCAATACGCTCCTGCATCTCCCGGGCGGCTTTGTTCGTAAACGTCAATGCCAGAATATTCCACGGAGCCATCCCCTGTTCCAGCAGATAAGCTATCTTGTATGTCAGCACACGGGTCTTTCCGGAACCGGCTCCAGCTATCACCAACTGGGGGCCATCTGTATAAGCCACCGCCTCGTATTGACACTCGTTCAGCTCCGTTTTATAATCTATTGCCATGATGTATAATGAGATGATTACTTTGCTGACACAAAGATAGGGATAAAAAAGAAGATTACACGAAAGTATCGGAAAGAATCAAACGAGCCCCGCCATATAGCGGACACAGCCCCACAGGAAAGAGGTAAGCACACTGATGCAGAACCATTCGGCATAGGACGACATGCCATGACAGAACATGCGAGCAATCTCTGTCACCCGGCGAAGCCTGTTGCTCAGCAGTCCATAAAGCAGGACAGACAGCAATGTCCCGACCGAAAGAGAGGGCAACAATCCCTGTATGAAAGGAGACGGCCAGATGCGTCCCGTGGCACTCAGCAGAACGCCATGAGACAAAACGCCCCATACCAGCAGAACCACATTCCAAACCACCCACACAGCAACGGACATCCACAAAGCATGCCGCTGGCGCAGACTGATGGGTCTGTCGCTCCGTCCGGACACCATGGCCCCAACGGCCGAATCGAGTCCTGTATAACGTACGGATCCCCACACGGTCAGCAACAGCCAGACCAACATCGTCGCGACATTGAACAGGTTTTCATGGCTATGGGAAAAACACCAGCGCAATCCCTCGGCCGATAACAGACTGTTGACCGGCCATCCGGCAGCCTCGCCTATCCATGAACCGACAGTTAACAGGACAAACAGAGCCAACAGGAGCAACAGCAGAAAGTCCGCAACACGATGTAGTGCCCTCTCCTTCATACCTTATTCGTCATCGGCCTGAAGCCGGTTAATGTCTATAATACCCAACTCGAGGGCTTTCACCACCAGGCGGGTCGCATTCACCCCCGAACGTTCTCCCCCAGGAAACAGACGTCCCACCAGATCGTTCTGCCGCTTCTCCAGACTCTTCACTCCGAAAGGCATTCCTTTGAGATTGGTTATCATCTCTTTCGTGTATCCCAGTGCCAGATGACGGAGAAAACGTTCGTCATATTCGTCTATATCATAATCGATGATCGCCTCTGTCTTCCGGCTATCGGCCAGTACTGCCTGCCGGAAACGCTGGACAATCTTCTCCATGACAGGCTGGTTGAACACCCAACGGCGGCCGCTCAACACCTGCTGCACATCTGTCTCGGTGAGCAGTTCGCCTGTTTTCAGAATAATTCCGTCGGCTCCGGCGGACAAGGCATCCACCCAAAGCTTCTCGTTGAGCACCTCGCCCGTAAAGATAAGCACATGCACCGAAGGATAACGGCGGCGCACCTCCCGGCAGATGTCCACCCCCACAGTGGTGGAACCTCCTAGTCCCAGGTCAAGCAACACGAGGTCGGGCACCTGAACGGAGATGAGTTCCCAGAATTCGGCTTCATTCATGGCTGTACCGATAACCTCTGCGTCCGATATGTCGCTCCGGAAGATTTCCTCCGTGCCTTTCAGTTCCAACTTTACGTCTTCTACGATGATTACTTTAAAAGGTTTCATGCTCTTTTGATTTAGGAAGTGTAAACCAGACACAATAGCCACCGTCCGGAAGGGCTTCCGCATTTATGCGGCAACCGCAATGGTTGGTAAACGTATCGTGTTCTCTGATTATCTGTTTGCTTATTAAATAAGGTATATGTCCGGCGTCGGGCATAAACAGCTCGTGCAGTTCCGCTTCTGTATGACCGACCGATTCGCACGACAAGGTAAAGCGGACAAAGCGCCCCTCGTCCCTAAGCCGAAGAACCAAGGCAGGCTCCGCCGCCGCATGCCTGCAATCCTCCAGCATCGCTGACAAAATACATTCCAATAAATATGCGAGCAAATCAACATCGCCCGTAACGGCATACGTTTCCGAGGCATTCTCTATAACAAGGCTTCCCCTGCCCGATTCACGTGTCAGAACAGACATCTGGTTCCGGACACCCTCCAGCAATCCATCTATCCGGCAGGGACGGCGCCGAAAATTCACGCGAACCAGCTGGTGTTCAGCCTGACGCCCCAGCAAGGTGTAGAGGGTACGGTAATACACCACCCACTCGTTCAGTTCTTCCACCATGGCCGGTATATCTTTTTTTTCATCGTCCGCTCTGGCCAGTCGCTCCGCCATCTGACAGATGCGCCCCGGATAATACATTGCCTCGTGCTTGATTGTCGAAAGACAGTTGTCCAGTATCTGATTCTGCACATGCAGTTGGTTTTCCTCATACAAAGCCCTTTGGCGTTCATCTTCGGCCTGTTCCAGTTCATCACGTTCCTGCCTGCGGCGCACCAGCCCCCCGTAAAGCAAAGCAGACAGATAGCTCACCATCATCTCATCCAGCAGGAATTCCGGCTCGCCGGCCGCTCCATCGTCCGGCACATGTATCAGCAACGTACCGAAACGAACATCCCGCCCCGACGCACCCTCTACCCGCAACGGATAGGAACGGAAACGGGAATCCTCCGGAAAAGGAGAGTCGATATTTCCCACCGTAAAACAGCCCGACACCCCGCCATTCTCATCACACAGTTCCAAACGCATGCCCTCTACAGTATGGATCTCGTTCAGCCCCTCCCACACTGTCTGCAACAATTCCGCGACGCGATGTTCCATATCGCCGTCCGCCCGGAAACACTCCAGCAGACGGCAGTTGGTCTCAAGCAATTGCGCCAGATTCATTCGGAATAACAGAGTGCGCCGGAAATAGAATATATAGAAAATCAGTACTCCTACGACGGACAGGCAGATCAACAGAATAATGCCTACCTTCTTACTGTTCTGCGATGTCTCCATCGCCTTGCAATATACCCCCAGTGTCTGATCTTGGCTAACCCACTTATAGAGTTGCGTATATACGTCGTTGTTATACTGATAAAGCCCCCACTCGTGCACGGCCAGAGCGGCTACCGCCGTTTCATTCCGCCATCCCAGCAGCAGACCGTAATCCATTTCCGTC
This sequence comes from uncultured Paraprevotella sp., assembly GCA_964540455.1. Lineage (GTDB taxonomy): Bacteria > Bacteroidota > Bacteroidia > Bacteroidales > Bacteroidaceae > Paraprevotella. The sequence continues at coordinate 23,126 of CAZIMK010000037.1, forward strand.
CAGCCGTCCGTCCACCATCTGACTTCCGAAGGTACATCCGCCGCATCACCGGCTTCACGCCGCAGAAAATCACAGCCGTCAGGATATACAAGGTTATAACAGGCATTCAGGTAATGGAAAATGGAATCAGAATAGGCCAAAGCATGGTCATAGGTTCCTTCAAGGTTGGAAAAATACAACGAATCGTTATACATACGCGCCTGTTGCAGAAGGGCGGCATACAGATCTCCGCCATCCGGAACGGCCATTTCCTCCGCCCGGGCGCCACAAACGCCCCAATTCCACAACAACAGGCCTGTAAACAAAGACCTGCGCACCGCCCGGGGCAACCGGAAGCCAAAACACGAACCCTGTCCCGCCCGGCTTGTCACAAAGAATGTACACACGCGAAACAAATCGCTCGTCTTGCGATACTTCTCAATGATTCCCTTGCAGTTCATCAGACCGAATCCATGCCCTTTATGATTTTGGGCAAACGCATTACATGTTCCGATGTCCGACGCATCGTACACCTTGGACGTAAGAATCTTATCTATCTCCTCCGGAGTAAGCCCACAACCGGTATCGGCCACCCTCACCTCCACGTATGTATCGGTTCCAAATGCTTCCAGTGTCACTCTACCCCCCGACGGCGTAAACTTGCGCGCATTGTCCGCCAGCGTATTTACCATAAAGAGTGTCAGGACCTTGTCCGCCTTGACCATCGTATCCGTCGGGACAACTTCCAATGTCAGTCCTGCTTGTTCAAATCCCCGGTAGCTTTTCTTCACGACATCGAACACATCCTGCATGGCAAATGTCTCGATATGCAGGCTGAGTTCTCCCTGACGCAGTTGAATCCAGTCTGTCAATATATCATTGTACTGTCTGATACGCTCTGCCAGCTCCTTCACATACACAAGGCGTTCCTGCCGTCTCCCGTCGTTTCTGCACAACCGCCCCACCTCGCCCAATATCCGGTCGATAAAGGGGACAATGGCATACACAAGCGACAGCCTGGCCCGGTTCTCCACATTCTTACGCTTGTTTCCGGCTATGCGGAGTTCGCTCACCGCCCGCTGTTCATGCACCAGCAGACGTTTTTCATCCAAATCCTGCAGGACACTGCGGTTCTCTTCCGCCCATTCATTATAGGGCTGCAACAAACGGGCTATCGCCTGCTGCTCCTCCCGCGTCCACAACCGCCCCGTCTCATACAATCCGTCATCTGCCGACGTCAGTTTGCGGCAGGACTCAAGCACATGCTGTAACAAGGCCGCCTGCCGCCTGCCGCGGCGCCGTCCCAAGTGATAGAGATAAACACAGCCCACCAACAGCAGAAGCAGGCCTCCGAACACCAACATCAACAATACGGACAAAATACGCGAACTGGCATTCAATTCCTCGTATCTGTTTTCCAGTTCCCGGTCCTGACGGGTCTGTTCCAGTATATCCAGATAAACATTGCGGTTGTAGTCTGATTTCCTTTTGTCGCCCAGCGCACTGTATGCCACGCTCATCCGCTCGCGGATTCCAGCTATCCATTCCGGTACGGTGCGGACGTCGCCGTCATTCATCCACTGCATCTCCACCGACACGCTGTCCGCCTCCGCATAAGGGTGCAGTTCACGAAGACTATCCGCCGGATAATATCTCCGGTGGTGATGATTGACATATCCCAGTGCCCGGACAAAGTTATCCAAGGCTTCTGCATACCTTCCCTCCTCCAGTAGCAATTCTCCCGTCGTCCGGTATGCACAAGCCACCTGATACAAGTCGCCGTAAAGACGGAATTTATCCAAAGCTCCCCGAGCCAGCCATCCGGAAAGACACAAGCTGTCTTCTTCCGTCAAGACAACCTCCTTATGATAGAGGTTACGGAGGTATCGTAAACCGTCGGGACGATTCCGGCGCACCAATGCGAAAAACTCTTTTCGCGACAGCAACGAAGCCAGCGACTGCAGATTGTTGCCTTCGAAATACAGATAACCGGCCACCTTACTTAGGGTAAAACTCTTGAACAGATAATCAAACTCTCGCAAGACCACTTCATCGGAATTCCTCCCCTCGCACAGACCTCCGGAACCTTTCATATAGTTATAATAAAGCCACTGGCCCGTATCTCTCCGCAAGCCATCCATTTCTCCCACGACGTCAATCTCGGCCAACGCCCGGGGCAACTGCTTCAGGTAATAATAGTAGGTAGAAGATACGATATGATATTCCGTTTCGGCAAAAAGCAATCGCCTCCGTTCTCTCTCGGTCAACAGATTCCGCTCCTCTTCAATACGCAGGATGCGTCGTTCGGCACTGTTTCTGTACACATAAAACAGACGATTCCGGGAAGTCCGCTGGCATATCTTCATCAACATGACATCAGCCACGAGGGCTTCTATCTGATTATTCGCCTGCCGCCGCACCTGCCGGGCCAATCTCTCTGCCCTGTCGAAATCCATCTGGTGGTAACAGACGTACACAATATGATTAAGCGCTTCGCAATGTCCGTCCCCATAACCCGCAGAGAGTCTGTGCGCCCGACTGGCAAGTGCCAGCGAACGCGCCACATCCTTGTAACGCCAGGCGTATGCCTCCCCGTTCAGGGAATCCACCAATTCTTTCACGTTGTTTCCCGACGCAGATGATACGAAAACCGATGACAACAATCCGAACACAACACGAAAAAACCACAATTCTATGTTTCCCGTTTTTTGCATGCGATACAAATGTAGATAAAAAGCACGAGATTTTTATGTCGGCGGGAGAAATAAATTTCCCTTCCCTCCCCTCCCATACTATACAGGAGTTTTTATCGGAAAATGCTTCAATAGTCGATTCTCCATAGGGGAAAGGAGGAAGCGCGCCCATAGGATGCGTCCTCAGGATAGTATTCACGATGATCTCTGGATAAGCGACTTCGTAAAGTCAAACACTTATCTACTCCATGCGTTATGATTCCCAATCCGTTGTTCACGAAACATCACAAGAGTTTTTTTGACTTGGGAAACGGGAGTTCATTCCATATCGTCCCGATAACTTTCAACGCCTTGCGGGTATCGGCGAAGTCAAGGATATAAGCCTCTTTGGCTCCCGGATACGGACAACCGCACTCTGCGCCCGCCATCAATCCCCCGATACAGGGAAGTTTCTTGATAAAGGCATTATTATCACAGGCCGTTATCACGCTTTTCTCATTGACATATATGACATAGTCACCCATCATCTTACGGCTGCGCACCTCCCCTAGCGGCGACAGAACATCGCATATATACTCTATGAATTCAGTCGAACAAGCCATTATATTCAAACCTTTAAATGGGCAAACTGACGGTCTATCCAAACAGTCGCCTCGTCACCCGTGAATTTGAGTAAAAGATAATTGGGGTCTGACGGACCTCCGGGAAAATGCTCGATGTACCAGTCCTGCCACATCTCACGGCGGATTGCATCGTCGGTGATTATTTCAACCGTACCTCTCAAGCTCACGCCCGAGCCTCCGTGTTCGTAACACAACCCGGCTTTAGGATTATGTCTGAATTCATCTACTCTTACAGAATCCGTACCCGTGGCCATCCACACGACATTGCATCCCTGTGTCCCCCCTTTTGCCATAGGTACAGGACGTGGAAAACCCTCGCTGTTTATGGACACTATCGTAACAAGACAACACTCCGCGAGAAGAGTTTCGGCTTTCGCCATTAAATCTGAATACATAATTTTAGATTAGAACTGATTTTATTGTAGTTTATCCAGGAAACAGCGCACAGAATCCCTGTTTGTTGAATTGATAATACATTTCGATACGCTCCGGAGTATCATTCTTGAGCAGCAGAAGCAACTCTCTGGTAAACTCCAGCGCTCCGGAACCGTTGGCAGTCACGATTCTTTTGTCCGAAACGGCCTGCCGGTGGACATAACCGGACGGATTGGTATAATGTTCACCACCCCAGAGTTTCAGTTGGTCCAGCCCGTTGCCGGTATGACTGACTCCGTTCAGGACTCCCGATTTAGCCAGAAACGACGCCCCATTGCATATCGCACCGACAACAATCCCCCGCTCTATGGCCTTGTGCACAATCGAACCAACGGCATCGGCCACCGGCGCATGCCATCCATACCCGCCGATAAGGATAAGGGCGGCATAATCTTCCGGCACAGTCTCAAAAGAATAATCAGGCTGCACCTTGAAACCGCCTATCGCAGCCACCGGTTCCATCGTCGGGGCTACAATCCGGTTGACATACTTCGGGGCCGTCTTCAATTGTTGTTCATCACTGCTGATTGCCTCCATGAGATAGACCATCTCATGAGATGCGAAATCAGGAAGAAGAACATAAAGAACTTCGTTGTTGAGCGGCATTCCGCCGCTCTGACAGGACTCTGTTTTCATTTGCATAATTAAATCAAGTGCTCTCTGTCCAAGAGCAATTACCATCATTGAGCCCGGATTACCCCCACGCCTCATACCGCATAAAAGACCGCGGCCAATCCATTGGCGAAGATACAAAATATTCCGGAACTTTTATCTATTTGACAGAAGATCTCCGAAATTTTCCGGTCGAAATTATTATATTTCCATATCGGGATTCGGGCGAAACATACGCCCCTCGATTATGTCAGGCAACAAAACCGATGCGTGGACGCGAAACGACCTGCGGGACAACGGGTCGAGGGATATCGGCCGACAGTATCTCAGTCAGATCAAGTTCATCCACCGTCCCCTTGGAAGTTACTCTGACAGCCATAGCCGGAAGTATTTCGGTCTGAATCATATTTATCACATGACGGGCATTGCCAAAGTTTTCCTCCCGATGAGAATAGTCGAACTTCAGTCTGTCGGACAATGCGGCATGAGCATCCGGGGAAAGGGTATACTGATGACGGGAAAGATACTTCTCCGCAATCTCCATCAGCTCCTCTTCCGTGAAATCATCAAAGATATAGATGTTTGAGTCCGGAATGCGCGATTTAAATCCGGGATTCAGGTCGAACATGCGTTTCATTGCATCAGGATAACCGGCCAGCACGAGCATCCAATCGCGTTTCGATTCGTCCGCCAAAGCTGTAAGCAAGGTCTCGATGATAAATTTACCGGGGTCGCGAGAGTCATTCGGCTGATAAAGCTGATAGGCTTCATCAATAAAGAGAATGCCTCCCTGGGCCTCCTCGATGGCGGCAAGGGTATTCTCGCCTTCAGAACTATAATATTGACCGAGCAGAGTGGCGCGTTCCCTCACTACCACATGCCCCTTCGAAAGCACTCCCGCACGGCGGAGCATTATCCCTATCATCTTGGCGACGGTGGTTTTTCCTGTGCCGGGCGAACCGAGAAACATAGCGTGGAGCGGCGTCGGAGAAGTAGGCATTTTTTTGTCGGCCCGCATTTTATTGAAGCGCACCACACACTCGTAAGCCATAAGTTTCTTTTTCACGGAAACAAGTCCCGTGAGATGGCCGAGAGGTGACAGCAAAGAGGACTCTTCGGACTTTTCTTCTGCCTCATCTGTCGGCTTTGCATCTTCTACCTCGTCATCGTCCTGACAGGATGCAATAAACCGGTTGAGCGCCGCCTCAAATTCATCCTCTTCGTCCTGCGCGTCCGCGTCACGATCCGGTTCGGAGATCATCTGATCGAAAAGTTGGAAGCCATATTCCCCAAGTATGACGGAAGAAATGAGGTCCTGTATCACAAGTTTATATGCGTGACCAGCCTGGAAGTCTGTCGTACTTACGGAAAAGTCCGCATAGGCAAGACGTAGATACTCATCTTTGGGGATATAAAATCCCACGTTTTGTGATGCGACTTCGCATCGGGCTGTCGTATCGACAAGGATAAACTTCACCCTCCGTCGGACACCTCGGGGACGTTCACAGTTTATTCGTTCATTACCAATGAAGACTATCGCGGCGATACCGGCAAAAGCGGAATCTATGGGAAAGTCATGACGCTCATCAAAGGTAAGTTTCCAAAGGTGCTTACCGATTTCTTTCTTTTCACTAAAGGTGAAGGAACAGAATTTCACTCTGTTAACAGATATAGGAGATTCTTTTTTCATATTTACAGTTATTATTGCGAAGGCCGCAAAAGCCTTCCGGGTTATACATAATTCATTTTTATTATCACTGCCGGAGGCCTGCCTCCGGAACCATTACCAACATGTCAAAGAACACCCAGCTCCCGGCAGTCTGAAATGCGGATACGTATAAACACACTCCAGACTATCGTGGCATTTCTGCGGTAGAAAAATGTGGTGGAAAGACTATGCGCACCTCATTTCCGCGCCGCCCGGAGGAGCGCCGCCACAAAACTTGCTGTTATTGAAATGAAGATGTCTCATAGCTGAAAATGAAATATTAAATTGCAAATATGAGTTATCTCACAAAGGATACCAATCCATTATACGGCAAACTTAATACTTTTATTGATAATACCCAAATTTATTATCATATTTTTCAAAAAAGACTTTTATCCGAGGGCTTCTGAAAACTTACAAGTGTAGAGAATTCATATTCAAAATTATTTAGTAATACCAAGGAGACAGGCTTGAAGGAACAGCACGAGGATAGTCTTCACCTCACTGCCGGCCATACGGCTCGGACGGTTGGGGTCCGCTTGCCGTATGTTTCCAAGGTATGTTTTTTCAACTCTGGAGTAAGAAAATTGCAGAATTCGTCGAAAATACAGAGGAATTATATTTGAACTCATCTATAGGAGTGGACATTTTATAAAATGTTTTGATTTTCACAAATAAGACGCCAAAATATTCCATTTCTACAACTTTAAAATACTTTTTATTCATCGAACTAACGTTAATTGAATATGTTTAGAAGATTATACATAAAGTGGTTAATGTGGCGTGGAAAGGCTGTAGATATATGGTCGAAAAGTGGGTATCCGGCGATGCGCTGTCAAACCTGTGCTGCAATGAATTCCACTTTGCCGGAATGGCATGTGGTAGTAGGGAGGGCTTTCTGCAATCATTAAAACAGGAAGATAAGGATAAGCAACGACAGATATGCGCCATGAAGGGCAAGAATGCCAAGAAGATGTCTTCTACAAGTTGGCTGACAGATCAGGTTGTTTGGTGGAAAGGAGAAGCCATAGACAGACAATCCGAGCAATATATGCAACTCATCCGTCGTGCTTATCAAGCGATGTTTGACCAGAATGAGCGTTTCCACACAGCCTTAATGTCAACCAGGAGGATGATACTCTATCACAGCCGAGGAGAAAGCAATCCCTTTAAAACGATACTGACAGGATAGGAGTTATGCCAGATACTCACAGAACTTCGTGACAACTATGACAAGCGTGATAAGGGTTTAGAGCGTAAGAAGCGAGTGTTTGTGGACATGGATAATGTGCTGGTGGATTTTGAATCAGGCTTGGCACAAGTCAGTGAGGAAGCCAAGAAAGAGTATGAAGGACGTTTGGATGAGATCCCCGGATTATTCGGTCTGATGAAGCCGATGCCAGATACAATCGAAGCCATGCACGAGTTGCAGAAACGTTATGACTTATTCATTCTTTCAACCGCTCCTTGGAATAACCCTTCAGCATGGTCGGACAAGGTGAAGTGAGTGGCACGATATTTAGACGATGTATTTCATAAACGATGGTCATCACCCATCGCAAAGATTTATGCCAAGGAGACTATCTAATAGATGATTGAGGAAAGAACGGGGCAAGTGAGTTCTCTGGCGAATGGATAGAGTTCGGTTCTGATAAATTCCCTGACTGGAATAGCGTTTTGGACTATCTAACAACATAGGACAATAAATAAAACACACAACTTTGGGGGTTCAGCAGAAAATCAGTGAGCATTTTGGATATAGAATCATACAGTCCGCCTGTTCGAGGAAGACAACCACAGTATCAAATATTCATGACAATTAAACTACATTATGCAGGTGATGTTATTACTTGACATAATGTATCTGCTCTTCTCCGTTTCTCTACGTAAAGTGTATTGTGTATATATTTTTAAAGGATCAGGCAGAATAATCCATTGTTAAAATATGTATAATATATTAACTTTGCGGAATGAAACGATTGCAGGTACTCAAAACTATTTTCCCGGAAATCATCACCGAGAATTTCGACTTCATCGATTATAAAGAAAGTGACCACCGCCTTGATTACTGGCTCGAAGAACGTGAATACATGAGCTGGGAGGATTACCGCAAGGGTACTGTCCGAAGCCATGGACTTACGGAAGAGTGTGTCATACAGGACTTCTCTATCCGTGGAAAAGCGGTATATCTTCACGTCAGACGCCGGCGGTGGATAGATAAGACAGACGGCAGCACATTCGTTTACAACTACGAATTAACGGAGGAAGGCAGTAGGCTCACTCCGGAATTCGTGTTTTTTTAAAAGGAACAGATTGATAATACGTCAGAGAGTATCAGTTCGATAGCCCGTCACTATGGTGTGAAGGGGAAATCACTGGCGCATCAGTACAAGGAATTCTTCAGCGACTTCCGACAATGGAATCAGCTGGGACATGCCCGCGAATATCTGCTGTTCCCTGAGAACATTGGGCCGAACCTATGCATAGATGAATCCTCAATGAGCTGCGGCGAGCTGTACACTTTAGTGACTAATCCGGCCGGCCATGGCGGAAAGGGAAGCCTTGTGGCAGTTATCGAGGGGACGAAGTCGGAACGCATCATACAGGTCCTTGAGAAGACACAGCGCAACAAGCATCTGAAAATCAGGGAGGTCACACTAGACTTATCCCCGACAATGATACTCGTGGCGCATACGTTTTTCCCAAAGGCCACCATAACCAACGACCGATTCCATGTGCACAAATTATTCCACGAGGCCATTGATGAACTGCGCGTTTCTCTAAGATGGATGGCACGTGATCTTGAAAACAGCATAATGGCCGACTGTAAAAGAGAAGGCCGCGAATACATCCCATTCAGATATGCAAACGGCGACACCCGTAAGCAGCTGTTGGCAAGAGCCAAATTTATTCTGACCAAACATTCCTCGAAATGGACCAAAGCCCAGCAATGGCGTGCCGATATTATTTTTGAATACTATCCCGAACTAAAGAACGTTTATGAGCTCGCTCTGAAGCTGACAGATATTTTCAACTCAAAGACAACAAAAGACAAAGCGAGGCTGAAACTTGCCAGATGGTATGATGAAGTAGAACAACTATGCGCAGGCAACCAATTTATCACCGTCCTGAACACTTTCCACAACCACTATGACACGATCTTAAACTTTTTTTGAATTCCGCTCGACAAATGCTTTTGCCGAATCTTTCAACTCCAAGGTAAAGGCATTCCGTTCTCAGTTCCACGGTGTCACTGACATTCGACCAGGCTACGCCGACATTCAGCTGGCAGACGGAAAGCGACCCTTCTTCCTTTTCAGACTCTGCAAACTATGTGCCTAATTTTAACAATTCCACGGACTTTTGCGACAACCCCGTTAATACATTATACATATTTTAACAACGGATTATTCTGCCTGACCCACAAATTGCCACCAAAATTGATGGTAAGGTAAAAAGAAAAATATCCAACAAATTGTAAATCAATTTATTATAGATTTATTTCTGTGGTGCCACCATGCACACTCGTCAATTTCGACTTAACGGATTCCGTGTCCTTGACGGACTCAATTATGTGCTTTACAATCAATCTCC
>CAZIMK010000038.1:0-30179 GCA_964540455.1 uncultured Paraprevotella sp.
CGCATCGGTCTGAACTTCTCTGCCGAGACACGGAACATCGAGAAGTGGATTATAGAATAATATGTCGTTATTAAGAAATGGGAGGGTAAAATGGTAAAGTGTTCTTATATTTGCAGTGTTATTGTAAATGTAAAACATTAAAATCCATCAGTTATGAAAAAGAATTATGTATGGTCGGTATTGTTGCTGTCCTTTTGTCTGTGTGGTTTGTTGTTGGTCTCCTGCGATGACGACGACGATGATGTGTTGACGGAGGTTTCCGGTCCGGGCAACGGGAACAATGGTAATGGCGGAACTACCGATTTGAGCAGGCCTGAGGCTGTCGACCTCGGTCTGAGTGTAAAGTGGGCGACCTGCAATGTTGGTGCAAGTTCTCCCGAGGAATACGGCGGCTATTACGCCTGGGGCGAGACGGAAGAGAAAAGCTATTACGATTGGAGTTCTTACAAATACTGTAAAGGTTCGTTTGATACCCTGACTAAATACTGTACGAGTAGCCGTTATGGTACAGTCGACAACAAGACCGTGTTGGAACCCGAAGACGATGTTGCCCACGTGAAATGGGGCGGTAGCTGGCGTATGCCGACCGAGGATGAAATCAGGGAACTTACAGACAACTGTTCCTGGACCTGGACTTCTCAAAACGGCGTGAACGGCTATGTAGTCACATCAAATTCCAATGGTAACAGAATCTTCTTGCCTGCGGCTGGCAGTCGTTGGGGCGAGAGTGTCTACGACAGAGGTTCGGACGGCTACTACTGGTCAGCTTCGTTGGGCGAGGACCGTGGCTACGGCACTTACAGGTTCGGCTTCTGCAGCGGTGACCGGAATTGGGGTTGGGGCAATCGTGACCGCGGGTTTTCCGTTCGTCCTGTCACAGAATAAAGCGTAGCGCATCCGTTGATTTGATTGTTTAGTGCGTCCCTTTCGGAGCGCATTTTTAATACCCGCATAGCAGATCGAAATTTAAATGATATGGCAAGCAAGATAGAAATCGGTTTAGTGGAAGAGCTGCGGGGCTTTGAAACAATCCGTCCATGAACCGTCATTCATGCCGGACGGCTACCCGGAGTCTGTTATGACAGTTACTGTAATGTCATCATTCCAACTAAGATGAAGTATTCATTCAAGCTTAAGTGACATGCTTATTCTAACTATCATAAGACTATCAGGAATACTATCATGAGCCGCTAAGGATAGTATTTTATTACCCATAGTGAACAGTGCTCCACCACCTATAGTAAACCGTGCTCCACTATCCATAGTGAACAGCGCTTCACTACCTATAGTGAACCGCACTCCACTCGGCAAGTGAACAGCCTACGGCTTGACAAGTGCCTTGCCTGCGGGACGGCAGGCAGTCGTCCGTCGTCGCCCTCCTCCCTACACAGATGTTTGCGGAAAAATGCTTCAATGGTTCAAACTGTTTGATTGCCAGCGACAAATGGTTCATTTATCCTTCAGTTTTCCTTCATCTATCCTTCAGCTTTTTCCGCCGCAGGGTGCGGTTACCGCTAATTCCTGAACCATTACGCACTGATACTCAGCGAGTCTGAACTATCGCTGAACCATTGCTGAACCTTTTGTGAACCATTACTCATTGATAATCAGCGAGTCTGAACCATTGAAGCCTATTTCCGCAAACATGTGTGTATAGGAACCGTCCGTTTGGTTGCGTTGGCAATCAATGTGCGGAACACATTATACTTCAATGAGTAATGGTTCAGGACGACGGCCGCGGCTGCCGGTGTGAAGAAGATGCGCACGGCGGAAGGGAACAGGTATCTGGTGGCGCAGAAGTAGGCGGCAGGCGTAAAAAAAGAAAGAACGGAAAAAGTCGTATGGGTATAAAAACAAGATTCGCTCCGACGGCAGAAGTGCATCGAAGCGAACCATGTTTTGTTGTGATGTGGCGAAAGCCTTATTCCTGTATCTTCTTGTTGAGAACAATGTGGGCAATAAGTCCTATGACCATAATTGCCATGAGGCTTCCCATTAATCCGTTACTGTCCGAACCTCCCGTGGCGTATGCCACCATCATGCCCACTGCTGCAATTACAATCAGCAAGATGCCTAAATTTTTGAGTAAATTGTTCATGGTTTTATGTGTTTTTTATAATTGTCTTTTTCTTTCTGTCCGCAAATTAAAGCATAATTCTTTGAAAAGCGAAGCAAACCCTCGAAAAACTTCTTTCTGACGGGCAAAAATCAGTCTTTCGTGTTGGAAAATACTTTGCGCAGGACTTCCTGGCTGATTCTGAGCTCCTCGATGTCCAGACCGCGCAGGGCTTCTTTCAGTGTCTTCGCGGCCACGTATCTCGATTTCTCTTCCAGGTCCCGTCCGACACGTGTCAGGTGTATCAGATTGATGCGCCGGTCTGTCTTGCTGGATATTCTCACCACAAGGTTCAGGCGCTCCATGTTGTCGATGAGGCGTGTCATGCTGGGCTTGTCCTTGAACGTGGCCTTGCAGAGTTCCTGCTGGGTAACCCCGTCTTTTTCCCACAGATAGAGTAGCACCGTCCATTGTTCCGGAGTTATGTCCATGTTGTATTGCCGGAAGTTCCTGTGAAGTTTCCGGTTGATGGCAGCCGATACCTTGCCGTTGAGGATGGCGAATATCAGCTTGATATCGAATTTAAGTTGTTCCAAAATAAAATGGTTGTTTCAACAATGGCGCAAATATAAGACATTTTTGTGGAAGATGGTGCGACGGTCCCCTTAATTTATCAAATAATAAGGTGGAAAAACAGGCAAAAGCGGATACCGGGCGGTTTCGGGGACAGGCGGACAGAAGAAAAGATGTGTAAAGTCTTTGCTGTTCAAATAAAAAACACTATCTTTGCACCGCATTTCGCAAAATATTAATTAATTATTTATTTAACGTATTATGAATCAATACGAAACCGTTTTCATTTTAACTCCCGTTTTATCTGACGATCAGATGAAGGAAGCGGTCAACAAGTTCAAGGGTATCCTCACCGACAACGGTGCAGAGATTATCAATGAAGAGAACTGGGGCCTGAAGAAGCTGGCTTATGCTATTGAGAAGAAATCCACGGGTTTCTATATCCTGATGGAGTTCAAGGCACAGCCGGAAGTAATTAAGACTTTGGAAGTAAATTATCGTCGTGACGAACGTGTGATCCGTTATCTGACGGTAAAGATGGAGAAGTATGCAGCAGAATATGCTGAAAAGAGAAGAAACAACAAAGCTAAAAAGGAGGATTAATTATGGCACAGCAATCAGAAATCAGATATTTGACTCCGCCCACAGTTGACGTTAAGAAAAAGAAGTATTGCCGTTTCAAGAAGAGCGGTATCAAGTACATCGATTACAAGGATCCTGAATTCCTGAAGAAATTCCTGAATGAGCAGGGTAAGATTCTGCCCCGTCGTATCACGGGAACTTCACAGAAGTATCAGCGTCGTGTGGCTCAGGCTGTAAAAAGAGCACGTCACTTGGCTTTGCTGCCTTTCGTAACGGACATGATGAAATAAACTAAGGAGGGATAAGTATGGAAATTATATTGAAAGAAGACATCATTGGCTTGGGTTACAAGAATGATATTGTGACTGTGAAGCCGGGTTATGGCCGTAATTATCTCATTCCTTACGGCAAGGGTATTATCGCTTCCGCATCTGCCAAGAAGATGTTGGCTGAGGATTTGAAGCAGCGTGCTCACAAGTTGGAACAGATCAAAAACGAGGCTCAGGCTCTGGCAGACAAGTTGGCTGGCGTATCTCTTACGATTGCAACCAAAGTCAGTGCGACGGGGATTATCTATGGTTCTGTGAACAGTCTGCAGATTTCGGACGAGCTGAAGAAGAAAGGCTTTGAAATCGACCGTAAGATTATTATCGTGAAAGACGTGAAAGAAATCGGTTCTTATGTTGCTACCGTGAAGTTGCATAAGGAAGTTTCTGTTGAAATTCCGTTCGAGGTAGTAGCAGAGACAGCTGAAGCATAAGAGACATATTTCTAATCGAAATTTGTCTTTCAAAGATTGGTATTTATAAATATGGGAGAGAGTCATTCCGATTCTCTCCCATATTCTGTATGTCCGGTAGGGGGGATGTTGCGATTATTCCGTAACAGTTTCGGACTGAGGAATCTGCCAGAAATACGCATCGTCGGATGTCGTACCTTCGAATTGCAGAAAACCGGCCGGCACCAGATAAATCATGCGGCTGTTACCTCCGTTGTTGCCTTCCGTTTGGTATTCGCTACGTAAGTGAGCCGATATCCAGTACAGGTTTTTGGCCATGTAGTCTTTCAGGTAACCGTCGACAGTCTGTATCGATTCGTGGTTCCAGTTGGCATCTTCATTCAATACAAGCGGAAGGTCTTTGATCAGGCGTTCACGCACCTCGCCGGGGTGCAACAGCAATCCGTTTTCATCGCTCACAAAAGCCGCAAAACTCGGATCCATCCACACCCATTTGTTCAGTGATTTGCTCCATGCCATGTTGATCACGTGACAGTCGGAATCTGTCCTGTATCCTTTAGGCTGACAAGTCAGAAAGCGTGAGGGTATCCCGCAGGCCAGATAAAGTTCATTCAGCATCATGGCCAGGAAACGGCAATTCAGCCCTCGTCCTTCGCGTTGGCAGATTTCATAAAGACTGATGGCATTGTAGTCGCATTTGGGCCATGTGGAACTCCCGTCGTGGCGAATGGCATCGTGCAACCAGTACATAATGTTCTTCATCTGTGATATATCGTCGCCCGAACCGGCAATGCTGTCCAGATTGAAGTATTCGCGGACGCGTACCAGGTTACTGTCTGTCGGGGACTGGTAAGTGAAAGCCGGCCACTTTTTGTTGTTGGCACGATAAGGAGCCGCCTGTTTTAAAATGAGAGGGAAGTCACCCTTTTCACGGGCTTTGGCCACTGTTGCCTCAAAGCGCGGGTCATTTTTCAGGCTAACCAGATCTTTGTCTTCCTGCATATGTATGTACCTGTTCCAACCTGCGGCAACAGCCAGTTCGAGCCAGTCCAGAGCCTCGGTCTTTTTCCCTTCCAAAGCCAAATGGCAGGCTTCGTCGTAGGCGATATAACTGAGACTGTTGACCTGAAAAATCATTTCTCCTCCGCGGATTCCCTGCTTCAGTACCGGCATCAGTTGCTGGATAGCCTCGCGAAAAGGTTTTGTCCCGGGGGTATCCTTCTCTTGTGGCAAGGAAGGTATCAAGTCCGTATGCTCACTGCTGATTACAATGCCTTTCGTCTCATATCCCTTGAAAGCCGGACAATTCAGAGCTTCTCCGAAATAAGTGGAGTACACCGCGTCATGGAAAGTCAGGCGTTCCAAAACCGGACAGTTGGCCAACACGGTGGATCCTCCTGTGGTCAACACTGGGCCGTACAGGTTGATGCTGCGCAATTTCGGGCAGGAAGAAAAGGTATACCAGCCGTCGATATGCCCCAAATACCCCTTGACTTCTATGGTCTCCACCTGCAGAAGTTCGGTAAAGGCATTGCCGGCGATACAGTCGATGTTGTGTATTGAGAGATGCTTCACGCCACTCAGGCCGAAAGCATAAGGCATGATGCTTTTTACATGGGCAGGAAATACGACTTCCTCCAAAGCGTCATCACTGTAAAACGCATAAGGCCCTATCCATACGCTGTCGGGCAATTCAATGCGGCGCAGTTTCGTATGTTCCAACGCTCCGGTTTGTATGGAGTCCAGATGTTCGGGAAGGATTACGTGTTCAACGGGACAGTTGCGGAACAGGAACGAGGGAAGCGTGTGGCTTCCTCCTTTTACATACTGCAGTCCCTCTTTGTCTACATAAGCGCCACCTCCTTGTGTAAATGTAACCTTTGTCAAGTCGATTGTACGCAATACACCCGGGGTGGGTTGCTGGTTGATGTCAGAGCCTGCCATTTCACGCAGGAAACGTAAATCATCGCCGTTCAGCATGCCTGCCAACACCATCTTCCGGGTGGTGTACTTCTTTTTCTCACCTACAAGAAACGCCAGTGTTCCCGGTTTGTTTACACGTAGTTTCAACGGACGGGCCGCCACAACGATACATCCCAAGAGGAGGCATGTCGTCAGTAAAAAAATCTTTCTCATAATGAATAGTTTTAAATTATAGGATTGGTTGAATTAAGTTCGTGCGTATAGAATCAGTGTTTTTCTTTCGGCTGTTTGCTACAAACCGTATTGTTTGTCCATGCTGGCAATGCGCCGTTTTATCCAGTCGCGCAGGTAGTCTTCCTCAGATTTGAAATTCAGATAGATGCCGTTGGCGTTGTCCCAGCGTGCATGTTCGCGGGTTGCCGCTCCGCTGCGTTCCAGCAGGCGGAAACAGTCGGCGAAACGTTTGAAAAGGCGGTCGGGATCGAAATGAGTGCGGCGCAGGCTGCGATAGCGATTGGCCAGTTCTGCCTTCCATCCGTTGGCGTCGAGCCTCTCAAGCCTTTCAAACAGGGCGTTCGTGATTCCCTGCCGATGCAGATAATCGCGGTAGTTCTTTTCGGGTGCATATCCCGAACGGTGCCCGTTCCAGCTTCGGCCGAAGGTGGCATCCAGGTCCCACGGCACGGGGGTTAGGCATTGTTTTTTGGTCTGGTCGTCCACCGCCCAGTACATGTTTTTCCCGCTGTTGTCCATGGCAAAGAGCAGTTCGGTGAAGAGCCAGTAATCGCGCACCACGGGCAGATCAAACCGTTTGCCTACTTCTTCCGTAAAGGTGCAGTCGTCGGCTCTGCCCACTAAGTCGGCCGCTTCATATAGCGGTTTCCATTCGGTGGACTTCCCGTTCCTGGCCTTCGGATATTTGGCCTCCCATCCGGCCCAGTTGCTTCCGTTGTTATGGTAGCCGGGCGGTCGGGTACCGGTGATATCGCCCCTTGCGCGGTTCCAGCCCAGCAGGGTCCAGTCCGACCACGTCTGTGATTTATACAGGCAGCCGCGTACCCTGTTTCCGTCCGTATGTGTCAGTCCCAGTTGCTTGAGGTCCATGTGTTCGTGGAGATTATAAATCCCCTGATAACTGCCGTTCCAGAACACTTCGACCAATCGACCGCGCACACCGTTCGGGCTGTGACGTGAAGAGGTATAATACGGGGCGGCGGCAAAGTCCATCCACAAATCCATGGCCACACGGTTGCGCATCCGGGCATGATCGATGGCCATGGCATCGAGAATCCAGTAATCGTCGGAGCGCATGCCCAGCAGTTTGCGGTCGATAGCCTTACCCGCACCGTCTCTCAGTTTCACGGCAAAGGATTTCTTGTTCATTGTGGTGGCATAGTCCCCGCGATGGCGCAAGCGGGCGGACAGAAGAGAGTCGGCGGCGGGACGGTCGGGGTCGGAGAGCCGGAACATGCCAGACGAGAACTGAGACTTGCTCAGTCCCGGGCTGCCGATTTCCACGATGGGCAGGCAGGTAAAGGAGAGCCGTGCCACAGCCGTCGTATCATTGCCGGAAGCCGATGCCAGACGGAACACCCGCCCTCCTTCGATGTGGGAGAACTTGTATCGTCCGCTGCGTGATATGGCTTTCCCGTTCACAAAGAGCTGAAGATCAGTATGGCCTTCAACGGCTATTTTAGCGGTAAACTCATGCCCTGTCTTTTCCGGTACAGTAAAAAGGTAAACATTCGTCTGTTTATCGTAGACCGGCTTGCGCCCATTCAGAGTGAACGACAGGAGTTCGGGCGTATGCTTCTGTTTCCATGCCTGTTGTGGCTTGCTTTGTCCCTTTGCGGCATTGTCAAAGCAGTCCTTGGGCAACGTGCCCTTTCCTTCTGCGTCGGTTACGACACGCCCCTTGACATCCACCAGAAAAAAGCGTTCGTTCTCATTGGCTACGGGTGACTGGTTGTGATAAGTACCGACGATATAAGAATTACGCCGCACATCGAGCAAGTGATTGGTATTGACCTTGTGGCAAATGATAAATCCCGTCTGTCCGGGATAGATTTTCCAGCGTGAGTCATCCTTATAGTCCGTCCGGCTGAGCCGCATATAGCGACGGTCTTTTTTCCGCAGGCCGTCGTAGGTCATGTAGCGTCCTGACTTCATGTTCCGGATGGTGTAACATCCGTCCGTATCCTTGGTGAACGTCCACCACGAAGTGTCGGTGTTTCCATCCACATAAATCAACGCTTCCGGATTGTCTGGAGAGGGGATTATGCAGCCCGCGGGCCATTGCAGACAACGTATCTGATAATGTTCTCCCGATTTCAATTTTACCCTCTTGGCACATAACGGCAGGCTGAGCAGGCACAGAAGAATAACAAGAATATTTTGCATAGTGATAGTTATCGTAAGGACACCGGAATAAACCGTTGTCACTGTTTTTTCGACATCTTCAGAATGGCGGCGATATCATCAGCCCGCAACTTGCCCGTCAGTTGAATGACGCGCGAGCAGTATTTGTCCCTGAATTTGAATATCAGCAGTTCGTCAATGTCTTTCCCTCTGCTTCGGCGATGGCAGAATACAATCAGTTCCGTTTCGTTGTTGCACGTGTGCATCATCCGCTCGTAAGCCGACTGTGCGCTCACTTTCTCCAGATCCTTGCGCACCTGTTTCGTGGTTGAGTTACTGTGAGTATGTAGACTGAGCAGGCTTTTTAAACGTGACACTACTCCCGAAACGTCCCATGCCGATGACTTCAGAAGCCCTGTACGCGAAGCGGCTTCAAGCATATCTTCTGAAACGAAGGAGCGTGTCATCAACGGATTGTTGGCGTAGTGGTCGAACGAATAATGGACCTTGACGGGAGAACCGGAGGCTATGGTCGGCACTTCCGGATTCTTGTCCGCGTGTGCCGGCTGCGATACGGGTAACAAGAACATCAGGATGGTGAGGATAAAGAGAATATGTTTCATAATAAGCAATATAAATGGGTTATGGAATGTAATGGATAAATAAATGCGTGCGTGGGATTCATGTATACGTTGTTTAGGGGCAGGGGCCTCCCGGATTGTCCGTGGCCTCCATGCCCATGTTCAACTGTTCGGACACATAAAACAGTACATCGCGCGTTTCGCAAGCAGCCTGTTGCGGAGTGCCGTATGTGTCGGCATAGACCGTGGCCCGGTTGCGTCCGCTGAGATATAGTCCGAGGGAAAGAGCCGCCACCGTGGCTGCAATCCCTGCCACTCCCAACTTTTTCCACAAAATACGCCGGCGCGGCATTACCTGATGTGACAAACGGGCGGCGATGCGCCTCTCCAATCCGTCGGGTATTTCCGCCTCAGGCAGGGCAACAAGCGCTTCCAATACCTTCCGGTCGGCCAGCCATGACGGCGGACAATTTCTGGAACGAAGATACTCGAGCAACAGTCGTTCATCGGAAAGAGTAGAAGTTCCGATATAAAACTTTTCACGCAATGCGGTGGCTTGTTCCAAATTCATCATGCTATGGTTTATTATTAATATGTCTTACTTTGTCAGGTCTCGGTATCGTTCCCGCAGGAAGCGGCGGGCACGCGAAAGTATCATGCGTATGTTGCTTTCCGACTCGCCTGTAAGTGTAGCCATTTCCTCAAAGGAATAGTCCCCCAGATGGCGCAGCGTCACTATGCAACGGGCTTTAGGCGACAAACTGTCTAACAACAAACGTAACGTCCCCTGTTGCTCTATCCGCCCGATGCTGTCGCCTTCCTCGGGCATATTGTCTGCCGTGGCAAGTTCGCTTTCTGCCATGTGGCGGTCGCGGAGCATATTCAGGCAAACATTGCGCAGCACGGTTTGCATGAAAGCCTCCGGCCGTTCCAGTTCCTCCAGTCGTTCTGACTGATTCCAAAGTTTCAGATAAGTATCTTGCACGGCATCCTCGGCATCTTGTGCATTGCCCAGCAAGGCCAGGGCGCGGCGGTAGAACTGCGGTGCCAGTGGTAAATACTTATGTTGAAACTCCTGTTGTGTCATGCTTTTAGCGGAAAGGCCATATTATCTGATGTCTCAGTCGGAAAACAGACAGATATCTTCCCCTCTCTACTATAATAACACACAAATATACGTTTTTGTGACATCTTCTTTCCTTTTTTTCCAAAAATTCCACACCGTGCCTTTGTGTTTGCTTTAAATTTATATATTAATGAAACATTATTCGGCATGAAGTCCAGCAAATATTCATTTTTCTTTCATTCTTTCAGCCTGTCCTGAAGATATTCTTCTATCCATTTTCGACTTATATTTTCCGTCATCCGAAAAGTGCGAATCTTTACAAAAATGAGCGGAAAAGAACGGGCCGGTACAAAGGGGCAAAAAAAAGGCCAAAAAATGAATGACTGGAAACATAAAAATACCTATATCATTTCCGGGGGCACGATCCTGTATAAGGGGATTCTGATTGTCGAAAATAATTCAATACGGCAATTGCCAATGTCGGATGTGATTGGGGGTATATACATAAAAAAAGAAGTCGCGCAACCTCTGCGTGACCTCTCTAACTAATTAAGCTTGTTCGTTGATTAAGCAGCTTCGGGAGCCTCAACTTCAGCAACTACACTGTCGCCTTCAACAGAATCAGTAACGATGCTGTCGATTTCTTCAACTACGATAGTGTCGCCGCAGCAGCTATCTGCATCGCAGCAAGCATCGTTAGTCTGGTTGCCCTTGCATGAAGCGCAGAAAATAGCTGTAACAGCTACGAACAAAAATGCTAAGTTTTTCATTTTTTTGCTTTTTAAATCTGTAAAACAATCAATTGCTTATTAAAACGGTGCAAAGTTAAGTAGTTTTTTTGATATATGGTATCTTTCCTGGAGACTTTTTTTATTATATTTTAGTTTTGTCTTTATAAAATACTGTAATACAGAGTTATAAGATAGTGTTAAAAATGGGCGGGGAGATTTGGATATCGGAGTGAGGCAAATGGAGCAAATAAATACGGTGCTATTTTTATGGAGGAGGTGGATTAATTGAGGAATGCAGGTTTAAAAAGATGGTTCGGCAGGGCGGTCTATGGTGGGATTTAGCTATCTTTGCATAAAATAAGCTGTATCTTGGCAAAACTTTCAGGCAAGTTTGATGATTTTGCTCTCGATTTGCATTATTTTTGTCCCTGTTATTTCTCTATATATAAATATGGTATGACGGAACGGTCCGTATTTCAAGGTAAAAAGGCAGCCTATTATACGTTGGGTTGCAAATTAAATTTCGCTGAGACTTCCACTGTGGGACGTCTGCTCGGTCAGGTTGGTTTTCAGACTGTGAAAGACGGAGAACGGGCAGATTTGTGTGTGATAAACACATGTTCGGTGACAGAAGTGGCGGATCATAAATGTCGTCAGGCCATTCACCGGATGGTGAAACGACATCCCGGTGCTTTTGTGGTCGTGACTGGATGTTATGCACAGTTGAAATCAGAATTTGTGGCTTCTATCGAAGGAGTCGATCTGGTCTTGGGAGCAGAACAGAAAGGAGATATCCTCCGCTACCTGGAGGAACGCATGCCTTTGTTACCGGAAGGCCGGACTTTGGAAGATGCGCTCCATGAATCGCATTCGGTGGCTACGAAAGATATACGCAGTTTCGTTCCGTCCTGTTCTTGTGGCGAACGGACGCGTTATTTCTTGAAGGTGCAGGACGGATGTGACTATTATTGCACCTATTGTACCATACCTTTTGCCCGGGGGCGCAGTCGTAACGGAAGCATTGAGTCTCTGGTTGCTCAGGCGCGCCAGGCTGCAGAGGAAGGTGGGCGTGAAATCGTGATAACTGGTGTGAATATCGGGGATTTCGGGAAGACGACCGGGGAAACTTTTCCGGATTTGCTTCGTGCATTGGATGAAGTGGAAGGCATTGAACGTTATCGCATTTCTTCCATAGAACCGAATTTGCTGACGGATGAGGTGTTGGAGTTCTGTGCTTCTTCCCGTGCTTTCATGCCCCATTTCCATGTTCCTCTCCAAAGCGGGAGCGATGATGTGCTCCGGCTGATGCGTCGCCGCTATGAGACACAATTGTTTGCGGACAAAGTGAACCGCATCCGCGCTATGATGCCGGATGCTTTTATCGGAGTGGATGTCATTGTGGGAATGAGAGGGGAGACGGAGGCTTACTTTGAAGATGCTTGTCGTTTTCTGGAGGGATTGGATGTGTCTCAGTTGCACGTGTTCAGTTACTCGGAACGTCCCGGAACACAGGCTTTGAAAATACCGCATGTGGTGTCTCCGGAAGAGAAGCATATGCGCAGTCAGCGTTTACTGGATTTATCGGAACGCAAGTGGCGGAATTTCTATCAGTGTCATACGGGAACTCGGCGTGACGTATTGATGGAACGGAGCCGGAAAAAAGGCGTGATGCACGGATTCACGGACAATTATATCCGGGTGGAAGTACGAATAGGGAATGATGACGTTCGCCGGCTGGATAACCGGATTGTTCCGGTGCAGCTGGGCGGTTTTACGGAAGACGGTACAGCCCTGCACGCCACTCTATTATAATAATGTATATATACGGAGGGAAATGGAGAAACTGGCTATTGTGATTCTGAACTGGAACGGAGCTTCTATGTTGCAGACGTTTTTGCCCGGAGTGATGAAGTTTTCTTCCGGACAGGCAACGGTTTATGTTGCAGACAATGGTTCTACGGATGATTCACTCGCGCTGTTGAAAGGAAAATTTCCTTCGGTGCGTCTCATCTCTTTTGGGGAGAATTATGGTTTTGCGGAAGGATATAATCAGGCGCTGGCTCAGATAAAATCCGAATATTACTTGTTGTTGAATTCGGATGTGGAAGTTTCTTCCGGATGGCTTTCCCCTTTGCTGGACTATATGGACTGTCATCCAGGAGTTGCAGCCTGCCAGCCGAAAATCCGAAGTCAGATAGACCGTGATTCTTTTGAATATGCGGGGGCATCGGGAGGATATATCGACCGTCTCGGCTATCCGTATTGCAGGGGACGCATATTCTCTACGGTAGAGAAAGACAATGGGCAGTACGACAAGCCGGTGTCCGTATTCTGGGCTACGGGAGCCGCCCTGATGGTACGCCGGGAAGCCTATTGGGAGATCGGCGGGCTGGACGGACGTTTCTTCGCCCACATGGAGGAAATAGATTTTTGCTGGCGCCTGCGCAGCCGGGGGTATGGTATTGTCTGCATACCGTCGTCTACGGTCTATCATGTAGGGGGAGGGACTTTGTCGAAAGAGAATCCACGGAAGACGTTTCTTAACTTCAGGAATAATCTGCTGATGTTATATAAAAACCTTTCGGCCGAAGATTTGCACCGGACATTGCGGATGCGCTGGTGGCTTGACATGCTGGCTTCTTTTTCATTTCTGTTGTCCGGAAACTGGGGCAGTTGTCGTGCGGTCTGGCGTGCCTGGCGCGCCTATGGGCGGATGAAACCGGATTTTTCCGAAGACAGAAAGCTGTGTCAAAAGGTGGCCGTGCTCCGTTCTATTCCGGAAATGGCCGGTTTTAGCATCTTGTATCGTTATTATATCAAACAGGAACGGTTGTATAAAGATTTACCTCAAAAATGACGCAGGTTTTACTTTTCTTTGCATATTATTTGCAAAAATTACGAGCTTTTAGTATTTTTGCCTTAGTTTTAATAGGAATAAGAGTTGAAAAAAACATTTTTTAGCTATATAGCTCTGCTTTGTTTATTGGTTTCCTGTGATTGGAAGCCGTGGCAGGATTTCTTTGGCTCTTCTTCTGCACCTAAAGCTTCTATCAGACGCTACGATCGGATTGTGGACGAGTATGTGGCTTTGAACAGCTATGCTTCATGGGATCAGATGACCGGTCAGTACCCGCAGGAAACAAAGTTGCTGATTGAAGATGTTCTGGGACTGGGGCATGTGGATGAGGCCCGCATCGAACGAAAACTGCGTTTGTTTTGTCTGGATTCCATAGTGCAGGTTCTTTTTCAGGAAGTTCATCGTCAATATCCCGATATGCAGGCGGAGGAGAATGCGCTCTATACAGCTTTTGCAAAAGTCAAGAAGGCGGATTCCAACTTTCGGATTCCCCGTATATATACGCAGATTTCGGCATTGAACCAAAGCCTTGTGGTGGGTGACAGTATATTGGGGATAAGTCTGGACAAATATCTGGGTGAAGAATTTCCTTTGTACAGGCAGTATTATTCCGATTACCAGATTCATACGATGAGACGGGACAGAATTGTGCCTGAAGCGTTGTTTTTTTATCTGATGGCTGAATATCCTGTTCCGGGATGGCCGGATGCGACAGTGCGGGATTATGTGTTCCATGTAGGCAAGTTGCATTGGATTGTTTCCGATCTGTTGGGGATCTCTGTGGAGCAGGAGTTACCTTTTGACGGGCGGGCGATTTCGTGGTGTAGAAAACATGAGTCCGATATCCGGGCATGGATCCGTGAAGAAAATCTGTTGGAGGAAAAGGATTCTTCCATTATCCGGATGATGCTGGTACAGCGTCCTGTCACTCCGGCATTAGGAGAAGATGCCCCCGGACAGCTTGGAGTATGGATAGGATGTCGTATAATGGAGTCTTACATGGAGAAACATCCGGGACTGACGGTTGCGGAATTATTGAATATGCAGGACTATGAGAAGATGTTGAAAGAGTCCGGTTATAGTCTGCTATAATTAATGATTAGAAATGGAAGCTGCACTTTATTTATTTCCGGTTACGTTGGGAGAAACACCCCTTGAGGCGGTTTTGCCTGCATACAATCATGAAATTATTCTGCAGATCAGGCATTTCTTTGTCGAGGATGTCCGTTCGGCCCGTCGTTTCCTGAAAAAAGTATCTCAGGATGTGGACATTGACGGGATAACCTTTTATCCGATTGGCAAGCATGCGTCCACGGAACATTTTGCCGTTTATCTGAACCTGATAAAGCAGGGTATCCCCATGGGGGTGCTTTCTGAGGCGGGATGTCCAGCTGTGGCCGATCCGGGGGCTGACGTCGTGGCTATCGCGCAACGGGAAGGGCTGAAGGTGGTGCCGCTGGTCGGGCCGTCTTCCATGATTCTGTCTGTGATGGCATCGGGTTTTAACGGGCAGAGTTTTGCTTTCAACGGCTATCTTCCCATAGATCCGGGGGAACGGATAAGAAGAATTAAATCTTTGGAACAAAGAGTCTATGCGGAACATCAGACTCAGCTGTTCATTGAGACGCCTTATCGGAATGCAAGGATGATAGAAGAGTTGTTGCGTATTTGCCGTCCCCAGACAAAGCTTTGTATCGCAGCCGGTATTACGTGTGCAGAGGAATATATCCGCACGTTGACCATACAGGAGTGGAAACGTACGAAACGTCCCGATTTGAGTAAGATACCTGCTATTTTTTTGCTTTATAAATAAATGTGCGGGATTGCAACCCGGTTGCAATCCGATAATGCGCCTGTGCTTTTAGAGTGTTTATAGTTGTGCCTTTTTTTCGAAAGACCTATATTTGCATATAGAAAACTTTTGCGGTGAGAAACAGGATGCAAAGAATATTTCGTTATATGGCCCTTTATTTTATGCTGTTGTCTGTGGTGGCATATACGTTTATGGGCTGCCACCATCATCATGGCGAAAGCATCTGTTTTTCTGTTCATGATTCTATGGCGAATCCGCATGAACGGTGCGGCCATGCGGCGGTTTCGGATAATATGCGGACGGATGTCTTTAATTCTTGTTCGTGTGCCGATGCCGGGCACAACGCATCTACGGCTTGTCGTGAGAGTTTGTCGTCGGCTGTGATTGTTCCGCGGTTGCGTTTGCCGGGACCGGACACAATCTATCCTGATTTACTGGTGTCGGACTTTGGAATATCGGGAACCGGATGCTGCGTTCCTGTATGTCCGGTTTCTTTGTCTACGATGTCTTTTAGGCCTTTTTTTGTCCGATGCCTAAAAGGTATGATGTCGGTTGTGGGTCTTAGAGCTCCTCCCTCATTGATTTGATTGCAGTTAAGTTGGATGGGATGCGACAACGGGATTTTTCCTGTTGTGTCATGTCTTGTATATAAAATAAAGTAATGTCAAATGAATAAATATCGAATGAATAAGAATGTAGTAACGGGAGTCGCCATGCTGGTGATGTCCTCTTGGATAATCTGTGCCTGTCATGACGGTCACAGACATAGCGATGAGAATGAGAAAGCGCATTCGGCTGACGGGCATGGTAATGGTAATGAAATAATATTAGAGGCTGCCAAGGCACGGGAAGCCGGGGTGGAAGTCGCTTCTGTGGTGTGCGGGCCTTTTCGGCGGACATTGAAAGTGGGGGGCAGATTGTCTTCTGCTACAGGAGAGGAAGTCACGGTTGTGGCTACGGTACCCGGAGTGGTTGCTTTTCCTGCCAGAGGGCTGAGTGAGGGCATGGTTGTGAGAAAAGGAGAAAGCGTTGTTAATATCACGTCCGGAAATGTGTTGGACGGTGAATCTGTAGCCCGCGCAAAAGAAGAGTGGGAAACGGCGTTCCGCGAATTGAAACGCCTGGAACAGTTAGCGGTGGAACAATTGGTTACCCGATCGGAGTTGGAAGACGCCCGTCTGCGCTGTTCTACGGCCCGTATGGCTTATGACGGAGTTGCGTCTTATGTTTCTGGCGGTAAGGTGGGCGTGCCGGCCCCTATCGGCGGATTTGTAAAGCAAAGTCTGGTAACGGAGGGAGATTACGTCACCGTAGGCCAGCCTCTGGCTGTGTTGACACAGGTACATAAGTTACAGTTGAAAGCCGAAGTGGGAGAGACCGATCTGGATTTTCTGCAGGAAGTGGACAATGCCCTTTTCAGGACATCCGCGGATACTTGTGTCTATGATGTCAGGAGCATGGGCGGTCGGTTGTTGTCGGTAGGACAGGCAATGGCTCCGGAATCCTTTTATGTACCGGTGACATTTGAATTCAAAAATGTCGGGCGCCTGTATCCGGGCAGTTATGCCGAAGTCTGGCTCCAGGGGGCGGTTATGGACTCCGTGCTGACGCTACCTTTATCCTCGCTTACGGAATCACAGGGAGTATATTATGTTTATGTGCGTGAAGATGAAGACTGTTATGAGAAACGGGAGGTAAAATTAGGAGCTTCCGACGGGCGGCGTTTCGTTGTACTGAACGGTTTGCAGGAAGGAGAACAGGTGGTGGCTCGCGGAGCTATTCAAGTGAAACTTGCAGCTTCGGCCGGTTTGATACCGGAGGGGCATAACCATAACCATTAAAAGGCGGGGGAACTATGTTAAACAAAATCATTCGATTCTCATTGAAAAACCGTCTGGCTGTATTATTGTCGGCTTTCCTTGTATTGATAACGGGCATTTATACGGCTTTGACGATGGAAGTGGATGTTTTTCCCGATTTGAATGCGCCTACGGTAGTAGTAATGACGGAAGCGGGAGGTATGGCTCCCGAAGAGGTGGAGCGTCTGGTGACTTTTCCGTTGGAGACTGTCGTCAATGGAGCTACCGGTGTGCGCCGCGTCCGTTCTCAGAGCAGTACCGGCTTTTCCGTGGTGTGGGTAGAGTTTGACTGGGATATGGATATCTACCGTGCCCGTCAGATTGTATCCGAAAAGTTGGCCGTTGTTGCGGAGCAGTTGCCGGAAGGAGTTGGAAATCCCGTGCTGGGACCTCAGTCTTCTATTTTGGGTGAGGTATTGATCATCGGACTGACGGCGGACTCTACCTCACTGGAAGAATTGCGGACGCTGGCCGACTGGACGTTACGCCCTCGTCTGTTGGCGACGGGAGGAGTCTCCCAAGTATCGGTTTTGGGAGGAGAACAGCGTGAATATCAGATTCAGCTTCGCCCGGACAAGATGAAACATTATGGAGTCACCCTGCAGGAGGTGCGGGATGCGGTTACGGACGTCAACCGGAACTCTTCAGGAGGTATCCTGTATGAATATGGAAATGAATACATCATACGGGGAGTAGTACAGACCGACAGGACAGACGAACTGGCACAGACAGTAGTGAAACTGGCCGGAGAAAGTCCTGTTCTGCTGAAACAGATTGCTACAGTGAAGACAGGAGCCAAAGCCCCTAAAATGGGTATGGCTTCTAACGGAGGGAAGCCGGCTGTTTTACTTACTGTAACCAAGCAACCGAATGTGGGAACGTTGGAACTGACCGGCAAACTGGATAGAGTAGTGGATGATTTGAAACAGACTCTACCTCCGGATGTTAAAGTGGATACGGATATTTTCCGTCAGAGCCGTTTCATTGAGAGTGCGGTAGGGAACATCCGCCAGTCATTGCTGGAAGGAGGTGTTTTTGTGGTATGCATCCTGTTCCTCTTTCTTATGAATGTGCGTACGACACTGATTTCTCTGGTGACGATACCCCTTGCTTTGTTGGTGACGATACTGACGTTACAGGGCATGGGTTTGACAATCAATACCATGAGTATTGGGGGTATGGCGATAGCCATCGGTTCGCTGGTGGATGATGCTATTGTGGACGTGGAAAATGTGTTCCGTCATTTGCGGGAGAACCGGTTGCGGCCTATGGCGGACAGACTGAGTGTCAAACAGGTTGTTTTTGCCGCTTCACAGGAAGTGCGCATACCTATATTAAATAGTACACTGATTATTGTGACCAGTTTCATGCCCTTGTTCTTTCTTGCCGGTATGGAGGGGCGTATGTTGGTGCCGCTTGGTATAGCTTTCGTTATATCCCTGTTTGCCAGTACGGTCGTGGCACTTACTCTGACTCCGGTTCTTTGTACTTACCTATTGGGGAATAGCCGTGGCGGTATAGACACGGAGCCGGCTTTGGCCCGCAGTCTGAAACGGGCGTACGAACGGGTATTGCTGTGGACGCTGGGGCACAAGCGTATCGTTTTTACTGTCACGGGAGGACTTTTTATTACGGCTTTCATTATCTTCTTTACATTGGGGAGAACATTTCTTCCCCCGTTTAACGAAGGGTCCTTTACTGTCAATGTCAGTACATTGCCGGGCATATCGCTCGAAGAAAGCAATCGTATCGGGCAGCAGGCCGAAGAGCTACTGTTGCAGGTGGAGGAAATAAAGACTGTCGCCCGTAAGACCGGCCGGGCAGAACTGGACGAGCATGCTCTGGGGGTGAATATGTCTGAGATAGAGGCACCTTTCGAGTTGTCTGGACGTAGCAGGCAGGAAGTCGTGACGGATGTGCGTGAACGGCTAAAAACGCTTGCCGGAGTGAATGTCGAGATAGGCCAGCCGATTTCCCACCGTATAGATGCCATGCTGAGCGGCACGCAGGCCAATGTGGCTGTTAAATTGTTCGGCAGTGACCTGAATCGTCTTTATACGTTGGGTAATCAGATAAAGGAACGGTTGTCGGATGTTAAGGGTATTGCGGATCTGAATGTGGAACAGCAGGTGGAACGGCCGCAGTTGAAAATCGTACCTCGTCGTGAAATGCTGGCAAGGTATGGAGTATCTCCGGCGGAATTGGCAAGGCTTGTGGAAATATGGTTAGGAGGTGAAGTCGTGTCTCAGGTCTATGAAGGAGAAAAGACATTCGATTTGACACTGAAAGTCGAAGACGGATACAGAGGAGGGATGGATGATATACGCCGCCTGGTGGTGGATACTCCAAAAGGGAAAGTTCCTCTGTCCGTTTTGGCGGAGGTAACCTCTTCGAGCGGACCGGATATCATTAACCGGGAAAATGTGTCCCGTAAGATTGTGGTATCGGTTAATGTGGAGGGGCGTGACCAGCGGAGTGTCGTGGAGGATATACGGGAACGTCTTTCCGGAATGGAGTTGCCGGAAGGATATCATGTAGAGTATGGCGGACAGTTTGAAAGTGAACAGACGGCTTCGCGTACGTTGTTCGTTTTGTCGTTGCTTTCGATTGCGGTTATTTTCCTGTTGCTGTATAACCAGTTTCATCACGTACGTCAGTCTGCGGTGGTGCTACTGAACCTTCCTTTGGCTTTAGTCGGAGGAGTGTTTGCCATTCGTCTTACGGACGGGATTGTCAGCATTCCGGCGGTTATCGGGTTTATTTCGCTGTTTGGAATCGCCACCCGTAACGGCATCCTGCTGATAGACAGGTACAATGAACTGCGTGCAGGCGGATTGTCTCTGAGAGAGAGTATTGTGCGGGGATCTTTGGACCGGTTGAATCCGATATTGATGACGGCGCTGACTTCCGCTCTGGCATTGGTACCTCTGGTATTAGGCAGTGATTTGCCGGGTAACGAGATACAAAGCCCGATGGCCCGTGTGCTGTTGGGAGGATTGTTGAGCAGTACGCTGCTGAACGGTCTGATTATCCCGCTTGTCTATGGTTGGATAAGTCGTAATGAAGAAGTTCCCCGGCATCGGATGACGGAGCAGGGAAATGGATATGTTGAATGTAAAAGCTGATGAAAATGAAAAAAATAGATATCATACTGTGTCTTGTGTCGTTATTGTGCTTTCCGGCTAAGGTTTTGGCGCAGACAATAGACTGCGATGTCCTTCTGGACGATATGGAGCGGAATAACATGCAGTTGCAGGTATTGCGTGATGAGATGGAGGCCGCCCGGCTGGAGAACCGGACTGGAATGAATCTGGTGAATCCGGAGGTTGAGTTTCATTATTTGTGGGACACGCATGGTTCGAAAGAGAAACGGAAGGATTTTTCTGTCATGCAGACCGTGGACTGGGCTACGTTGACAGGACAGAAGAAGCGTATCAGGAGAGTGCAGGACGGATTGCTTGACCTGCAATATCGTCAGCAGTGCGTCGCCTTCCGGCTGGAAGCCACGCGGTGGCTGATCGAATGGCAGTATTTGCGTGCCTGTGTGGAGGAACAGAAGACGAGGGTACAGCATGCTTCGCGGTTGGCAAAACTGTATGCAGCTGCGCTGGACAAAGGCGGAACCACTGCGTTGGAAGTCAATAAAGTGCGTCTTGAACATGAGATAGCACAGACCACCTGGCGCAGGATAGAGACCGATATGCGCCAGACGGAAGCTGTGTTGCAGTGGTTGAATGGCGGGAAACCGTTGTCCTTGGCTTCGGTCGTATATGTGGCGGAAGATTTACCGGATGATTTCGCGCAATGGTATGCACAGGCGGAACAGACGAATCCAATGCTGCGTTATGTAAGGGGGCAGCTTGAACTGGAACAAAGACAGGTTCGGAAGACCCGTTCGGAGAACTGGCCTTCTTTGTCAGTCGGATATATGACGGAGAGAGGACCGGTGGAAGGTTTTCAGGGACTTACTCTGGGACTGTCCGTTCCTTTGTGGGAGAATAAGAATAAAGTGAAGCAGCGCAAAGCGGCGGTAAAAGTGGCGGAGAGCCGGGAAGCAGATGCTCATTTGCAGTTTTACAGCCAGGTGAACATGCTGTATGACCGTGCCCGCGAGCTGGCACGTGTGGTCGCGGACTACAGGAAGGCTGTCGGACGTGACAATTCCGTGAGTCTGCTTGATAAAGCTTTGTCGGCCGGGCAACTGAGGGTGACGGACTATTACAGGGATTTGTCTTTGTATTACGATGTGACCGACCGGCTGCTGGAGGCGGAACGGGATTACCGTCTCGCTGTGGCGGAGTTGCAGTCGTGGCGGTGGTGACGGTTGGATCGCGTTATTGTTCAGTTCCGGGGGAAGGAGTAGCCGGGATAAGAAAACCTTGATCAAGTTTTAGCTCTTCTTCCAGCAGCATGTAATGAATGACTTCACCGGTGGTTTCGCGCGGGATGTCCGGCAATTCTATCTTCATAGGGTCGCAGGCTCCGTGTTCCTCGAGCCACCGGTGTATTCTTTCCCGTATATTCTCATATTCGTTCCGTCTCAGACCGCTTTTATGGCGTGAGCGACACACGTCGCACTGTCCGCAGTTGTGTTCGTTACGTTCGCCGAAATAATGCAATAAGGTCCGGCTGCGGCAATGTTCGTGTCCTGAGGCGTATGCGACCATGGTTTCGATTCGTTGCCGGTAGCTTTCCTTGCGGTCGTCATAAATGGCGGCGGGAAGTGCTATGCGTTCGGTCTCCACCCGTTTGCAGGCGAATGTGACGTAGGGCGTTTTTTTTCGGGGGATATAATGAAGGACATAACGTCGGTTGAGGCTTTTCAGCCCTTCATAGACTTGTTGGGCGGTCAGACCTGTATGATGGGCCAGTGTCCCTTCGTCGATGAATACGTAGTCGCTGAACACACCTCCGTAACACCGCAAGACCCATTGCAGGATTTTCTCTTCCGTTTCGTTTCGTTCGTGCAGGCGGTACAGTTCGTCGCGCCGCATGGTGAACATCAGCCGGGAGGCATTTTCCTGTTCCTCCGTATAGTCGATGTATCCGGCTCGCGTCAGGATTTTCAGGGCACTGTCCGTAGGGACGGGGAAATGTTTGAATTTACGGCAAAAATCTTCCAGATTAAACTCTTTTGTAACATTGAATCCGTCTCCCATGGCCATCTGGTAGTAATAGCATAGATGTTCGTATATGGTACGGATGAAGTCCTTGTCGGGATAAGTATCGGGGATGCGGTGCGCCAGTCTGGCCCGGTCTCCGGGGTGGTACAGCAGGACGGCATAAGCAGGCAGACCGTCGCGTCCGGCCCGTCCGGCTTCCTGGAAATACGCTTCGGGGGAGTCAGGCATATCAAGGTGTACCACCAGTCGGACGTCAGGTTTGTCTATGCCCATACCGAAAGCATTGGTCGCAACCATGACCCGTATTTCTCCGTTTTGCCATTTCTGCTGTCGTTCGTCTTTTTCAGCGTTGCTTAATCCTGCGTGGTAATAGGTAGCCGTAAATCCTTGGGCGGCCAGTAGCATGGCTGCCTCGCGCGTACCTTTTCTGTTGCGTGTATATACAATGGCAGAACCGTTCAGGCGGTTCAGGATGTGAATCAGTTCGCTTTCCTTGTCTTCCGTCGTGCGTACCACATAAGCGAGGTTTGTACGTTCGAAACTCATGCGGAACGTGTTTCCGTTCTCCTGGAAATTCAGTTGTTGCCGTATGTCCTTTACAACCGCGGGGGGGGCCGTAGCGGTCAGAGCCAGCACAGGCGCATGAGGTACGATTTTCCGTATTTCGGCTATCTGCGTATAGGAGGGACGGAAATCGTATCCCCATTGGGATATGCAGTGGGCTTCATCTACGGTGATGAAACTCACATGCATGTGTCTGAGCTTTACCTGGAATATGTCGCTGGACAGGCGTTCCGGAGATATATACAGGAATTTGTAGTTGCCGAAAATACAGTTCTCCAGGGTGACGATAATCTCCTCCCGTGATAATCCCGAGTAGACAGCGGCGGCTTTGATGCCGCGACGGCGGAGGTTGCACACCTGGTCTTTCATGAGGGCAATAAGAGGAGTCACGACCACGCACACACCTTCCTGCGCCAAAGCCGGCACCTGAAATGTAATGGACTTCCCGCCACCGGTAGGCATCAGTCCCAGAGTATCTTTTCCGCTTCCTATGCTGTCGATGATGTCCTGCTGGATTCCTCTGAACCGGTCATACCCCCAATACTTTTTCAGTATGGACAGATATTTGTCTTCCATCCCCCTTCTGTTTCTTTGTCTTATGCTTGGTCTGTCGGGCGGATATCTTCTATCTGCAGTTGGATTTCTCCGCGTTTGTGGGTATTGTCTTCGATGGAATAGCAGATGTCGAAAGCCTGCTTGGTCTTGATATAGCGTGCCTGCGAACTTTGTCCGAAGGCGATGCCGTTCATCACATTGCTGCTTTGGTTGTCCACTAATTCCAGTTTTATATGTTCCTGTTCGCGCCCTACGACTTTGCTTGTCCCGTAGTCATATACATGTTGTGTGCAGAACAGCGGTTTCGGATTGTCCGGGCCGAAGGGATTGAATCGTTTCAGGTCGTTGTGGAAGCGGTGGGTTATGTCCTTGAATCCGATCACTGCGTCGATATCAATCTGGGCACAGGTCTGTTCCGGCTGGATGTTCTGTTCGACGAAAAGTTCGAAACGGCGTGAGAATTCTTCCACGTTCTCGACTTTCATGGAGAGGCCGGCCGCATACGTATGCCCGCCGAAGTTCTCCAGCAGGTCGCGGCAGCTTTCGATAGCCTTGTATACGTCAAAACCGGTGACGGAACGTGCCGATCCGGTTGCGAGATTGTCCGTGCGGGTCAGTACGACCGAGGGGCGGTAATAGATTTCCGTCAGCCGCGAAGCAACGATACCGATGACTCCTTTGTGCCATTCTTCGTTGTATAGGACGATGGAACGCTTTTCGTGTTGACCGTCCAGATTTTCCACGATGTGGTTGGCCTCTTCGGTCATGCTTTTGTCGAGATCCTTGCGTTGTTCGTTATAAAGATTAATCTGCGTGGCCTTTTCATAGGCTGCATTGTAATCCTTTTCGATAAGGAGTGATACAGCTTCTTTGCCGTTTTGCATACGCCCGGACGCATTGATGCGCGGCCCTATCTTGAAAATGATGTCATTCATTGTCACCTCCCTGTCTTTCAGTCCGCAGATGTCGATGACGGATTTCAGGCCTACGCTGGGATTGGCATTCAGTTGCCGCAGTCCGTGAAAAGCCAGAATCCGGTTTTCTCCCATGATGGGTACGATATCGGAGGCGATGCTCACAGCACACAAATCCAGCAAGGGGATAAGTTGGGCGAATTCGATGCTGTTGCTTTGGGCAAACGCCTGCATGAATTTGAATCCTACGCCGCAGCCTGACAGATGAGGATAGGGGTATGTCGCGTCTTTCCATTTTGCGTTCAGGATAGCCACTGCCGGCGGCAGTTCGTCGTCGGGTACATGATGGTCACAGATGATGAAATCTATGCCTTTTTCCTTTGCGTATGTGATTTCCTGTATGGCTTTGATGCCGCAGTCAAGCACGATGATGAGCTTCACATTTGTTTCGGCTGCATAATCTATTCCTTTTATCGACACGCCATATCCTTCGTCATACCGGTCGGGAATGTAGTAATCGATATTGGAATAATACTGTTGAATAAATTTGTAGACGAGTGCTACAGCCGTACATCCGTCCACATCATAGTCTCCGTATACCAAAATACGCTCTTTGCGTCCCAATGCCTCGTTGAGCCTGTTGACAGCCTTGTCCATGTCTCTGAACAGAAAGGGGTCGTGCAGGTCGTGCAACTGAGGGCGGAAGAAGCGTCTTGCTTCGCTGGCGGTATCGATACCGCGTTCCAATAAAAGTTGGCCGAGTACAGGATTGATGTTCAATTCCTTGGCCAGTTGTTTAGCTGCTTCTCGTTTTTCGGGTGTAGGAGGTGTGTAGTTCCATTTGTAGTTCATTCTATATATTATTTTTCTTCTTTTTCATTATCTCGGGAAGTATTCGGGGACGAATACGATTTTCATACGTAAAAGTAAGCAAATAATATAAGAAAAACGTAGTTTCTTGCATAAAAAAACAAGAAACTACGTTTTTTAATAAATCCGCTTCTGCCGGTCAGAGATTATTTCAATCCCAGTTTCTTCCGGATTTCTTTGGGAATACCGTCTTTGTGTACGACGATGTTCATGGTCTTATAGGCGGTGAAAGCTTTGGAGGCATACCAGATACCTTCATACTTTCCTGCTTTGCCCCATGAGTTCTTGACCATGTAGTATTCTTTGCCGGTCTGGTCTTTGGCAATACCGTAGATGTGCATGCCATGGTCGTCTGTCGTTTCCCAGTTGTCGTATGCTTTCTGGCGCATTTCCTGTGTGATCTCCATTTCGGGCGATGGCTTTCTGAGGGCTTCCATGCGTCTCTGCGTGGGAGTCAGACCCAGCCAGTGGGCTGCATCGGAACCTTCCAGGTCGGCTGCGGGATTTACATCAGGCATCACGGCTATACCGTCGCGGGTGAAGCCGGCTTCGCTGACGTCCGATCCCCAGGCGATGGTGTATCCTTTGTTGAGCGCATAGTCGAATACCTGCATAAACTCGTCCAAAGGAAGGTTGTAAGACAGTCCCCAGCGCCAGTTGTCCTGTACTTCGATTACAAAAGGCTTGTAGAACGGATGATGGGTGTACGAAGTCAAAGAGATGTAGTCGTCCATGTTCAGCCCCAGTGACTCCACATAGCTTTTCGGAGTGTAGGTCTTTCCGTTGTGCGTGAATGTTTCGGGACATTTGCCGAGATAGGCGTCATAAATGCTGCTGAAAGCCTGTTTCCATACCGGTGACAGTTTTTTCAGTTTGCTGGTGGCCAGTGCCTCCACGAAACCGGTGGCTACTATGTCCACTTCGTTGTGGTTGGGCAGTGTGTCACCGTACAGCGTACCGGGCTGCGGCATGGCGTCCTGCGGACAGATACCGTATTTGTCCAGACAATAGATGACATCATAGAAACTTCCGCCCTGGGAATAAGATACATCGCCGTGGGTGCGTACGGTCTGAGCAGCGCGGTCCTCCATCGTTTTGTGTACGACAAACATCTCGCACAAGTCCTGTTCGCCTTTTCCCATGCGCAGGAGTTCGGATTCGATGAAACTCAGCGTGCTGAAGCACCAGCATGTACCGCTCTGGTTTTGGTTTTTGATAGAAGTGATAGGATTCTCTTTTACGACGGTAAATTCAAATCCTTCTTTCTTTTCTTCTTCTTTTGCCTCCTTGTTTTCCTGGGCAAATCCGTTTAGCGTCAGCATGACGCATAAAACGGTCAGTAGATTCTTTTTCATTTTTCTTGTTGGTTGTTTTTTTATAAATTGTGTTTTTGGTTAATTCCTTTTAGCCAGAAAGTCCTCCACCTCATCCGGATGGTATGGGATTCGTTCTCTTCCTAAGAACCGGCATCCGTCGGCGGTGATGAGAATGTCGTCTTCGATGCGTATGCCTCCGAAGTCCTTGTAGCTTTCCACGGCGTCGAAGTTGATGAAGTCCTTGTTGATACCCTTGGCACGCCATTCGTCTATAAGGGCAGGTATGAAATATATGCCGGGTTCGTCTGTCATGACCCAACCTTCCTGAAGCCGGCGGCCGCATCTCAGACAGTTTGTGCCGAACTGTGTGGACGGTTGCACCTCATCGTCAAAACCGACGTATTGCTGTCCCAGGCCTTCCATATCATGGACATCCATGCCCATCATGTGTCCCAGGCCGTGCGGGAAGAACATCGCGTGCGCTCCGTTGCGTACGGCATCCTCGGTGTTGCCTTTCATCAGTCCCAAGGCTTTCAGACGGTCTGTCATCAGAGCCGCCACGCTCATGTGTACGTCCCACCATTTTACTCCCGGTGCGGCCACCTGGAGCGCATGGTCGTGACAGTCCGCCACGATGCTGTAGATGTCGCGTTGCCGCTGGGTGAACTTTCCGGAGATAGGCGTGGTGCGGGTGTGATCGGAGCAGTATAGTTCGTTGGTTTCGGCTCCGGCGTCACACAGCATCAGACGTCCGCTTTCCAAGGGGCGGGGCGAGGGGTATCCGTGCATGATTTCGCCGTGCATGGACAGGATGGAGGGGAAAGAAACCTTGCAGCCACGTGAAGAGGCTATACCGTCCAGCACGCCGGCGATGTACTGTTCCGTGACGCCGGGGCGGCACAGACGCATGGCGGTGGTGTGCATTTCGTACCCGATTTCGATGGCTCGTTCGATTTCCCTGATTTCTCCTTCGCTTTTGACTGCTCTCTGGTCGATGACAGCCTTGATAAGAGGAAGCGACGCGGCTTTGCGTTGTTCGTTAGGATGGATTCCGGTCAGGTCCGTCAGCTGGATCATGATATCGTGCCGATAGGGAGGCAGGAAGTGTACGGTGCGTCCTTCCCGGCGGGCGTTGTCTATCAGTTTCTGTAATTGTGACATGGGAGCGCTATCGGCCACGCCGACTTGTTCGGCCAGCGTCCGCACGTCCTCGACGAATCCGAACCATACGATATCTTCGATGTCGATATCGTTTCCGATTAGATATTCTTTGTCATTGTCGATGTCTATCACTCCGGCCAATCCCTCTCTGTGGAGGCCGAAGTAGTAGAGGAAAGAACTGTCTTGGCGGAATTTATATGCATTTGCCGGATAGTTTGCCGGTGATTCGTTGTTGCCGAACAGCAGGATGATTCCGCTGCCTACGCGTTGTTTCAGCACGTTCCGGCGGTCGATGTAAGTCTGTTTGTCGAATAACATAAATGCTATCTTAAAGGGTTAATGTCCATACTTTCCTACAAAAATACTATATTTATTTGAGAAAACCCGTATCTTTGTTCTGTTTTTGATAGAATATGACGATTGACGGTAACACGGGACTGGTTTTGGAAGGAGGGGGCATGCGTGGCGTGTTCACTTGCGGCGTACTGGACTATTTGCTCGACAGGCAGATATATTTCTCCTATGCGATAGGTGTTTCGGCTGGAGCCTGCAACGGCTTGTCCTATATGAGCCGGCAACGCGGGCGTGCCAGATTCAGCAACATAGACATGCTCGAGAAATATCGGTATATAAGCTGGCGGAATATGTGGTCGCAGCATAGCATACTGGACCTGCGTCTTCTCTATAAGGATTTTCCCGAGCGTATCGTCCCGTACGACATGGAGGCATACCGTGCCAATCCGGCTGAATTTGAGATGGTGACGACGAATTGTATCACGGGCAAGGCCTGCTACCTTTCCGAACGTGTCAGCTGGGACCGGCTGTTGCGTATAGCCCGTGCCTCCAGCAGTCTGCCGTATGTCTGTCCGGTGGCTTTTGTAGACCGACAGCCCATGCTCGACGGTGGCATCGTGGATTCCATTCCCGTGTTGAGGGCGATGGAGAAAGGACACGGGTTCAATGTCGTCGTGCTGACCCGGCACCGCGGATACCGGAAGACGGAACGGGACCTGAAGATTCCCCGTTTCTTCTATCGGCGTTTTCCGCGTTTGCGGGTGGTGCTGAGCCATCGGTGTGAATGCTATAACCGCCAGCTGGAATTGGTCGAGCGGCTGGAGGATGAGCAGAGGATTCTGGTCATCCGGCCGGAGGCGGAGGTAAAGGTGGACCGGATGGAGACGGATATAAGGAAACTGACGGACTTGTACGACGAAGGATACCGCTGTGCGGAAAGACAGTTGGCAGACGTGGATATCAGAATGAACAATAAGGTATGGAACGACAGGTAGACGAACTGCAATGGAACAGATAGAATCTATTTATACATTTAAGAAAGATGTATCTCAGCAAGAGCTGGAAGAAATCATAGAATGGTTTGAGGCACGTATGGATAGACTGCCCGAAACCATGCAGATAGACAAGGCTACCTATACTGGCAATTTGCCGGCTACGGTGAAGTCTTATCTCAACATGCTGAAAGGGCGCAAGGTGTCTGTGACGTTCTGCGGATATATAGCTCATCTGGGAGTTATCCGTAAGCGTTTGCAACTTGGCGGAATGGAGTAGGATAATAACGGGGAACGTGTATGGAAAAGACAAAATGGAACGAGACGGTCATTGTCGTGCAGGCGGATTATGCCGATCGCCTGGCCTTTGATCTGACAGTGAATTTCGAACGTATGCTGGGGCGGCGTATCCCCCGGGCAGACCTGTCCCAGTGGCTGGTTTGCCTGGCTTTGGATGGCGGTCTGGCTCCGGGGGCGAACACGGTGAATGTCGTGCTGGTGCATAAGGGAGAAAATACGCGAATGGAGAATTTTTCTCCTTCGGATTATGCCCGCGGCATAGACGGGCAGGCGTTTACGGATTCCCGTCTGGGCGAATTCCTGCTGAATGCTCTTCCTGTGGAAAAAGTTGTGGGGGACACTGAGTTCTTTGAACAGATTGTGGAAACGTTGCTGAATGCGGCCGAGGTGAAGCGGTTGATTGTAGTGCCGGACGCGGATGATGTGGCCGGGCTGCGTGGCGTGTTGAATCCCGTGGAGGGAAAAGACGTGACGGTGCTGACCATGGAGCCCCGCAGTTTCCGGGGGCTGCGTCATGAGATAGTAGGCTATTCTTTGATGAATGCTTTGGGCATCCGGGGCGAGGAACTTGAGTCCGCCCGGTGATGGGGGAGGAGTTGATAAGGGGAATGGGTGACAGGTTAATATGGCGCCGAAATACCCGCCTTTTCATTTGATGCATAACGGCTCAGTAGCAAATCAGTGGGGAATCTGTAACAATCCGGCAATGAATAGGCTTTCAGATGGATGATTTCCGGAAGGCTGTTATTGTAGTTATCGTAATGTCTTCATTCAAACTTAAGTGAAGTGTTCCTTCCAACCTAAACGGGAACATTAGGAATACTATCCTTAGGGGATAAGGAATACTATCGTGAGCAGCTAAGGATAGTATTTCACTACCCACAGTGAACAGCGCTCCACTACCTATAGTAAACCGTGCTCCACTACCCACAGTGAACCGTGCTTCACTACC
>CAZIMK010000039.1:0-27749 GCA_964540455.1 uncultured Paraprevotella sp.
GCGAAAGTGGGAGAGTAGGTCGCCGCCTCGTTTTTCTTTAGGTTTGTCCCCCGGGTCCATTTGGAGCCGGGGGATTATTTTTATAAGAAAGGGAAACTAGTTTTTCTTTGTTTACCCAATGGTATTGTCGGAGAGAAAAATCATACATATAGATATGGATGCTTTTTATGCATCTGTGGAGCAACGTGATCATCCGGAATTGCGAGGTAAGCCTATAGCCGTGGGACATGCGGAAGAACGTGGAGTGGTGGCAGCGGCTAGTTATGAAGCCCGTCGATACGGAGTTCGCTCCGCAATGGCATCACAGCGTGCCAGACGTTTGTGCCCTGAACTGATATTTGTAAACGGAAGGATGGATGTTTATAAATCAGTATCGAGACAGATACATGAAATATTTCATATGTATACCGATATTATCGAACCTATATCGTTGGACGAAGCATTTCTGGATGTAACGGATAACAAACTTGGCATTTTATTGGCGGTGGATATTGCCCGGGAGATTAAGCGACGTATTCGGGATGAGTTGGGATTGGTGGCGTCAGCTGGAGTTTCATATAATAAGTTTTTGGCAAAGATCGCTTCGGATTACCGTAAACCGGACGGACTTTGTACTATACATCCAGCTCAGGCACAAGGGTTCATCGCTCGTTTGCCTATAGAAGCTTTTTGGGGAGTTGGTCCTGCAACGGCCAAAAAGATGCATGCTTTAGGGATTCATAACGGACAGTTGTTGCGGGAATATAGTCTGGATATGCTAACCCGTCAGTTTGGTAAAGCCGGAAAACTGTATTATGATTTTGCCAGAGGGATAGATTTGCGTCCGGTTGAAGCGGTACGTATTAGAAAATCTGTAGGTTGTGAACATACGTTGGAGAAAGATATATCCTCGCGCTCTTCTGTTGTCATAGAACTTTATCACGTGGTTTGTGAATTGGTTGAAAGATTGAGAAAGACTCGTTTCGAGGGGTATACCTTAACGTTGAAGGTGAAGTTTCATGACTTTAGCCAGATTACACGGAGTCGGACGGGCGATGTTCCTTTTATTTCGGCGGATGAAATATTGTCAATTGCCAAATTGCTGATGAAGAGCGTGGATTATGCAGAACACCCTATCCGGCTTATCGGGCTGTCTGTTTCGAATCCAAGGGAGGAAGTGGAGGAAAGAAAAGTACAGTGGATTCAATTGTCTTTTGATTTTGAGGATTCAAAAGAACTATAACCGACAGAATGGCGTATATAAAGACAGAATGACATTGTTAATATTGTATGTCTGGATGTTAAAGAGGTTAAGACGTGTTATGACGGCGTGTGTCTTATGTGAAGATTATTTGCGGAAGTTTAAAAGGATAAGTTTGTGAAGTGTCAAAATGTCTCTTGGTATGTAGTTTGCTCTTATATGTGTGAACGGCGGACGGAAACAGAAGCCGGAAACTAAGAATGTATAACTTTTAAAAAAGGAGATAAGATTTATGACACAGATTAGAAGATTCAACAATCAGAGTTGGTTACCGAGTGTATTCAACGATTTGTTTGCTAACGACTGGATGGTAAGGGTGAACAACACAACAACTCCTTCCATCAATGTGATTGAGGACGAAAAGGGCTATAAGGTGGAACTTGCCGTCCCGGGAATGACGAAAGATGATTTCACGATTCATCTGAATGAAGAGAATGAATTGGTCATCAGTATGGAAAAGAAATCGGAGACAGAGGAGAAAGACAAGGAGAACAAGAAGTATTTGCGCCGTGAGTTTTTCTATTCCAAGTTCAAACAAGCACTTGTGCTTCCGGAAAATGTGGATAAAGACAAAATCGGAGCAACGGTAAGTGATGGCGTGCTGGTTATAGAGCTGCCTTATCTGGCTCCGGAAGAAAAAGTGAATGTGAGCAGAAAAATAGAAGTACACTGATTTCTCCCGAAAGGGAAAGGTAAGAGAGGGCATATTTTCAATATCCCTCTCTTTTTTTGTGGCCTTCATCAGAGTTCTTCTCCGACTGTGATTTCTCCGGCCAGACTGACTGACATTTTTTGCCGGACGATTTCGGGAGATAGATTGTGGCCCAGCAGAAACATTAGTTTCGTCACGGCGCATTCCGGCGTGCTGTCGTAGCCGCTTGTCACGCCTGCTTGTAGTAATTGTATGCCCGTTGTGTAGCGTTCCATTTCCACGCTTCCGGTCAGACATTGTGTGATATTGACAACTACCACGCCTCGTTCCGTGGCTTCCCGGATCCGTTTCATCAGCCATGGCTGTTGCGGTGCATTACCCGATCCGAACGTTTTAAGGACGATACCTTTCAGGTTTTTCATCTGGAAAATGGGGGAAACGATACTTTCCTGTATACCGGGGAAGAGGGTTAGTATGACAACGTTCGTGTCGAACGAGTAGTGTGGCTGTAATGGCTGGTTGAATGTAGGGCGGCGGATGCGGTCAGGGTTGTAGCGGATGTGTATCCCTGTGTGAGCCAGGCTCGGATAGTTGTACGAACGGAAAGCATTGAAGTTCTCGGATGTGATTTTCGTTGTCCGGTTTCCTCGTAGCAGTTCGTTTTCGAAGAAGATACAGACCTCGGGAACCATCGGCAGGCCGTCCGTTCCCCGCGCCGCTGCTATTTCGATGGCTGTAATCAGGTTTTCCTTGCCATCTGTGCGGGGCATGCCCACAGGTAGCTGTGAGCCGGTCAGTATGACGGGTTTGCTCAGGTTCTCGAGCATGAAACTCAAGGCCGAGGCCGTGTAGGCCATGGTGTCCGTACCGTGCAGAATGACGAATCCGTCGTATTCGTTATAGTTCGAGGCAATGATGCGCGCCAGCTGTGCCCAATCAGCGGGAGACATGTCTGACGAGTCGATGGGCGGTTCGAACAAATGGGCCTCGATGCGGTAGTGAAACCGTTTCAACTCAGGTACATGCTCCATCAGATGGTCGAAGTTGAACGATTCCAACGTACCTGTTTCGGGGTTCTCGATCATGCCGATGGTGCCGCCGGTGTATATGATGAGGATAGCAGGATGCTTGTCTTTCATAGGATAACAAACGGGGTGACGGATGGAAATATCTGGGGAGGAGAGAAGCTTAGAAGATTCGTTTCAGTTCCTCGGACATCTGCAACTGTACTTCGCGCGCTTTTTCTGCCGCCACTTCGGCAAAGCGTTCCGTGCCGTCGGCGTAGATGATGGCACGGCTGCTGTTTACTATCAGTCCGCAGTGGGACGTCATGCCGTAGTGGCACACTTCTTCGAGCGAGCCGCCTTGTGCGCCTACGCCCGGTACGAGCAGGAAGTGGTTGGGCGCTATTTTCCGGATGTCGCGGAACATACTGCCCTGTGTGGCTCCTACGACATACATCATGTTGTCGGCATCGCCCCACTGCTGGCTTTGCCGCAGGACTTTTTCAAACAACCGTTCGCCATGTACGTCCTCTGTCAGCTGAAAGTCGTGCGACCCCTTGTTGCT
The DNA here is from genome assembly GCA_964540455.1 of uncultured Paraprevotella sp. GTDB lineage: Bacteria > Bacteroidota > Bacteroidia > Bacteroidales > Bacteroidaceae > Paraprevotella. Next base: position 3,462 of record CAZIMK010000039.1, read on the forward strand.
TGTCAGTGCCAGCAGGATGACCCACTTTCCTTCGTAGCCGAGGAACGGCGTTACGCTGTCTTCGCCCATATAGGGTGCCACGGTGAGCGCGTCCAGCTGCATTTCCTCGAAAAACGTGCGGGCGTACATGGCTGACGTGTTGCCGATGTCGCCGCGTTTGGCATCGGCGATGATGAATTGGTCGGGGTAATTCTCGTTCAGGTAGCTGATGGTCTTTTCAAACGCAATCCAGCCCTTGACGCCCAGGCTTTCATAGAAGGCCAGATTGGGCTTGTAGGTGATGCAATAGGGAGCGGTGGCGTCGATGATCGCTTTGTTGAAAGCGAAAACGGGGTCGTCTTCCTTCAACAGATGTTGCGGGATTTTCTTGATGTCGGTGTCCAGGCCCACGCAAAGGAACGATCTTTTGCGGTGGATGTTGTCGATGAGTTCTTGTCTGTTCATGTGGTTGTAATGTTTTTCTCCCTACAAAATTACGTTTTTTTTTTGCTTTTTACGGGATTTTCCTGCGCTTTTTTTCGGCGGTCGACGATAGTGTTCCCTATGGCCGTATATATAAATAAGTACGCGCGCACACGCGCGCGTACTTATTTATATATATATGCAGGACGAATGCGGTATGATTCGGAAAAGAGAAACGGATGGGAATGGGGGAGCGTAGGGGACGATGGAATCAGTGGCGCGCCACTGATTCCATCGATGATGTAAATGCCGGCGGGCAGGTTGCCGAGGGGGGCGGCAGGAGTCAGCATCCGGCCGTCGAGGGAGTAGACGGCAGTAGAGGGCTGGCAGCCGGGTGCGGCGTTTGCAGCAGTGATGCCGTCCGCTGTGTCGTCGCTGCTGGTGAAGACGATGTCGTATCGCTCGGGGGAGTTTGCACCGTCGGCTGCGGGGCGGGTGGAGGCGAAGCGGTAGAACGAGAAGTCGCGCGGCAGTTGTCCCTCGCCGACGGGAAAGGGCAGGCAGAGTCCTCGAACCGCGCGCGGTCGTCGCCCGCGGTATGGCCCGTCGTGAATTCGTAGTGTCCCGAACCGACGCGCACGGTGGCCAGACTGTCGGTGTAGCTGACGTTGATGATGCCGTTACGTCCGGTCTCCAGCGTTTCGCCGTCCTCGAGCAAGGCGCCTTGCCCGCCGGCGAGGGGAACGCGGATGGTGGCCGTTGTGTTGGCCGGTACGCTGAACATGTAACGGTAGCCCCCGCCGGTGTATTTCCGCCAGGCGGAGCGGATGGTGCCGTAGACGGTCTTCGAGGATACGTCCATGCTGTTCATGTCGGCCGGAATCCATGGTGCGAGTTCAATCTCGTCGAAGGCTGTGCCTGCGTTGCGTATGCCGCCCAGTTCGCTGAAGAACCACTCCTCGATGTGGTCCATCATGCAATGGTTTTGCGAATTGTCGGCGCGGTTCATGTCCCAGTATTCCGGCGTGGTGGTGCAGCCGCTCTTGACGAAGAATCCGTAGCTGGGGTAATCCGTCTGGTTGGCCATGCGGTAGACCACGTCGTTGTAGCCGTGGCGGGCGAGCGACATGAGCACGGGTTTCAGCCCGATCTCGCCGGTGCGGATGCGGTAGTTGTCGGCCTTGACCTTCTCGGCCAAGCGGGCGGCTACGGTGGCCTCGTTTGCCTCGTCGACGAGACCGTAGTAGAGCGCCATGCCGTATTCGGCCTGGTTACCGTTGTTGTACACGTGGCCGGGCTTGAGGAAGCGTTCGTTGAAGGCTTTCTTCACGTTAGCGGCCAGGCCGGCGTAGCGTGCGGCGGCGTCGGTCTCTCCCATCTCGTCGGCCATTTCGGCCATGGCGCGTAGCAGGTGGTAGTAGGTGATGGTGATGGTGAACTCGGTGGGCGTCTGCACGGCCAGTCCGCAGGAACTCTGCCCCCAGTCGGAGAGTACGCTGTAGGCTTGCATGATGTATCCGTCGGTGCGGCTGGTGTAGTAGTCCATGAGCCGGCGCATCTGCGGGTAGTGGCGTTTCATGAGCGAGCGGTCGCCGTAGGTCTTCATGCTGCGGTAGGGGATGAGGATGGCCGTGCCGCCCCAGTTGGGGTCGTCGGCGTAGACGTTCATGAACCACGGGGCCGTGCTGGGCACGAATCCGTTGTCGCCCTGTGCGTCGAAGCAGTCCATGATGACTTTTCCCCAGAAGGTGGTCATGTCGTAGTTGTAGCAGAGCGAGTTGTACATCTCGTTGGGCACGTCGAGCCATCCCAGTTTCTCGCGCTGCGGACAGTCGGTGAGGGTGTTGTAGAGCTGGCTCTGTATGGCGTCGCGGCACAGGGTGTGGATGTCGTTGAACAGCGTGTTTCCGGTGGCGAACGAGCCGGTGCGTTCCATGCCGGAGCGGATGCGCTCGGCGGTGAAGTCGGACGGCGAGGGCGCCTCGTCGAGCCCGCTCACCTGCATGTAGCGGAATCCGTGGTACATGAATGCGGGTCCCCAGGTCTCCTCCGTGTCGTCGGTGGCGAAGGTGTATTCTTCGTAGACGACGCTCGTGCCCGTGTACCAGTTGTCGATATGCCCGTTGCCATTGGCGTCGAGCCGCTCGAACTCGCGCAGGCGGATGGTCTGTCCCTTGCGTCCGCGTAGCGTGAAGCGGTAGGTGCCGGCGTAGTTGCGTCCGAAGTCGACCATGTAGTCGCCGTTGGCCATCCGGCGCACGCCCGTGGCCTGCCATGTCTCGACGACGCGCAGGGGCTCGTGGGCGCGGGCCTTGAGGGTGCCCGGGCGGGCGAACGTCTTGTTGACATGGGCGAAGCGGAAGGCCGGCGTCACCTCGCGCACGGGTTTCCAGCCGGCGAAGTCGCAGTCGGCGCTCTCCACACGCGGGTCGTAGAGGCGGGCATCGTAGTCCTCGCCGCCCCACCAGTTGCTGCCCGTCGTGGGCGAGGGGGCGCAGCGCCAGTCGCCGTCGGTCGCGATGTGGTCCTCCGTGCCGTCGGTGTATTCGATGAAGAGCTCGGCCAGCAGGCTGGCGTCGCCGCTGTTCTGAATCTCGCCCTTGGAGTAGCGTCCGGCTACGGGGGTGACGTTGAACAGTCCGCCTGCCACTTGGGCCAGCAGGGCATTCCGCCCGCCGCGTACGAGGGGCGTCACGTCGTAGGTGCTGTAGAGCACGCTCCGTCCGTATTCCGACTCGCCCGGTTCGAGCCGGTTCTCCGTGACGGGCTGTCCGTTGAGCTTCATCGTGAAGACGCCGAGCGCCGAGGCGTAGATGCGGGCCCGCTTCACCTCCTTGCCCGCAGGTACGGTGAAGTTGCGCCCGAGGTAGGGGATGTTACCCGTCTGGCTGGCCGTGAAGGCGGGCGCGGCGCCGTTCGTCGCCCTGTGGCGCACGGTGTACGACGTGCCGTCGGCCGATGTCTGCACGGTGTACGACGCGGGGAAGTTGGCCGCCAGGCCGGGGTTCGTCTTCGCCGCCGCGTCCTGGCGGGGATAGAGCACGAGGCGGTCGACGGTGCGTGTCGCGCCCAGGTCGGCCGTTATGAAGACGTGCTGCGCGGCGTTGTCCTTCGGGCGGGTGGTGTATCCGAGGCGCGAGTTGCCGCCGTGGATGGTGCCGTCGTTGATGTGCTTCAGGTTCCACTGCGCATACTGCTCCCAGTTCTCGCTGGCCGTGAACGCGGCTCCGCGCGCCACGTTTTCGCCGTCGCTGTAGATTTCCGCCTCGGCCAACTGGAAGTAATAGTAGTTCGGGTCGCCCGCGGCGGGGATGCCCAGCCGGGTGACGTCAATCCTGATGTAGCGGCAGTCGACGGGCTCGGCCAGCGTGATGACGACCTGCGCGGCGGGCTCGGCCACGTCGGCCTTGATCCACCGTGCCGTCCATTCGTCGGGCGTCATGAAGGCGGTCTCGAACGAGCTGCTGCCCATGGCCTCGTCGCCGTCGGCGGCGCCTGTCACGGTCACGGTCCACGTGTAGGCCGTGCGCGATTTCAGCGGCGCCCCGCCGTACTCGATATTGTTCTGCAGCGGCGAGTCCACGGTGCCGGAGTTCCACACTTCGTTGCCCTCGTCGTCCGTCACCGTGAGCCGGTAGGCGCTCTGCCGGAATCCCCTTTCGTCGCTTTCCGTCTGCCAGCTGAATGTCGGCGTAGCCTGGTCGATGCCCTTCGGGGCCGACAGTCCGGACACTTTCATGCCCGTGACTCTGAATGCCGCCTGTGCCGTTCCTGCGTTGAGCAGCAGTGAGGCGATGAGATAGATGCTTTTCATTGATGCTGTAATTTTAGAGTTATGTGGTCGGTTTGTGCCTTTTCGTCGCGCAAATATAATAAAGAGGCGGGAGTTAACAATCCCGTAATAAGCGGTTTGATTTAAACGGACGAGGTTTTGAACCATTTGTTCGAGCGTCGGGTGTGAGTCCGCCGTGCAGTTCCCTCTTCGGCGCGGCGCGGAGGCGCCGGCCAGTCTCCCGCCTTTTCTCCGGAAGGCATCAGGCGATGATTTTCGAAACGGTATGGGGGGAGTTTTCTAACGGTATACCGTTTTCTTTCTAACGGTATACCGTTTTTTTTCTATCGGTATACTGTTTTTTTTCTAACGGTATACCGTTTTTCTGCTGGCGGTATACATCTTCTAAAAAAAACCAATGGTTTTTTTCCGGTGGGGGGAGCGGGCGTTTGTCCGGCGTGCGTGGAGAGGAAAGCGCCGTGTGTCGTACGGGGCTTTCCGCCAGTGCGTTACGGGTGAACTTCCGATGGCGAAATGCCGAATTCTTCCTTGTAGCACCGGCCGAGATAAGTGATGCTCATGCCCACGAGGGCGGCCGTTTCGGATACCGAGTGTCCGGTCAGGAGCAGCCGGCGGGCGCGCAGGAGCCGGCGGTGGCGGATGTATTCGTTGGGCGACATGCCCGTGGCCGACTTCAGACGACGGTAGAGGGTCGACGGGCTCATGCAGAGTTCCTGCGCCAGGCGGTTCTTGTCGAGTCCCGTGTCCTGCATCAGCCGTTCCACGGCTTCCGCGGCGCGTTCCGTCAGCCGCCTGTCCGCTTCCGCGAGGGGGGCGGCGGTTTCTGTCAGCCGACTCGCGGCGGGTGTTCCGGTGGGCGTGTGTAGGGCGGCGGTGCCGGACGTGTCGGGGCGTGTGTCGGACGGCGCTTTCTTTCGCAGCCGCCTCTTTCGGCGGATGAGGAAGAGGCCGCCCGACAGGACTGGCAGCAACAGTCCCGCCCATGTGGCGATGGCGCTCCACGGCAGGGGGACGCGGACGAGGGTTTCGACGGCGGGGGCGTCCGTGCGCGGGTCGCCGATGAATCCGGCGCAGGTCTCCAGCCGGTGGGTGCCGGCGGCGAGGCGGCCGAGCGGAAGGCGGCGTTCCGTGCCGGCTTCCTGCCATGCGCCGCCGTCCATGCGGTAGCGGAACCGGATTTTGTCGGTCAGGGCGATGTCGGGGAGGCAGAGCGTGGCGGAGTATTTGCCGTCGGCGTCGGAGCGCGAGACGAAGACGTGGTGTTCCGGCAACGGCACCGTGTGGCCGACGGACCGTCTGACTGTGAGACGGCCGTCGCCAGCCCACAGGATGCGCCCGCCCGGCAGGGCGAGGGCGGCGTTCATCCGGAAGGTTTCGGCCGGGTAGCAGAGCTGCGCCTGGGTGGGGACGCTGTCTCCGTCCGGCGTCCGGCGGAGCGCCGTGACGGAGTTGCTGCCCAGTCCGCTGTTGTCGACGTCCAGCGTCATCATGCTGCCTTCGGGCGTTGTCACCACGATGCCGTCCGACTGTGTGCCGGCCCATATCCGTCCCTGCGCGTCGCGTTCCAGTGCCTGCACGGCGGTCGGTTCCGGTTCGTAGCGGAACATGCCCGGCTCGTGCAGTCGCACTTGCGCTCCCTTGCGGTCGGTTCCCACCCAGAGGTTGCCGAACCGGTCCGGCAGGGCACACCGTACCAGGGCCGTCTCGCCCGCGCCGAAGCAGGGGAGCGTCACGGGCTGCAGGGCGTCGTCGCGCCGGAATGTCAGTTCACCGCTCTCCGGCAGACGGACGTCTGTCAGGCAGAGTGCCCACAGCCCCATGTCGCGTGTGGATATCCAGAGTGTGTCGTGGGCAAGGTGCAGGTGGCAGACGAGCCCCCGGACGCCCGGTACGGGGACGGGCTTTTTTGTCTGCGGCGACAGGCAGGCCAGTCCCTTTTCCGTGCCCATCCATATCCGTCCCCGCTTGTCTTGCACCAGTGCGCGCACGCCGTCCTCGGCCGGTGATTCATTGGGGAAGCAGCTGATGACGGGGATGTTCCGCGCACGGCGGGTTCTGAGGTCGATGCAGGACAGTCCGTTCCGCACGTGTCCCGTGTAGAGCAGGCTGTCTCCCGTCTCCAGGACGCACCACATGGCGTCCGACACGAGCCCTTTCAGGGTGCGGCGGTTGAGCAGTGTGAAGTCGTCGGTCAGCCGGTTGTAGTGGCTGATGCCACCCATGTAGGAAGTAAGCCAGATGCCGCCCGCGCGCGACGGGGAGATGGAGGTGACGCTGTTGTCCACGATGCTGCCCGGTCGGCCGTCGGCCTGATAGTGGGTAAAGACGCCGCTCCGGTAGTCGAATGCGTCCAGTCCGTCCCGTTGGGTGGCAATCCAGATGACGGGATGCTGCGGGTCGGGCCATACTTTGTTGAGGTCGTTGGCGATGATGCAGCCTGCTTCGGGAGTGCGGCTGCGTGTGAAAGTCTGTATTCCGTTGCCGTCATACAGGCTCAGTCCGCCGGTGGTTGCCAGCCAGACGCGGCCCAGTCTGTCCTGTGCCGCGTCCATGATGCAGTCGCTTCCCAGTCCCTGACGGGCGGAAAGGGCGCACCATTCCGGCTGGGCCGAGGCTGGCTGGAATAGGGAAGAAAGAATGAAAGAACAGAAAAGGAGGAGTTTTTCTCTCATTCCGGATGCTTGGTTCTGTGGTTATTACTGACACTGTTTCGTCTGTCGGGGCGATGCCGCGGGCCGTCAGAGCTCGCTTTCCTTCATCCGTTCTGCATTTTCCGCCACAATCAGATGGTCTATGCAATCCTGTATGTTGCCGTCCATGAAGGCCGACAGGTTGTAGATGGTGTAATTGATGCGGTGGTCCGTGATGCGTCCCTGCGGGTAGTTGTAGGTGCGTATCTTGGCCGACCGGTCGCCGGTAGACACCATCGTCTTGCGCCGGCTGGCGATGTCGTCGATATACTTCTGGTGTTCCTTGTCGTAAATGAACGTACGCAGGCGCGCGAGCGCGCGTTCCTTGTTCTTGGGCTGGTCGCGCGTCTCGGTACATTCGATAAGGATTTCCTCCGTCTCGCCGGTATTGGGATTCTTCCACATGTACCGTGCGCGCACGCCCGATTCCACCTTGTTGACGTTCTGTCCGCCGGCGCCGCTGGAGCGGAAGGTGTCCCACTTGATTTCGCCTTCGTTGATTTCCACGTCAAATTCTTCCGCCTCGGGCAACACGGCCACTGTGGCGGCTGACGTGTGTACGCGTCCTTGTGTCTCCGTGGCCGGTACGCGCTGTACGCGGTGCACGCCCGACTCGTACTTCATCGTTCCGTATACCTTTTCGCCGCTTACGCTGAAAATGATTTCCTTGTAGCCGCCGGCGGCGCCTTCGGTGAAGCTCGATACGGCCACCTTCCAGCCCTTTGTCTCGCAATATTTGGCATACATGCGGAACAGATCTCCGGCAAACAGGGCCGCTTCGTCCCCTCCGGTGCCTCCGCGTATCTCCATCACGATATTCTTGTCGTCTTCCGGGTCGGCTGGCACCAGCAGCAGTTTGATTTCCTCTTCGATTTCGGGGATGCGCTTTTCGGCGGCCGCCAGTTCTTCCCGGGCCATTTCTTTCATCTCTGGGTCGTCTTCCATAGCCATCAGTTCACGCGCGTCGTCGGCGTTGCGCAGGGTGTCGATGTATTCCTTGCGTGCTTTCATGATATCTCCCAGGTCTTTGTATTCCTTGGTGAGTTTTACGTAGCGCTTCTGGTCGCTGATTACGTGAGGATCGGTGATGAGGGTGGAGACTTCCTCAAAGCGGCTTACCAAGCCTTCCAGTTTATCCAATATAGAGTAATTTTCTGCCATAGATGTTTTTCTTGTGCTGCAAAGATACGGATTATTACCTTAATAATCTAATAAAAAAAGACCGATTGACCGTCGTTGGTCAATCAGTCTTTGTTGTTTTATCGAGGAAGCCCGGTTGTTATGCTTCTGCTTTCGGCTCAACAGAAACCGTGCTTCTGTTCAGACGGCCTTTCTTGAAGGAAACCACTCCGTCTACCAATGCGTAAAGCGTATGATCGCTACCCATGCCTACGTTCTTGCCCGGGTAGTGTACCGTACCGCGCTGACGAACGATGATGTTACCGGCGATGCAAGACTGACCGCCATATATCTTTACGCCTAATCTCTGAGCTGCTGACTCACGGCCGTTCTTAGAACTACCTACACCTTTTTTATGTGCCATTTTCTTCTACGATTTAAAGGATTAAGCAATAACTTGTTTAATAGTTAATTCTGTGAACTGCTGGCGATGACCGTTCAGTTTACGATAACCTTTTCTTCTCTTCTTGTGGAATACGAGAACCTTGTCGCCCTTTACGAGCGGAGTCTTCACTTCGCAAACCACTTTCGCACCATCCACCGTGGGAGCGCCCACCGTGATGTTGCCGTCGTTGTCTACCAACAGCACTTTCTCAAATTCAACAGTCTGGTTGGCTTCGGCGTTCTGAATGTGGTAAACAAACAGTCTCTTGCCTTCTTCCGCCTTGAACTGCTGACCGTTAATTTCTACAATTGCGTACATTATTATTAATGATTAAACGGGTTTTTCCGTGAGGCGTATCCCTTTGTGGAATCACTTTTTTGAGCCCCCTCGGACCAAATCGGCGGCAAAGGTAGGTATTTCTTTCTGATTATTCAAAGGTTTCGTCTCTTTTTTTGCCTGTTTCGGGACTTTTTCTCCGTAATGTGTCAGTCCGTACGTCGGTGTATCACAGTTTATGCTCGTTCAGATAGCGTTCCGCCTCGATGGCTGCCTTGCATCCGCTTCCGGCCGCAGTGATGGCCTGCCGGTAGTGTGGGTCGGCCACGTCGCCGGCCGCGAACACGCCGGGAATGCCTGTGATGGGAGTGCCGTTCTCCGTGAGGATATATCCCGTCTCGTCCGTTTTTACCCACGGTTTGAAAATGTCGGAGTTCGGTTTGTGCCCGATGGCAAGGAAGAATCCGTCGATAGCTATGTCATAGCGTTCCTCGTCCGCTTCGCCGAGGCGTTTTACGACATGGGCTCCTTCGACGCCGTTCTCGCCGAACAGACCGAGGGTATTGTGCTCGAACAGTACTTCGATTTTGGGATTCTCGAGGACTCTGTCCTGCATGATCTGCGATGCCCGCAGGAAGGGTTTGCGTACAATCAGATAGACTTTCGAAGCCAATCCGGCCAGATATGTAGCTTCTTCACAAGCCGTATCGCCGCCGCCTACCACAGCCACGGTCTTTTTGCGATAGAAGAAACCGTCGCAGGTGGCACAGGCGCTGACGCCCATGCCGGCATATTTCTTTTCGTCTTCCAGTCCCAGGTATTTGGCGGAGGCTCCGGTGGCGATAATCAGCGTGTCGGTTTCCACTTCACTGTCGTCGTCGAATGTCACTTTATAAGGCGGCTGGCTCAGGTCGGTTTTTACGGCGATGGCGCTGCGGATGTCTGCACCGAAGCGTTCAGCCTGCTTTCTCAGGTCTTCCATCAGTGTCGTGCCGTCTACGCCTTCCGGATAGCCGGGGAAGTTTTCCACTTCTGTCGTCGTGGTCAGTTGTCCGCCGGGCTGTATGCCTTCGTACAGTACGGGAGTCAGATTGGCGCGGCTCGCGTAAATGGCCGCCGTATATCCGGCCGGGCCGGAACCTATGATTAAACAGCGAATGTGTTCCATAATGGTTATGTTTTTAGTTTGTTGGAATAATGTTAGTCATGGGGCGCGTCAGCGCAGGTCGATGATCTCCGCTTCGGGATAAAGACTCTTGTCAAACCGGAAGTCAGCGTCAGTGAATTTCTGCCTGTCGGCATATTCGTTGATGACGATGCGGGTCCATGTTCCGTTCTGCAGTATGCGGACGCACATAGGGGTATACTTTGTCTTTTCCACATCGAGACGTATCTCCTGGATGTCCTGACCGGGTTTCTCTGCCGTCAGGCTTATTTCGTATACGGCCTTTCCGCGCAGCGTGCTTTCTTTCACGGTGTAATTGAATCCTTTTTTGTAAAGCCCGATGAAGGCATAGGGATTCATGGACTGGATCTCTTCCCGGGTGGGAGTGCTTATGTTCACTTCTTCATTCTCGGGCAGGTAGCTCCATTGCGTTTTTCCGTCGAACCAGGTTACAACCTGCTTGGTATCCAGATGGAATTTATTGCCTTTGATATTCATCTGTCCGTCTGTGCTTCCCTGTATTTCCGCACCGTTGAATGTGTCGGCCCGGAATCCGATACTGATTCCGCCTCCTTTGGCAAAAGTGTTTGCCGCCGCATCCAGTATTTTACGTGCCCGTGCGTCCTTTTGGGCGTGCAGACACGAAGCGAAACATAATAATGCGAACAGCAGGAAATTCGTTTTCTTCATGGCGATATGCTGCATTTATCTCAGATTGTTCAGTTTCATTTCCAGATCCGTCTCGTCAATACAGAGCACCTCGCGGGGTTTGCTCCCCTGTGCGGCTCCCACGATGCCGGCTTTCTCCAACTGGTCCATCAGCCGTCCGGCCCGGTTGTAGCCGATGGCGAACTTGCGTTGTATCATGGAGGTGGATCCCTGTTGGGTGGCGACTATCAGGCGGGCTGCTTCCTCGAACATCGGGTCGAGATGAGCCATGTCCACATTGCTCGGTCCGCTGTCATCGTCTCCTTCCATTTCCACTTTGGGCAGTTCGAACGGACCGATGTAGCTCTGCTGCCGGGCTATGTAGGCCGTGATGCGTTCCACTTCCGGCGTATCTACGAAAGCACATTGCACGCGTACCGGGTCGGTGCCGGAAGAGAAGAGCATGTCGCCCCGTCCAATCAACTGATTGGCACCCGGACGGTCGAGAATCGTGCGGGAGTCTATCATGGCGCTTACTTTGAAAGCCATGCGCGCCGGGAAGTTTGCCTTGATGGTACCGGTGATGATGTTGGTCGTGGGGCGCTGGGTGGCGATAATCATGTGGATGCCCACGGCGCGGGCCAGCTGGGCGATACGGGCGATGGGCAGTTCGATTTCCTTGCCTGCCGTCATGATGAGGTCGCCGAACTCGTCGATGATAACCACGATGTAGGGCATGAACCGATGGCCGTTCTCGGGATTCAGCTGGCGGTTCTTGAATTTGGCGTTGTATTCCTTCACGTTGCGGGCGCGTGCCTTTTTCAGCAAGTCGTAGCGGGTGTCCATCTCGCAGCACAGACTCTTCAGGGTCTGCACCACCTTGTTCACGTCCGTGATGATGGATTCTCCCGAGTCGTCCGCCACTTTGGCCAGGAAGTGGTTCTCGATAGGGCTGTAGATACTGAACTCCACCTTTTTCGGATCCACCATGACAAATTTCAGTTCCGCCGGATGTTTCTTGTACAGCAGAGAAGTGATGATGGCGTTCAGACCGACGGACTTACCCTGTCCTGTAGCACCGGCCACGAGCAGGTGGGGCATCTTGGCTAGGTCCACCATATAGACTTCGTTGGTGATGGTTTTACCCAGGGCGATGGGCAGTTCGAACTCTGTTTCCTGGAATTTCCTGCTGTTGAGAATGCTTTCCATCGACACCATTTGCGGGCGGGCGTTCGGCACTTCGATACCGATGGTGCCTTTACCCGGTATCGGGGCAATGATACGGATGCCCAGTGCGCTCAGGCTTAGTGCGATGTCGTCCTCCAGATTACGGATTTTGGAGATACGCACGCCTTTGGCCGGCGTTATTTCGTACAGCGTGATGGTGGGACCGACGGTGGCCTTGATGGACGATATGCCCACACCGAAGTTCTGGAGTACGTCGATAATCTGGTCCTTGTTCTTGTTCTGCTCCTCCATGTCGATGGAGCTTCCGTTGTCGGAATACTTGTCGAGCAACTGCAGGACCGGATACTGGTAATGCTCCAGGTCCAGCTTCGGGTCATACGGTTCCAGTGCACCGCGGCCTTCCTCGTCGGCCACTTCCTCGTCCACCGTCTGTTCTATGTCCAGGTCGATGCTGTTGTCTGTTCCGCAGTCTCCCGTGTCCTCGTCATTTCCGTCCGTAGATTCGTTCTCCGCCTCTTCATCGTATCTTTCCTCCGTCTGCGGTTCCTGCCTGTTGTTCTCCAGGTCAAAGTCGATGGTCGCATTTGTCTCCGTGTCTGCGGCATCGTCTTGCCCGGTGTACGGTTGTTCCTCCTCTGCGGGAGTGCCGATCTCTTCCGTTACAGTCGTCACGTCCTGTGTCTGTTCCTGCTGTTCGCCGGTTACACTGTCCTTTTTCCGGATTAAATGTGTTTTGATGTATTCCGTGGGATTAAGCAGTTTGCGTATGGCCTGTATCGTCCGGCTGCTCAGATAAGCCAGGTAGGCGATGGCCGTCAGCAGCAGAATGGCGAAAGTGATAACCGGACCGGTATAGTTTGTCAGCCATTCGCTGATGAACTGTCCGTGCCGTCCGCCGGGATTGATATATTCCCATCCTTGCCGCTCCGCAAAGATGCCGGTCAGAAAGAAAGCGCCGCTGACGGAGAACCAGAACATGAGGAACGTGTAGTTGAGAAAACATTTCCAAAAGCGCACTTTGTAGGCGCGCGTCAGTTTCATGGCGGCCATAAGCAGTAGCAGCGGCAGGAAGAAAGCGCCGAATCCGAAACACTCGTCTATCCAGTAGTGGGCGCATTTGGCGCCCAATGCGCCGGCATGATTGGAATAGCCTTTCCAGATACCTCCTTTTTCAACCAGCCCCTGATCGTCGCCTCCCGTCATCAGATAAGAAATGAAAGACAGTATCATGAACAGGGCCATGACCAGCAGGAACAGTCCGCAGATGAACCGGACGGTCTCTTTGAGACTTATGGAATTGTCTTCTGGCTGTTTCGCTGGTTCCGCAGTCTTCTTCTCGGATTTTCCTGTACCGCTACGGGGCACGGTTGTTTTATTGCCGAGTTTGGTAGTCTGTACGGTATTATTTTTTTTCTTGGTCATTACGGGGTGTGTTTACAAAAACTATTGCAAAAGTAAATCAAATCCCCCAATCTTTCTATTTTTTACTTCTATTTTTTATAACTTTGCCGTCCGGAACAAGACAAAGAAACACAAAAGACTTTTATGGAAGAACGGTATTCAACGGTGTATGCACGGGATGTGATTGAGTTTGTGACGGTGGGAGCCGAGTTTTGCGCTTATCTCGAACAGTCGGAACATCGCCGTCGGCCAGAATTCGTTGAGACGGTCCTCAAACTGTTGCCTTTGCTATATTTGAAAATATCATTGTTGCCCCGCAGGGAGGAACAGGAGGATTTCTGGATGGAGGAGTTTGTCACGGAGCAGGACTACGAATGGCTGCGTGCGACGATTGCCGGAGTGATGGGGGAGAGCGATGCCTATCTGGACTTGTGCGACGAGGAGTCGGCGAGCCACGGTGAACCGGAGGTGAAAACCGTTTCGGAAGGTCTGGCCGACATCTATCAGGCTGTCCGCAATTTCGTGGGAGCCTATCAGACAAGCAACGAGGACAACATGAACGAGGCCGTGGCCGTGGTGGCATGCCGCTTTGAACTGTATTGGGGGCAGACGCTGGTCGATACGTTGCGTGCTTTGCACAGAGTGCGGTACGCACTTTCCGCTTCGGAAGAAGATATGGAAGAGGATTGTGGCTGCCACGACGGGGAATGTCATTGCGGGCATCACGGACATCCGGAGGATTGACAATGGGAAACAGGAAAACGGAAAGCATGAGAATCATACACAACAAGATAGACAAGGAGACGATAGCCGGGTTACCCCGTGAACTGTTTGAGGGACGGATATTTGTCATTCAGAATGAGCGTGAGGCAGATAAGGCCGTGGACTATCTGATGTCGTTTCCCCTGTTGGGCATTGATACGGAGACGCGTCCCTCGTTCCGGAAAGGGCAGATGCACAAAGTAGCTTTGTTGCAGATATCCACCGATGACACTTGTTTCCTGTTCCGTCTGAACCGTATCGGCATGACGCCCTCCATCCAGCGCCTGTTGCAGGATAGCGGCGTGTGCAAGGTAGGACTCTCCCTGCGCGATGATTTCCAGTCTCTTCACGGGCTGGGCGACTTCGCTCCCGGCGGTTTCGTCGAGTTGCAGGATTGGGTGAAAAAGTTCGGTATCGAGGACATGAGCCTGCAGAAACTGTATGCCAATGTCTTCGGGCGGAAAATAAGCAAGGGGCAGAGGCTGACCAACTGGGAGGCGGATGTCCTGACGGAAGGGCAGCAGCGGTATGCAGCTACGGACGCGTGGGCCTGTGTGCGCCTGTACAGGGAATTGAAAGTCATGGAAGAAACCGGCCTGTATGAACTGGTGAGGATGCCGGAGCCGGAAACATCAGCCGCCGGAACAGAAGAGTCCGATTAATGTATATATAATAATGTATAGAAACTTATACCTGAAAAAAGGAAAAGAGGAAAGCCTGATGCGCTTTCATCCCTGGGTGTTCTCGGGGGCGGTTCATCATATAGACGGCCAGCCGGAAGAGGGCGAGCTTGTGCGCGTGCTCACGGCGGACGGGCGTTTCATCGCTGTCGGCCACTGGCAGATAGGTTCTATCGCCGTGCGTGTCCTGTCGTTCGAGGATGCGGCGGTGGATGCGGCCTACTGGGAACAGTGGTTGCGTCGCGCATACGGCATGAGAGTGGCGATAGGAGTGGCGGCCCGTTCTGATAACGATACCTACCGGCTGGTGCACGGCGAGGGAGACAATCTGCCCGGACTGGTGGTCGATGTGTACGGAAAGACGGCCGTCATGCAGGCGCACAGCGTGGGTATGCACCATTGCCGGGAGGACATAGCGGAAGCCCTTGTGCGGGCGACCGACGGTGCGGTGGAGAATGTTTATTATAAGAGCGAGACCACTCTGCCCTATAAGGCGGACCTTGGCGCGGAAAACGGTTTCCTGCGCGGAGGAAGTCCCGATAATGTCGCACTGGAGAACGGACTGAAATTCCATATCGATTGGATGAAAGGACAGAAGACGGGCTTTTTTGTCGACCAGCGCGACAACCGTTCGCTGCTGGAGCATTATTCGGGCGGGCGCAGCGTGCTCAACATGTTCTGCTACACGGGCGGTTTCAGTGTGTACGCGATGCGTGGCGGTGCCCGTCTGGTGCATTCTGTGGACAGTTCCTCCAAAGCGGTGGACTTGGTGAACCAGAACATCGCGCTCAACTTCCCCGGCGATCCCCGCCATCAGGCCTTTGCCGAAGACGCATTCAAGTATCTGGACACGATGGGGCGCGACTACGACCTGATTATACTCGACCCTCCGGCCTTTGCCAAGCACAAAGACGCCCTGCGCCATGCCCTGAAGGGATACACGAAACTCAATGCGAAAGCCTTCGAGAAGATAAAGCCCGGCGGCATCCTTTTCACGTTCAGCTGTTCGCAAGTGGTGACGAAAGACAATTTCCGCACGGCCGTTTTCACGGCTGCGGCGATGAGCGGCCGCAGTGTCCGCATCCTTCATCAGCTTCATCAGCCGGCCGACCATCCGATAAACATTTACCATCCCGAGGGGGAATATCTTAAGGGGCTGGTGCTGTATGTGGAGTAATGCCTTCCCGTTTTATTCGTTTATTCCGAAGAAATTCCGTACTTTTGTACATCAATCAAGTATTTAATACATCTATAAATTATGCAACAGAAAATCATCATCCTTGATTTCGGCTCTCAGACCACGCAGCTGATTGGTCGCAGAGTGCGCGAACTGGATACTTTCTGCGAAATCCTTCCTTATAACAAGTTTCCGAAGGACGACCCTTCTGTCATCGGCGTGATTCTGAGCGGTTCGCCTTTCAGCGTGTACGACAAAGAGGCGTTCCGGATAGACCTGTCCGAAATCAGGGGCAAGTATCCGGTGCTGGGCATCTGCTATGGGGCGCAGTTCATGAGTTATGCGCTGGGCGGCAAGGTGGAACCGGCCGGGACGCGTGAATATGGCCGTGCCCGTCTGGAGAGCTTCGATAAGGAGAATCCCCTGTTAAAGGGATTTGACGACCATTCCCAGGTGTGGATGAGCCACGGAGACACGATTACGGCGCTGCCGGAAGGCTTCCGGGTCATAGCCTCGACGGACAAGGTTGTGAATGCGGCTTATCAGGCCGAAGGGGAGAAGTTGTGGGGCGTGCAGTTTCATCCGGAAGTGTTCCATTCCGTACAGGGAACCCTGTTGCTGAAGAACTTCGTGGTGGATATCTGCGGCGGACGGCAGGATTGGAGTGCCGCTTCGTTTGTGGACACTACGGTGGCGGAGCTGAAAGAGCAGCTGGGCGACGACCGTGTCATACTGGGCCTGAGCGGCGGTGTGGACTCATCTGTGGCTGCCGTGTTGCTGAACAAAGCCATCGGCAGCAACCTCACCTGTATATTCGTGGACCACGGCATGCTACGTAAGAATGAGTTCCGCGACGTGATGCACGACTACGAATGCTTGGGACTGAACGTCATCGGTGTGGATGCTTCGGCCAAGTTCTTTAAAGATCTCGAGGGAGTGACCGATCCCGAACAGAAGCGCAAGATTATAGGCCGTGACTTTGTGGAAGTGTTCAATGCCGAGGCAAAAAAGATAACGGGTGCCAAATGGCTGGCGCAGGGAACCATCTATCCCGACCGTATCGAAAGCCTGAACATCACGGGCAAGGTCATCAAGAGTCATCACAACGTGGGCGGTCTGCCCGAAGAGATGCACTTGCAACTTTGCGAACCTCTGAAATGGCTGTTCAAGGACGAAGTGCGCCGTGTGGGTCGTCAGATGGGGATGCCCGAACATCTTATTACGCGCCATCCGTTCCCCGGTCCGGGGTTGGCTGTGCGCATTCTGGGGGATATAACTCCCGAGAAGGTGCGTATCCTTCAGGATGCCGATGACATTTACATCCGCGGTCTGCGTGACTACAAGGTACACCTTTCCGGCGAGGAAGCGCGTAAGGTGCTGGCGGCCGGAGTTCCGGCCACGATGACCGACGGCGAGATAGAAGTATCGCTCTACGACCAGATATGGCAGGCTGGTACGGTATTGCTTTCTACGGTGCGTTCCGTAGGAGTGATGGGTGACGAGCGCACTTATGAACATCCCGTGGCTCTGCGTGCGGTTACGAGCACGGATGCCATGACGGCCGATTGGGCACACCTGCCGTATGACTTCATGGCTAAGGTGAGCAACGATATAATCAACAAGGTGAAGGGAGTGAACAGGGTCTGCTACGACATTTCCTCCAAACCGCCTTCGACCATCGAGTGGGAATGATTTCAAAACGATTGGCGGTCTAAGCTATTTTATATTCAGTCGTTTATATTTTAATGCCAAGAATATAAACGGCTGAATATTGTATTGTTTCACAAAATTGCGTCAAATTGTACCCTCTATTTGTACCCTAAGGTAGTGAAAAGCATAGGATTTTGTTATTATACATAAAAACGTTAACTTTGCCATTAGATAAATCATAGATTAATGCACCTCATAAATGACAATCTTCAAAAGTTGTTTGCCTTATGCCGAAAATATAAGGTTAGTAAATTGTATGCTTTTGGGTCTATCTTAACTCCAAGTTTTAATAAGCAGAGTGATGTAGATATCCTTGTCAATTTCAATTCAGAGATTGACCACAACAATTATGCCGATAATTTCTTTGATTTGTATAATGCACTGAAATCTTTGTTCGGCAGAGATGTTGATTTGGTGGATGAATCTGCTGTTAAAAACCCATACTTCAAAGAGGAACTTGAAGAAACAAAACTCTTGATATATGGATAGGAAACTGCGCAAATACCTCACCGATATACTTATGTGGTATTGTCATCAACCACATGCCATTGCTAAAAAGTGAGGTTGAGAGTCTTTTGGAAAAATAGATTTATTTTAAAACTTTGAAAAAAGACTCTAAAGTCCAGACTATTAGCCTCAACAGCTTTATGTAATTGTATCCTAAAAATAGGCTCAGTAGAAAACCAGCGGGAATACACTGCCCGCCGCCTAATTCTGCACTACCAGATACTTGTTCCCGACCGCCGCGGGCGTCATCCTGAACCATTACTCTTTGAAGTACAATGTGTTCCGTATATTGGTTGCCGGTACAACCAAACGGGGCGATTCCTATACACAGATGTTGGCGGAAATAGTCTTCAATGGTTCAGACTCACTGATTATCAACGAGTAATGGTTCACAAATGGTTCAGCAATGGTTCATACTTGCTGATTATCAGTGCGTAATGGTTCAGGAATTAGCGGTAACTGCCCCCGGCGGCGGAAAAAGCTGAAGGATAGATGAAGGGAAACTGAAGGATAAATGAACCATTTATCTCTGGTAATCAAACAGTTTGAACCATTGAAGCCTTTTTCCTCCAAACTATGTGTAGGGTATTCCTTATCCCCCAAGGATAGTATTCCTGATGTTCGCATTTAAGTTTGAATGAACATGTCACTTAAGTTTGAATGAATACTTCATTGTAGTTTGGATGACGACATTACGATAATTACAATAACAGTCTCCGGATAGTTGTCCATTATGAATGATGATTCAAGTGTAGAAAAGCGTCGAAGAGTGTCGACGTTTTCAATCTTGTTTCGACACACTTTCATTCAGTACTGAATGAGGGTGTGATGCAGTACTGAATGAGACCTTAATACAGTACTGAATGAGGGTATGATGCAGTACTGAATGAACCCCTGATTCAGTACTGAATGAACCCCTGATTCAGTACTGAATAAAGGTGCAATCCAGTACTGAATGAAAGTCCGCCCAAATACGGTATGACGAAGCGCTGAAAGCAAATTGGAAAATGCGATAATATTGGATAATGTTTCACGCCAGAACCGGGGATGCAACCGATCTTTCCCGTGAATTCGTGTCCGATTCTCCTTTCCGCTATTTTTCTGCTGCTCCTGATTTTTCCGATAAAAGATGTGCAATGTTTCATCCGAAAAGACTACCTTTGTGCGATATGGCATTGAAATAGTAATAACCGTTTTAGAAAAGGAGGTCGCAAACAGACAGATGACGAAGGAACGCAACAGGGAATTTCGATTGCTCGCAGAGTGACGTTTCCCAAAGGTTAGAATTAAAACAAAACAGTAATAACCCGAAGAAGCGTTTCCGTTCCAATGAACTTGAAATGAACATATAATATATTGGGTCAATGGTCTTCAGTCTGAGAACATTCTTTATCCCCTTAGATGCTTTGATTTCATAAGTGATGTGATATATTATCATTTAGCTATTAGGGAATATATACCTTATGAAAAACGGCAAAATTTTGATCATTCTGGCATAGAATTAGTTTTACGAATCATAAACTGTAATTCAGGCTTTGACATTCCATTATTAGATACCCACTCTATACCTATCTTATTTGTAATAAAATATGTAATGACGGTACAACCACCTACTGAAGAAATATACACAACGATAGGTGACTGGATTATTCGGATGGTTGTTAATGTCTTAATTCGCAAACAAGACAGTGGTATGTTCCCTGAATTATATGGTAGTAGACAAGAACTTGCGAAAAGTGTGTTTGTTAAATCCCCTAACTATCACGATGAATCTTCTCTTCTTTTAACCATATTAGCAGAATTATTACATTGGATTAATGCTGATGAGTTATATAAGAAACTTTATGAACTTGTGATTAAAGAGGATATTAATTTACAAATATCATACCCTGTTGAATTGCCGGACCTTGAGATGCTTTTGTTTTCTAAGCGTCTATATAATGAGATAGCTGTAGAGACAAGTTTTTCGTTACCTAAAGAGTTGAAAGAACTTCCACAATATTTAAAGAAGGACTATACTCCAATTAAGCTTAAAACGGATGGGACATCTTATCGTTTTCTTAAACACCTAGCACATATACATTATCAAACTGATTGGTTCCCTGATTTCGCAGATTTCGGATTTGTGTCCTCTAAAAAGAACAATAAGAGGAATAAAAGCAGAAAAGAACCGATGTAACAAACTGACTGGTATAATAAACAAAGACGTTATGAATATAGAGACTCACAACTCAAGAAAATCACAAAATACAATGAAATTCAGGATGATTGGAATAGTCATAGTAATGATATGCCTATGCATTTCGACCTTCATGATTTCGGCAGCTAAGGTATCTGATTCTATTACAATCAACGATACTACTAAAGTGCGAAAATCTGTAGAAATTCTGCACAAATACCACCCACCAAAGTGTTAAAATCCATAATCACTGTAAATCACAATAATCCTCCCCGTTATTCCTCATTATTCCCTGTCTTTCCTCACCCTCTAAATACAGTCACAGAATTTACAATCGCAGTTTCAAACCTTTCTCGGTTATTAACTTTGCGAGTATTATAGCGGAAGCAGAATTCATCAAAATATCGCTGCATATATTTCTTACTAACCCAGTTGTATATGGCGTTGACAACACGCTTGCAGAAATTGCCCCAAAATCCTTCAATGCTATTAGTATAGGCATTACCATTTACATATAGACCTTTTCCGTGGTCAACCATTTCCGTATGATACAATCTGCGTACTTTATCATAACCGCACCATTCATCAGTATAGAGCGTTGCACTGCGTTTTACAGTCCTAAGTATAGGCGGTGTAAGAGAACGAACAGAAGTGTCATTTACCACCTTGCAAATCACGTTTCCGCCACGTTGCAGCATACCGAGTACAGAAACCTTATCCCGAAAACTTCTGCCCTGGCTATTCTTAACCTTCTTATTTGCGTGACGGTTTTTATTCTTTCCACCAACGAATGTTTCATCAAGTTCAACTTCTCCGTCTAACTTCTCTTTGTGGATGAAATGAAAAGTCCTGCGAACCTTGTGCAGCAGGAACCATGCTGTTTTAAGCGTGACGCTAATATCTTTTGCTAATTGTGTGGCAGAGATAGACTTCTTATGATTACATATCAAATAGATAGCCATAAACCACTTGCGAAGTGGCAACTTGGTGCCTTCAAATATAGTACCTACTCTGACATTGAAATTTTTGCCCGTGTTCTTACACCGATACATACCATCGCCACGGCGGTAAACCTTTGACATCGGGTCGTAAGGAGATACCACTCCATTCTCCCAACGTTTACTTTCAAGGAAAGCGATGCAACTTTCTTCCGTTGGAAAGGCTTCAAAGAAGTCATACAGCGAGTTAAATCGTCCAAAGTTTAATTCGTTCATAGTCCAACCTGTTTGGGGTTGGGTTTATTAACTTTGGTGACAAAAATTTCTTTGCGAAAAATAATACATATCACGATAAGAGCGGTTCAAAACTTAATGATAAACTTTTTTGTAAAGCGTTTCAAACGCCCATTTACCATCAATAATTATGGGGTAAGTCCTAACCTTGACCCATTCAAATTTGGTTTTGTTCTTAGTCATCTATTTTAACACCTCCTTTCTCTTTGGAATATTGGAAAGAAATTTGGGGTTATCAATAGAGTATCGTGATATGTCTTTATTATATAACTTCGCAGAGTTATATAACCCATATAAAAAACGCCTAAAATCTGTGGGAATTAGGCGTTTGTAAGAGATAAATAATTGAATGACAATTCAATAATATCAAGTGTTAAAAAAATATAACGGCTGGGGTAAATACATATAAACCCTCCAAAATAATTTGCAAATGCTCAGTCAATTCAAACAATATCTCAAAACAAAGGATATTACCCCTACAACTGAAATAGATGGACAACTAACATTTCAATTTGATGGGTTATATTATCTGTTCGTGTATGAAAAGTCAGACCCAAACTATTTTAGACTAATTTTGCCGAATATCTTCAAAATTGAAGACAAAGAGGACAGATATAGCCAATTAGTAAATGAGCTGAATCTAAAATTCAAAGTTGCAAAGACCTACATTAATCAAGAAGGTATGATTTGGGTTGCAGCAGACCAATTTATATACTCACGAGATGGGATAGATTTAATGTTTGAACGATGTTTAGCTTTATTAAGGATTGTCATAGAATATTTTAGGGAACAACAAAGTAAATTAAGCCATGACTAAATCGCCGCACTTTTGGTGGTTAATAAGTCTTTTAGGCTTAACCATCATTGCACTAATTGCATTCATTTATTACCAACCAAATAATTGATAATGAAAAATTATTAGATTATATAGCAGTTTGTTCAACATTATTGTCAATAACGCTCTCAATATTCGCTATACAATATACTTACAACTCAAATAATGAAATTCATCAGCAGTTTGAAAAAATAAATACAGCTGCTGAGATTATCAAAGGGACATCAAAAAGTCTGTCTGATACAAACGCTCTTCTGAATGATAATTTAGGGCAAATTCTTGAAAGTCTTGACAACGTAGGTCAATCTCAGCAAAATATAGTACAACAAATAGAAAGTCTTACAAATCGTGGTATAAGTACAGATGTGAAAAATACAATCACGGCTCTACCACCTCAACAAGGTTAATAAGAAGCCAACAAACACCCGATAGTCCTCACGGATTTTCGGGTGTTTTAGTGTACAACGTTTACAATAGAGAATGTTAAACTTTCTAAACAATAAGGGTAAACTCATAAATACACCCCTTTATTGTAATAAGTAGTATTGATATCATAATCGATTCCGTCTATACACACATCATAAGCGAAAGCCTTCATCCCGAAACATAAAAATAGAACGGGAAATAATAGGAGTAAAGTTTTTAGTTTATTCATTTTTACTGAATGGATATGAAAAAGGCGTGCCCATTCTTTTCGCTTGCCTAATCTGTGGTTACCGCCAAGTGACCTATACGTGTGACAAACACAGAATAGTCCACGCCCTATCAGCGTGAACTTCCAGACAGCTTGTTCTCACACGTTTGAATTTTGGCGGTATTCTGATAAGAGAGAACAAGAGCTAAAAGCTCAATATAAACCCTTGTATTGCGTTGCCACTGGGATTAATTTATCCAAGTATTTCGCATAAACATCCAGATGTAGCTTTACAATTTTACCGAATAGACCTAAGATTTTTTGATTTGCGGTTTTATTATTTTTAAGTACCCATGCCCATACCTTTAGTACAGCAATATCGGACGCTCTTTTTACAGGTAAAAAATTATTAATCCGTTGACCTTCCTTAAATAGAATAGCCAACATAAGGTTTATAGAGGAAAAGCATTTGCTTAAGAGTCTTGGTTGTGACCGATTATTTGGGCAATACGAAAGCTGAATATCAATGAGCTTTTCAAACTCACTGACATCCCAACCTGGAGCATCATACATGACCAATATACGCTTTACCAAACGATATGAATTCTCGTCACGATATAGGCACTCATCAAATAAATGCTTAAAAAAAAGATCTGTAAGCTTTTCGATGTCCCAACGTTCAAAGTTGTTATTGGGGAATTCTCTTTTAATAAACGCATGAAATTGGACTCGAGTA
Organism: uncultured Paraprevotella sp.; assembly: GCA_964540455.1. Lineage (GTDB taxonomy): Bacteria > Bacteroidota > Bacteroidia > Bacteroidales > Bacteroidaceae > Paraprevotella. The sequence goes on from CAZIMK010000039.1 coordinate 27,041, forward strand.
TTCTCTTGTAGAATACCATTATGAACAAATACATACTTAGTAGGCAAAGACACTAAATCTGGGATTGAGGAGTCTTTAAATTCTACATCTTTTGCGGCTAATATAGACTCCCTCACTCCATCATGACAATTGAATGTATGGTCATTTATATCCTTTGCGGCATTTCCCTTTAACTCAAAATACCATTTGCATTTCCGTCCTTTCTCATCTTTTCCAATTGCGACCACATCTTTCCCATACTGAGAATGTCCTTTGGAATTCTTGGGAGTGGATACAATTTGAAAGCCCATGCTTTCTAAAAGAATGGGAAATATATAATCGAGTTCATCATCCTCTTTTAGAGATTCGAGGTACTCACTTATTACTCTGTTATTCATCTTCGTTTTTGTTTAGTTCCCAATTTTTTTAGAGCATATTTGAGAACTTGCGCTGTTCTAAAGGTGTTTTGGATGCAAGCATCATTGGAGCTAACACAGAACTTGATATTTTAGATAGAGGAGTAACTCGTCCGTCTTTTCTAAACCCACCTCCTCGTCCGAGGGCAAGGGGCCTGAATAATTCAAGCACATAGGATTTATGCATTTCGTACTTTCATAATTGAGAATGACATTAGAGCGATGGAGATTGACGCCTTCGGCAAGGACTTCTGTTGTGACAATTACGTCGTAATCATCACGACGATTTTCCGGCTTGCAGTTTGCGTCGAAGT
>CAZIMK010000040.1:0-27625 GCA_964540455.1 uncultured Paraprevotella sp.
TTCTTCCCACTCGTCAGTAAAGCCGGGGAAGCGCAAAGGTGGAACATTGCTTATTATATTTCCCTAATTATAGACCTTATTATTAAATAACAATATGAACAACAAGACAATTAGAAAAATTGCGGTAGCTTGGAAAGAGTATAAGCGCCCCTATGTGAAGCAGTCTACAATGGCAGCTTATGTGTTAATCTTGGAGAATCACATTATTCCATCTTTTGGGGATAGTGATTCGCTCCATGAGAAGGAAGTGCAGGCATTCGTCTTGCAAAAGTTGGAGAAAGGATTGAGTGTCAAATCCGTCAAGGACATTCTGATAGTTCTCAAAATGGTGATGAAGTTCGGGGTAAAGAACGAATGGATGAACTATTATGAATGGGACATAAAGTATCCCACAACCTCCTTCAAGAAGGAAATGGAAGTGTTATCTGTAGCTAATCACAGAAAGATTTTAGACTACATTCAAAGTCATTTCACTTTTATGGGATTTGGCGTCTATGTCAGCCTTAGTACAGGGCTACGCATCGGAGAAATATGTGCTTTGAAATGGAGTGATATCAATGTGGCAGACGGTACAATAACGGTCAGCCGCACCATTGAACGCATCTATGTGATTGAGGGAGAGAAGAAGCATACCGAACTTATCATCAACACACCCAAGACAAAAAACTCCTGCCGCGAGATACCTATGAGTAAGGAATTACTGGCTATGGTTAAGCCTCTGAAAAAGGTAGTCAATAACGATTTCTATATGCTCAGCAATAATGAAAAACCAACGGAACCACGTACATATCGCAATTATTACAATAATTTAATGGCCAGGCTCAACATCCCAAAATTGAAGTACCACGGACTCCGCCATAGTTTTGCCACACGTTGCATTGAGGCTGGATGCGACTATAAGACAGTGAGTGTTTTGTTAGGGCATTCCAACATTACCACGACCCTGAATCTCTATGTCCATCCCAACATGGAACAAAAAAAGCGCTGCATAGCCAAGATGTTCAAGTCGTTGGGTAAATAACAAAGAGACTGCAGTTCACATTTCATTGATTGTTCATTTACTCCGGAGCGTTGTGTGTACTCCAGAGATCTGTGTATAGGGGAAGATGGTCGCTGTAACCGTCGTGGTATGCAGGTCCCCGATAGGTGCGGAAAGGGTGCAGACCGCCGTGAGTGATGTCCGGCTCCAGCAGGAAAGGAAAGTCCGCTATTATTGTGCGTTCCCGGCTTGTCCGGTAAGTTCCGCGTCCCTCATACAGGGCGGGGGATACCAATATGTGGTCCAGGCAGCTCCATTCACCCTGATAACGGTAGGTTCCGCGGGTGCCGTTGAGCCCTCGCGTCCGACTGGTGGTCAGTGAGTGCAGTACGCAGCGTCCGGAAGGTTCCCGGTTCTTTCCGTACGAGGCGCCCAAAGTTTCCCGTAACATCTTTTCGCCGGGGTAGGAGTTCAAATCACCGGCCACCAGAATCAGGGCGTCCGGATGGAGAGCCGACAGAGAATCTACCGTTCCGCGGACTACGGACAGAGCCAGCCGGCGATGTTTCTGTGCAGAGCGTAGTCCTCCCGCCCGACTGGGGAGATGGCACACCAGTATGTGTAGCGTGTCTCCGGTAGACAGCAAGCCTTTTGCATACAGAATGTCCCGTGTGGGGGTGAAGCCGTTTTCAGCCGAAGGGATACGGATGCCATAAGAAGACAACCGCCGGAATCTCTCCGGCTGCCATAGCAAGGCCACGTCTATACCCCGTCTGTCCGGAGAGTCCGTCATTACATACCGGTAGCCTACCGCCCGCAAAGAAGAACGGCAGGTCAGATCGTGCAATACGCTGTCGTTCTCTACTTCACACAGGGCGACAAAGACCGGAGGATGTTTCTCTCCGACGGCAATAATGGTTTGAGCCAGCCGGTTGAGTTTTCGCCAGTAACGCCACGGAGTCCAGTGGCGGGGCGATTCCGGTAAAAACTCAGTGTCCATCTTGCCGCTGTCTGGTTTTGTATCAAACAGATTCTCTACATTGTAGGTCATGAAGCGCAACGGAGACTGAGCCTTCAGCCGGATGCTTCCGCACGCAAGAAACATACAGAGAGCAAGCAATGTTTTCATTCGTCCGTCTCCGTAAATTCGTAACAACCGGCGCAGGGAGCCGCTTCCCGGGTACGGTCGTTACCATAGAAATCGGTCGGATAATATTGTGCTGCTTCCGGACTTCCGAGGTTGCGGGCGCGCGAATCGGCTTTCAGCCGGAAATCGTAGAGGAAGTTCTTCGTGTCGAAATTCCGGAACTGTCCTTCGCGTAGGGGAGTGACGTCGCCGTTGTCGTAAAGAATGTTCACAAAGCGCTGCTCGTCGTCGCTCTCCACCGTGTTGAGCAGGCTGTGGCCGAAGTAATAATTCCACTGATCTTCCGTGTCGTCGCCCCATTCTCCCTGCATCACGTCCTCGCCGTAGCCCGTAATCAGACAGTTGAGATATACCGACCTTTTCAAGGGGTAGTATACGCCGAAACGCGTGTTTCCCAGCCGGAGAGCTTTGCCCCGTCCCGCCTCCCAAGGGTAAAACTGGGCCACGGTGCAATGGATGAACTCCGTGTCTCCTCCGACGACATAGATGCAATCGCCCAATGTGTTGCTCACCTGCGTGTTTGCAACCGTAGCGGTGCAATCCAGCAGCGTGAGCCCGTCGCCTCCGATATTGTGCAAGATGCAGTTTTCCATCCAGAGTTTCATTTCGTCCGTACCCGTACTGTCGCAGAAGATTCCGTATGTGGCGCTGTGGATATCCGCATAGCGGAAGCGGTTGTCCCGGCTTTCCTTATATATATGTATGCCGCCCCATCGGGAAGGGGTGTTGTCGTACGGGAGATAGTCGAAGAGTCTGTCGGTACGGTCTCCGCGGAATACGACCTGTTTGTCCAGTGTGCCGCGCACCTCCATCCGCCCGTGTAGCCGTAGTTCGGCATCGTTATGGAAGTATAGCTGTACGCCGGCTTCCAGTGTCAGGGTTGCCCCTTCCGCCACACACAGACTGTCGTATATGACAAAGGGCCGGCCGGCGGTGAGTGTGGTGTCCCGGGCAACTGTCCGGGCATGCCAGTGCCAGGCGTCCTGACCAGTCGCTTTTAGTACGACCCATTGTTCCCTTCCGTTTTCCAACCGGAATATCAGGGAGTCCGTCATAAGGAACGGAATGTCCGTCTGTCGCTCCGGCAACTTGACTTCCGCAAAGATATAAATACTGTCCTGTCCCGGAATTTCGAAATCAAAAGCCTGTGTCTCGTTTTCCGGTCGCAGAAACTCTCCGTCTACGTTCACGTGAAAAGGGGAGTCCTTGCCGTGGAGGAGACGGACGGACGCGATACGCACTCCCTTGTCGTTCCGGTTGTACACCCGTATCTGCCGGGTGCTGGAACCGACGGTGGTGATTACCGTGTCGAACCGGATGGTATCTTCCGAGAACGTCAGTATGCTTGCCGGGTCTGTCGTAAAGTCGTCCGTGTCGTCACACGACACGAAGGCAACCGTCGAAAGCAGGCTGCAGACCACTGTTATATAAGATAAGAAGCGAAGTTTCATCTGTTATTGCAATAAGGTACGGCGGCAAAGTTCGCGATACATATATAATATAACAGAAAACCTCGGATATTATTTTATTTGTATAAAATTAAATCCGAGGTTTTCTCGTTGGTTCTTATGTGGTCTCACGGGCTGACGTGAGGCCGTGGCATCATGCTTTCGCCGGAATGTTTTTCAGGATGGCCAGCAGATGATCCCACACCATCTGTACCGTGGGGATAAGCAGTCGTTCGTCGGGCGAATGTACTCCCCGGAGCGTGGGGCCGCACGAAACCATATCCAGGCCCGGATACTTTTCACTGAACAGTCCGCATTCCAGTCCGGCATGTATGCCTTTCACTTCCGGTTCACGACCGAACAGTTCCTTGTAAGTGTCCACTGCCACGCGCAAGAGTTCGGATTTCGGGTTCATTTTCCAGCCCGGATAACCGTCGCCGACGTCTACCGTCGCTCCGGCCAGTTCGAATACCGCCTTTACGGTGTCGCTCATGTTGTGGCGGGCACTGAGAATACTGCTTCGTTGACTTGTCTGTATCAGAATCTTTCCGTCTTCCACGCGGCGCACGCTGGCCAGGTTTGTGCTCGTCTCCACCAGGTCAATATCCTGGCACATGGCGAACACGCCGTTGTAGACGGCCTGCAGAGCGGCAATCAGCCGGGCGGTCACCTGCTGCTCCACAGCCTTGTCCCATGCGTCGGTACTTTCCAGCAGGAACCGGATGCCCGGTTCCGTTACGCTGTATTCTTCTTCCACGTCGGCTGCGAACAGGTTCCAGTCCACACGGACGCTTTCCTTGTCTTTCATCGGCACGGCGCAGACAGCGGCAGCCTCGCGCGGAATGGCGTTGTGCAGGCCGCCGGCCTGTATGTCGCACAGGTATAGGTCGTATTTCTGGCGTGCCGTGTACAGGAAGCGTGCCAGCAGTTTGTTGGCATTGGCGCGTTTCTTCTCGATGTCATCACCGGAATGTCCGCCGGTAAGGCCTTTCACTTTCAGTTCAAAGAAAAAGAGCCCTTCGGGGAGGGCGGTCGGTTCGTATGTGAATACGGCTGTCGTGCGCGTTCCTCCGGCGCAACTGACATACAGCTGCCCCTCGTCTTCCGAGTCCAGATTCAGCAGATAGTCGCCGCTCATAAAGCCGGGTTGCAATCCGAATGCTCCCGTGAGTCCGGTTTCCTCGTCCACCGTGAACAGGCATTCCAGCGGTCCGTGTTCAATGTCCGTGGCCTGTAATACGGCCATCTGCATGGCCACTCCGATACCGTCGTCCGCTCCCAGTGTCGTACCTTCGGCACGCATCCAGTCTCCGTCGATCCGTGTGCGGATGGCATCCTTCTCGAAATCGAAGTCAACATCGTTGTTCTTTTCGCAGACCATATCCATGTGGCTCTGCAGGACGATGGTCCGGCGGTTCTCCATACCCGGTGTCGCCGGTTTGCGTATCAGCACGTTTCCGCATTCGTCTTTCTTCGTCTCCAGTCCCAACTTTTGGCCGAAGTTCATCAGAAACTCAATCATTTTCCCCTCTTTTTTTGAAGGGCGGGGCACATGGTTCACTTGTGCGAAGCAGTCAAATACACATGCCGGTTTTAAATCAGTTCTATTCATAATAATATTTTATTGTTTGCAGAAGTATCACTGCTAAATTAGGTTAAATCAAAACAAAGCGCGTAGCCGCTTCTATTTATAAGATTATCTTTGCAGTCGCAAATATACGGAAAATGTTGGAGACTCTGTTCATTGCCCTTGCAATAATTGCTGTAAGCATGGTTTTGTTGAGCATCAAGTTGCTCATCAAGAAGCATGGGCGTTTCCCGAACACGCATATCGGCCATAGTCCTGCCATGCGTAAGAGGGGTATCATGTGCGTGCAAAGCATGGACTTTGCCGAACGGCAGGAAAACCCTCACCGCATCCAGGAAAAGCGTTCAGACAAATAAAGTTAGTAATATAGAATACAATGAAAAAGAACAAGTTCATTCGTTGCGCATTAGTTTCTGCAACATTGTTGATGACAGTTGCAGCCTGCAACAAAAACAAGGAAAACACCAATGAGATTTCATCAGATGATACCGTAGCTGAGGTGGCTCCGGCCGGTCTTAGACTTGCATACGTGGAGATAGATACTCTCATGTCGCAGTACAACTTCTGCAAGGATTATACTTTGCTGATGAACAAAAAAGGCGATAACATACGGTCTACGCTGGCCGCAAAGGAACGTGCCCTGCAAAACCAGGCAATGGACCTGCAAAAGAAATATGAGTCGAACGCTTTCACTACCCGCGACCAGTTGGAGAACGCCCAGCGTCGTCTGGCGCAGCAGCAACAGGATCTGCAGGAACTGAATGACCGGCTGACCAGTGAGTTTGCAGCCGAGCAGGCAAGATACAATGATGAAATGCGGGATTCCATCCAGGCTTTCCTGAAAGAGTATAACAAGACCAAGAAGTTTGACTACATCATCAGCAAGGCCGGAGATAACCTGCTGTTGGTGAATCCCAGATATGATATTACGAAGGATGTTGTTAAGGGGCTGAACAAGAGATATAAAATCAAGCCGGAAGTGGCTGAAAAGATAGGTGCTAACGCCAGCGAATAGTCGCATTCCGTTTTTCCCTGCATGCGTGGGGAATGCTTACCGACAACTGGTGACAGATATGCAGCGGGGCTGTGACGCAATGATGATTTGCGTTTCAGTTCCGCTTTCTTGTTTTTATGTTATATGGAAAACACTTCCGGCAAGAATAACTTACGACTCGGTGAGTGAACAACGCTCCACTATCCATAGTGAACAACGCTCCACTATCCATAGTGAACAACGCTCCATTATCCATAGTGAACCGCACTCCACTACCTATAGTGAACCGCACTCCACTATCCATAGTGAACCGCATACGGCTTGCCAAGCGCCTTGCCTATGACTTGGCATTGGAACTGATTTTATCCCCCCATTGATTTTCTGCTGCGCCAGATTCCCTTCCGCTAAATATCTGAGCCTAAGAAAAACAATAGCCGGACAGAAGTTTTCCCTCTGTCCGGCTGCAATATGAGTGGCAACGATTTACTTGTCGCCGAAATAACGGTTGTACAAGCCCTGGAACCCACGGCCGTGGCGAGCTTCGTCCTTAGCCATTTCGTGAACGGTGTCGTGGATGGCATCCAGGTTCTGTGCCTTGGCCATCTTGGCGATGTCCATCTTGCCGGCACATGCGCCGCTTTCGGCTTCCATTCTCTTTTTCAGGTTGGTTTTAGTGTCCCATACCATGTCGCCCAGCAATTCGCAGAAACGTGAAGCGTGGTCAGCTTCTTCAAAAGCATAACGCTTGAAAGCCTCGGCGATTTCGGGATAACCCTCGCGGTCGGCCTGGCGGCTCATGGCCAGATACATACCTACTTCGGTGCATTCGCCTTCAAAATTGGCCTGCAGACCTTTTTTAATCTCAGGGTCCACATCTTTTGCTATACCGATGACATGCTCTGTCACGAATGTCAGTTCGGTGTCCGTCATTTCATTGAATTTTGAGGCTGGCGCCTTGCACTGCGGACATTGTTCCGGAGCTTCCGTACCTTCGTGGATATAACCACAGACCGTACAAACAAATTTTTTTACCATACTTTTACGTGTTAATTAAAAAACAGTCATTTAATTCTTTAATGCCTTAACCGGCCGTTTTTGCCTAAGCCGGCAATCTTTGTGATTGCGCACGCTTTGCTATTACAAAGATAAAACAAATTGCGGGATGTCCACAACATTCTCCTGAAAAAATCCAGTAACCTGATATGCTTTTTTCCCGTTTGTCTTCACAAAGCCCCTCGTCCGCAACCTTATCTTCCCATCTTACGCCCTTTCTCATTTTTATTTCCTATCTTTGTCCCGAACTAAAAATGAAGTATATGAACTACGGTTTTGTGCGGATTGCTTCGGCTGTCCCCAGTGTGAAAGTGGCCGATTGCAAATATAACGCCCGGCAGATAGAAAGCCTGATAGCGCAGGCTGAAGGCAAAGGTGTGGAAATTATCTGTTTTCCGGAACTGAGTATTACAGGATATACCTGCGGGGATCTGTTCTCGCAGCAAATGCTACTTGACGAGGCGGAGATGGCGCTTATCGGGTTGATGAACTTCACGCGTTCGTTGGACATTATTTCCATCGTGGGGTTGCCTGTCGCTTACCGGGGTACTCTGCTCAACTGTGCGGTTGTCCTTCAGAGAGGGAAGATATTGGGAATTGTTCCTAAGACCTATCTGCCCAATTACAAGGAATTCTACGAACAGCGCTGGTTTACTTCCGGTGCGGTTCATCCGGACACGTGTGTGCTCATTTGCGGGCAGCAGGCACGCCTGAACCGTCATCTCCTGTTCCGGACTCCTTCCTGTTGTTTCGGTGTGGAACTGTGTGAAGATCTTTGGTCTCCGATTCCTCCCAGCAGCGAACTGGCCCTTCAGGGAGCGGAGATAATCTTCAACCTGAGCGCGGACAACGAGGGAATCGGCAAGCATTCCTACCTGCAATCATTGGTGGCGCAGCAGAGTGCACGCTGCCTGGCCGGTTATGTGTTTGCCGGTTGCGGATTTGGCGAAAGTACTCAAGATGTGGTTTTCGCCGGAAAGACGATGATATATGAAAACGGGCTTCTGCTGGCCGAGGGAGAGCGTTTCTCTCTGAAAGAGCAATTGACCATCAGTGAAATTGACGTGGAGAAACTGCGTGGAGAAAGATTGAGAAACACTACTTTTGCCGCCAGTGTCGCACACAACGGACAGAAGGTGCCGCCGGTTGTCGTGGACTGCGAATTCTTTGTACCGAAGGAGTTCGAAATAACACGCGCCATATCTGCCAGCCCGTTTGTTCCGGGGGGACAGGCGCTGGACGAAAGGTGTGAGGAGATATTTGCCATTCAGGTGAGTGGGCTGGCCAAACGTCTGGTGCATACCCAGTCGCAAATCGTTGTATTGGGTATCTCCGGCGGATTGGATTCTACACTGGCATTGCTGGTATGTATCAGAACCTTTGATAAGTTACGCCTTTCGCGCAAGGGCATCGTGGGCATCACCATGCCCGGCTTCGGCACCACCGGACGCACCTATAGGAATGCGGTTAACCTGATGAAGAGTCTGGGAGTCACTATCCGTGAAATAAATATTAAGGATGCCTGCCTGCAACATTTTTCCGACCTGGGAATGGATCCTGAAGTGCATGATGTTACTTATGAAAACAGTCAGGCGCGGGAGCGGACACAAATATTGATGGATGCCGCCAATCAGATGAACGGACTTGTCGTGGGTACGGGTGATTTGTCGGAACTGGCTTTGGGGTGGGCTACCTATAATGGCGACCACATGAGTATGTACGGTGTGAACTCCTCCGTTCCCAAGACGCTGGTGAAGCATCTGGTAACTTGGGTGGCCGGAACACTGGAGGAAACGCTGGCCAAAGAAACGTTGCTCGACATCGTGGATACTCCTATCAGTCCGGAACTGATACCGGCGGATGAGAACGGGGAAATACAGCAGAAGACGGAAGATCTGGTAGGTCCTTATGAACTGCATGACTTCTTTCTTTATTATACGCTTCGCTACGGCTTCCGACCTTCCAAGATATATTATATGGCGCGGAATGCATTCAATGACCGGTATTCAGAATATGTGATAAAGAAATGGATTACAGTGTTCTATCGGCGTTTCTTCTCTCAACAGTTCAAGCGTTCCTGCCTGCCGGACGGTCCGAAAGTCGGTAGCTGCTCTCTGAGTCCGAGGGGAGACTGGCGTATGCCGAGCGATGCTTCGGCCGCAGCTTGGCTCGAAGAGTGTGACCAACTATAATCGTTCTATTAATGAAACACCGTTACGTACTGATAGGTCTGCTCTGTCTGGTTGCTTTGTTGCGGGGCGGAGATTTGTTTTCACAGGAGCAACTTGATTTGTCCGGAATCTGGGAATTCCAGATAGACAGGCTGGACTGCGGAATCTCGGAACGATGGTACGAGAGGGATTTGGACGACCGGATTCAGTTGCCCGGTAGCATGCCGCAACGATTGAAGGGCGACTTGCCGTCTGTGGATACCCGATGGACCGGTTCGCTCTACGACAGTTCTTATTACTATAATCCGTATATGGAGAAGTATCGCAGGGCGGAGAATTTCAAACTGCCGTTTTTCCTTACGCCTGACCGACATTATGTAGGTGCGGCCTGGTACAGAAGAACCGTTGATATTCCTAAGGAATGGAAAGACAAATGTGTCATACTCACTTTGGAGCGGCCGCATATCAAGACAGCATTATGGGTGAACGGAAAGAGAATCGGTGAGGATAACAGCTTGTGCGTGCCTCATCGCTACGACCTGACCGACTGTGTCCGAACAGGAAAGAACACGATCACCGTCCGTATAGACAACCGTGCGGAAGAGGTGTGCGTGGGAGCCGATTCGCACAGTGTGACGGACCAGACACAAGGTAACTGGAACGGTATTGTGGGACGTATGGAACTTCGGGCGTGTTCCCGCATTTATGCCGAAGACATACAGGTGTATCCGGATATTCACAACAGACAGGCTTCTGTGACTTTGCAGCTGAGAAAACAGAATGTTAAGGACGGTACACCGGTGAAAATCGGGCTATCTGCCAGAAGTTTCAATTCGGACAAGAAGCACGAGACGGAACCGGTCGTGAAGGAAATCAAGCTGAGTGGCGAACAGACCGAGATTACCCTCGTCCTGCCCATGGGGAAAGGCATGCAGTTGTGGGATGAATTCAATCCTGCATTATATGAACTTACAGCGGAAATTTCGTTTAAGGGAGGCGTTGATACACGGAAATGTACGTTCGGTATGCGTGAATTTAAGATTGAAAGCAGGTCGTTTTACGTGAACGGGCGAAAAACCATGCTGAGGGGGACGGTGGAAAACTGCGATTTCCCCAATACCGGATATGCGCCGATGGATGAGGCCGAATGGGAAAGGGTGTTTCGCATTTGTCGCCGGTATGGATTGAATCACATGCGCTTCCATTCCTATTGTCCGCCGGAGGCCGCTTTTGCGGCAGCAGACAAAGTGGGCTTTTATCTGCAACCGGAAGGTCCGAGCTGGCCCAACCACGGTGTGAAACTGGGTAACGGAATGTATATCGATGAATACCTGATGTCGGAGACCCGTCGTATGAATAAGGAATATGGCAATCATGCGTCTTTCTGCATGCTGGCATGCGGTAATGAACCGGCCGGCAATTGGGTAAAATGGGTCAGCAGGTTTGTTGACGAATGGAAGAAAACCGACAGCCGTCATGTATACACCGGGGCGTCGGTCGGCGGCGGATGGGCATGGCAGCCCCGCAATATGTATCATGTCAAGGCCGGTGTCCGCGGGCTGGATGAATGGCGGCGGAGCGCACCGGAGAGTACATTCGACTTCCGTGTCAAACTCGATACGGTAAAGCAGCCGTTTGTGTCTCACGAGACAGGGCAGTGGTGTGCCTTTCCCGATTTTGAAGAGATAGGGAAATACACGGGAGTCAACAAAGCAAAGAATTTTGAGATTTTCCGCGATATCTTGGAAGAGAATCACATGGGAAAGATGGCGCATAAGTTTATGATGGCTTCCGGCAAGTTGCAGGCATTGTGTTACAAATACGAACTGGAACGTACATTGCGCACACCCGACTATGCCGGTTTTCAGTTGTTGGCACTGAACGATTATTCGGGACAGGGGACAGCATTGGTGGGCGTGACGGATGTGTTTTTCGATGGCAAGGGGTATTGCAGTGCCGAACAGTTTCGGGAGTTCTGTTCGCCTACGGTATTGCTGGCACGTATACCGAAGTTTACATACTGGGATGACGAACCGTTTACGGCGAGTGTGGAAATAGCCCATTTCGGAAAAGCTCCCATCCGTCAGGCGGAAGTCTTCTATACCATTAAGGATATATATGATAAGGTATACGCACACGGAAGAGTCTGTCGTCGGGATATTCCTTTGGGTAACAATATCGGGTTGGGGAACATACCTTTGTTCCGGACTTCGGAACAGGAAGCCCGTAAATATGTTCTTGAAGTCTCCTTGAGAGGTGTTTACGATACGGAAGGGGGAACGGAAGAGCTGTGTAGCCGGAATCACTGGGATTTCTGGGTGTATCCCAAATCCGCTTTGCGACAGGAAGTGCCGGCGGACATTTACGTTACCGATTCGCTTGACGACAAGGCGGAACAAATCCTGCGAGAGGGTGGGAAGGTGCTTGTCACGGCAGCCGGAAAAATCACTTACGGGAAAGACATCGTGCAGCATTTTCTCCCGGTGTTCTGGAATACAAGCTGGTTCAAAATGCGCCCGCCTCACACGACGGGACTGTATGTGGAAAGCAATCATCCCTTGTTTCGCCGCTTTCCGACGGATTACCATAGTGATTTGCAATGGTGGGCACTGGTTAATCGCAGGCAGGTCATGCAGTTCACCGAGTTTCCGGCAGAGTTTCAACCTATCGTGCAGAGCATTGATACATGGTTCCTGAACCGTAAAATCGGTATGCTGTTTGAGGCGCAGGTAGGAAACGGGCGTCTGATGATGACAACGATGCCCCTGACACCAGATGAAAAATATCCGGTTGTTTGCCAGATGCGCAAAGCCGTGCTCGACTACATGGCTTCGGAGGATTTTCGCCCGCATCACACCGTAGATATTCAGCGGATAAGAGACCTGTTCGTCAAGGAAGCGTCCAAAGTGGACATGTATACCAAGGACTCCCCTGATGAGTTGAAGCCTAAACAGAAATAGTGGTGATAAGAAGAGCGGGGAGCCGTTTCTGTTACTCGTGATGGTACGGCTCATTGTTCAAGATGGTCATGGCGCGGTAAATCTGCTCCACGAAAATCAGGCGTATCATCTGGTGGGAAAACGTCATCTGGGACAGTGAGATTTTTTCGCTGGCCTTTCGGTAGATGCGGGGAGAGAATCCGTAAGGGCCGCCCACAACAAATACCAGACGCTGGGAGACACTGTTCATCTTCTTCTGCATCCACTTGGCGAACTCCAACGAACGGAACTCTTTGCCGTGTTCATCCAACAACACGATGTGGTCGCCCGGAAGGAATGTTTTCAACAGCATGTCCGCCTCTTTCTCCTTTTGCTGGTCGGGCGACAGACTTTTGGTATTTTTCAGTTCGGGAACCACTTTCAGTTCGAAGGACAGATAGTGCCCCACACGGCGACTGTATTCATCGATAGACGCTATGAAATGCGGATCGGTGGTTTTGCCCACGACGAGTAACAGGACTTTCATGTTGCAAAGATAGTGATAATCTCGCACATTTTTTCGCAATATTCGGCGAATTGTCTTACCTTTGTCCAGTATAATCGAGTTTTACATAAAAATATAAGAGTATGCTTTCAGTTGAAGAATTGAATGACCGGCTGATAGATTTGGCTTTTGCCGAAGATATCGGTGACGGAGATCACACTACCTTGTGCTGTATACCGGACGATGTGATGGGGAAATCCAAACTTTTGATAAAGGAAGAGGGGGTGTTGGCCGGTGTAGAGATTGCCAAACAGGTGTTTCGTCGTTTTGATGACACGATGCAGGTGGAAGTTTTCATTCAGGACGGTGCCCATGTAAAACCGGGGGATGTGGCGATGATCGTGACCGGTAAGGTACAAAGTCTGTTGCAGACCGAGCGCCTGATGCTGAACATCATGCAGCGCATGAGTGGAATTGCCACGATGACGGCCCGTTATGTGGAGCGTTTGAAAGGAACAAACACCCGTGTACTGGATACCCGCAAGACCACTCCGGGCATGCGTATGCTGGAGAAGGAGGCCGTGAAAATCGGTGGCGGAGTGAATCACCGCATCGGCCTGTTCGACATGATTCTGTTGAAGGACAATCATGTGGATTTTGCCGGAGGCATAGAGAATGCCATCAACCGTTGTCACGCTTATTTAAAAGAGAAAGGCAAGAACCTGAAGATTGAAATAGAGGTGCGCAACTTCGATGAACTGGAACAAGTGCTACGCATCGGAGGGGTGCACCGTATCATGCTGGATAACTTCACACCGGCAGACACGAAGAAAGCCGTGGAAATGGTGGGCGGACGCTACGAAACGGAGTCGAGCGGCGGTATAACGTTCGATACTTTACGTGATTACGCCGAGTGTGGAGTGGATTTTATTTCAGTGGGCGCTCTGACACATTCCGTCAAGGGGCTGGACATGAGTTTCAAAGCTTGCTGATAATTCTGATCCGGCAATATTATGACAGAACGGCATTCGGAAGGTTCTCCGGGTGCCGTTGTGCTAATAGGAAGATATGGTCGAGGGGCTTCTTCGGCTGTTCAAAATAGATTTAGTTAAAAACAGATAGACATGAATTTAAGAATTTTATTGGCCGCCGTGCTGACAGGACTATATTCCGGATCGGAGGCCTGCACCAACCTTATTGTGGGAAAAGGAGCTTCGGCCGATGGCTCGGTTATCGTTACATACAACGCTGACGATTACGGCAGTTTCGGTTTTTTGTGTCACTATCCCGCTGCCCGGCATAAAAAAGGAGAAACGCGTTCCGTTTACGACTGGGAAACGAACAATTATCGGGGAGAAATAGAGGAGGTAGCAGAGACATACAACGTAATCGGCAATATGAACGAGCACCAGCTTACCGTGGTGGAAACAACTTTTGGCGGGCGCGAGGAACTGGTGGATTCTACCGGTCTGCTTGACTATGGCAGTCTGATTTACATCGCTCTGCAACGTTCTCGTACGGCCCGTGAGGCTATCGGCGTGATTACGGGACTGGTGAAAAAGTACGGTTATGCCAGCGAAGGGGAGAGTTTTACACTGGCCGACCCCAACGAGGCCTGGATTATGGAGATGATAGGAAAAGGACCGGACGAGAAAGGTGTCGTGTGGGTGGCCGTTCGCATTCCCGACGATTGCGTTTCGGCGCATGCCAATCACAGCCGCATCCGCCGTTTTCCGCTGAAGGACAAAGAAAATTGTCTGTATTCGCCGGATGTAATATCCTTTGCCCGTAAAAAAGGTTATTTTAAAGGAAAGGATGCCGATTTTTCATTTTCAGAGGCTTATGCTCCGGCCGACTTTGGTGCGTTGCGTTTCTGTGAGGCCCGCGTGTGGAGTTTCTTCAACCGTTGCAGCCGGGGTATGGAGAAATATTTGCCTTATGCTTCCGGTATGGACATAAAGGCCGAGCCGATGCCGCTTTATGTCGTGCCCTCCTCCAAGTTGAGTGTGCAGGACGTAAAGAATATGATGAGAGACCATTACGAGGGTACTCCTTTCGCGCTGGACAACGACCTCGGGCAGGGACCGTATGAAGCGCCGTACCGTCCTACGCCGCTGACGTGGAAATCAGACGGAAAGACCTATTTCAACGAACGTCCCATTTCTACTCAGCAGACAGCTTTCACGTTGGTGGCGCAGATGCGTTCCTGGTTGCCGGCCTATGTGGGCGGTGTATTGTGGTTCGGGTGCGATGATCCCAACATGATTGCCTATACGCCTGTGTACTGTTGCGCCGACAGGGTACCGGAGTGTTATTCCAATCAGTTGGCCGATGCATGTACGTTCTCGTTTAAAAATGCCTTTTGGGTGTGCAACTGGGTGAGCAATATGATATACCCCCGTTACAGTCAGTTATTCGGTGAATTGGCGGCTGTGCGCAACCGGCTGGAGAACGACTATAACAGTTTACAGGAAAAGGTGGAAAAAGAGGCGATGGCCTTGGCTGCTGGCGAGAAAGGTGAGTCCGAAGCCCGCAAATATCTCACGGCTTACACGAGCCGGGTAGCCCAAGGCATGCTCGATCAATGGATGGAACTGGCCAAGTACCTGATTGTAAAATACAACGACCAAGCGGTAAAGCGTGAGAAAGACGGGGTATATGAGCGCACGGAAGGAGGATATGTGAAGCCGGTGATTCGTCCCGGATTCCCTGAAAAATATCGTCGGCAGATAGTGAAGGAAACCGGCGACCGCTTTTTAGTGCCGCAGGACAAATAGGCGGGCCTGTGTTTGAAATGCCACCCCTTTCATTGGAATACAAATCGGTATTTCCCAATGGGAGGGATGGCTTTCTTTGTTTTTCTATCCCGCCTGTTCCGGTTCAAGAGAACCGCTTCTTGAGCCATGCCCGTACCGGTTCGTCGTACAGGCGAAGGGCTGTGTAGGCGATGCACAAGTCTATGAGGAACACCGATATTACGACCGTGACATGGGTGCCAGCCGTGGCGTCCGGATGATTTTCTATCCAGGCCCACAGCACGTACATCATGGGGTAGTGGGTGATATAAAGAGGATAGGATATTTTACCCAAAAAGTTGCATACGGCCACGGAACGTTGTCCGCTGATACGGCTTCCGGCTCCTATAGCCACTATCATCGGAAAGAGTAGCAGAGCGCAGAAGGCATTGTAGGCACCGTCCATCCAGGCATGTGCCCAGCCGCCCACGCAGGGCATGCACAAGGCTGCGGTAATCAGTAGGGAACACCACCAGAAACCTCCTTTTACACTAATAAAATATTCCACTCGGGAAAGCAAGAGTCCGGCGCAGAACGAATAGCCCATTCGTGCCATGCCGATGTAGACCTGTTCGGGGAAGAAAAAGAAACCTCCGTTAAGTGAGAGCGGGAAATCATGTTTCTCCAGAATACCAGACAAGTTGAGGCTTAGTGCTGCATCTGTCAACATGATGGCAAACAGCAGTACCACGATAGTCAGACCACGTTTCGACAGGCGTCGGAGGAACAAGGCATAAAATATATTGCCGATGTATTCGAAAATGAGCGACCATACCGGTATGTTAACAGAGGAAAGTTCATCGGTACCCCGTACGCTCATGGATGGCGGTTGCGGGATGAGGAAGGCACTTAACAGAGCCGAACCCAGCAAGGCCCACCAAGCGGTTTCGGACACCCGGGGGAAAGTGGGGCAGTCGCTGAAATAGAACAATGCCGTACCTAACAGCATGCTCAGGAATACCAGTGGCTGGAGTCGTATCAGGCGGCGCTTGAAAAAGGTGCCGACCGACATGCGTCCGCCTAACCAGCGATCGTCGTAAGCATAACCGATGACAAAGCCCGAGAGTGCGAAAAAGAAATCCACGGCCAGATAACCGTGATTGAGCAGTTTGTCTACGGGATTCATGGAGTAGCATTCCGCAATGTGAAAGCATACTACCAGTACGGCAGCCACGCCGCGCAGACCGTCCAGTATTTCATAGCGGGGTTTGATAACAGTCGTTGGTATTTTCATCGTATAACGGATTATTGGGTTCACCATATGTTTCTATACTGCAAAGGTCGGTATTTTCTGTAAACGAAACAATGCTTAATATTAGCCATTTTGGTGGAAAACATTGCTGTCTCTTCGATTTTTGAAGGTTTGTCCGGTAAAAAGGATTACTTTTGCAGTTGTCTGCAATAAAAGAATTATCATGGAACAAATAGCCGACAAACTGGTTTCTACCCTTATTCGGCAGGATTTCTGTATGCGGAGAGAGGAGGAGTGTGTGCTGGAAGATTATAAAAAGTATGCGGAATCCTATGTCAGGCTGGATAACAGTCTGGTGATTATTTCCGACTTCCGGACCAACAGGAGTTATCTCTACGCGGGCTGTTTTGGAAAGATGTTCGGTTTTCCGGTGCCCAATGCATCTATCAACTCGGCTTTTGAAGACTGCATTTTCTCTCAGATACATCCCGACGATTTGAAAGAGCGTCATTTGCTGGAATTGGATTATTTCCGGTTTCAGAAAGGAATACCTGTGATTGAGCGCAACCGATATAATACGGTCTGTCATGTGAGAATGAAAGATGTGGACGGTGTCTGGAGACGTGTGACGCACCGTACTTGTTATGCAGCCAGTCACCCGAATGGTAGTGTCTGGCTGGCGCTTTGCTTTTATGCTCCGACGGTGGAACCGTATACCCGCCCAGGGATAGGGGGAAGGGTTGTGGATAATATTACCGGAGAGGTGATTCTGGACGGTACATCTTTCCACAACCGCAGTGTTGTTTTGAGCCGGCGGGAAACGGAGGTGTTGCAACGGATTGCCCAAGGACGGAGCAGCAAGGGTATAGCCGATGAACTGCATATAGCTTTGTATACGGTGTATCGCCACCGGCAGAACATTATCCGTAAATTACAGGTAGCCAATACCACCGAGGCGGTGCAGGCGGCTTTGGTAGTCGGGTTGATATAAGCCATTATAAATAATATAGGTAATATTCTGCCTCTTTTTCCTCGTCTATCGTTTTTTATTCTTATCTTTGTGGGGTATTTAATGTAATTGAATTTTATTTTAATAGACAATAATTATGGATAATGAATTGATTAAGGCTTGCGAGGCCAAGGCGCGGCAGTGGCTTTCTTCTTCTGTTTATGATGCCGCTACTCAGGCGGAAGTCCGTCAAATGCTGGAGAATGAGGATAAAACCGAACTGATAGAAGGATTTTACAAGAATCTTGAGTTTGGTACGGGAGGTCTGCGCGGAATCATGGGTGTGGGCACCAACCGTATGAATGTCTATACTGTGGGTGCGGCCACTCAAGGACTGTCCAACTATCTGAACAAGAACTTCAAGGATATGGAGCAGATTTCCGTTGTAGTGGGGCATGACTGTCGTAATAACAGCCGTCTCTTTGCGGAAGTTTCAGCCAATATATTTGCAGCCAACGGCATAAAGGTGTATCTGTTTGACGATATGCGTCCCACGCCCGAGATGTCTTTCGCCATCCGGCATCTGGGATGTCAAAGCGGTATTATCCTGACGGCATCGCACAATCCGAAGGAGTACAACGGTTACAAGGCTTATTGGGATGACGGCGCGCAAGTATTGGCACCGCATGACAAGGGTATCATAGACGAAGTGAATCTGGTGTCGGCCGAGGATATAAAAGGGTTGAATACGACGCTGGATGTAGCTAATCCGCTTATTCAGTTGATAGGGGAAGAAATCGACAAAACATATCTGGAGAAGATAAAGACGATTTCCATAGATCCGGAAGTTATCCGGCGTCAGAAAGATATGAAGATCGTTTATACACCGATTCACGGAACGGGAATGATGCTTATTCCGCGTTCACTGAAGATGTGGGGCTTTGAGAATGTGCACACGGTACCTGAACAGATGATTAAGGACGGTAATTTCCCGACGGTCGTTTCTCCTAATCCGGAAAATGCGGAAGCGTTGACAATGGCCATTAATCTGGCCAAGGAGATAGATGCGGACATTGTGATGGCTTCCGACCCGGATGCGGACCGTGTGGGTATGGCATGCAAGAATAGTGCGGGTGAATGGGTGCTGGTGAACGGCAACCAGACTTGCATGCTTTTCCTCTATTATATCATTAAGAACCGTATTGCCACAGGAAAGATGAACGGTAATGAGTTTATCGTAAAGACAATTGTGACAACGGAACTTATCAAGGCCATTGCTGACAAGAATAAAGTGGAGATGTTTGATTGTTATACCGGTTTTAAATGGATTGCCCGCGAGATTCGTTTGAATGAAGGTATCAAACAGTATATCGGCGGCGGAGAGGAGTCATACGGCTTCCTGGCACAGGATTTCGTTCGTGATAAGGATGCGGTTTCCGCTTGCTCGCTGTTGGCGGAGATCTGTGCTTGGGCAAAGGATCAGGGTAAGACCTTGTTTGATGTCTTGATGGATATTTATCTGGAACACGGATTCTCGCTCAATCATACGATTAATGTAGTAAAGCCGGGCAAAAGCGGTGCGGATGAAATCAAGGCCATGATGGAGAACTTCCGCGTGAATGCTCCGAAAGAGATTGCTGGTTCGCCCGTAGTCCTGACGAAAGACTATCTGACGCTGAAGGCTGTGGATAACAAGGGAAATGTTACGGATATCCTGCAGCCGGAGGCTTCAAATGTTTTGCAATGGTATACGGCAGACGGCAGTAAGGTGAGTGTCCGTCCTTCCGGGACAGAACCGAAGATTAAGTTCTATCTTGAGATAGCCGGTGAAATGGCGTGCCCGAAATGTTATACGGCCGTTAACAATGAGGCTATGGCCAAGGTGGATGCTATCAAAGTTTCCTTAGGTCTGTAATGCAGACATTTGTATGAAATATATGCTCCCGGCTGATAGGCCGGGAGCATATATTCATTTTTCAGTAGTAATATATAATTCTATACCTTATTATAAAATAGGATGTACTGGTTTGCTTTTAGAAAAAATGAGTTGTTGGTTGAACGGAAACCGGATGGTTCTTATACTGTGCCGGATGATAATTCGTTTCCGCAGGGAGAGGCAGAGGCGGAAGTAATGCATGATTTTGCATCACTTTACGGTGTGTCTTGTAAGGCAGTTCGGGTACCGGAAAGCGTGTCGGCCGGTATAGGGCAGGAGTGGGTGGACTTACGCGCCTCGTTTGATCTGTTGTCGCCGGAACTTTATCGGATGGCAGGTAAGGCTTCCGAGATTCTTTATTGGGACAGTCAGACTCAATTCTGTGGTGTGTGCGGCGCTCCGGTGGTATGGCATTCGGAAATAAGCAAGCAATGTACCTCATGCGGTCAGCTTTTTTGGCCCCAGTTGGCTACGGCTATTATCGTGCTGGTAAGGCGTGGCGATAGCATACTTATGGTGCGTGCCCATAATTTCCGTGGTAGTTTCTATGGTCTGGTAGCCGGATTTGTGGAAACCGGGGAGTCATTGGAAGAGTGTGTGCGTCGCGAAGTATGGGAGGAAACCCGTGTTCACGTGAAAAACATCCATTATGTAGCCAGTCAGCCCTGGCCTTATCCCTGCGGACTGATGGTTGGTTTCTGCGCCGATTATGACTATGGCGATATACAGTTGCAGAAAGAAGAACTGGCAGCCGGCGACTGGTTCGACCGTTCGGCTTTACCCCAGTTACCCGGCAAGGCATCTTTAGCCCGACAGATGGTAGACTCTTGGCTGGCCGGTTGGTTGCCCGAGTAGTGATTTGCTTTTTTCGGTCTTTTAGAACGGTTGAGCAACTTTTCTTTTTCTCTTATTTGCCGTCGTGTATTATTTTACTATTTTTGTGCGCGAATTCAACTAATAAGATTACGTATGCAAAAGAATACTTACGGAATAGAATCGATACTTGATTTAAATGCCAATAATATTTGGGGGGTTGACGAACATGAGTTGGCCGAATTGTGGGGAAGAGAAATGAAAGAGGAAGGCTTTGCCAGTTCGGAGGACAAACTTCTGAATGTTATCCGCCTTGCTTTCGATGTGAACCATTTCAATAAGGATAATGAACGTGAGGCGGCTCTGTATAAAAATGGGGAATATGTGATTATATCCCGTACGGATGCCCGTAAGGGGAGTGTGGCGATACGTAAGAAAACAATCCGGCGTATAACAGATTTGTCGTATGAAAATATCAAACACATATCGGCGGAGGCTTTACTGTCTCTTATCGAATGTAATTTTGGGGGGGGATGGGATTCCATTTCTTTGGCTATTCGGGATATCATAGAATCAGGATTTGATATAAGCACGACGACATTGCCGGCTACCCGTATTCATGCTGCAGGCGGAACATTGGAACGAAAAGTGAACGATGGATACGACGTATTGGAAATACCGAAAGGAACATGGGTGGAAGCCATTTTCGCCAAGAAGAAAGAGCCGCAGGAAAAGTTGCGATTTATTCCGGAGCCTGAATACGATGAAGATGGAAACAGGCGTATTGTAGAAGAGGACAATGTGAATGAAGAAGAGGAAGATGATGAGAATAATGATGAGACATATTATGGAAGTTATACTCCCGAAGCGGAAGTGAAGGATGTGGATGAGGAACTTTCGGAGGAGTAAACGCTTTCTTGCATGAATAAATTTTATATTATGGGCACAGTATTGGCTTATTTCAGCCTACTGTTGCTCATATCTTTTTTTACAGGGAAGAAATCCGATAATGAAGCCTTTTTTCGAGGCAACCGGCAATCACCCTGGTATCTGGTCGCTTTTGGTATGATTGGCGCGTCGTTGTCAGGTGTGACATTTGTGTCCGTGCCCGGTATGGTGAGGACTGCCGGATTTACTTATTTGCAGACCTGTCTGGGATTTTTCTTCGGCTATCTGGCCGTGGCATACGTACTTCTTCCATTGTATTACAGACTGAATCTGACAAGCATCTATACATTTCTGGGGAAGCGGTTTGGAAAGACGTCCTATCGTACGGGAGCTTCTTTTTTTCTGTTGAGTAAATTGCTGGGGGCATCGGCCCGTTTGTATTTGGTCTGTGTCATATTGCAGCAGTATTTGTTTGAACAGATGCATATTCCGTTTGTCGGAACGGTGGGGGGAGTTTTGTTTCTGATATGGTTATATACGAAGCGTACAGGCATAAGAGCCATCGTATGGACGGACGCTTTGCAGACTTTTGCATTGTTGTCCGTTTTGTTTTTGTTGTTGGGACTGGTGGCGGATAAACTGGGCCTCTCGTTCGGAGAGGCGTTGAGACAAGTGTGGAACAGTCCGTACAGCAGGATTTTCGTCTGGGATGACTGGATGTCTCGCAATCATTTTGTGAAACAGTTCCTCAGCGGTATTTTTATTGTCGTTGTTATGACCGGACTGGATCAGGATATGATGCAGAAGAATCTTACGTGCCGAACATTGAAAGAGGCGCGACGCAACATGTGTTGCTATGGCATAGCTTTTTTGCCGGTGAATTTTCTGTTTTTGTCTTTGGGGGTAATGTTGGTTTGGCTGGCTTCTTCCATGAATATGGAACTCCCGGCTACAGGGGATGAGATTGTTCCACTTTTCTGTACAGGAGGCAGTTTGGGGACACTTGTGCTTTTGTTGTTTTGTATCGGAGTCATAGCTGCGGCTTTTTCAAGTGCCGATTCGGCTTTGACGGCCTTGACGACGACATGCTGTGTCGATTTGTTTGAAGAACCGGGAAATATCGGGTTGCGCAAGCGGGTGCATGCTGTCATATCGTGCCTGTTCGTTGTCTGTATTCTGCTGTTCCGGTATTTTAATAACACCAGTTTGTTGGATGCCGTTTATGTGATAGCCTCTTATACGTATGGGCCACTATTGGGATTGTTCGCGTTCGGGCTTTATACCCGGCGTATGCCTCGGGAGCGGTATGTGCCGTTTGTCGCTTTATTGTCTCCCATACTTTGTTATGGGATTTCGTTCTGTACGGAAAATTATATGGGATATTCCTTTGGGTATGAATTGTTGATGTTCAATGGCCTGTTGACGTTCGGAGGTTTGTGGCTGTTGTCTGTAAATAAATGTAATTATGAGTTTGTCGAAGATTGAGAGAGAGAGTATCATACGTCTGATAAAACATCAAGTGGTTCCGGCTATAGGATGCACGGAACCTATATGTGTGGCTCTCTGTGCCTCGAAGGCCACGGAGGCACTTGGGAGCGAACCGGTCGCGCTGAAAGTATGGCTGAGTGCTAATATCTTGAAAAATGCCATGGGAGTGGGAATTCCCGGTACAGGAATGGTCGGTTTGCCCATAGCTGTGGCTTTGGGGGCATTGGCCGGTAAGTCTGAATATCAGTTGGAAGTGTTGAAAGACTGCACTCCGGCGGATGTGGAACGGGGACGGGCTTTTATTGACGAACGCCGTATCCGGATTGCCTTGAAAGAAGGAATTGAGGAGAAACTTTATGTTGAGGTGTGCGCGGAATCCGCTTCGGGAGACAAGGCTGTGGCGGTTATTGCCGGCGAACATACCCGTTTTGTCCGTATAACCCGGAATGGGCAGGTGGTATGGCTGGATGAGCAGACTCAGAGGATGGACTGCGACTGTCCGGATTGCAGTCTTACCTTGCGTAAGGTCTATGAGTTTGCGATGGAATCCCCCTTGGAAGAAATATCTTTTATATTAGAGGCAAGGGATTTGAATAAGGCTGCGGCTCAGAAGGCTTTGGAAGGAAGTTACGGTCATGAGTTGGGAAAGACGTTGAGCCGTCCGCTCGGGCGGGGTATTTTGGGACATACAATTTTTTCCCATATCCTTTCCAGTACCTCCTGTGCCTGTGATGCCCGTATGGCCGGGGCTATGATCCCGGTCATGAGTAACTCCGGAAGCGGTAACCAGGGTATCTGTGCGACTTTGCCGGTAGTGGTGTTTGCGGAAGAGAACCATAATACGGAAGAAGAATTGGTGCGGGGGTTGATATTAAGTCATCTGACAGCAATTTATATCAAGCAGAGCCTGGGCGTGCTTTCAGCGCTGTGCGGTTGTGTTGTGGCATCCACAGGGTCCAGTTGCGGTATTACGTATTTGATGGGAGGCGGTTATGAGCAGATCTCCTATGCAGTCAAAAATATGATAGCTAATCTGACGGGAATGATCTGTGACGGAGCAAAGCCCAGTTGTGCATTGAAACTGACAAGTGGAGTATCTACGGCTGTCTTGTCGGCCATGCTGGCGATGCAACAGAAGTGCGTTACCAGTGTGGAAGGTATTATTGACGATGACGTTGACCGCAGTATCCGTAATCTGACAAGTATCGGTGCGGAGGCCATGAATGAGACAGATAAGAAAGTTTTGGAGATAATGACCCATAAGAGTTGTTAAAGCTGTCGTCTGGCCGTATTTTTTCTTCTATAGAGCGGAGATAGATGGCTTTTTGTCGTAACTTTGTTGTGGATTAACGATAGATAAAGATGGTTAGGAAGATAAAACCCAACTGGATTGTTCCTACGGGAGCGGAGTTGACGGAAATGGACAAGAAGATTCTTTATTACCAAAACAAAGGATGTCTGGTGCCTTCCCGCAAATTGATAAAGACTCCGGAACAGATAGAAGGGATTCGCCGTAGCGGGGGCATTAATACCGGAGTGCTCGATTTGGTCGCCAGTGAGATAAAGGCGGGGATGAGTACATTGGATATAGACCGGCTGGTTTATGATTATACCGTAGGGCATGGAGCTATTCCTGCTCCGCTGAATTATGAAGGCTTTCCCAAAAGTTGTTGTACGTCGGTCAATGAGGTGGTTTGCCACGGTATTCCCAATGAATTTGAAATACTGGAAGAAGGGGATATTGTTAATGTCGATGTCTCTACAATTCTGGATGGATATTATAGCGATGCCTCCCGCATGTTTGTAATCGGGCGGACAACACCGGAAAAGCAGAAACTTGTCGATGTGGCCCGTGAATGTCTGGAGATCGGCGTGAATGCGGCTCGTCCGTATTGTTTTGTCGGTGATATAGGGAATGCCATAGCCAATCATGCTCATAAAAACGGCTTCACGGTCGTGCGTGACCTGTGCGGCCATGGGGTCGGATTGGAATTTCATGAAGAACCGGACGTAGAGCATTACGGGCGTAAGGGAACCGGGATGCTGCTGGTTCCGGGAATGGTATTTACCATTGAGCCCATGATAAATATGGGAGACTGGCGGGTGTTCGTGGATGAAGATGACGATTGGACGGTTGTGACGGGGGACGAGTTGCCCAGTGCTCAATGGGAGCATACACTTCTGATGACGGATGCGGGGGTGGAAATATTGACTTATTAGCGGTAATTACGATTTAATCCGTTATCTTTGCGGAGGAATATGGAAAAGGATGTTATTATATTAGGTATAGAATCCAGTTGTGACGATACTTCGGCCGCTGTTTTGAAAAACGGCATGCTCCTTAGTAACGTGACGGCGAGTCAAGCCGTCCATGAAGCATACGGAGGAGTCGTACCGGAATTAGCGTCTCGCGCCCACCAGCAGAATGTTGTGCCGGTCGTGGATCAGGCACTGAAAAAGGCTGGGGTGACGAAAGAAGAACTTTCGGCCGTGGCTTTTACACGCGGCCCCGGATTAATGGGATCGTTGTTGGTCGGAGTCTCTTTTGCCAAGGGATTGGCTCGTTCCCTGGGGATTCCGTTGATTGACGTCAATCATCTGCAAGGGCATGTGCTGGCTCATTTCATCAGAGAAAAAGACGGGGAGAACCATGTTCCGAACTTCCCGTTCCTCTGTTTGCTGGTGAGCGGCGGCAATTCCCAGATAATAAAGGTAAAGGCATATAATGAGATGGAAGTGCTCGGACAGACAATAGATGATGCTGCAGGTGAGGCTATTGACAAATGCTCCAAGGTAATGGGGCTTGGTTATCCCGGTGGCCCGGTTATCGACAAATTGGCGCGTACCGGTAATCCTCAGGCCTTTTCCTTTGCCCGTCCGCAGATAGCCGGATACGATTATAGTTTCAGCGGTCTGAAGACTTCATTCCTTTATTTCCTGCGCGACCGCCTGCAGGAAAATCCTGATTTCATCGAACAGAATAAAGAAGATCTGGCCGCATCGCTGGAGCATACGATTGTAGATATCCTGATGAAAAAACTGCGGCTGGCTGCTAAGGACACGCATATCCGTCAGGTTGCTGTTGCCGGTGGAGTTTCTGCCAACAACGGGTTGCGGAATGCTTTTGCGGAGCATGCCCGTAAATGTAAATGGGACATATTTATTCCCAAATTCAGTTACACGACAGACAATGCCGCGATGATAGCCATCACCGGTTATTTTAAATATCTGGACAAGGATTTCTGTCCGATTGATTTGCCGGCTTATTCACGGGTTACAGTATAATAAAAACGACATAATGATATGAGTGTAGAAAATAGAATTATAAGCAGAGAAATCTGTGTGAAATTGTGGAAAGCGGGAGAGACTCTTTCTACAGCTGAAAGTTGTACATCAGGCCAGATTTCATCGGCCATTACTTCCGTTCCCGGGAGCTCGACTTATTTTAAAGGCGGTGTAGTGTGCTATACGAATGAAGTGAAGAGCAAGCTGCTGGGCATAGATGCCGAACTGATAGAGGAGAAAGGAGCCGTGAGCGAGGAGGTCGTTCGCGCTATGGTTAACGGCGTGCGGAAAGTGCTTGATACGACATATGCCATTGCTGTAACGGGATATGCCGGTCCGGGTGGAGGAGATGAAGCATCCGTCGGTACCATCTGGGTCGCAGTGGGGGATGCGGAAGAAATAATAACCCGTAAGTTAGAGGGAGATGAAGGTCGCGATGTCAATCTGTCTCGGGCTACATTTGTGGCTTTGCAGATGATGCTTGACCTGCTTAAAAAACGTTATCCGGCCGAAGAAGAGTGATTTTTTTTGCGAAAGGCTTGTTTATATGCTTTTTAAGTATTAATTTTGCACCCTGTTTGAAAGAAGCTAATAGGAATAACAAAAAAGGAAGATAGAAATGTCGAAAATTTGTCAGATTACCGGAAAAAAAGCCATGAATGGCAACAATGTATCCCATTCAAAGCGTCGTACGAAAAGAACCTTTGATGTGAACTTGTTTACAAAGAAGTTCTACTATGTAGAGCAGGATTGCTGGATTAGCCTGAATATTAGCGCTGCCGGTTTGCGTTATATTAACAAGGTAGGTCTTGACGCAGCATTGACCAGTGCTGTCGCTAAAGGTTATTGTGATTGGAAAAGCATTAAAGTAATTGCTTAAACTAAGGAGGATTATAGGATTATGGCAAAAAAGGCTAAAGGCAACCGTGTGCAGGTGATTTTGGAATGCACGGAAATGAAAGAGAGCGGTCTTCCCGGAACATCCCGTTATGTTACCACGAAGAACAGAAAAAACACTCCTGAGAGATTGGAAATCAAAAAGTACAATCCGATTTTGAAAAGAATGACTGTACATAAGGAAATTAAATAAGTAGAACTATGGCAAAAAAAACCGTGGCAACCCTCCAGACTGGTAAAACAGATGGACGTTCCTATACAAAAGTTATTAAGATGGTAAAGAGCCCGAAGACTGGTGCTTATGTTTTTGACGAACAGATGGTGCCGAATGAGGCTGTGAAGGATTTCTTCAAAAACTAAATATTGATTTTTATTATAGTGTTAATCCCTTTTCTCATATTCGAGGAAAGGGATTTTTGCATTATTGCGGGTATGTTTTATATGCTGAAAGTGTCGGCTTGGCTCAGTAGAAAATCAGTGGGAAGGAGAAGCGGACTTTCATTCAGTACTGCATTATACCCTCATTCATGGGTCAGTAGAAAATCAGTGGGGATACGCATATATATTAGCCAAGCGGAA
>CAZIMK010000041.1:0-27529 GCA_964540455.1 uncultured Paraprevotella sp.
GGCAGCTACGACCGTGAGAAGCTTGACGAGATGGCCGGATTCATGGCGAGCGTTCTGGCCACCTGTCCTCCCGACTCGGTGAAGGAGAGCGACGAGGCTCTGGCAGCATGGCTGCGCGGCAAACTGAACCGACCGATGCGCGTGTGCGGCATGGTGCGCAACGAGGGCGAACCCGGCGGCGGCCCGTTCATCGTTGAAGGTGCCGACGGATCCACCTCTCCCCAGATTCTGGAGAGCCATCAGATAGATCCCTCGAACAAGGCATATACCGAGATGCTCAGTCAGGCCACACACTTCAATCCTGTAGATCTGGTGTGCTGGCTGCGCGACAGCCACGGCGAACATTTCGACCTGCGCAAGTATGTTGACAGCGCCACAGGCTTTATCTCGAACAAGTCGAGCCACGGCAAGGAGCTCCGCGCCCTTGAGCTGCCCGGTCTTTGGAACGGCGCTATGAGCGACTGGAACACCGCCTTCGTCGAAGTTCCCGCCGAGACCTTCAATCCCGTAAAGACCGTAAACGATCTGCTTCGTCCCGCCCATCAGGGCTGATTGAACTCAGATAGCCATTAACGACTCCCGGAAATCAGGCTGCCACCGGCGCCCGGATTTCCGGGAGTCGTCATACAACCAAGAGCGGCGCCCGGGCGTTAGATATAGTAGACACTAATGAGTTAATATATGGCACTGCGCGACGATATAAAGAAAATATGGACCGAGGCATTCAATGATCCCCGGGAATACGTCGATATGTATTTCGACAGAGTGTATAGCGATGCCGACGTTGTGGCCACATCACTTTCGGGACACCCCGTGAGCAGTCTGCTGCTTCAGCGCTACCGCATACTTTTCCACGGTGTGGAGACCGGCTGCTCGTATATAGCCGGAGCCGCCACCCGCAGGCAGATGCGCGGCAAGGGGCTCATGACCGAACTGATATGTAAGGCGCTCCAGGCTTCACGCGACAGGGACGATATGCTCTCGGCGCTTATTCCCGCAAGCGATCCGCTATACTTTTTCTATGACCGTCTGGGGTTTGCCACAGTGTTTTATGTCGATCCGCAGCGCTACACCTCGCTTCACACCTTTGCTCCCGACGACGGGGTCGAGAAGTTCACTCCCGTTGAAGATATTTTCGACGTAAGGCTGTGGCCGGCCTTCGACCGTATGCAGCACCGCAGGGAGGGGATGATACTTCACTCCCAGCGTGACTTCCTGAATATTCTCGACGATCTGAGGATGGACCACGGACGCTACGTAGCCGTGGCCGACGAGAGCGGCGAGGTGAAAGCTATGGCCTGGGCCACCGCCGACGAATCGGCTGCCGACGGTGTAGTGACGGTCAAGGAACTGCTTGGCGATGACGAGGAGGCCCGTAAAGGCGCTTTACGTGCCCTGAGAGCCGTTTTCCCGGGCCGACCCTTCAAACTCCTTGCCGAAGCCCGTGGCGAAGGCAGAAAGCTTTATTCGCGCGGAATGGGCAGGATAGTCAACGCGGGTCTCTGTCTGGAGATAATTGCGGCCGCCAATCCCGAGGTGCGCCAGACGATCAGGGTCCATGATCCGATCCTGAGCGGGAACAACGGAATATATCACATGAAAGACGGCAAGGTGACTGTGGTTGACGACTTTGAAAACCACTCCCGTTGTAAGCTTGACCTTGATGTGGATATCACCACGTTTACAAAGCTGGTGTTCAGCTCGCCGAAGATCGGCGGCGTGATCGGCCTTCCCGCCGAGCGCCCCCACATCAGCCTCATGCTCGACTGACCACCACCTTTTTGCCATCTCGCTAAGGGTCAGAATGACCACAATGATTGACGGGGACTTTTATTTCAGTGCTATCTCTTCAAGTGAGTGAACCTGCCAAATCTATGCATCGCTTAAAGACTTTTACATAATTTGTTTGGATTAACTTGAATATTACGCCTTGAACAAATTTTCTATAGCTGCAACAACTCCGAGTATGTCGGCAAATGAGGGAATATTATCTTCGTATATCATATTTACGACCATTGTATCATAGTCGGTTTTCCATTCCTCTATGACGTTTTCAGGGGGAGTAAGGATAATCCGTTTGCGAATGTCCAGCGTATAGTCAACATCACGTATTGAAGTGAACACTTCCCGATGATGGCGAATGGTTTCCCACAGTTCATCATCAGGAATAGCCATGTCGGCAATTCACGCCTCATACATCTTGCACAGGTCATATAAGTGTCGAGATTTGCGCTTGGCATTACGGCAACCATCGGTTGAGAATAACTCATGAAGCAGGAAAGCTTTTTCAAGGAATGTCTTTTCTGCAACGGCCGCGACAATCTGTATTTCATTGTCATTTGAGGTAAGATGGGGGTACGCTCCTGTTACAAAGGATTCCACCTTTGCTTTTGCAGTCGGCTCAAATAGGGAACGAGCTCCAACTACTTCCAGCAGTACCTCATCACGAAGATATGGATTAGCTCCAGAGGGTAATACCGACTTATAGATTATATGAATCTGTCGTGGCTCAGGGTATGTAGAGTCTCCTTCGCCATCAGGGTCTGCCTTTATCGTAACAAATTTACTTAACCCTGCCTGTTCTACCGCCAATATCAGGTCATTGGCAAGAGTATCTCGCACAAATACCGACGATGCCTTACGCAACTTCTTTAATTGTTTTTTGGTTACATCGCCCTCTATCCCAAACATACTGCGATCTATGGCAATGTCAATATCTTCGGAGAAGCGTCAGATAACTCCCCATACTTTGCTGAGTGATGTACCTCCCTTGAACACCATCTTGTCAGCGTATGGCAGTGAGAAAAGAATATTGAGTATCTCAGTTACCCAAAAATCTTTCTCAATAGCAGCTACTGGTAGTTTTATCTTTGCTGCTGTCTGTTCAAATACGGTTCTCCTTTGAGCCTCGGTAAGAGTCTGAAATTTATTCATAGGAATCAAGTATAATTTTACGGATCCATGCCGGAATCAGGGCAAAATCCTTTTTTATATTTTCAAAAGGTATGGTTTTAACCAGATTGCGGACATGGGCAAGCTGAGTGTCATTGATATTGTTTTCTCCTATTTCACGTAGAGCAAATGTAAGAAGCATTGCGATTTCATTTTGGAAAGCCAGATTTTTTTTTAGCAGTATGCTTGAATTGTATGCCCCTGTTTCCTTCTAACTTTACTTTTCGTGGTGATCCATCTGTCAGATATACCACATTCATCGGCAACTGGGTTGATAGTCCAAGCTTATTAAGCGCATACGCCCCTGTCGGAACAATCTTAGCCTTGTCACGCCTTGCAATAGCGACGGCAATCTCCTCTATGGTCGGAAAAAGAATACCCAATCCCAAAACCTTATCAATCTTTGGATAACAATAGATACCACGTGCCACTCTTATCAATCTTCCTGTTACAGTCAGTCGTTCAAAGGCTTTTTGTACTGCCTTTGAATCTCCATATCCTGCATAATCGAGAGGTGACGCCATCACACCTCTACCGCGTTTTGACAAACTTGTAATTATTCTATTTTCAAGAGATTGCATTTTGTTTTCGAAGTAATTTTGTCGCAAACATACAATATTTTGCGACAAAACCAAATTGAACACTATATAGTCAGGGCAACCGCCGCCGTTTTCACTCTTTTCAACGCCCGCTCGTCGCCAGATTCAAGACTATCCGTACGTTCGGCCTCCGGGACAATTCTCCGGGATTCGTTCCCGGAGTCCCTTCTGGCACCGGCATGTTATGGCGGGCATAAAACCGGGTCCAATAATCGGGAATGTTTCCACTGCTGTCGCGAAAAGACATCGGTACGGCCGTAAAGACAGGTTGACCGTCCTGATCCACAAAACTTTTCTGTACCAGTTCGCTACAATAGATTTCCCTGTTATCCGGCAAATACAGGCTGTCATATCCGCACCCTATATATTCGCGTGCCCTAAGTAACGAACGGCGCATGTCCAACCGACCGTCGACACGCCCGACGACGATCATCGGAGTCCCGTCCGGCAACGCATTGCGGGACAGAAACGAGTCCAAAGGAGTCTCGCAGACACCCCGTTGCGGTATCGCCTCTATGATGACAGGCTTACCACCCCTCTTTGCATATATGCCGACATGCTCTATCTGAAGCCCGCTGATTCCCTGAGTAACATCTGTTATGGCATTGGAGACACCTGTCACCTGAAAGAACAAGTCACAATCATGCGCCTGACAGAGAATAGAATCGGTCAGCGTCACCTGTCCCCGCATCTCCCCGGGAAGCAAAAGCGCCGCAAACAACAGAAACATCATTTTCTTCATATAAAACACTCATCCATACGAATTACTATAACTGTAGTTGTAAAGAGTTGTTATAAAAGAACCTCCCAATGGCCGCCCTTGTCAGGACCAACATGTTTAAGTAGCCCTTTTTCTTGCAATACCTTTAGATTGTATTTTATGCCGTCCTCGGTAATGCCTTCTATAGCTTCAACCATGATTCGACGACTTGCCTCAGGCTTTCTGCTCAAGAAATCCAGTATTGATCTCTGCATCTCAGATATTTTCTGGGTAGTTTTCTGGGTAGTATCTCCCAACTCAACGTCACTACAACTTGCAACCTGGAGATCTGAGTAAACTTCTGTCAACTTGTGGATGTCAAACTTAGGCAAAGTCAGCACAAAGCTATCCCATGGAGTAGAATCAGCAATACCCCAAATGAGTCTGCCGCCCATGCCATTAGCAAAGGCGCTCACGCTCTTACACCAGCTCTTCGGTTTCTTCACCTCCAGAGCCACCTTCTTATCATATTCTGTTGCCTCGCCTATCAGTTGGCGAATGTCAAGTACTTCCATATTATATATAACGTATTGGTCTACTATTTATTTTGAATATAAACACATACCGTTTGATGTTCACGAAGATGATGCGGTCAACAATATCCATGATTGATTTCATTCAATTAACGGATGCAAAGATAGTATCTTGCGGAAAGGAAAAGCACGGCGTGAACCGGAATTTCAGAAAATAAAGAGTATATTTGTATTCTGTTTAAAAAGACAGGTTTTATTTAAGGTTTCTATTTATTTTAAACAAAAGATTATGAAAAAGATTGTATTCAGTGTACTTATCGTATTATCGTCTGTCGCCGCATGGGCCGACGACTTCAAGACACAAGGCGACGGAACCGTCTGGACATTGAGCAAACTGACAACTGTAACGGAGTCCGGTGTGACGAATGCGGAAAAGGTATTCACCATGACAAAGAATGTGGAAATAGCCTCCGGCGACAGATTTGAGATTGAAGGCGGCATAAAGGTACTGATGGGAGACAATGTCAGACTGACTGTATCGGGCGAAGCCGATTTCACCGCCGACGAGCGGGTTCTGTTCACCTCAGCCAACCCGGAAGACCATCCGTACGGTGTCTTTGTCAGCTGCGACGAAACTGTCGTCTCTTTCGCACACATAGATTTTGAATACGCCGGACTGAAGAATTTCGGTACTCAAGGATTGACAGTCGACGACTGCACGTTCAGATGGCACAACGGCGTGTCCGGTGCATCGGCTCTGAATCTCGGGACAAACGGCGCTTCGTTCACCATCACCAACTGTACGTTCGAGGCCTGCCAGCGCAGCGCCATCAACAACGCCGCAAACTACCTGAACCCGGTGGTCATCGAACACTGTACGTTCACCGGCAACGGCACCCTGAACCAAAACGCCCCGCAAATCAACCTGACGGTATCAGGCAACACCGTCATCCGCAACAACACCATCACGGGAAATCCGGCATTGGATAAAGTGGGAGGCATCGTCGTATCAAACTTAGTCGGCCTGACCGGTGCGCTGAACACCGTGATTGAAGGAAACGAAATCAGGAACAACCGATTCGGTATAGCCGTCTATTGCGAACAGCACGCCGTCATCCGCAACAACACCATCATCGACAACAAGTATGAGTCCATCCCCAACAACGGCGGAAGCGGCATTAACATATACGACCCGTACAAGACGCAGACGGCCATGATCACAGGAAATTACATTGAAGGCAACCTGTGGGGCATCACGGTAATCGGCGGAAAGGACATCAATATAGGAAAGACGGGGAACAAGGATGCCGACGATTACAATCCCGGACACAACGTGTTTCTGAACAACGGAAACGGCGGAGTCATCTACGACCTGTACAACAATTCCGCCAACACGGTCTATGCGCAAGGCAATTACTGGAAAAGCGTCGACGTACAGGACAAGGAGCATATCGAAAGCGTAATCTTCCACAAAAACGACGATGCCAAACTCGGCGAGGTTATTTTCATGCCTGCCCAGCCAGAGGAACCTACGGCTATCCTTGAAACAACCGCTTCCGGCGAAATAAAAAGCGTGGAAGTGTACACTTTGAACGGAATGAAAGCTGCGACTCTGAAACAAGCCGATCTTTCCGGTCTTGCACCCGGTCTGTATACCATACGCATACTGACGGACAACGGCGCCGTCACCCGCAAGGCAGTAGTCAGATAGCAGAAATCAAAAGGAGTATTCCGGAGGCAACACCAATACTTTCAGGTAATCCTGCAGACGGATACTCCCCTTGCCGGCTCCTCCCTGGGAGTCACTGACAAGCAGGACTGTCAGGCGACCGTCGTCCAGACGAGGCCCCGTACACATGCCCTCATAATTGGCCAGACGGTTGGAAACGGGAGTCAGACGGGTACGGAACGATACCAGCTTATGCTTCCGCAACACATACTTCCGGGCCTCTTCCGCAGCCGTCTCTCCCGACGGCAAGGAAGGGGCCTGCTTCGGATTAACCACAAAAATGTTCACCCTCGCCCAACTTCCCATATACCGGGAGGCTATATACACCTCCCGCTCCATCACCAGCAGTTTCCCGTCCGGCAAAGCGGTCAACGCCGAAACTCCGAACACATAGTGTCGCCCGGTTTTGCGTGCCAGCGGCAATTCCATTTCGTAGGCATACTGTTTTTCAGTCCTCCCCTCATCATCAAAAGCCTGCAGACGCAAAAGATTCTTCACCCTGCATTCCGGACCGGCCGGATGCCCGTCCGCTTTCAGACAACTCTCCGTCATCGCCCAGAAACGGTGCCCGCAACTGTCGTAGGCCAATGCTTCAAAACCCAAATTGCCATAAATGGCTTCCCGGCGCATCATTTCCGGCACCTGCATCTCCCTGCCGGTAGGCCGTCCCTGCAAGTCATATTCCAGAATCCTCTGGTCGTTTTCACCGCTTATATATAAAGAACGCGCGCGAGGAACGTAGGCGATACCTTCGACATCGCGTCCCGCCACTCCTTCTTTATCCGCCCCGGCCGTGCCATGTCCGCCGGACAAAAGGCCTCCCCTCTCCGCCTGCGACACACGACCGTTGCGGGACGACAGACACAGGGTGAAAGGATAATACCCGTCCTGCTTGTCGCTTATCAGGGCATAGCGCCCTGCCCCTAAAGACGCTATGCCGCTATAATCCGCCGCCGGAATGTTCCAGCGCGAAAGCCGCTGTTGTCTCAGCGGTTTCGCTTGCTGCGCACCGACGGAAAGCGTCATACAACTGCAACAGACGGACAGCCAGACGAGTCTCATACCCCGGTTCATCTCTTGCTGTTCAGACGGATGTTACCCGTATGGGAGGTATATTCCACCGCATACACACACTGCAGGGTAGCCAGTCCCGCCGAATAGGTACCCGGCCTGTCGACATACTGCATCGTTTCTATGACATACGTACCTTTGGGCAAACGGTCGATATAGTATTCCGTGGATGCGTCACGCACCATGCGGTAATACCCCAACCCGTTGCGCCATACATAACCGGACTGCCCCTCCACCGGTTCGCAGCAGGCGGCACGACCGTCCCTCAGTACAACGTATTCGTAATCGCGGTCAGCCGTTATCACATAACGAACCACCAGTTTTTCTCCCACGCGAGGCACCTGCGTACTTACCTCCCTGCGTACCGTCAGTCCGGTGGATGCAGCCTTCACGTCCCCGGCCGGTATCAGGTAACGGGCCGTTGCGCTTCCCCAGGAGTCGCCCTCCGATGCCTTTTCGACAATCACCTGTTGCGGAGTTCCTGTCAGTTCGCCTCCGACGAACGATTGCTTCACATAGCCCAGGCCGGCCGCCGTTTCATCTCCCTCGACAGGGATGCAAATCCGTATCTTCGCAGCAGTCTTGCCCAGGCACAAAGTCAGGCTGTCCGCCTCCTGTACGGCAACGGATGTCCGGTTGCCGTGCAACAAGGCATACACGGCATTGGCGCTGTTCACCGGCGTACTCCAGCTTTGCACCCGTTTCTGCTGCAGGAGCCAACGGCACATGCCGTCCAATGTGGATCGGTCTGACGGCATCACACACTCTATCGCTTCCATAGCCTGCACATGTATCGCCAGTTTGCGGTCGATGGAAGTAAAGCTGCCGCCGGGGTATTCAAAATAAACCCCTCTGGCTTCAGTCTGTGTCATGTGCTCCTTAAGTGAAGCGGCAAACTTCCTCGCCGCACCTTTCTTTCCCGCCTGATTCAGCACCACGGCGGCCAATGCCCGCTGTTCGTTGTTCACCTCCGGATTGCCTTTCTCTAACCGTGCCAACAGATATTCGACATTTCTCTGATCCGCAGACGTCAGACCGCCGCACACGGTTATATACAGATAATGCAGCGCATCCTCACCGGGGAAAGTAATTTTCAATCCTTTGGCTTCCGCCTTACGCATGTCCGTCACACGGAGGTCATTCTTCTTTTTCAGGAAAGTCCAGGCCGCCCGGGACATACGGTCCGCCTCGGTATCGACATTCTTTCCTCCCGTAAGAATCCGGAGACGCACCAGCAGCTCCGCTACCTCACGGGTGATATACTCACTGCCTTTCATCCCCGGAAACCAGCCAAAGGAACCGTCGGCCTGCTGCATGCCTTTCAACCGCTCCAGCAGTACATTCCGCCGGTTGGACTGCATGTTCACATCGAACAGCGCCGCCAGATTCCTGCGGTTGGCCGCTTCACTCTCCGCCTGCATCACCCAAGGTGTCTCGCTCAACACGATTCCCTTCAGCGTCTCATCCCGTCGCAGATTGCTCCAAAGAGTCTCCGCCGTTCCGCCCTGCGCTTTCCAACTCTCAATCACCGCCTGCAACCGGGGAGTAGTCCGGGCAATATAAGCAGCCACGGAAGCTCCGTAGTAAGCCGCAGCGAGGGAGAGCACATCATCACCCGGCGGATTGTCCAGCGCCGGCAAGGCCTGCACGGCGTACCATACCGGGCTGGTCGTATACTCGACAGTCAGGCTGCGACGTTCCGCCTGCGGTTTGTTGCCCAGTAAAGAAGAAACATCCACCACGTGCCTCCCTTTTTCCGTCAAATGTATATCCACGCTCTCCGCCACCCATTCCTTGTCGGACAACACAGGCAGGTAATATTGTTCCCCGTCACTAAAATCTCCGCTCTCCGCCACCAGTCTGCAAGCCAACAAATCGTAATGCCCGTCCACGTTCACCGTAAACGACAGCACAATAACATTCTCCGCCTCAAAAGACTGCTTTTCACGATACACGACTTCCTCGCTCACGGGGTCGAACAATTCCAGACGCGCTTTGCCTTTCAGCACCCGGTTGGTCAGGTTGTTCAGCGTAGCCGTAACGGTCATCCGGTCTCCGGCCCGCACAAAACGCGGCACATGCAACTGAGCCATAAAATCCTTCTGCGCCACAGCCGCGGCCTGTATCGTCCCTACATTCATATCTTCCGTATGAGCCAACCCGATGAAGTTCCAGGTGGTCAGACTCTCCGGCAAAGTAAATACCATACTGACATCCCCCTGCCCGTCCGTCCGCAACCGGGGATAGAAAAATGCCGTTTCACTGAAATCAGTCCTTAACGAAGCGACCGGCTCCAACGCTCCGGTCCCGCCTCCGTCTGCGTCTGCCTCGGCTTCTTCCGCTACCGTCATCCCCGCAATCGTTCCCCGCAGCCTCATGCCCGCCTGTGGCGCCACAAGCGCCGAGTTCTCCACGACACACAATTCATCCACGGAACACACGTCTTCCACCGTGGCATAGGATTCTTTTTTCTTCATATCGGACCGTCCCATGGCTGACAAGGCATATTTTGCCCGCGAACCGCCACGGGAGAAAAACAGCCCGCTGAGAAAACGACTGTTGAATTCATCAAACGACAAACCGTTCACCCGTTTCCGCTTCACCATAAAATACAGAGATGAGTAAATACGCGGCACCGACTGCATTTGCCAGGACTGGTAAGGCAACCGCCGGGTGACAGGAACAAAGAGGTTCCATTTATGGGCGGAACCGGTCAAGCGGTCAAGCGTCGCGTCGTACAACGCCGCCATCAGGTTGGCCTGCGCCGGCTTCCCGTCGGGAGTCAGGATGCGCAGACGCCATTCTTCCCGTCCGCCGGGCTGCAATTTATCGCGGAACACCGACCAGTGCATACGCAACCGCGTATCAGGCACCCGATATTTCAGGCGCGCCTGATACTGATAGACCTTATTGTCTTTCACGAAGGCATACAATACCGTAAGACCGTCGCCATATTCTTCCTTATAAGGATAGGTAAATGTGAGCAGGGAATCCGAGAACTGTCTCACACCGCTATCCAGCAGGCGCGTCCCGCTGAACACGGAATAATACAGGCACACGTCCCTGAAGCTACTACCCACCTGCACCCGGGCCGGACCGGCTACATCGAAGGTATCCGCCGGACAATAATACCAGAAATCCGTCGAAGCCGCCGGCCGCGCATCCGCCATACTGAACAGAACGACAGGACTCGTATGACACAGCGTATCCCCTTCCGACACAACCGAGGCCTGCAGCAGATAACGTCCGGACGGAAGGTGGCGAAGCTGTTCGGGCAAGAAAGAGATATTCGCACCCGCCTGCGCCTCCAACACCGGAGCGGCCCCTTTCTCTGTTGCCACGGAATCCGGGAACAAGGCATAACGGACCGTACCTGCCGCCATCGAGCCGCTCAAGGTCATAAGCCGGAATTTCCAAGGCTGCAACCGTTCCTTATCCTGCTTCTCATTCACAAGTGCGGTCAGTTCCAACGGTACGGTTCCCACCGGCAGTGAGAATGCTCCCGCCTGCGTTTCTCCGGCCGTACTCAATGCCTCGGCCGTCAGGTTAAGACTTCCGCCAAATCTCAGAATCTCCTTGTCTATATCCAGCGGTACCCTCCATGAAAAGCGACCGTTGCCATCCGTATACACCGTATCGAGCCGAATCTCAGGCACAGAAATGCCGTTCATCTTCCACCAAGGCAATTGCCAGTGCCCTTGTCCTGTCAAGCGTGCATTCCGGCAGGGGGCTCCGGAGAAAGCGCGTACCTCACCGGTCACCGTCACCGTGTCACCCGCCACATAGCGTTCTTTCACAGGGTCAAAGTCTACCCTGAACGTAGGGCGCTTGTATTCCTCCACCCTGAACGACACGACCGCACCGGCGCTTTCTATCACATAAAATCCGAGCGCCGCCTGATCGGGCAAACGGAAATCTTCGGCAAAGACACCGTATGCATCCGTCTTCACCGTCTTTTCCTCTGTCTTCCGTCCATTGACATCCCTGCACGAAAGCGTCAGTTCTTCTCCCTCTACCGTTTTGCCGGCCTCTCCCTCTTTCTTGTAAACGATTCCACCCACATGCACAAGCTGTCCCGGCCGATAGATACTTCTGTCCGTATAAAGGTTCACATAAACGCTACTACGGGAGGGACTTTTCACCGGCATATCCCCCGGCGTCCAAACCTCCGTCTCGGGCAAATACATATCCTCTCCCCGTTTCGCCGTTATCACATACGCCGGTGTGCCGGACTGTTTCGCCGGCAACAGCAGTTGTCCCCGAGCATCGGTACGGGCCTGGCGGAACAGCGTCCGCTGTCCGTTCCGTTCACTGTAGACCGTCACCTCCGCATCCGCCACCGGACTCCCTTTCATGGCATCCACCACCGTACACATCAGTTGCCCGTCAGGATATGCCTGCGTCACTACTTTCATCCGCGACACCGGTATCACGTTGCAGACCGTCCTGCCCCCCGACCGGGTTTTCATACCTGTCACCGGTTTCATGACCACGACGTACCTCCCCGGCTCCGGAGCGAACCAATGCAGCGTATCCGCAAAATTCTCGTATGCCGGCCGCTTATGAAAAGCATGCACGAAATTATCAATCCGTTTCCCCGTTTTCCTCACATAATCTTCGGGGTGCTGTTGCTTCAGCATCCGTTCCTTGTCGAACGAAGAATTTACCTTATACACCTCCACATCCAAATGGGTGATATTGCGTGCCGTCACCACCCAGTCGGTATAACATTCCGGGTAATACACCCCTTCGCACTCCCATTGGAAAGTAGGCTGTTGAAGGTCTGTCAGTACGTTCTCGAAATAGGCCGAACGCGCATAACCGGGATAACGCCGCAACGCCTCTTTCGCCCATTCGACCTTACGCGCCGGCGTAACATTCAGGTTCAGCATGGCAATATATACCTCCGCAGCTACCGCCGAATCGGGAAACCGTTCGAGCAATCCCCGGTAAGCCGGATATTCCCCGCCGGCCAGCACTCTCTGCTCTTCATCTTCTGCCCGGTTGCCGACTGCCTCCCGCTCCCAATACATATCCCGGTCCGCCTCGGAACAAAGAGCTATCGAATCAAGCGCCACCAACAGTTCCGCCTCTCTGTTTCCTTTCTTCCTGTACACATCCAGCATCACGGCCGTGATCTCCTTCGCCGTTTCCACGGAAAGGGCACGATTGTCCGTATTCCGGAGCACCTGCATGGCCTGTCGTCCGACCACATTCAGTAAATCACCGTTGAAACAGGCTGCATCTTTGCCCTGAACAACAAACGGCATATACATCTTTGCCCGCGCTTCGTGCAAATCCGCCGGCGCCTCCAGCGCCAGCCGGCAATTGGCTACCGCCGCACTGTCATATTGTTCCGAAGACCACTCGCGCAGACTATCCGGACGAGCCGTCATTTCCGACGTCCGCACCTGACTACGATAACGGTTTTGAGCATACAGCTGCCCCAGCACCACGGAATAAACGGCCTTCCGTACAGACGAATCCGTCGTCCTGCGGCGATATTCCAGATCAGCGACCGAAGCAAAGAAACTGTCCGGCACTATCTCCTGCTGCAACATATATCCTCCCAGCAACGAAGCGAATTCCTGTCCGGCATTCTTTTCCCGGACCGCCTTTTCCCTGATACGCTCCACTTCGGCATACGCCGACTTGGGCAATGCCTGTTGCTCAAGCCGACGCACCTTTTCCCACATCTTATCATACGTCTGGGCCGACAGACTACATAGTCCCAGCAGAAGCATCATACAGCCTGCCGCACGTTTCCATCCGCAACGCACCCGCTTCGTTTCTCTCGCTTGCAAACTCCTCAATTCCATATCTTGTTCTTTTTATATTTATATACGTACATCCGGACCTGCAAAGTCCTTTCCATACAAAGAAAGTTCTTTTTTATGAGTAAAGTCTGCTTTATACATTATTTAAGTAAACTTTTGAGATTTATTTCTCCGGATACCCAAGCCCGGCTTGCCCGGCCGGCAACGGACAGCACTCCGCTACCCCAAGTGGACAGCGCTCCGCTACCCCAAGTGAACAGCGCTCCGCTACCCCAAGTGAACAGCGCTCCGCTACCCCAAGTGAACAGCGCTCCACTCGGGAAGTGAACAGCTGTGCACTCGGGAAGCCGCCTGCCGCAAGATCGGGAGGCGGACAGCATACGGCGGCAGAAACCGCCCACAAATACGAGCAACAACCTGATTACACGGAGTTTATAAATTGCAGACAATAACAAAAGACAAGAGACCGGGGCAACGCATCTTGCAATCTTGCATCTTGCACCGGCCTCTCACACCCACACACGCGCGCACGCATGCGCGCGTATATATAAGTATAATTAAGATAAAAAGGAAGGGGCATCAGGCCGACAGGCGAAATCCGGAACATCCCCTCCACGGATATCCCCGCTGTTGTTTCCATCTGCAAACCGAGTTTTACACACGTACACGTCCGTCCTTCGCACGTACGCGCGCACGCGTGTGTGGGTGTGAGAGGCCGGTGCAAGATGCAAGATTGCAAGATACACCGCAACTCCGGCATATCCATTCACTGTTCCACAAAGAAAAGACAAGAGGCTGCGCGCAACTTCCCATCACGACACAGCCTCCCGGAGAAAGCCTCAATCCTTTTCGGGAATCTGAGCCAGCAACTCTTTCAGGAACACCCAGAATTTCTCTACCGAAGGGATATGGCACCGTTCGTCCGGCGTGTGGGGCGAACGCAGGGTCGGTCCGAAACTTACCAGGTCCATCCCCGGATAGACTTCGCCTATCAGACTGCATTCCAGTCCGGCATGCACCACCTGAACCTGGGCTTCTTCCTTAAACAGACTCCGGTACACATCCACCATGCGAGCCGTAATGGGAGAGTCGAAATCAGGTTGCCAGGCTCCGTAACGGCCGCCCAGTTCCACTTTCATGCCGGCCATACCGAAACAGCTCTCTATCATCGTTTCTTCGTAAGCCATCATCCCGTCATTGGAACTGCGGGCCAGAATCAGCACCTCCGCCCGGCAACTGTCAATATTGACAATAGCAAGATTGGAAGATGTCTCCACGATGCCGGGCATGGAAGGGATAAAGCGTAACACACCGTCGTGACAGGCCAGCAGGGCGGAAACCAGATTGTCCTGAATCTCCTCCGGAACTTCCTCTTTCGGCAATTCCGTACGCTCCATCGTCAGTTGGACATCCGTCTCCACTCCACGGTATTCCTCGGCATACACGCCGCGGCAATATTCCACCAGTTCTTTCAGGTCTTCCTCGTTCTCGGCCGGAAGCGTCAGCACGACCTCGCACTCGCGCGGAATGGCATTACGCATGTTGCCGCCTTTCCACAAAGCCAAACGGGCCTCATCGTCGGCAATGGCCTGACGCACCAGACGAGCCATCAATTTGTTCGCATTCGCCCTGTTTTCATTGATTTCCAATCCGGAATGTCCGCCGCGCAAGCCTTTCAGCGTAATCTTCACGGCTATATCCGAAGCGTCCGTCTCCACGGCCTTGTATTCCATCGAAGCCGTAATGTTCACACCGCCCGCACTGCCTATGACAAACTCTCCCATCGTCTCGTTGTCGATGTTCAACAGGATTTCGCCTTTCAGCGTATCAGCGGCCAAATGGTTCACGCCGTACATGCACGTCTCCTCGTCCGAGGTTATCAGCGCCTCCAAGGGACCGTGCACCAACGTATCATCTTCCATCACGGCCATGATGGCGGCCACTCCCATCCCGTCGTCGGCTCCCAGCGTGGTACCGCGGGCTTTCACCCATTCTCCGTCGATATATGTCTCTATCGGGTCGGTCTCGAAATTATGAGCGCTTGTATCCAGTTTCTGCGGCACCATGTCCATGTGAGCCTGCAATACAACCGTTTTCCGGTTTTCCATCCCCGGTGTCGCCGGTTTGCGCATCACGATATTCTCGCCACCGTCCTTAAAGGCTTCAATGCCATGCCCGGCAGCCCACTGCAGCAGAAACTCCTGTATACGTGCCAGATGTCCGGAAGGCCGGGGTACTTGTGTCAACGCATGAAAATTCTTCCACACAATCTGAGGATTCAACTCTTTAATCATACTCTTTTTGTTTTTGTTATATATTAGTAAGGTCTTCAATCCCTATCCCTATGTCCCGCCTCTCCGCCGCCAGCCGGCCGGGGACGCGTCCATTGCAGCCCCAGCAATCCATAAAGCCCCAACAGCAATACCAGAAGCGTCTGCAATGTATGTACCACCAACACGAACATTACAGCCGGCGCCTCGGCCACACCATAAAGCACCAATACGGTCTTCACCGCAAAGTGCCACGGTCCGGCCCCGTTGGGCGTAGGCACCAGCACGGCGAAACTGCCGACCACAAACGCGACCCAGGCCGCCATCGCCCCTAACGATGCCGTCTCTTCAAAGCAACGGAACGTAAGATAGAAATGCAGATAGTATGCCAGCCAGATAGCAAGGGAGTACACTCCGAATAT
This sequence comes from uncultured Paraprevotella sp., assembly GCA_964540455.1. Classification (GTDB taxonomy): domain Bacteria; phylum Bacteroidota; class Bacteroidia; order Bacteroidales; family Bacteroidaceae; genus Paraprevotella. The sequence goes on from CAZIMK010000041.1 coordinate 16,054, forward strand.
CCAGGGACTGCGCAGGCGCCTCAGCGAACAGGCTCCTTCCCATAGATTCAGCAAACCTCCTTTCATCCTGGAGAATAAAGCCAGACGGCGCATCAGCACACAGGCAAATGCCAGTGCCACAACCAGGCAACAGGCCGCCACCCAGTAACCGGCCGCGGAAAAACGCCCGCAAAAAGCGGACAGTCCCATACCGGTGTGTTCAAAAAACGTAAAAAAGAAACCGAGCTGCATGCCTCCTACAATAACGGCTATCAACAACACCAGCACCATATCCACCACCCGCTCGGCTACAACCGTCCCTATGGATTTCGTAAACGAGGTACCCTCGTACCGCCGCAGCACACCGCAACGCAAAACTTCCCCCACCCGCGGCACGACCAGACTGGACGCATACGATAAAAACACAGAATGGATGCACGTCACACGTCGCGGCCTTTCTCCCAACGGTTCCAGCATCTGCCGCCACCGCACCCCCCGGAACAATTGGGCGGCCACACCAAAAGGCATCGAAAGCGCCATCCACGTCCAGTCCATGTCACGGGTCAGCACGGATTTCAGTGCGTCCCAGTCGAATCCTCTGTACATCCACCACAAAATACCTCCTCCCAGAAGGAAAGGCAGTCCCGCTTTCCACAAAGTATTTATAATCTTTCTACCGTCCAATGTCACACGAATCTAATTATTTTCTATCTTTGTAAAGACAAATGTAGCATAAAAAAGTCAAGAATGAAGCTGGTAAAGCCCAAAAAGTTTCTCGGCCAACACTTTTTAAAGGATTTGAAAATAGCCGAAGCCATCGCCGACACGGTAGACGCCTGCCCAAACCTGCCCGTACTGGAAGTGGGGCCGGGCATGGGCGTCATGACGCAGTTCCTCATCCGTAAGCCACGCCCCATAAAGGTCGTGGAGATAGATTTCGAATCGGTTGCTTATCTGCGCCACACGTATCCGGACCTGGAAGACAACATCATCGAAGACGACTTTCTGAAGATGCACCTGGAACGCACGTTTGAAGGCCGGCCGTTTGTCCTTACCGGCAACTATCCCTACAACATCTCGAGCCAGATTTTCTTCAAGATGCTCGACTACAAGGAACTGATACCCTGCTGCACGGGAATGATACAGAAGGAAGTGGCCGAACGGCTGGCCGCACGCCCCGGCAACAAGACTTACGGTATCCTGAGCATCCTGATACAGGCCTGGTACGATGTGGAATATCTGTTTACCGTACATGAGAATGTGTTCAATCCGCCCCCGAAGGTAAAAAGTGCCGTCATACGCATGACACGCAACGGTGTGGCAGATCTGGGATGCGACGAAGTCCTGTTCCGGCGCGTAGTGAAAACAACGTTCAACCAGCGTCGCAAGACCTTGCGAAACTCCATCCGTCCCGTACTGGCGGAAGCCGACAACCGGCAGACAGCCGCCGGAGGTACGGCCAGAGACCATACGGCTTTTCTCTCGCAGGACATATTCGGCAAACGGCCGGAACAGTTGTCCGTCGCCGACTTCATCACCCTTACCAATGCAGTAGCCAGAGAAACCGCAGATCCCGCATAAGAAGAGACAAGTCGGGCTCTCACGAAAAAAGCAAAGGGGAAATGCAGGGTTATCCAAATAAAAATCGTACTTTTGCAACGATAAAACAAAGTTTTAATTAAACTATGGACGATTATCACGCGGAAAACAATCTATTGTAGGGACAGAGGGTTCGTATGTTTCCTTCGCCCCATATACCTATTTATTAAATGAAGGAGGAACCATGAGAACATTCTGGAATACAAACCGCGGTCTGCGGACATTGGAGAACTGGGAACCGAACTGCTGGGTGCAAGTCACCTGTCCGACACAAGACGACATGGATTTTTTAGAGCAGAAGCTCGGCATACCCGATTACTTTCTGATGGACATCGCGGACACCGACGAACGGGCCCGTTACGAATTCGATGACGGATGGATTCTGATCATCCTGCGTATTCCTTACGTCAAGGAAGTACGCTCACGCACTCCATATACCACAATCCCCTTAGGTATCATACTCAACAAAGAAGTGTGCATCACGGTCTGCAATTTCGAGACAAACATGATGATCGACTTCGTCAGCTACCAGCAAAAGCGGGGCGCAGGGTTTACGGACTCCGTCGATTTCGTGTTCCGCCTGTTCCTGTCTTCCGCCGTATGGTATCTGAAACGGCTCAAGCAAATCAACACGCTGGTAGAGAAAGCCAAGCAGAACCTGGACCGGACGGTGGACAACGCGGACCTTGTCAATCTGTCCCGGCTACAGGACAGCCTGACTTATTTCAACACCTCCATCCGGGGCAACGAGACATTGTTGTCCAAACTGAAGTTCAAACTCCCGATCGACGAACTGGACGCCGACCTGATAGAGGACGTGAACATCGAGATGAATCAGGCGCGGGAAACCACATCCATCTATACCAACATCCTCGATTCCACGATGGATACATACGCCAGCATCATCAACAACAACATGAGCAGCACGATGAAAGTACTGACTTCCATCTCCATCATCCTCATGTTCCCCACCTTGGTGACCAGCATGTTCGGCATGAACCTCATCAACGGCATGGAAGACAAAAGCTGGGGATTCGGACTGGTGCTCGTCCTTACCAGCGTCGTCACACTGCTTTTTGTGTTATATTTCCGACGGAAAACATGGATTTAGTTCGCCGCGAAGATAAAAAAGATGATTTTATTAGGCCAATTTCTATTTTTTGACTTAATTTGTAAACTATATACAGTGATAGACAAAACCATATCAGCTACTAAAAACAAGTAATATGATGGACTCTCAAGAAACAACTTCTGTTCCGGAAGAGCAATTGGAAAACACAACCGCTGTAACGGAAGAAACTACTGACGAAAACGCAGCACAACCTCAGACAAAAGCCGAAATCATCGCAAGACTGAAAGAAATTGCCGATTCGGAAGAAATCGCGCCCAAGACGGAACTGGATCAACTAAAACAAAACTTCTATAAATTACATAAGGCGGAAGCCGCAGCGGCACGGGCCGCCTACATCGAAGCCGGCGGCGACGCCGGCAGTTACCTGCCTGCCCCCGACCCCGACGAAGAGGAATTCAAGACGGTAATGGGACTTATCAAGCAGAAACGCGCCGAACAACTGGCGGGACAGGAACGCCAGAAGGCCGAAAACCTGCAAAAGAAACTTGCCATCATAGATCGCATCAAGGCTATGGCCGCCACACCGGAAGAAGCGAACCAGACATTCAATGAGTTCAAGGAATTGCAGGCCCAGTGGAAAGAAATCAAAAATATCCCGGCTGAAAAGGCCAATGAGTTGTGGAAAAACTACCAGCTTTACGTGGAACAGTTCTACGATCTGTTGAAGCTGAACAGCGAATTCCGCGAATATGATTTCAAAAAGAATCTGGAAATCAAGACCCGCCTGTGCGAAACAGCCGAGCAACTGGCCAACGAAGAGGATGTGATTTCCGCCTTCCAGCAACTGCAGGCACTGCATCAGGAGTATAAGGAAACCGGTCCCGTCGCCAAGGAACTGCGCGAAGAGATATGGACCCGCTTCAAGGCGGCCTCCACCGTCATCAACAAACGCCACCAGCAGCATTTTGAAGCTATCAAGGCACAGGAGGAAGAAAACCTGGCCAAGAAAACGGCTCTCTGCGAACAGGTGGAGAGCATCCTCCCGGAGGAGTTAACGACATTCGCCGCCTGGGACGAAGCCACCAAACGGGTGATTGAACTGCAAGGTACATGGAAGACCCTCGGCTTTGCCCCCCAGAAGATGAACGTCAGAATCTTTGAGCGTTTCCGTGCTGCCTGCGACATATTCTTCTCACGCAAGGCTTCTTTCTTCCGTGAACTGAAAGAAAACCAGAACGAGAACCTGGCCAAGAAGAAGGCTTTGTGTGAAAAGGCCGAGGCATTGAAAGAAAGTACGGAATGGAAAGCCACTTCGGATGCCTTGTCCCAACTGCAAAAGGAATGGAAGAGCATCGGAGCCGTACCGAAAAAATATTCCGAGAGCCTTTGGCAACGTTTCATCGCCGCCTGCGATTATTTCTTTGAACAGAAGAAACAGGCCAATGCATCCGTGCACTCCGAAGAGACGGAGAATCTGGCAAAAAAGAAGAGCATCATCGAACAGATGCGTGCCATCGCAGAGGAAATGTCCATCGAGAATGCTGCCGACCGGGTACGTGAACTGGCACGCGAATGGAACGAAACCGGACATGTGCCTTTCAAGGAAAAAGACAAGATTTATCAGGAATATCGGGAACTGGCTGACAAGCTGTTCAAGGAACTGAACCTGAGTACGGCCCGCCGTCGTCTGACCAACTTCAAGAACAACCTGAAAGCAAGTGTCGAGAAAGAGACAACACAATTGGGACGCGAACGCGAACGGTTGCTGAGAGCCTACGAGGCAATGAAAAACGACATTAAGACGTATGAAAACAACTTGGGCTTCCTCTCCATCAATTCCAAGAAAGGCAACAGTCTGGTAAGCGAAATGAACAAGAAAGTAGAGAAGCTGAAAGATGAACTGGCTCTGTTGAAAGAGAAAATCAAAGCTGTCGAAGAAGAGATGAAAAACGAATAAATCTCTCCGCAAACGAAAAAAGAAGAAGCCTGTATCGGATTTTGAAGTGCACCCCAAAAGTTTTTTGTCTAACTTTTGGGGTGCACTTCATATTGAAGGGAGGGCATCAACTATGTGAATCAGATGGCATCGATGAACTTCACGACAGCGTCACGGTCGGCCTTGGACAATTCACGGAATTTCTCCACGCTACGCCGGGCATCGCTCTGCTCCGCGCCGTGCCACATGATAGCCTCGACGACATTGCGGGCACGACAGTCATGCAGACGGTCGGCAGTCGCGGCCCCCGTGCAACGCTGATGCAGGCCGCGCCCCCACAACGGAGTCGTACGACACCAACCGGTACGGATATCATTCATCATGCACAGTTTATGCTGCACCATGTCCGTATAAGGCCATATCGTCTGGTAAGGATAACGGGGCAACTGGCGCTTACCGTCCGTGAAGAATTTCGCGGGATCTCGAATTTCGTCAGCCCCCGTCGTCCAGGAAGGACGATGGCAATAGTCGCAACCTATCTGCGAAAACAATTCCTTGCCTTTCCGCACATCCGTGTCATCCACATTGCGGACAGCCGGAACGGCCAGCCCTCTGTGCCATACCATCAGATCGACATAATCATCGTCGCTCATCTCTGCCGGCAAATCCTTTGCCAACAGATAAGCCCTGATTCGTTCTTCCATCGTCCCTTCCCACCAGGAAGGATGCTCACGCTCAGGATCCATCCGGGCGACATAATCCTCGAAACCGGCCTGCACTTCGGGGTCTTTCGCCGAATACCCGGCATACGTGCCGGCCGCATCCAGATAGTGATAACGGCGGTCGCTGCGCGTCACGTTCGTGATATTCCAGATGGCATTCGCACCGGCCGCATCCTGCAACGGCCCACGGCTCAGGGCATAGGTGAACCGACGCGGATAAGGCGTTCCGTCGCCTTGCAGCGAGTTGCTGTACTGCGACACCCACTCGCCATTCTTAAAGAAAGCCTCGTTCAATCCGTTCGGCATATATCCGTCCGTCTCTTCCTTGGCATATTGGGCTTTCAGGTCCTCATCGGAGATGGCGTCCAGCAGCCCCGTACCGTAAATGCCGATTGTGGATTCCAGTTTCACGACATAATCCTTGGGAATCGTATAGCCCTGCCTCACGACATAGACAGCCTCCTGCGGCATCGTCACTTCCGGATATTGCAATTCATAGGTCTCTCCGTCGGGAAACTTATTGCCCCATTCGTCCGTATGATTTTTCCACTCCACCCTGATTTTCGTCTCGTCAACCGGATCCTTGAACGGAGCGACGGCATGTGTCTGAGGCATACCGGCCAACCAGCTGACATACGCATTGTCATCAGGCGTGTACACAACAAGAAGGCAACCGTTGCCAATCTCATTCGTACGGAACGAACCGGCCGGCACACGCTGACCATGCCCGTAACCGGGATGGCAATGCTCACAAGAGGTACGGACATACACGGGACCCAACCCCTTGCGCACCCCGCTGTTGTTAGCCATGAACGGCTTCTCAAACAGCGCCTCGCCGTATTTGAAGGACTGATACAGTCCCGCCTGCTCCACCGCAGGAGCCGGTTGCTCGTACGCATTGGACGTGGAAAGGAAAGACGTCCCCAACTTGCCTCCTGCATAATACCAGTCGGGCATTTCCGACGGCAGTGTATTATCATCTCTCCCGCCCTGCGCCGTAGAATCTTCTTCGCTACAGGCCGTCAGGCAGAAAGCCGTGAGAGCCATAGCCATATAATAATGTCTCATCGTTTACAGGATTATCAGTTAATTGTATTTGGTCAAAGCGGCAAATACTTTCGTCAAGGCATCCTCCAGTGAAGTTACAGCTTCAATGGCCGGATCGGTAAACGGACTGGTCGACGCTGTCTTTGCAAAAGGCTCCGGCACACGTCCGATGGCGGCAACAGCCTCGTCAAGCGCATCCCGCATCTCAACATCAAGAACCGGATTTACGGTCTTTATAAAGTCGCTGATGGAAGCATCTCCCTCCCGGCTGCCCTGATACGCATTCCGGATACTGCGGATATTGTCCTGAAAATCTTCCAGAGAATTCAGGCTATAGGGAGATTCTATATAACTCAGGTCTTCGGCCGAGGTTCCGTGTGCCGGACGTCCCATCTTTGTCATGGCCACTTCGTCCGCAATGTCGATACACCCCTGTATGATTTCCTCCGCGGCATCCGCCACACTGACATAAATACTGCCGACTTTACCTGCATTCAGCATATAACTGCCATAGTTTTTGGTCGGTTCCAGTTCATTTTCCTCCAGGATTTCCTGTTTCTCATCGCTCACATTTTCCATTCCGGCCCAGGCGGCTTCCAGCCGGACGGCCTGATTACGCAAGTCCTCGGCCACGGCACAAAGATAATTAAGCTGCTGTTCCGTGTAATTGACCTGATGCGGCACAGCGGAACTGCCGTCTGCCGACAATTCGAAAAGGAAATATTCTACCGTGTGGAAACCCAATACTCCGTATCCACCCAACACATTGGCAATATAGTCCGTACTTACATTCGCCATAATCTGAGGGTTCGACAATACACTTTCCAACAGGTTCTGATCCAAAGGCCACGAGTCGATATGCGGGTCGATGCTGTAGTCTTCGGCCGGTCCGTACAGAAAGGCCTCGCTCTGTTCCCAATATTTGCGGGCCTGATTCCAATATTGCCCGGCTTCCTCCACATCCGCCACCGTCAATCCGTTTTCCCTGAACTTATCCAGCATCTCATTACACTTATCGCTCAACAGCATACAGTTGTCCGCCATATTCCGGTAAGTGGGAATCACCGTATGATTCACATAGGGTGTCAGCGCTCTCTGAAGCAGGACTCCGTAGTCTTTCTCCTGAACCGGCACGGCCTCATCTTCACTGCAAGACTCCAGCCCGCATGTCACACACGCCCCCATCAACAGACAGAGGGAAACTTTCAAGTATTTTTTCATCATTTCTTTATTTAAATAAATGTTACGATTCTTATTTGGTGAAGAAACCGGCATAAGTCACTCCTATGGAAACGGCCGGTTCGTTGTTATAGGCACTGCGCAGGAGACCGACTGAATATTCTCCTTTGACGGCAATATCCCTTATCGGATAATAATTGATGCCGGCGGCTATCCTGTGGCGCCCACACCAAGCCTCATCCACCACGCCTCCCCCGGTGCGATACATGGAGTCGTAGAAATCCCAACGGCTGAACACAAAAAGTTTCTGATTCGTCCCGCGCAACCGGCCGCTGTGCGAAAACACATCATAACCGGCCTCCACACCTGCCGCCATCGCATTTTTCCCGATATTCTGCCGGGGAGACGGCGAATCCTTCCGCATCACATTCTTGTTGTATCGGGTAATAAGTTCCGAATCGCTCAGGTAGCCGTAATCAAAATTCCAGCGGCACAGACCGTGCGCCCAGGAAAAAGCACCGTCGAACGCACCTATAGCCACGGCGCCCTTCACATTCTTATACCGGTCGCTCTCGTTGACACTCAGTGTATTCTTAAAAGAAGTACCGTAATATCCGCTCAGCGAAAAACGCAGTCTGTTGGCTCCTTTCAAACGCGGTGTGAAATCCAGGCGGGCAGCCCCGGCATAAGAATTGGCAATCTTGAACTCATACGGACTACCGGCTCCGTCGTGTATCCAGCCCTGCCGACCGAAGCGGTCGGAATCCAGCCCCGGAAGAAACAGTACTTCATACCGTAGCCAGCCCGTAGCCTGTCCCCACAGACTGATACCCGTCTCGTGCCAGGTGCAGGGCATAATCGTATTCTCCCCCTCCGGACGATATACACCGAAAAACTCCGTCGGCATGTGGTGCGAATTGGTGGCGCCGACCGGTACTATTATATGCCCCAGACGCAGATTTATCTGCGGACAGAAGGATTTCTGAATCCAGAATTGTTCCAAAGCCACTTCGCCTCCGCGTTCCACTTCCGATTCGTATTCGCCTCCTTCTTCCTCTTCCACCTCCACGGCACTCTCAGTTCCACCGTGCTCGAATTCGATCTCGCTTCCCATCGTCCATCCCTTACCGAAATCATACCCGATGAACAATACCACATGGGGCAGGTCGAAACGGCCGTGTCCGTTCGCATCTTTGTATTTGGCAGGATCCGAGTAGCGCAAATAGTTGTCACTATAAAAATTGCGGGTCATCACAGCCTCGCCATAGCCGCCCAGCGTCAATCGGGAACGCCACGGTGCTTTGGTATCCTTATCCGTCTCTGTCTGCCGGGGAGCGTTATCCTGTCCGAAAACTTCTTCGGCACGGACAGCAGCAAAAACCATCAAACAAAACAACAATAAAATACTTTTGCTTTTCATCTCTTACTTCTTTATAACTTTAAAACGGCTGCAAAGTTCGCAGAAGTCACACAAGCTGTCAATACCCAAAAAAAAGTATTTTTCATCGCATAGCCCGTCATCAATACTGAGTAAAGTCTCCCCGAAGAGTACCGACTAAATTTTCAGGAAGAGTACGTCTGAACCGTCCATCGGTTCAGGACACAAAGAAAACATCAGTCTAAAGAAGCAGGGCAAGACAGAGAAAAAGTGTACAACGGAACCCCGGAAAAACAGAAAGCCGTGCCTCCCCGCGGGGATGGCACAGCTTTCGCAATAACGGTTCGAGCCTCAGGGGGGACGAGAAGCCCAACCCGTTTTTGCCTACTCGGCCCAGATGTCCCAGTTCTTTCCGTCGGTTCCGAGCACCTCGCCGTCCTGGCCGGCGTCAGTGCCGCCGATGATGGACAGAGCTAACATAGTCTCTACCTCCACGTCGTGACGCTCTGTGACGGGAGCCGTATATTTTCTTTTCTGATTCATATACTTTAGTTTTTTAGGAATTGATTATTGAACGGCCTGCTTCACGCCATCGATTACATACACGCCACGGGGGAGTTCCTTCAGAGCATCCGGCATGCGGACGGCCGAACGGACACGCACTCCGTCTATCGTGTAAACATTCACGAGCCTGTCGGCTGCGGCCTCCACACTATTGATGCCCGTGGCATCGTCGGCAAAGAGGAAAGCGGTCACCTCGGCCTGCTCACCCTCGGGAACCGACAGCCATGCGCGGTAGGCCGACACAGAAGGTTCGCGTCCCTCGGCCACATGGTAGAAGCCCACGCGCCCGTCGTTGTTCTGCAATACGTAAGTGTCCGCCAATGCCTGCATATCCAAGAACGTTCCAGTGAGCCAACCGTCCGAATAGCGGTCCTGCGTATGGGTCACGTCGCCGCTGAAGCGATAGATACCCGGTTCGCCCTTGATGATATAGGGTGTGTTAGCCTGCAGGATTTCCTGCTTGACCAGCGTCAGCACGCGGTTGCCGGTCTCTGACACAGAACCGGCCTCGGCCGTGGAATAAGCATTCACGCCGGCCGGCAAAACCGCATCGTAGGGCAGCATTAGGGTGGCAAAGCCGGCGGAGGAGATGCGGAGATCAACCGGCTGGTTCAAGGACAGCACGTTCAGCAGCCCGCTCTCCGGCATCAGATCGGGAGCGATGTAAGCCGTATGAATGTAATTGGAATAATTGGTAACACCGGCTATCACATTTTTCCCGCCGGAAACACAGGGCACACCACTACCGACCGGAATGACGCCGTTTCTGAACACTCCGTTCAGAAGGCCGGCAGTCTGCGGTGTGGAAACAAAGTCCGTATGGATGGTGATACGGACATCCTGGGCCGCATCTGTCACATGGCCATCCCCTTCATAGTCGTAAGGAGCAACTCCGCCCACAGTGTAATAAACCGGCTGTCCGGCCTCGAGATGGATTTCGTCCTGTGCAATTTCAGTCAGATAAGCGGCTTCGCCGTCGGCAAACATCCTGGCCACTTCATACACTTTCAATCCTTCTGCACGGAGGATTGTGGAGAAAGGATAGCAAGCACCCTGCAACACGCCCGGCTCCACGTCATGAATAACAAACGTCCTGCCATCCGTTTCACCGGCTTCAACAGGTATCGCAGGAACAAACTCCCAATTGGCACCGGAATTGCTTGTCAAATAACCGGATTCATTCACTCCCGGAAGTCCTTTGGAGCTCCAATACACTACCGTACGACCATCTACAGCCGCATGAAGGATATCACCACGGTCGGGAACGGATTTTATCTTACCGACAGAAGAACCATCAAGTTCCGTGGCCGTAAGCGAGAACGAACCGAAGCCCTGGCGCTCTATGTCAAACAAAGCCGGAGTCAAGGAAGCCGCCGATGACCACCATGTCGTGGTATTGGTCTTATTATAACCGCCCATGAACAGTCCGGTAGCCTTGCACTGCAAAGCAACGGCCGAGTCGCCTACCTGCACAAGTCGCCACAAATATTGGTCTTCCGATATGTCGGGCAAATCCTCCGGCATGCCATAATGTAAAGCACCATTATCTTCCGCCCTGTCGCTCCCATACAGACTATAGATATATCCGATGCGGTTCTCCGGCTGCAGTTCCTCATGACCTGTAGCCTGATACCACACGGTGCAATGGCGGATGCGGTACCATGTATTGAAATCAAAACCATATACAGCCTCACGGGCGGCTTCCATTGCAGCCGACAGAGTCTCTACCTGCTGTTTCAGCCCGTCTACCGTATACTTGCCCGGCGCATCGCAATACGCCTGTGCCACAGCCACGGCATCGGCAAGGGACTGGCGGGTTCCCGCAGGATAGAGACCGGGTTGTCTGGCGTTGTCTTCCCGCACTTCCACAATGCCACCGGCCAGCGTATGTGCTTCTTCCAACAGGGCTTTCAGTTCCGTCGGGTCGGCCAGACCGCCGTCCTGGAATGCCTGCAGGGCTGCTCTCAGGGCGTCGATGTCGGCTTGTGTCGGAATCTCCA
>CAZIMK010000042.1:0-26193 GCA_964540455.1 uncultured Paraprevotella sp.
ATAAATGAACCTTTTGTCGCTGGCAATCAAACAGTTTGAACCATTGAAGCATTTTTCCGACAACATCTGTGTAGGGAGGAGGGCGACAAGTTCCGGCCGAACATCCCGCAGGCAGTTCCGGTGTCAAGCCGCAGGCAAGGCACTTGACAAGTGGAGTGCGGTTCACTATAGGCAGTGGAGCGCTGTTCACTGTGGGTAGTGAAGCACGGTTTACTATAGGTAGTGGAGCGCTGTTCACTATGGGTAGTGAAATACTATCCTTAGCAGCTCACGATAGTATTCCTTATTCCCTAAGGATAGTATTCCTTAGACCGCTTGAATAGTATTTCTTACCCCCTAAGGATAGTATTTCACTCCCGGCAACGGCGACTTACGACTCGATGAGTGAATAGCATACAGCTTGACATTGAGAACTGCTTGCGGAATGAAACCGGAGGCCGTCGCCGGCCTCCTTCACCAACATATGTATATAGGAGGCTATCGAAATCAAAACATCCATCCCAAGCGTAGAGCGGGATTCACATAAAATCTGGCTTCTGCAGAGTGAGCTCTGTCTCCTATCTTGGTAAAAGAGGATTTTCCCTCACAGACTTTGGTGTATGCTGCTCCCATGCCTAACTCCGTTCCGATATACAATCCTTTGTATACATAGAAATCGAAACCGGTGAAAAGATCTACCTCCACACCGAACAAAGCCCTTCCCCATCTTGATTCATATTCTCCCATTTATTTTCCGCAACGATTCTACCGTAGGCATTCTCCGTAGTTTCTATTGCCGAACGAAAGGTTCTGGCGATATTCAGCCCCAATCCGTTGTAAAAATCCAGCCTTCCTTTGGTTGCATAATGGCGTTCATAGCCGGTTTCTATTTCGAAATGGCCTTTCTTGTTCGTTGTTTTCTTTACCCCATTTGAACTTCCCGTGTGGTCAGGCGATGCCAACTTAATGTCTTCTTCTTTCTTGTCTGCTTTGACTGAAAAACCGATATTGAACCTGAATGCATTTTTTTCAGAAGTAAAGATACGGAATTTCAGGCCGTCCATTTCAAAAACGTTACCATCGCTTTTGAACGGTTTGAACTGTATTTCCAATGTGAAATCCCCTTCTTTGGGAAAATCCGTGTTCTGTGCCGAGGCTTTGCCAAGACACAATGCAACCGCTAAGGCTGCACATGTTGTACCCTTTTTCATCTGTTTCTCTTCTTTTAATTTGAGCCCTATTACTGTTTTTTCACGCAATCAAGCCGGACCCGTAAACTTAATTGGCTAAATTCTTTAGCGAACTTATCTCTTCAAAAATGATATGATATGTTTCTATTCCTGTCTTTCCCTACTAAAATGAATCATATATTTTCCCAATGTACCAGATTCCGTGGCAAACGGATTCTTTTGGCTTGCCCCCGTTCTCCCGTAACATAATAATACTCCGCTAACCGGTCGTCGAACTCACGGACAAAAGCTTCCCGGATACGCGCACATTTTTCATTAATGGAGTTGTTGCAGGGATTGGTGACATCCGCTATGCTCTGGCGTATCTGTTCGTTGGACGCCCTCCCTGTCAGGCGGCCGTATATATCGAGTAATTCAGAGTGGTAGTCCGGCAAAGTCTTGAATACGATACCATCGGAATGGCGGAGAAACAAGAGAAATACCGCTTTGACGAGCGGCGTCATTTTTATTTCCATATTACCATAGTCGGGCAACAGGATGCGATAAGAGGACGTTATATGTAACCGGCTCAACTTTGTCGTAGGACAGAGCAGCATGCGCAATACCATTTCGCTTACACCATGCTGGCGCAACTTGTCTATCTTGTGCCGTACGTCCTCCATCAGCTCCGTTACCTCTTCCGAGAAAAAGCGATCGGCATAATTGTCATCTGGAAAATAGTCTTCAATTAAAGAGCTATTTCAATAACGGATACCGGAGGAAAAAGTATATATACGACAAAATACATAAAAAGGTGAAAATATACTTATTTCAAAAAAACAGGCTTTTATCATCACGCATAGTAAAATCGTTCGACAGATATATGCTCGTTTTTTTATATCTTTGCATTATATAATTTCCCTGCCTTACAGGAAACCTTTTTATATTTATACGGAGTTTAGGTAAAAAGAGACTGATATGAAAGACAAAGTTATTTCATTTTGCTGGCAGCATTTACTGTTGCTTTTTTCATTGTTCGTGATGACATTAGGGGTGGCCGTATGCGTGCGTTCCCAATTGGGATCAAGTGTGATCAGTGTATTACCCTATGTGTTCGAGACAGCTGGTTCGTATGGCAAAACAGCGGCACTGACCATTGGACAATACACCTACATAATGAACTTTCTGCTTGTTTTCGGGCAAATATTGGTATTGCGCCGCCGTTTTGAATCCGTACAGCTTTTTCAGCTTGTCATCGGATTCGTGTTCGGCACTCTCATTGACGAAAGCATGTCGCTTACAACTTGGCTTGTACCTGTAACTCTGTGGCAAAAGGTGGTAGCCCAACTGGTCGGATGTACGATTCTTGGTATCGGCATCGCGATGGAAGTTTGCTGCGGTAGTGTGACAATGCCCGGCGAAGGATTTCCCGTGGCTGTAAGTCGTGTGACAGGCATTGAATTTCCCAAAGTTAAAATTGTGGTTGACGTAACACTCGTGGCATTCGGAATAGTTGCATGCTATGGATTTTTTGGTGCATGGCAATGGCACATTATCGGAGTAGGTACGCTTTTGGCCATGTTTTTCGTTGGCACCGTTGTACGCTGTATGGGGCTGCGGCTGGGATGGTTCCGGCAATTACTAGCCTACCGGCCGGGATTCCGTCGTTATGTATACGGGTTAGCACGGTTTATTTACCTCCGCAGAGAGGAACAGGAAAAATAAGCTATCCATCAAGTGTTCACGTCTCCAGCATATCGCTTTAAGGACATGAACGAAGAAATTCCTCGGCACAAGCTAATGTGTCAAGTTTTCCCACATCTATTAATCTGAGATCTTCTTTGCAATAAGCATAAACAGGAATACGGTCACACACGGAAAGATAGAAATCGATAATGGAAAATGCCTCTCCCCAAGCCTCAAACTCCGGAAAAAGCGAAGGTGAAAAGAGATGAATACCGGCAAAGGCATACTTCCGGCAGTTCTCGACATCCAATTGCGGATAGGGCGTGCGTACTTCGCCCGTCTTCACATTTGTCCAGCCTACAAGACGGTTTTCATTGTCAAAAAGTAAATAGCGCTGTGTAGAACGCGGACTTACCAACAACATGGCTGCCTTGTCCTGCCCTGCCTCGCAAAAAGCACGCAAGTCCACATCACTCAGTATATCCACATTATGCACAAGAAATGGAACAGAGGCATCACCATCTTGCAACAGAGAAGCCGCTTTCTTTATTCCTCCGCCCGTCTCAAGCAGCCGTTCCGTTTCATCACTGAACCGGACATTTGCTCCGAAGCCGTCGTTTCGGTCTATGAAATCCCGTATCTGATCGGCAAAATGGTGGATATTGATGACTATATCCGTCACACCCGCCTCCATCAGTCTGTGTATCTGTATCTCAAGCAGCGGACGCCCATTCACGGGTACGAGTGCCTTGGGCATTATATCTGTAAGCGGTTTCAGGCGTGTACCCAGTCCCGCGGCGAAAATCATGGCTTTCATGTATCTGTATATATAATAATGTACTTAAATATGAAGCCTTCCTACACTTTACCGGGTATAGCGGGCAAGGTTTGTGTTATACTCTGCTCGCGATGGCATACGGTCACTTCAATGCCATAACGGGCATGCAGGTGTTCGGCCAGATGCTGGGCGGAATAGACGCTTCGGTGTTGTCCTCCCGTACATCCGAAACAAAACATCAAATCCGTGAAACCACGTTCGATATAACGTTCCACGTGCGCTTCGGCCAGCCGGTAGACACTGCTCAGGAAAGTACATATCTCTCCGTCTTCTTCCAGAAAACGAATGACTGACTCATTCAATCCCGTGAGCTTCTTGTATGGCTCATAACGTCCGGGGTTGTGCGTACTCCGGCAGTCGAAGACATACCCTCCGCCGTTGCCGCTTTCGTCTGCCGGAATGCCTTTGTGGTAAGAGAAACTGAACACACGTACTTTTAACGGGCCTTTTCCGTCATAGTGTGAGGGGGTGGGAGTACTACTGGATTCCTTTTGTGAAGTTTCCGCAAATTGGGGACATTCTGTCAGGCGTGTCAGCACTTGCCGTAGATACAGATCGGAGCAGGCATCTTCCGCCAACAGTTCCCGCAGGTTCCGGATAGCTGAAGGAATACTGTCGAGGAAGTGCATCTTTCGTTCGAAATAGCCACGAAAACCGTATGTCCCCAGTACCTGAAGAGTACGGAAGAGCACGAACTTCTTGAGTCTTAGACGGAACTTCTGTTCATCCACATCCATGTAACAGCGCAACGAATCTATATACACCGAAATAAGTTCTTCGCGCAAATCAGACGGATAGCGTGCTGATGCCTGCCATAGAAAACTTGCCACATCATACTCCACCGGTCCGCGGCGCCCACCCTGAAAGTCTATGAAGAAAGGAGCACCTTCGGTATCGAGCATGACATTGCGTGCCTGGAAGTCCCGGTAAAGGAATGTATCCTGTTGCTCAGCTGTCAGTTCGCGAGCCATATTCCGGAAAGATGTTTCCAGTTTCAGTTCATGAAAATCAACTCCCGTAGCTTTCAGAAAACAATATTTAAAGTAGTTAAGATCAAACAAAACGCTTGTCTCATCCATCTCCGGCTGAGGATAGCAACGGGAGAAATCGAGCCCGCGGGCACCGCATACCTGAATTTCAGGCAATGCGGCGACAGTGCGGCGCAACAAGGATATCTCGTTTCCCGAATAATGCCCGCCGGCCTTACGCCCCTGGCTTACAGCATCGAAAAGAGACCTATTTCCCAAATCGGTCTGGAGATAACACAGACTGTCTGCCGACGAAGCCAAAACTTGTGGAACGGACAACTGCAAACGGGAAAAATGTTCCGACAAATAGATGAAAGTTTTATTTTCGTCCGACGAAGTCCCGATAACACCGATAACGGTTTCCTGTTCCGTCTCTCCGTACAGACGGTAGTAGCATCGGTTACTGCCTGCTCCCGGCAGAACTTCCGTTTGAACCGGATAATGACCAAAAGTTTCTTTATATAATGAAATAAGCCGTTCCATAATGCGCTTTACAATTTGTTTCTCCAGATATTTATCACCTTGCGGCGCACAGCGTATATATTAATCAGACTGACTGCCGCGAAAAGCAACAGACCGATATAAAAGGAATATCCGGTACCGCTGTCTCCTATTTTAGGAAACAGAGCCGTCAGCATTGCCATATACCAACTGCGCACTATGCACAGCATGCCGAAGGAAAGCAACAGTACCAACAAGTTCATACCGACTATAAGCAACTGGTAAGGCAGACTAACTTGCAAAGGACTATAACCGATAAGCAACAGGTTTTGCAACTTCTGCGTATTTTTTTGAACTAAAAGGAAAATACTGAGCATCAGAATGTAGAAAGAAAGAAGACAGATAGAAAGTCCCACTGTCATGACGATTCCGGAAATGATTTTGAGGAAATAGGTCATGCGTCCCGCATCCAGTTTGTCATCCTCTGCCTCATAGCCCCGTTCCTGTAGGAAGCGGGCAATACGGTCATCGGCCGGATTATCTACTTCTATAATAAGACGAGCGGGAACGGCCGGAAGTTCCGGAGCATATTGTTCGTTACTCCAATTCATGAAGGATTCAGGAACAAGTATTGTGTTGAGACGGTTACTGAATCCCACGACCCGGCCTTCATATAAATCCTGACGCCCGTTACCGCGAATATAGATATTCATGTTTATCAGTCCGATAACCCCTTCCGACAATTGGGGCAGGGAGCGGCTTTGTGCAAAACCGAAATTATAGAGTGTGAGATAACTACGCGGCAAGATGATGGGTATCAGCCGGTCACCGGGCATATAATACCACTTGTCGGTCTCGACATCGATATAGCGGTCCGGAACCGATTCGAAAAACATTTCCGTTGTGAAAGAGGCTACGTTCTCGATTCCCATCCCGGCAGCCACTTTGTAAAGACTGCCAGTAAAAGCTCCCACTTCTTTACAAAACGGTTGGCTCCGCAATTCATCCATCTCCTCCGAGGTAAAAAAACGGGCACTCCCCCCGCCCAACAATCCCGTTGTGTTTACTTTCTTGGAAATGACAATGAAATCCTGCCGGATAAAACTGTCATTCTGTGTCAACAAAGGTATTACGTCCTGATAGAACTGAAAACCTATCAGGACGATGAGCATCCCGAACAGATTGGCCATGAAGAATCCTCCCAACTGGCCTATGCTGATATGCTGTCTGAGCAGTTTCCAAACTAAATTCATAGCTGATAGATTTTGTTGTATGACAAATCGATATGTCGTCCGATACTTGTCACAATAACTCCGGCTCCCTGCGTTCGGGATTCTTCCATGAGAATACGCCCCATTATGCGGCTGTTTTCGTCATCAAGATGACTGATAGGCTCATCGGCAAACAGGAAATCAAACGGCTGCACCAATACCCTCATCAAGGCCACACGCTGCTGCTGACCGTAACTCATCCGCCCGGTTTTCACATTCATCTTGTCTGCGATGCCCAACTCTTCGAACCAACGCAGAATCTGTTCCCGGCTTTTATGTTTAGTAAGATTGTTCTTGATAGCGACGTTTTCATACGCCGTCAGTTCCGGAAAAAGTCTTAGATCCTGAAACAACAGGCTGAGCGAATATCGCCGAAGCCTCACCCATTCGGCTGTTTTCAAAGTGCGTGTATTCCGCCCGTCGAACAGCAACGAGCCCTCATAGTCGTTGCGATGCCCTACGATATAGCTACACAGAGAGGATTTCCCCGTACCCGAGGCAGCTTCTATCAGATAAAGGCCGCCTCGTTCGAAGGTTACATTCTGCCTCCATATGTCTCCCCCTACGTCTGTACGGGAAGTGAAAACA
Organism: uncultured Paraprevotella sp.; assembly: GCA_964540455.1. Lineage (GTDB taxonomy): Bacteria > Bacteroidota > Bacteroidia > Bacteroidales > Bacteroidaceae > Paraprevotella. The sequence goes on from CAZIMK010000042.1 coordinate 7,001, forward strand.
GCAGGAAGCATGTTCCTCAATTCTATCTTATTCATTTCAGATATGACTTCAACAGTTCGGAATCCTCATTCCAGTATATTTCATAAGCACAGTTGCGTGCGTCAGAGACAGACAGAACTACATCTTTCACAATGCGGGACGCCATACCAAAACTCAGTGCCATACCCATATCTTGTTGCGTCAACGACTTGTACACATCGCTTTTCATAAAGTTAGGCAGCGAAAACAGAAGGAAGAAAACATTGTCTTTTATCTGTGACTTGTATCCGGACAATTCGTTGCCGTCTGTTTTCTTACCAACTCCGTCCGCCAGCAGACTTCCCGTGGCGCCATAGAGCTTACCTTCACGGATGCCTACGGATATCGGGAAAGGCATGACACCGACAGAAATGCCCAACAAGTATTCCTTGTCAGACAATGCCTTGCACGTCCATCCGCTCTGCTTATAAGGTTGCATCCACTTCGGTAGGTCTTTCAGAACCGTTTCGTCCTTCACATCGGCCGTCAGCAACATGTTCATGCTGTCGTCAATGGTAAATGTCATCTCGCCGTCTATACTCTGGATGATTTTATCCACATCGGCCACCAGATTCAAAGCTATCAGTGTGGTACGGATATCAGGGTTCTCACGGAGTTGCTTCAGCAACGGTTCGCCGTCGATATTCATTCCCATCCAGGTTACCAACCCTTTGGGCGCTTGTTCGGCTGAAACAGCGGTAAGTTTCTTCAAATGTTTGTCAGCTTCATCCCAATAACCATTGATTGTATTGTCCTCTGTAAAAAATTCTATCGGGCATGAGAGTTTCTTCCGGTCTACCTGCACTGCACCCGCCATGTTCAGTTCCTTTATGCCGGCCAATGCATCCATCATTTGACGGTCATATTCCGTCAGATGTTTTTCCGATATTTGTTTTTCCGGTATAGCTTTCATCGACAGAGCGTACGTCAGCAGGCCTTTCTTTTCTTCCAGTTTCTTATAAAGCATGGTGTTCAAGGCGCTTTCTTTTCGCTCCTGTGTCATCCATTTTATCATCTGTTGCCGCACCTCTTCTTTGTTATAGCCGGATACGGGACCTACAGCCATAAATTTCTCGTTGTTGTACCCTATCAGGACCGCCTCATTCTCCTGGACGGTCAACCAGTTGAAACCATCCTTTTCTTCGATGGAAGAAATTTTCTGCCGGAACAATCCGTTCTTTGTTATATAGGCCGTCAGTTTGTCTGCGTCCGACATGCAGGCCAGCAAACCCATGCTCTCCGGAGAACGATAGAAAGCGTATATTTTCCCCGTGAGATTCACTCCGCAGTCTTTCAATTTTTCTTCTTCGCTTAGACCGATAAGTTGTGCCAGTTCTTCCAGGTCAACCGCTTTATTGATTTCCCTGCCATCCGCACATACCAATACAGTGGCATCTGCCGGTAACGCATTTTTATAAGCTGGTTCCGATGTAAAAAGGTAATACCCCCCCAGTCCGATAACCGCCAAGACTGCCAGTGCGGCAATACCCATACCTACTTTCTTCTTCATAATCTTTTTATCTTTTATGGTTTATAATTATATTCGGTTGGCCAGATGCATCAAATGCACGGCCACCAATGCAGCCGTCTCCGTACGCAGACGGCTGCTTCCCAAACTAATCGGTTGAAAACCTTTGGCTATGGCCAAACGCACTTCGTCTATACTGAAGTCTCCCTCTGGACCAATCATTATCAGACATTCCTGCCCTCTCTCGAGTACATCGGCCAGAAACGGTTTGCTTTCTTCCGAGGTCTCTCTGTTCCTTTGTTCCGACTGTCCCGTAATATCCGTTTCATCATAACAATGGGCAATGAATTTCTGTCCCTCAAATGGTTGGTTCACAAATTCCCGGAAACTCGCCAGTTCGTTGAGCCGGGGCTTTTCCGCCTTGTGACTCTGTTTCATCGCTGCCACCAATATCTTATCGATACGCTCATGCTTCAGTACGATGCGTTCGGAATACTGGCAACGCAGAAAAGACAATTCATCGAAACCGATCTCCGTTGCTTTTTCGGCCAGCCATTCCATACGGTCGATATTCTTTGTCGGAGCCACTGCCAGATGCAAATGCCCTGTCCATAACCGAGGTACCGTCGTTTTCTCCGTCACTTGATATACGCACTTCTTTCCGTTGATTTCCAATATATTTGCCTTGTAGAACACTCCCTTTCCGTCGGTCAGATGGATTTCATCTCCGGCCTTCATACGCAACACACGTCCACAATGAACAGCCTCCTCCGGCGAAAGTTCTTGTACGAAATTAATGTCAGGAGCGTAAAAGATATGCAACTCTTTCATCTTACTTTTCCTACTTCATTTTCAGGCACATGCTTATAACGGAATACCAAAGCAAAAACAACGGCTACGACCAATGCATAAGCGGCGAATATGTACCAGCTCATAGCCCATCCCTGCATCGTCTCTGCTGCTGTGGCAGTTGCAGGAAGATCATTTACATAATGATTGATGACAGCCTGTGCCGAAAGCGTTCCGATAATAACCCCGAAGCCGTTTGTCATGGTCATGAACAGTCCTTGGGCACTGCTACGCATGCTCAAATCCGTTTCCTTATCCACAAACAGGGAACCGGAAATATTGAAGAAGTCGAAAGCTACTCCATAGACAATCATCGAAAGTATGAAAAGCCATACACCGGAACCGGGATTCCCGATGGCAAAAAATCCGAAGCGAAGCACCCAGGCCAACATGGCAATGAGCATCACACGCTTGATGCCGAATTTATGCAAGCAGAAAGGAATCAGCAGAATACAGCAAGTCTCGCTGATTTGTGACAAGGAAATAAGAATGTTGGCGTGTTGCACCCCAAAGGTATCTGCATACTCTTCAATACCCTCGAAAGCCGAAATAAAAGGATTGGCAAAACCATTGGTGATTTGCAGACAACATCCCAATAACATGGAAAAGATAAAAAAGATAGCCATACGCTTCTGTTTGAAAAGTGCAAAAGCACGTAATCCCAGTGCTTCGGCCAAGGATGACTGTCCTTTCCCCCCCCCGCTGACCGGGCAACTCGGCAATGTCAGCGAATACACAGCCAATATCAGGCTCAGCACTCCGGAAAAACCGAATTGAAGCGCATTGCCCTGCATGCCTCCCAAATCTACAATCCACATGGAACAGATGAATCCGATGGTTCCGAATACCCGGATGGGCGGAAAATGTTTCACCGTATCCAAACCTGCACCGTCCAACCCCGAATAAGCTACAGAATTAGCCAAAGCTATCGTTGGCATAAAGAATGCGACACTCAGCGTATACAGGCTGAACAAAGTGGAAAATTCAACCGTTTCACCGGCTGTCAAGCCATAGTAAGAAGCAGCCAGCATAAACGCACCGGCCAACAGATGACACAGACTCAACACCCGTTGTCCCTGCATCCACCTGTCGGCCAAGATTCCCATCAGAGTCGGCATGAACAGCGAAACAACGCCCTGCATAAAATAAAACCATCCGATATTGGCGGCCATTCCTGCATTGACCAGATATTTTCCCATGGAAGTCAGATAGGCTCCCCACACGGCGAACTCCAGAAAGTTCATGACCGTCAATCTTACCTTTAAATTCATAAAAATATCTTTTATTTTAATCATTCATAGTATATCTGTGCAAATTTAGAAACTTTTTTCGATTTCATCGTGCTTTTTGCCTCCCATTGCAACAGATTTGGCCACAAAGTACAATTTATACAAAGATGTTAAGCACAGAAGGAGCAAAATGAAGGAAACTTTTTGGGGAGGTCTGTATAAAAAAAGAAGGTTGTCATCACGACAACCAATCTTTTATTAACCTTAAATCTAATACCATGAAAAACACGATGCAAATATAAAACTTTTCCAGAAAACCAAGAAGAGAATACTTATATTTTCGATTGTATTTTATGTTGTTTAACATATATGGTCATAAAACAGCTATATATAACCATTGCTCCAAAGATTGTTAGCCTTTTATTACGTATCTTTGCAAACAAAAAAAAAGCATTATGGCAGACAACTATTTAGAGAAGCAACGGGAACTTTATGAGGGGAGAAAAGCTGTCTGGGAGAAAGCAAACAAGGATAAAGCCAAAAAATTTGTCGCCAGTATAAGAGAACGTATAGTCCAAACTAACGCCATAATAAAAAATACAGATAAAAAGGATTCATAACTATTCCCTCTCATATAAAGACAGGCATCTGACGATTCGTCAAATGCCTGTCTTTATTGTAAAAACGAAATGATTCTTAAGCTTCACGGAAACGGGTACCCATACGGGCTTCCACGACATTTACAACATAATCGCCCAGTTTTTCACACTCATTGATAAGATCCATATAGATTGTACCTACCGCATAAGTGTACTCATGGTTATTCACATCATTGATATTCTGGAATTTCAACTGACGCCGGAAATTATTGATTTCATTCTCAATATTGAGCGAACGGTTTACGTCAAAAGATTCCTTGCGACCGCCCATAAGTTCGTTCATGGTAGTCAGGGCATTGTCTGTGAGTTCCATCATCTGATGCAGGCGCGCATAAAGTTCGGGGGTAAAGTGGTCTATCTTGTTCTGTGTCTTGCGTGAGATTGTGCGCGCCATGTTGTAGCAAGAGTCTCCTATACTTTCCAGTTCACTGATCTCCCGAAGCATGGCACGTATCTTGGCTTTTGTCTCATCCGAAAGATGTGCATCTCCCACATGGTCGAGATACTTGGCTATTTCAAGCTCCATATTGTCCGATATACCTTCGTATTTCTCGATACGGGCATAAAGTTTGGCAAAAGCCGCCGCATCCTTGGTGCCCAACAATTCGCGTACCATGCCAAACATATGCTGTATACGTGAAGCAAAAGCGCGTATCTCCTTATGTGCCTCCAATACGGAAAGTTCGGGGGTCTTCATGATACCGGAGGTGATGAAATGCAACCGGAATTCCTCGTTGTCGTCGTTCTTCGGTTTGATTACATAACAAACGAAACGTTCAATGTACGGTACAAACCAAATGAGCAGAAGAATATTACAGATATTGAAAGCAGAATGGAACGTAGCCAGCACGACACTGACTTTATTCAAGTCCGGGTGTGCGGGATCGTAAGCGGTGATACCATATACAAGTTTCAGGAAGAACCAGTCTTTGGCCAACAAAACCCATATCACGCCCAATATGTTCACACTCATATGTGCAAAAGCCGCCCGCCGCGCCTGTGTATTTGCTCCCATGGCTACGATATTGGCCGTGATGGTCGTACCCACGTTCTCACCCATGACTAGCATAAATCCCTGATTGAGTTGCAGGACATCGGTGGCACAGAACATCATAGTGACAGCCATGATAGCCGCCGAAGACTGGACGCATAAAGTGAGGATGGTTCCAATCAACAGAAAGAACATCGAGTTGAAAAATGTAGGCTCACTGAAACTGGAGAAAAATGAACTGATGATAGTGTTAGCTTCCGGATTATCTACCAATACGAAACCGGTTTCCTTCAGCGTCCCCAATCCCATAAAGAGAAACGACACACCGAAAAGGAAATCTCCTATGATGCGTCGTTTCTTCATATAAATAAGTACGATACCTACAAAAAAGGCTGGATAGACGAAATCCGTGATGGAGAACGTACCGACCAGCGACATTATCCATGCTGTGACCGTGGTACCGATATTGGCTCCCATGATGACCGATATGGCCTGCAACAGGGTAAGTACCCCTGCGTTGACAAAAGAAACGGTCATCAGGGTTGTTGCTGTAGAAGATTGTACGGCAGCCGTAACAAATACACCCACCAACATACCGGTAAAACGATTGGTGGTCATTGTTCCCAGCACATGACGCAACTGGGGACCTGCCATTTTCTGCAAAGCATCACTCATAGACTTCATACCGAACATGAGCAATGCAAGTGAGCCCAGAAGTTTAAAGATTATAAAAATAGACATACTGTTAAGAGTTGCTAAAACTTTCCGTTTGCAAAGGTAGAAAAAACTCTTTAGCTGCCAAAACTATTCTCTTCTCTTTTTCCGCATCCGGCCGTTTCCTGAAATTTCATTTTCTCTCCTCTTATTCAAAGCGAATCGCCCTGACCGGATGGATATTGGAAACCAAAAAACTCGGCACTATCAGCATCAGTACGGACAAAGGCAATACAAGAACATTGATAAAGACAATATACCAGGGATTAATCCATACGGGAACAGTGTCTACATAATATGTCGAAGGATCCAGATGAATCCAGCCGAAAACAGCTTGTGCTCCAACTATTCCAAGACCGATAATATTGCCTACAATCATACCTTTTCCGATAATGAAAACAGCGAAAAAGAGAAAGATGCGCCTCACTGATGTATTGGTTGCCCCCAAGGCTTTCATGATACCGATAAAATTGGTACGCTCCAGAATAATAATCAACAGTCCGGACATCATTGTGAATCCAGCCAGCCCGATCATCAAGATAAGAATCACCCAAATGTTGGTATCCAACAAATCCAACCAGCCAAACAAGGGTTTATTCAGTTCCATTATGGTCGCCGATGTATAGGTCGCTCCATATTTGTCTGCCTGACGGTTGACATGGCGTGCCAGTGATGCGGCCGTTTCGTCGATCATCGAAAAATCGTGCAACTGTATTTCAGCCCCGCTCACCTGATCCGGTGCCCAGCCATTCAGTTTGTTACAAGTATATATATCTGTGAAAACAAAGAAATTGTCAAAGTCTGTTAAATTGGTTCTGTAAATGGCAGCAACCGTAAAACGGCGGGCACGTACAGTGTTTTCAAAAAAATAGGCATACACTTTATCACCAACGTTCAGATGTAGTTCCTTAGCTATAACATGGGATATGACAATCTGATTGGAAGACACAGTATCCGAAAATATCGGTATCATGCCGTCCGTCAGATTTTCCTTTAAAAAAGTTTCATCATATTCCGGACCGATACCACGGAACTGTATGCCTTTAAACTCATTTTCCGTTTTCAGCATGCCGGGTTTCAAGGCATAACGCTGCACATGATGCACATTCGGTATATTGGTCCATTGTTCCATCAGACTGTCCGAAACAACAATGGGTTTAGGCTGTAGCGCGTAAATGCTCTCATAATTCATAACCTGGATATGCGAACCGAAACCGATGACCTTGGAACGTATCTCCCGCTTAAAACCGGTAACGACACAAATAGACACTATCATTACCGCCATTCCGACAGCAATACCGGCAGTGGCAATCCACACAGCCGGACGGGACACACGCTTTGTATCTCCTTCGTGGCCATAGAGCCGTTTGGCTATAAACAAGAGATGATTCATAGCTCCCCCTTACTCCAATACTCGTCCCGGATAAGCCTCCAATGCTTTCCGCAAAACAAACAATGCCCGTGTCAAATCCTCTTTCTTCAACACATAGGCAATACGCACCTGATTAATACCCGCCCCGGGAGTTGTATAAAAGCCCGATGCCGGCGCCATCATTACCGTCTCGCCTTCATAGTCGAATTCACTCAGACACCAGGCGCAAAACTTTTCGGCATCATCCACCGGTAGTTTGGCCACCGTATAGAAAGCCCCCATCGGTATGGGGGAATAAACTCCCGGAATCCGGTTTAGACCGTCAATCAGACATTTGCGGCGTTCTACATATTCGTCGTACACTTCCCGTCCGTACTCCTCTCCTTCATCCAGCGATGCTTCCGCTGCAATCTGCCCTATCAGCGGAGGACTCAAGCGAGCCTGGCAGAATTTCATTACGGCCTTACGTACCTCTTTATTTTTGGTTATCAATGCTCCTATACGGATGCCACATTCGCTGTAACGCTTCGAAACGGAATCGATAAGCACGACATTGTTCTCTATTCCTTCGAGATGACAGGCACTGATATACGGGGACCCTGTGTAGATAAATTCACGGTACACTTCATCCGAAAACAGATATAAATCATATTTCTTCACCAGATCACGTATCTGGTTCATCTCTCTGCGCGTATACAGATATCCCGTCGGGTTGTTCGGATTACAGATAAGAATGGCCCGTGTGCGTTCGTTAATCAGTTCCTCGAATTTTTCCACTTTAGGCAGGGCAAATCCTTCTTCTATCGTTGTCGCTATGGTGCGGATTACGGCACCGGCGGAGATAGCAAATGCCATATAATTGGCATATGCCGGTTCCGGTACGATAATCTCGTCTCCAGGATTCAGGCAGGAAAGAAATGCAAACAGAACGGCTTCCGAACCGCCGGAAGTGATGATGATATCATCCGCATCCAAATGAATATGGTACTTTTCATAATATCCAACCAGTTTCTTGCGATAGCTGAGATATCCCTGACTGGGAGAATATTCCAGTACCTTGCGGTCTATATTCCGGATGGCATTCAAGGCCGTTTTGGGAGTCGGCAGATCCGGCTGACCAATGTTCAGATGATATACGTGGATTCCTTTTTCTTTGGCCGCATAAGCAAGCGGAGCCAGTTTACGTATAGGAGATTCGGGCATTTCATGGCCTCGAACGGATATTACAGGCATTTTTGCTACTTAATATATGAATGAACATTATTAGTATGCAAAGATACTATTAAAGGGATAACCGGACAAACAAAAAAAGAATAAATTGCAACGCATCCATACTTAATATTGCGAAAAGATGGAGAAACCAAATTAAATATGTAAGTTTGTCCTATTGTTTGCGGTGACACCTGATGCGTATAAACAGAAATACTAAATACTATAAAGAAAATGATGAACGAATGGTTTGAATGCAAAGTCCGGTATGAAAAAACGTTGGAGAACGGATTGATTAAGAAAGTAACGGAACCCTATCTGGTGGATGCTCTCAGTTTTACTGAGGCGGAACGTCGTTTCCTGGAAGAGATAGAACCCTTTATGAGCGGAGAATTCCAGGTGACAGATATCAAACGGGCTAAGTTCGCAGAACTTTTTGAAACAACGGATGAGTCTGCCGACCGCTGGTTCAAGGCCAAAGTAGCTTTCATTACGCTGGACGAGAAAAGCGGCACGGAAAAGAAATCCAGTCAGAATATGCTGGTACAAGCATCCGACCTGCGGGACGCTGTAGCACGCTTGGACAAAGGCATGGAAGGCACCATGGCCGATTACGAGATAAGTTCCATTGCCGAGACTCCCATTATGGATGTCTTCCATTATGCCGCAGATATCCCGGAAAAGCCTGAGTTTCCGCAAGCGGCTGAAGTTTAATCTGTAAATTCCGAATAGGGAATGGGCTTTATTCAGCAACAGATCAAAGAAATCACCGAAGGCATACCGGATGGGGTACGGCTTGTGGCTGTTTCCAAATATCATCCGGCAGCCTCCATCCGCGAGGCATACGATGCAGGACAACGGATTTTCGGTGAGAGTCATGCACTGGAATTGAAAAGCAAGCACGAGGAGTTGCCCGAAGATATTCGCTGGCATTTTATCGGCCATCTGCAAACTAATAAAGTGAAATATATCATCGACTATGTGGACATGATTCATTCTGTCGATTCCATAAGGCTATTGCGTGAAATTGAAAAGCAGGCTGGCAAGGTCAGACGTACGGTACGCTGTTTGCTTCAGTTGCATGTAGCACAGGAAGAAACAAAGTTCGGCTTCACACCGGAAGAATGTCTGGACATGTTGCAGGAAGGCGAGTGGCGCCGCATGTCCCATATCAGTCTGTGCGGTATTATGTGCATGGCCTCCAATACTGACGACATCGTGCAAATCAGGAAAGAGTTCCATGTAACCCGTCTGTTCTATGAAAAAGTGAAAAGGACTTTTTTTGCCAATGCGGAAAACTTTTGTGAATGTTCATGGGGCATGAGTGATGACTTTCCCATAGCCATCGAAGAGGGAAGCACGCTGATACGGGTGGGTAGTAAAATATTCGGAACGCGCCAATACTGATTTACAACCGGATTGACATCTGAATATAAAAGAACAAATGATTTTAAAATACACAAAACATTTGTTTGTGTGCAAAAAAGAACGTATCTTTGTCTGACAATCAATGTTTCATAAACAGATATGGATATACCCGGTTTTAATGTCTGTGTGGAGGAAAGCATCAGGACACATTGGGATCTTGACGCACTAACAGACTATCAAGCAACCACTTTACAATATAAGGATGTGGCACGTATTATAGAAAAGCTACATATTATCTTTGAGTATAGTGGCGTAAAAAAAGGAGAAAGAATCGCTATCTGCGGACGAAACACTTCCCGCTGGGGAGCTGTATTCATGGCAACCCTTACGTATGGAGCCGTTGCTGTGCCTATCCTGCATGAATTTAAAGCGGAGCAGATTCACAACATAGTCAATCACAGCGAATCCAAGTTGCTTTTTGTAGGAGATCAGGTATGGCCGGAGCTGAACAGTGATGAAATGCCTGCCCTTGAAGGCGTCATCAGTATTGCAGATTATTCGCTTTTGGTCTGCCGGACGGAAAAGGTACGCTACGCGCGTGAACATCTGAACCAATTGTTCGGTGAGAAATTTCCTATGAATTTCCGTCCGCATCATGTATCCTATCACAAAGATACCCCCGATGAATTGGCAATGATCAATTACACGTCCGGAACAACCAGTAATTCCAAGGGTGTGATGATTCCCTACCGTGCCCTGTGGTCCAATCTGGATTTTGCCAATAAAGCATTGGGAGTGCACATGAAACCGGGAGATAATGTGATATCCATGTTGCCGATGGCTCATATGTACGGCATGGCCTTTGAGTTTATCTTCGAGTTTTGCATGGGAGCGCATGTGCATTTTCTCACACGCATGCCCAGCCCCAAGATTCTGTTCAAGGCATTCACCGAAATCAAACCGGCTGTCATTATTGCGGTTCCTTTGATTATAGAGAAGATTATACGCAAGGTCATTTTCCCGAAGTTACAGACCGGAAAGATGAAAGTGCTTATGAAAATACCTGTTATCAACCAGAAAATCAAGGATAAGATTTGCGAGCAGATGCGGGAGGCTTTCGGCGGACAATATTACGAAGTCATTGTCGGCGGTGCTGCGTTCAACCGCGAGATAGAAGATTTTCTGCATGACATAGGATTCAACTACACCGTAGGATACGGAGCCACAGAATGCGCGCCGATTATCTCGTATGCCGACTGGAAAGATTTCTATCCCGGTTCCTGCGGAAAGGCCGCTCCCCGGATGGAGCTGCGAATCAACAGCAAAGATCCTCAGCACGAAGTCGGTGAGATATGGACCCGCGGAGCCAATGTCATGCTGGGATATTATAAAAATGAGGAAGCGACCCGTGAGACACTGGACCAGGACGGATGGTATCATACCGGTGATTTGGGCATAATCGATGCCGAAGGCAATCTTTTCATTAAAGGGCGTTGCAAAAACATGTTACTCGGAGCCAGCGGACAGAATATTTATCCCGAAGAGATAGAAGACAAACTGAACACCTTGATGCTGGTCAACGAAAGCATTGTCATACAAAGAAGAGAAAAACTGTACGGATTGGTTTATCCTGATTTCGACGAGGCACGGAAACTCGGTCTGCAGGATACTGACCTTGAAAGTGTGATGGAACAGAACCGGCAGGATCTAAATGCCCAGCTACCGGCATACTCCCAATTGTCCGGTATTAAAATATATCAAGAGGAATTTGAGAAAACGCCTAAGAAAAGCATAAAACGTTTTTTATATACAGATGTTGAAATCTGAGAGAGAGAATTTTATTAACCCTAAAAAACAAGTGAGAGCTGCCCTGTGTCCGTGAGGATGCAGGGCAGTTTTATATACTCAATATAGTTTGTTTCCGAAGGAATCACGCCTAAAAAACGGTTGCTCCGGCTTTGGTATTTGAATGAACAAAAAATTTTGATTACATTTGCATAAGAAACTATTGTTTCACGACCATCCATGAACCACCATATATTTATAGGCATATATATTCTTTCTCTTTTGGCACCTTGCGGAGAACTTTCAGCCCGTCCGGACTTGCGTTTGGACAAGAGCAAACCGAAAAAAGAAAAAAATGAGCAACCGTCGTTTCCCGAACCGGACGCCATGGTTGTCGCCAGCCTTCCTCACCCCGAGGTTGTTTCGCCAGAGGAAGTACGCCCCCACCGGCTTAATCTGCATGAGCCCCTGTTTGGCATCGACGTGTCGCACTACCAGGGGCGAATAGACTGGCCTACGGTGGCTCTGCAAGACCATGTCACCTATGCGTATGTCAAGGCCACGGAAGGTGCCGGCATGCTGGATGATACCTACGTGTACAATATACGTGAGGCACGGAAAGCGGGTATTAAAGTCGGATGTTACCACTTTTTCAGTCCCACGGCTTCTCCTGATGACCAGTTTGCCAATTTTATACGGAATGCAAACCTGAAAGAACACGATTTACTGCCTATCATCGATGTTGAAATCAAAGGTCGGGGGGATGTACGTTCGTTTTGCAAACGATTGCAGACGTTTCTCAACAAGGTGGAAAAACATTATGGAGTATGTCCTATCATTTATACATCCTGTAATTTTTACAACCAGTATTTGGCCGGTAAGTTCACGAAATATAAATACATGATAGCCCGTTATCATGAAGAAAGACCTGTGCTGGAAGATGACATCCAGTTTGTCATGTGGCAGTTTACCGCCAACGGAAACATTCCAGGCATACGGGGAGCGGTGGACCGCAGCTGTTTCATGGATGATTATAGTTTGAACGACATACTCCTGCCAACAAAATAATCCAACGGAGTTTTCTGCCGAAACCCAGCCCTCATTATAATAAAAACGCAGACCTGCCCGTTGCGGGATGGGTCTGCGTCCATCACAATAACTACCGGAATGTTTTATCCGTAGATGATCTTTCCGTTTTCATCACGGTTTTCATCAATGAAAGACTTATTGTATTGTGTCATACCGCGCAGAGACATACCCATGTTGGAGAAACCTCCGTCATGGAACAGGTTCTGCATGGTCACCTTCTTCGTCAGATCGGAGAACATAACTACACAATAATCGGCGCATTCGTCCGCGCTGGCATTGCCCAGAGGCGACATGCGGTCGGCAAAGTCGTACAAACCGTCGAATCCTTTGATACCGCCACCGGCTGTCGTGAAAGTAGGTGACTGGGAAATCGTATTTACGCGTACTCCCTTCTCACGACCGTAGATATAACCGAAACTACGGGCAATGGACTCCAGCAACGACTTCGCATCGGCCATATCATTGTAGCCGAAGAACGTGCGCTGGGCTGCCACATAACTGAGGGCAAGTATGGAACCGTTTTCACTGATTGCATCCAGCTTCTTGGCCGTCTGAATCATCTTGTGGAAAGAGATTGCCGAGATGTCCAGTGTCTGACTGAGATAATTATAATCCAAATCATCATACGTACGCTTCTTGCGCATATTCACACTCATCGCCACGGAATGCAGCACAAAGTCTATCTTGCCTCCCAGAGCAACCTGAGCTTCCTTGAACAAGTTCTCAAGATCCTCTACGGAAGTTGCATCGGCAGGAATGACAGTCGCACCGGTTTTCTGGGCCAAGTTATCAATCGTTCCCATGCGGCAAGCCACCGGAGTATTTGTAAGTACAATCTGCGCACCTTCTTCCACAGCACGTTCTGCTACTTTCCAGGCAATAGATGCATCATTCAGCGCGCCAAAGATTATACCACGCTTTCCTTTCAATAAATTATAAGCCATGTCTAATACTTAAATGTGATAATAATAAATTCATATCCCTTAAACAGCCACAAAGGTACAATAAATTTTGCACACATTTAGTACTTTCGTGCATTTTCTGACTTTTCCGCAGTCTTTTCCTTCGTTTTCAGTATCTCTCTTATCGTATTTCCGTTGCATTCAGGGAATGATTATTTTGCGGGAACCGGCCCACGTATTCCCTTTCGCCTGCACTATATATGTTCCCCGACAAAGCGATATGTCAGTGATAAGCTCCCGGGTAGAACATTCTTTAACCAGTCCCCCATTCAACGAAACGATGCGAACGAGCATCGGAGTCCCGGGCACGGGATTAGAGACAGACAGGCCACCGGGACGGGCAGACAGACGCATGCTTTCCTCCAGTGTCGCCGGTGATATTCCGTTAGCCACCGCATAATCAAAAAAAGGAACCAGCCACCATTGACGCGTGGTAGCCGTTGCCGCTGCTCCCAAATCATACAATCCGATACGTGTCCCGTCGTTACAAGCCGCCCCCTGAAGGTCAAACACCCTTTCACCTGTTGCCTCCTGAATATAATAATAACCGTCATTTATCCGATGAAACGAGAACAGCCGGCTCCCGCTGGCCGTGGGTGATGTCGACAGGAAATAACCGCCAGTATTCGTCAGCGGCGTCCCTCCTCCGGTTGTCAGCGCATAGTCGTTACCGGACGGGGACAATCGCCATACCTGACGGTCATCCCCCTGATTATATACCGCCAGTGCCAGACCGTCGTCAGCGGCGGTCGCCACGTATGCCCCGTTGCGCGGCACGATCAGATAGTTGGCTCTCGTATCCAGGGCCGGCATCTCCCCCCCCACTTCCACCTTCACGATATATGTCTGTATACTATAGGGCAGCAAATTCACTTTCAGCATTTTGTTCCTGACTTTCACACCAGTCATACGGGTCATCGAGTGACTGTCCGAAGTGGTATATCCAGTACAAATAGTGGTCAGTTTCTTAAAGGCAGACAAATCATAATTATATTCTACCGACCGGCTCGTGTTGTTCAAATGCACGATGACCAAAGAATCCTGCCCGGGGCTTAGAGCTGCCAGCGTCTGGTCATTCAACACGTTTAGCAGAGTGTATCCCTGTTTGATAAAACGCGTCACTTGCTGACGCACATAATAATTCTTCACAAATTCGTATGTCTGGGCTGAAAAGTCGGCACGCAACATATTCCATTGATCCGTCCATTCTTCCACATACTGCCAGTCAAGCCACCCGTCGGGCATCAAATAACGCATGTCGTCCATCAGCCGCTGGGCCATCGCCAGATTTCCGGATATACCCTCGCCACCCGAACCGCTCTCACTCATCCACAGCGGCAATTTCCTGTCGGCAACCATCGCCCTCAGCTTTGTGCGGTCCGCGTTACCGGCCGAATAGGTATGTACGTTCCATTGGCCAACCATATCCAGCACATTCTTGTCTTTGGCATAGGTCTCAAACGCCTGAATAGATTGGTTTACGGCAGTTTCATCAGAAGCGGCAATGCGCGTATTCAGCCCGGACTCCTTCAAGACGGGAGACAAAACCTTGAGAAATTCAATCTGCGACTTCAAACCGAAATGGCATCCTTCCTGACTTCCATTCGCTCCCCAATAGGATGTAAGCGGTTCGTTAAAGGGTTCCAGCGTCCGGAACTCTATGCCATATTCTTCCTTATAATGCTTGCAGACATCCACCAGATAACGGGCGAAAGCCTCGTAATATTCCGGTTTCAGATTGTCGCTTCCCGCATAAGTATGTCCCGCACAGCAACCGCTGTATGTCATCCACCACGGAGCCGAATTGCTGAAGGCCTCGAATATGGCATCCGGACGCTTTTCCTTTATTTTCAGCATGATGCGTCGCTGTGCCTCGTCACGACTCCAATCGTAGTCGGAGTCCTCGTATACCTTGAATCCTTCCATCTCCGCCCGCAGGCCCTTTCCGCCTGCCGCCCCCATGTGGTGCTCCGTACAATGCCGGTTTTCCGGGTCGTCCCCTCCGCCTATGTTATAGCGGAACAGATTGTAATTCAGTCCGGTCGGACTTACCAGCAAATCTACAATGGCATTTACGCGGGCCTCGCTCCAACGGCCGCACATGTTAGCCCACCAGCAAAGGGATACTCCCCATCCCTCCAGCGTCTGCCTCCGGTCGTGCGGGTTTATGCTCACCGTTACGGTATTCGTCTGGGCTTTTACTATATTCCCAATCATCAGACAGCCTGTTGCCAGAACTGCCCATAGAAATCGTTTTGTCTTCATCTGTCTTATGTTTTATTCATGTTCTTCCTATCTACGACCACAGACCTTACTCCCGACAACGTCCGCTGTGTTCTATCATCAGGCGTATCCTACGGTTCAGTTCATCGGCCCTCATCAGTTCCTCCAGTGTGAGATGCATACGATAATGCCAATAGTTGCGCGGATTGGCCGGTACATTGATACGTTCGGAATCCACATCCGGACAGCGCAATGTCTCGTCAATGGACAGCCAGTCCTGCCATGAGACGAGACACAGCATGGAAGAAGAGAACAAATGGCGCGTCACCACTTCCTCACACAGCCATCCCGGCATCGGATGCGGAGCTTCCCCGTCCTTCTGCAACATGTCATTATAGTAAGCCTGCGTACGGACGGCATCCTCTTCCCACCATCCCCGCAGGGTAGGCATGTCGTGCGTGAATATGGTGCTCACACTCCTGTAAGGATTTTCATTCAGGGAGGAGAACTGCACTCCCGGCTGTTTGGGCATCGTCTGAATCTCCAACGTCAGGATGCGCAGGTCGTTCATCACCCACGGTACACATTCGGGCACCATGCCCAGATCCTCGGCACAGACAAGCATCGATGTGGCTTCTAGCAGCATAGGGAGCTTGCGCATGGCTTCTCCATACCAGAAATGGTTGTGCCGGTGGTAATAATAATCCTCATAGAGCGCATCAAATGCTTCCCGTTCCTTTCCGTTCAAGGTCTGGTAGACATAATCAGCCCGGGCCGCTATACGGGGATGGTAATACCCCTCGCGTACCCGATCGGGTACAAACAGCACGTTACTTATCAGGGAATACAGCCCTTCCCGCAACCTCACGTCAGCTTCGTCCGTCCGTCCCTCGAACGCCTTTTCCACCTTGCGTTGCGTGTCATAGTCGGGCTTCATTTCATACCAGTCATATCCGACTGCATCCAGATATGTATCTTTCACATGCCGGACAAGCTCCGGATCGAACAACTGCTCCAGCACCCAATCCGTAATATACGGTCTGGTGAAATATTCCTTGCGGAAATGCAGACCGTATTGTTCTATCTCGTCCACACTCAGCGGCAGAGACGGCACAAACTGCCCCAGCAACCCATGAACGGAATGGACAGGTATCTCCCATATCCGAAAGAATCCAAGCACATGATCAATCCGGTATGCATCAAAGTATTCCGACATTTTCCTGAAGCGTTGCTTCCACCATTTGCAACCGTCCTTAAACATCTCGTCCCAATTATACGTGGGGAAGCCCCAGTTCTGTCCGTTCACAGAAAAATCATCGGGCGGTGCTCCGGCCTGCCCGTTCAGGTTGAAATAATAAGGCTCCACCCATGCCTCCACACTGTTGCGGCTGATGCCGATGGGAATATCCCCCTTCAGCACCACGCCGTGGCTACGGGCATAATTACCGGCTTCGCTCATCTGCCTGTGCAGGATGAACTGTACAAAGAAATAAAATGCGATGTCCGCATAGTGCTTTGTCCCGGGCGTGCAAAGACGCTGCACGTCTTCGGACTTGTACACGGAACATTCCGGCCACTTCCTGAAGTCGGCCGTCCCAAAACAATCCCGCATGAAAGAAAAGACGGCATAGGGCTGCAACCATTCTCTGTTCGATTCAAAGAACGAGGCATATTCCGGCGATACCAGCATCTCCCTCCCTTCCTGCGCATATACGGCTTTCAGCCATTCAGTTTTCAGTGTGCTCACGGCCTCGTAGTCTACCCGGAACAATGCATTCAGACGAGCCCTCTCGGCTTCAAAGCGGGCAGCAAGCGATTTGTCGTGCAATGCAGGCAGACGCCGCATGTCCGTATACTGGGGATGGAGCGCATATATGGATATGCTGTTGTACGGATAGGAATCCATCCAGTTGCGGTTGATTGTAGTATCATATATAGGCAACAACTGGACCACCGTCATCCCTGTACGTACAGCCCAGTCTGTCAATACCTGTAAATCGCCGAAATCCCCTACTCCGCATCCCGTTTCCGAACGTAACGAGAACAGCGGTATCACGACACCGGCCGCCTTCCAGCGCTCGCCTTCCAGCCGCAAAGAATCGTCGGTTATGGCGAGCACCGTATTTTTGTCCACTCCCCGGAATCCGGAACTGCGGTTGTCTCCGTTTTCCCACTGAACCAGGTCGCCGGTAGCCTCGTCGACCACGACATATTTATATTCAAAGGGAAACTGTAGACCTACGGCATTCAGGGTAAGTTCCCATTCATAAAGCCCCGTCTCACGCATGCGCAGCGCCATGCGGGGACTCCAGCCGCCCAGTGCCGGCTGGCTGCCGATAACGGCCAAGGCCTGTCCGGACTTCAGCTGGGGAGCCGAAACTCTCAGCATGATGGTATTACTGAAATAAAACTGTTCGGAAAGTGTTGTTTCCCGGGGAGCTATGCATCTCGTGAAGGCAGAACTGAACAGATGTTGCTGCAAGGGAGCGTCTTTCCACTTATCCGGAAACAGAAAGTTCTTGTTCACGTCCGCCGTAAAGCGCCGGGGCTGTCCGTTCCATTCCTGCCGGACGAGCGTCTCTCCCCGACAGACACAATAACGGTAGGAAAAACTTTTTATATCTTTTTCGGTCAACATTATTTCGCCGGACCACTTTTCTCCATCCTGCGTATCGAGCGGAAGATATAGCTCGCGGCTCTGCCCTTTCAACGTAGCAGTCTGTATCTGTACGCGAACCTCTTCTCCCCATTGGGTACGATAGTTCACAGAAAACTCTAACCTCATATATACGATTTTAATTCCTTTTTACAAAGATAATGAATCAGAACAAACAAATCCTGTCATCGCAGAAAAAAACACAAAATACACAGGAAAAATTTGGAGAATCCCCCCTGTTTACCTAACTTTGTTCTCAGAAAAATAATAAAGCCGCATCGGTTAGATTGGGATACTCATCAAATTTAAACTGAAAACCGAGAATGCTTCGTTTCCCAATGGCGGGCCACGCCTTCGGGTAGCTTTATGCCGGTGGATTACAAAGGGGACGGGCGCTCAAATCTTATTATACTCGGAGTTTCATCACATCATCGGTGCGGCTTCTTTTTCAATAATCTTCTTATGTAAAGCCGGTTGTGCCCGTTCTTCCTCACACAATCCATTCATACGCCGATCGGCTGACTACTGGGTCAGTGAATATGATTGCCTCCTACTTCTGCACCACCAGATACCTGTTCCCCTCCGCCGTGTGCACCTTCTT
>CAZIMK010000043.1:0-25909 GCA_964540455.1 uncultured Paraprevotella sp.
GGAAAGTAGTGATAGGAGAGAAAGCGACAATCAGTCATAGAGTGCATGTGTGTG
This sequence comes from uncultured Paraprevotella sp., assembly GCA_964540455.1. Classification (GTDB taxonomy): domain Bacteria; phylum Bacteroidota; class Bacteroidia; order Bacteroidales; family Bacteroidaceae; genus Paraprevotella. The sequence goes on from CAZIMK010000043.1 coordinate 55, forward strand.
CTGGCACGCATGATTATACAGATCCTTCTTTACCGTTGCGCATTGCTGAGATAGAATACCCGGCTTGTGCGAAACAATTTTTTCTGATGTAGAAAAGAAACCGCTAAATGCGGAAATTTCTTTAGATTATTTCTTTAAAGTAAGACTAATTTTAATCAGTTTATCTACAAAATTAGTTTAGACCATAATTTGAAGCGAAAACCTATAAAAGACACCCCTCTCTATTTTTGCAAAATCAGGACATTCAAAAAGGTCGTGGCTGACATGCTGGAGTTATATAAAAATGTTCTTGATGGCGTATATAATAGAGGCTGGGTTTGCATGTTTTGCATCTAAGAACACGAAAGACGTTTATTTGGAAGGTTTCACTTTTGATTCGGTTCTGCTGCATGTAATTATAGCAATTTTGACTTATGGATTATGTGAATTTTGTCTCCCCTTATTCTAAAGGGAATAAAATTAAACGATTGATATGGACTGTGTGTTGGACTGTTTTTGCCCGTCCTTTCCCGAAGAGTGTGGCAAGTGGATGGAAAAGGTTTCTACTGAGGATGTTCGGGGCGAAAATGGCGGATACTGCAGTGGTATATTCATCTGCAACCATTTTTATGCCATGGAATTTGGAGATGAGGGACTATGCTTGTATAGCTTCGGACGTGGATTGTTACAATGCCGCACCTGTCACTGTCGGGATAAACGCAACAGTTTCGCAGCGAGCTTATCTGTGTACGGCATCGCACGACATATCTTCTTCTCATCATGAACAGACACAGCGGCCTATTATCATAGAGAATCGGGCGTGGGTGGCTGCAGAAGCATTTATCGGGCCGGGAGTAACGGTGGGGGAAGGAGCCGTCGTAGGGGCGCGAGGTTGCGTATTTAAAGATGTAGAACCATGGACTGTTGTCGGTGGTAACCCAGCCCGGTTTATTAAGAAAAGGGTTATGTATAAGTAGTAGAATGCTCATGGTGGGCGAATGTCGCTATAGCTGGTTTCTATATTGGCGTTTTTATACTAATAATTAAATAAAATGTTGGATATTTCAGTAATCATATTGACGTTTAATGAAGAAATTCATATTGAGCGTTGTATAAATAATGCAAGGCGTTTTGCTAGGGAGATATTTGTTGTTGATTCTTTTTCTACAGATAGCACAGTGGAGATTGCGACAAGATTGGGAGCTAAGGTATATCAACATCCATGGGAGAATTATTCAAAGCAATTTGGCTGGGGATTGCATAATTTACCTATACAGACAGAATGGGTATGGCGAATGGATGCAGATGAATATCTGACTGATAAACTTATTGCAGAATTGCATGAAACGTTACCTTGTTTACCGGAAGATATTAATGGACTGACAGCACCATGTTTGCGTATTTTTATGGGACGGTATATTAAACATGGTATTATCCCCTTGATTCTTCTGCGTTTATTTAAGAAAAAATATGCTACTATAGAAAATAAATTTATGGATGAGCATATTCAACTTTCGGAGGGAAATGTTGGAAATTTGAAAAATGCGTTTTACGATGATAATCTGAATGGATTGACATGGTGGACTAACAAGCATAATGGATATGCTACGCGTGAAGCGATAGACTTATTGTTGACGGAGTATGATTTGATGAAACAGAATGTGGATGGGAAAACAGGTGAACATACGAGTGCAGTACGCCGTAAGAAATTGAAATATATAGGTATGCCACTTTTCTGGCGGTCGTTTGCTTTCTTCATATATCGTTATATTTTCCGTTTGGGATTTCTTGATGGGAAAGAAGGTTTTCTTTGGCACTTTCTACAAGGTTTTTGGTACAGGACTTTGGCTGATTCTAAAGTTTATGAGATAAAGAAAAGCATGAATTTCGATGAGAACAGGATAAAAGAATATCTGGAAAACCTCTATAAATAGAGTGGTTTGTTGTCTTTGTCGTTTTTGGGGCGATTGCCCTATCCTTTCAGATAGAAATTTACGGAATACAAAGGTACGTTGTTCATCCAGTTCTGGCTGGAGAACGGGAGTATGGAAAAACGGAGGCCTTTCATTTCGGGATGTTTGCTGATGAACGTATACAGGGATTTGGATTTTACGTTTACTTCTGCCTTTACTTCTATCGGGAGTACAGTAGCTCCTTTCTGTACAAGAAAATCAATTTCTACCCGTGAGTCGTTGCTGCTATAATAATATATAGGCAGGTGTTGGAGGACAAATTGGGTATATACAAAGAGTTCTGTAAAAGCTCCTTTGTATTCATGGAATATGCTGTCGCCAATGATAATGGACTCTGCCGGAGCATCTGTCATCGCTCCCATAAGTCCGACGTCGAGCATGAATAGTTTGAAAACTGACGGTTCTTCGTAGAATTTCAATGGTACCGTTGGAGAGGTGGCACGGTGTACACGATAGATAAGTCCGGCATCGATGAGCCACTGGATAGCTATTTCACAAGCTCGTTGAGTACGTTTCTTTTCATGAATCACATTTTTTCGCACGAATGAGGATTTATGGAACAACAAATTGTACCAGTTCTAAAAAGTAGACACACAAAGTTTGTTTAAATCAATATATTTATGAGAGTGTCTGTAATAACATCCTGCTATAACAGGGTGAGGACGATTCGTTCCGGTATAGAAAGCGTGTTGGTGCAGGATTATTCTGATATCGAATATATCATCGTGGATGGTGCGTCGTCGGATGGTTCGCTTGATGTAATCAGGGAGATTGAAGCTTTCGTAGAAAGTTCTGATTTCAGAAGAGAGCATCCACGCTTTACGCTGAGAGTGATCTCTGAACGCGATCATAATATGTATGAAGCTATCAATAAAGGTATACGGATGGCGACGGGCGATGTTATCGGACTGGTACATTCGGATGATTTCCTGTATGACACGCATGTGATTTCGGATATTGCGGAAACCTTTGGACGTACAGGGGCGGACCTGGTATACGGCAATGGTCTGTTTGTGGATTCTCAACGGACGGACAAAGTGGTGCGTAACTGGATAAGCGGCCGTTATAGCCGTGGTAAGGTGAGATATGGATGGTTGCCGTTGCATCCGACTGTTTATATAAAGCGTGAGGCTATGGAACGGTGGGGACTGTATGACGAGAGTTACAGGATTGCCGCAGATTCGGATTTATTGGTGCGCTATCTGTATGAAGCGGCATTGAAGGTGGTGTATATGGACCGTTATATTGTCCGGATGCGCATGGGCGGCCTGTCTACCGACCCGGAAAAGATGAAACGGAAATGGATCGAGGATATACGGATGTACAGAAGTCATGGCTTTAATCCTTACGTCAGTCTGTGCTGTAAGGTCTTGTCTAAGGTTCCGCAATTTGTTTCGGCCAAGTTGGGCGTTATCCAAGGGTAGATGGTAGAATTGAATGATAGGCAGACACGGGTGTTGTTTGCTATGATAAGGGCGGGTTTGTGGCCGGATACGGACGTTGATGGGCTGACGGACGTAGCCTTGGCATTGGATAGCCGGGAGTGGAAAGAACTGTTCCGGGCAGCCAGAGAACAAGCCGTGACCGGGCTGTTTACAGACGGGCTGAAACGGATGAAGGAACGTCCTGCATGTTGTGACTTCGCTTATCTGAACGGTGTCATGCTTACGTCACGTATGGAAAAGCGCAATCGTCTGTTGGCCGAGGCGGCCCAGGTGTTGAAAGACAAGTATCCGGGCAGTTGGATATTCAAAGGACCGCGGCTTACCCGTTTTTATCCCGAGCCGTCGCACCGGGAAACCGGAGATATCGATCTTGTTGTTCCGGGATTGAAGGAAGAGGTGGATTATACTTTTATGTTTCAGGGGGAGTCTGTCTGCGTGGAACTGCATCCCTGGCCGGAGTATCTGACATCTCCGCTGAAGAACAGGAAACTGCAAAACATAATCCGGGAGGATTATCCTGAACGGCGGGGAGAGTTGAGTATAGAGGTAAACCTGCTTTGTCTGATATTGCATGTCCGCCGTCATGTGTTGTCCGACGGGTTTGGTTTGAAGCAGTTGTGTGATATCGCTGTCATCTTGCAGAATGTACCGTATAATCCGGAGAGGTTGCGTTTCCTTTTCAGTCAGACGGGAGGGGAACAGTTTGTTGCCTGTTTGATGAAATTACTTGAGGGGGAGTTGGGAGTTCGCCATATTTGTCTTGTAAAAAAGAAGCCCGGTAAGAAGGCATACGCCTTGTTGAGAAAGGCTCTTCTGAAAGAAGGATATGATAACAAACAGGCTTGGCGGGACTCTTCGGGCTGGATGGAATCGGCATGGTTGCGCTGGAAGAGATGCCTGCACTTGTATCCTCTGATAGGGAGTGAGGCTTTGTGGATGCCGTTTTATCAGGCGGTACAGCGGAGGAAAAGGAATCGCTGTTGATGTTGTATGGAGGTATTTTTGTGGCGTATGATGGTATTTATATGGGTATCGGTTGCCGTATTCGTGCTTGTATTCATTGCGGCTGTTGTTTATCTGGCTGTGCTGGATGTAAAGGATGATATGGATGATGTCAGACGCTCGTCTTTCCTTTCTTCGCCGAAGAATAAAGGAAAGTAATGAGTGTGGCTTTGGAAACATGAAAGGTTGGCATCTTCGAGACTATCAGCTTGCGATAAAGTCGCGTCTGTTCGAGGCGTGGAGGACTCACAGAAGTGTGATGGTACAGATGCCTACCGGAACCGGCAAGACGCATGTGCTGGCCTCTGTCATTCAGGATTTTCTGAATGGGGAACTCCGGATGACCGGAAGCATAGGCGGTTCGGTCTGGATTATTGCCCATCGTCGTGAACTGGTGGCACAGATAGAGGAGACTATCGTTAAATACGGTGTTGACCGGGATAGCGGGGCAGTCAGAGTCATGTCCATACAATGGTTGGCCCGTCATTGGGATGATGCGGGAGAAGCGCCGCAGCTGATTATCATAGACGAGGCGCATCATGCACCGGCTGATACTTATATGGAATTGTGGAACCGATATCCGGAAGCGGGAAAGTTGGGTATGACAGCCACGCCGTGTCGTATGAACCGCAGGGGATTCGCGGATATGTTTGATGTTTTGCTTACTTCCTGGAGCATTGCCGAATTTATAACCCGGGGACAGTTGTCGTTGTTCGATTATGTGTCTATCCGTCCGGACAGTGAGGAACAGCGCCTGATAGACAGTCTTGAAAAGCGTGGGGCAGACGGCGATTACCAGATTAAGGAGATGAATGCGGTACTCAACAGGAGGCCAGGCATCGAACGGCTGTATCGTAGTGTGGAACGGTTTGCACCGGATAAGAAGGGTGTCGTGTACGCTGTCAGTATCGAGCATGCCCGGGCGATTGCATCGTATTATTGTATGCAGGGGCTGAGTGCTGCGGCCATTGACAGTCGGACACCGGCCGTGGAACGCAACAGGCTCATCGGAGAATTCAGGGACGGCCGGATAAAGGTATTGATTAATGTGGATGTGTTCAGTGAGGGATTCGACTGTCCGGACGTAGAGTTTGTACAGATGGCGCGGCCCACCTTGTCTTTGGCTAAATATCTGCAGCAAGTGGGGCGTGGCTTGCGGAAATCGGTGGGGAAAAAGGCTTGTGTGCTTATAGACAATGTGGGGCTTTATCGTGTATTCGGATTGCCTGTCGTGGCGTGGGATTGGGATGCCATGTTCTGTGGAGAAGTTGCGGGTAAGGGGCGGTGTGTACCACAATCGGAGAAAGATTCTGTTTGTCCGGAAGTCTGGGCGGAACTTCCGGATTGTGATTATGGAATGAGGCTGGTAATGTCGCATGACCGTCTTTTGGCAGAACTTCAGGAACGGAAAGATACTTGTCCCGTGCGGAAACGGAATGTATCGGAACTCAAGGCATGGAGGGATGAGAAGAGTGGGCTGTGGGGATTGAAGACGGGGCGGAGAAAAGTGACGGGAGCGGTATTTGATGAGATTTTTGATATAGGATATGGCATGGCGGCTGTGCGCTTTCCGGATCGTAGATGCGGACTGACGGATTTTTCCGGTGAAGCGGTATGGACGAGACGGGACAGTTTGTCCATGGCATTTACGAAAGATTATTTTCTTGTTTTCAGATCTTTAACCGGCAAGGAGTATTGTGTGGACCTGCATAGTCTGCGTACATACGACGAAAAGCCTGAGATAAAACGGTATGGCGGCGTCGAACTGCTGAAACTCGGGCATGTGTATTACAGCCGTACGAAAATTATATATGTAAACAAGCAGCATATCGGCCGCCAGCATATCGTAGACCGTGGTTTTTATGTGACTGTTTCCGATAGGGATGTTCCTGCACAGTTGTATTGTCGTGAGAAAGATTCTCCGTATGATTGTGGGAGCGGTCATGTCTGTCTGCTGGTGGGAGATTACGAGCGTTTTTATTGGTTGTACAATCGCTTGGCGGATGGAAGTATAGTCGTAAGGGATCAGGAAGGACGCTATTTTCATGTGAAGGAAAACGGAGAGAAACGGTTTGTCGGCAGTGGTGACCTGACGCATGACGTACAGGTGTGTCTGTCTGAGATAAAACGTCTGTCCGAAGGTGCCAAAGAGAATGTGCGTATGCACGAAATGGAGAAAGCGGAACGGAGAAATCTGTTTCTAAGGGAATGCCATGATGCGGTACCTTTTAAATCCGGAATGAAGTGGGGACTGAAATCCGGTGGCCGTGTTATTGTTCCTCCGATCTATCGTACTGTGAGACCGCCGGTGGGAAGCTATTGTGTCGTGGAGAAGAATTATAGTCAGTGGGGCGTTATCGCATTGGACGGTCGTGTGATGATAGAGCCGAAATATACAGATGTGGCTATCGGGGACAACGGGACTGCGGTGCTTACGTTTGCGACCGGCAGGAAAAAGGCGGTACGACTGTAACCTGAAACAATGCAGACATAACAAAACGGGAGGTAAACACTGTTTAAAAGGTTTATCTCCCGTTTGTTGTTGATGTACCGATAGGAAACGGAATCACAGGCTATGCAGGGCTGTCTGCAATACCTCGCCCAGCGTGGGATGCGTATGGATAATGTTCTTGCATTTGTCTACCGTAACATCCAGACTTATCAAGGCGCAGGCTTCCTGTATCAGATCGGCGGCATGGGGACCGTAGAGGTGACAGCCCAACAGGCGGCCGTCTTCGTCTGAAACGATTATCTTGCAGAATCCGTCCGGTTCTCCCATACATAACGCCTTGCCGTTGCTGCGGAAGAAGGATTTGCCGCAACGTACTTTTATTCCACGTGCCTTGCATTCTTCTTCTGTGAGTCCGACGGAAGCTGCTTCCGGGGAAGTGAACACTGCGGCAGGCATGATGTCCAACCGGATATTGTCCGTTTCATTACAGATGTGGTGTAAGGCTCTCATCCCCTGATAGGTTGCGGCATGAGCCAACATCATCAGGCCATTGACATCGCCGATGGCATATATGTGAGGCAGATTGGTCTGCATGTTTTCGTTGACAGTGATGCCTCGCGGAGTGAAGTCAAGACCGATGTCAGCCAGATTGAGCGAGGTTGTGTTAGCTTGGCGCCCTACGGCCATGAGTACACAGTCGGCCTCCCAGCTTTCGGTCTTTCCCTTGCGTTCGTAATCCACCGTTAAACCGTTCCCGTTTTGCCGGATAGATGTAACAGCGGACTGGACGTTTATTTCTATCCCCCGTTTGCCGAGACTCTGGCGCAGGCGTTTGGCCAGGTCACCGTCGAACCGTGGTAAGATTTCCTTGGCATATTCAACGATGCAGACTTCGCTGCCGAAACTCCGGTATATGGAGGCAAATTCCAGTCCGATAACACCGCCGCCGATAATGCAGAGACGCTGAGGCACTTTCTGCATAGCGAGCATCTCACGGGAAGTGACAACACCCGGAAGATCGGCTCCCGGTATGGGGAGGATTTGTGAAACGGAGCCGGTGGCTATGATTATATGGTCTGCTTCATATCGGGTATTGTCTACGGCAACTGTATGAGCGTCGACAAATGTAGCTTGTCCATTCACTCGGTGAATGAGCTTATGGTTCAGTAAGGCATCCACTCCGTTGCGTAACTGTTCCACCACATCGTCTTTGCGTTTCATGGTCTGGGAAAGAGAAAACATTCCCGAGAAGTCTTCTATGCCGTAGTTCCCGGCTTCGCGCAGGTCGTCCAGCAGACGTGCGCTGCGACAGAGGGCTTTTGTGGGAATGCATCCTTCGTTGAGACAGGTTCCCCCGGAGGGGCCTGCTTCAATCAAAGTGGTTTCAATTCCTTTCCGGGTAGCCAGCAGAGCCGTTTCATATCCGCCCGGCCCTGCGCCTATGATTAATAAAGGTGTGTGCATGTGACTGTCAGTTTTCGGAACTTAGTTCTGCATAACGCAATACCGGATGTTTGGCCGCCGTGGTTTCATCCAATCGCCGGATGGGCGTGTTGTGCGGAGCCGTTTTCACCAATTCCGGATCTGTGGCCGCCTCGTCAGCGATGAGTCTCATCACTTCGATGAAGCGGTCTATGGTTTCCGGTGATTCCGTTTCTGTCGGTTCAATCATGATAGATTGGTGGAAGAGGAGAGGGAAATAAATGGTGGGCGAATGATATCCGTAATCCAACAAGCGTTTGGCAATATCCAGTGTAGTTACACCTGTTTCTTTGTTTATCAGTCCGTCAAAGACAAATTCGTGTTTGCACAATCCCGGTATGGGAAGTTTATAACAGTCTTTGAGGCTTTCCTTTATATAGTTCGCTCCCAATATGGCCAGCGGACCCACTTGTCGGATATATTCGCGTCCCAGCGAACGGATATAAGCGTACGCCCGCATGGCGACACCGAAGTTGCCGAGGAATCCGGATACCTGACCGGCAGCGTCTTCATGGTCGCACACGGTGAAGAATCCTTCTTCATTACGTATGACCCGAGGGTTGGGCAGATACTCCGTCAGATGGGCGGCTACGCCGACCGCACCTGCACCCGGACCACCTCCGCCGTGCGGTGTGGAGAAGGTTTTGTGCAGATTCAGATGGATGATGTCAAATCCCATGTCTCCCGGACGGCATACGCCGAGCAGAGGGTTCATGTTGGCTCCATCGTAATAGAGGAGGCCTCCGCATTCGTGAACCAAGGACGCGATTTCGCAGATTTCGGTTTCAAACAGTCCCAAGGTATTCGGATTGGTCATCATGATACCGGCAATGGTATCGTCCAGCAGCGGACGCAGGGAATTCAGATCGATGGTTCCCTGCGGGGTTGATTTCACTTCCACCACTTCCAGCCCGCATACGGCCGCACTGGCCGGATTGGTGCCGTGCGCACTGTCCGGCACGATGACACGCGTACGTTTGAGGTCTCCCCTTTTCATGTGATATTGACGCATCACCATCAGTCCCGTAAGTTCTCCGTGGGCTCCGGCAAAGGGATTGATTGTGCATTCGGCCATTCCGGTCAGGAATGCCAGTGCACGGTTCAGCTCGTAGTACAGCTGCAGGGCACCTTGTACCGTTTCTGCCGGTTGCAGGGGGTGCAGGCTTGTGAAAGAGGGCAGGGCTGCCACTTCCTCATTGATTTTCGGGTTGTATTTCATGGTGCAGCTTCCCAACGGATAAAAGCCGGTGTCAACTCCGAAATTCATGTTTGACAGGTTGGTGTAGTGACGAACGACATCCGGTTCGCTTACTTCCGGAAGACCTGTATCGGTTTCCCGTTTTAGCCCGGCCGGAAGTTCATCGGTGGTTTGTTTCCATGGGTTGGCCGGTAGGCTGTATCCCCGCCGTCCCTCATGTGACCATTCAAATATCAGTTTATCGTAGTATTTCATGGCTTAAGCGTTTTTATGACGGCGAGCAACCGGTTGATTTCTTCCGGAGTGCGCTGTTCGGTGACACAAAATGAAACATAGCCTTCTTCCGTGGGTATGGCTCCCAGAATACCGGCGTCAAGCAGTGCATGGTGCACTTTTTCGGCGGGCAGTTTGCTTTTCAGTACGAATTCCTTGAGGAACGGGCGGGAGAAAACCGGTTCGAAAAGATCGGTTTCCAGCAGACTGTTATACAGATGGTGAGCACCGCCATACGACAAGTCATTTACTTCTTTCAGTCCCTGTTTTCCCATTAAAGAGAGGTAAATGGTGACATAAAGAGCCATCAATGACTGGTTGGAACAGATATTGCTGTTGGCCTTTTCCCGGCGGATATGTTGTTCACGGGCCTGCAGAGTCAATACAAACGCCCGTTTTCCGTCCGTATCGGTCGTCGCTCCTACGACACGTCCCGGCAGTTTTCGTACCCATTCCTTGCGGCAGGCGAGAAAACCAAGGTAGGGGCCTCCGAAATGGAGCGGCAGTCCCAGGGACTGTGCTTCGCCGCAAACGATATCGGCGCCCCATTCTCCCGGAGTGCGGATGACGGCCAGGGCCGAAGGATCAGCATACATCATGAGTAATCCTTTCCGTGCATGTACTTTCTCTGCTATCCCTGTGCAGTCCTCGATGATGCCGTAACGGTTGACGGATGGAATGAGCACGGCGGCCACGTTGTCCGTTTCCAGTTCGGTTTGCAGGGCAGCGAGGTCGGTCGTACCGTCAGCAGAGGGAACCGTGTCGAGTGTCACTCCGCGATATTTCGCATAGGTGTACATGACTTTCCGCACCTGAGGCTGCAATGTCTCGGATATGAGGACGCGGGTCTTTTTCTTCGTGGCGGCCAAAGCCATGAACATGGATTCTGCGGCTGCGGTAGGACCGTCGTACATGGAGGCATTGCTGCATTCCATGCCGGTGAGTTCGCAAATGAGACTCTGGTATTCGAAAATATACCGCAAGGTTCCTTGTGCCACTTCGGGCTGGTAGGGGGTATAAGCGGTGATAAATTCCGAGCGTTCTATTAAATAAGGTATGACGGACGGCGCATAATGGTCGTAGGCGCCGTTTCCTGCAAAAATAGTCAGGTGCCGGTTTTTGTCTCCCAACTCATTGAAAAGTCGGCGTATCTCCGTTTCAGAGAGAGACGGAGGCAAATCGTATTCCTTTTTGAATACGACGCTTTCCGGGACATCGGCATAAAGTTCGTCAGTCGTCTTTAAGCCGATTCGGTCAAGCATGCGTTGTATGTCCGCCTCCGTATGAGGTATATAAGGATGATTCATAACGGGGGAGTTTAGAGATTTTCGTTGCAGTATGCTTCGTAGGCGGCCGCGTCCATCAAGGCATCCAGTTCGCCTTTGTCGCTCAATTCCACTTTGATAATCCAGTTGCCGAAAGCATCCTGATTAATGAGCTCAGGCTGGTCTTCCAGAGCCTCATTGATTTCGGTCACCTTGCCGCTGACCGGACTGATCAGGTCGCTGGCGGCCTTTACGCTTTCCACAGCTCCGAATTCCTCGTTCTGTGTCACCTCGTCATCTTCTTCCGGCATGTCTACATATACGATATTTCCCAATGCCTGCTGTGCGTGGTCTGTGATGCCTACATATCCGCAGTCACCTTCAACTTTTATCCATTCGTGTGATTCGCTATAATACAATCCTTCTTTTACTTCGCTCATGATATTTACAGTTTTAAGGTTATAAATAAGTTATTTTTTGTAGTTCTTTTCGTAAAAACGTTTTTTGCATACCGTACCGGGGAACACTTTCTTGCGGATGCGCACGGCCACGTCCGTACCGATGGCTGAGAATTCTTTTTCTATCAAAGCCATACATACGCTCTTGTCCGTAGATAATGTGTGGTAGCCGGTGGTTACGGTTCCGATGCACCGTCCTTCCGCTTCTATCTCATATCCGGCCCGGGGAATGGCCTTGTCATGAAGTTCGATACCGACGAGTTTCCGGCTGACTCCTTCTGTCTTTTGACGGATAAGGATGTCACGGCCGATGAATTCCGGCTTGTCTGTTTTAGCAAAGATTCCCAGACCTGCTTCGATGGGCGTGATATCGGCGTTCAGTTCATGGCCGTAAAGAGGTAGTCCGACCTCGAAGCGTAATGTGTCACGGCATCCCAGGCCGCAGGGAGTTACATGTCCTTCCGTAAGCAGTTTGTCCCATAGGGTACGGGTCAGTTCGGGAGAAGCATACAACTCAAATCCGTCTTCTCCGGTGTAGCCGGTACGGCTGCAGAGTAAAGTCTCTCCCTTGTATGTCAGTTCGCGGAACGTGTAGAAAACAAGGTCTTCTACCGACAATTGCAGTACCTGGGTAAGTATCCTCTCTGCTTCAGGCCCTTGGACTGCAATTTCTCCCCAGCGTTCGGATGCGTTGTCTATGTTCACCTGGTAGCCGGTCTGCTGGGCGGTTATCCATTCTACGTCTTTGGCAATGTTTGCTGCGTTTATCACCAGCAGGAACATGTCAGTCTCCTGCATTTTATATACAAGCAGGTCATCTACGACTCCTCCGGTAGGATAAAGCATCATGCCATAGAGAATTTTTCCGGGTTCCATCCCGCTGACATCATTGGTAAAAATGTGATTGACAAACTTCTCGGCATCCGGTCCGCTGATGAATACTTCTCCCATGTGTGATACGTCGAACATGCCCACATGTTGTCTTACCGCCTGATGCTCTTCTATGATAGAGGAGTATTCGATGGGCATGATAAAGCCGCCGAAAGGGCTCATTTTGGCTCCGAGCGCCATGTGATTGTCGTAAAGGCATGTTTTCTGTAAGTTTTCCATAAGTATTTAGATTTTTAGGTTTATTGTATAATCAGGTTAATCCATTCTTCTGTCTCTAAATTCAGAATCCATTGTGACAAGTCGAATCCGTCCAAAGCTTTGGAGAGAGTTTCCCGTTTCACGGGTATTCCTTTCAGGCGGCGCGTTAACTCCCGTTCAGCATCTCCTAAGGCGAAAAAATCACCGCTTAGCCGGATATGCTGGATGTGTCCGCTTTTCAATTCTATATTGGTGATGATTTCTCCGGCTTGCGTTGTCCGTCCTTTTTTCTCCACTGTATAGCGTGGATTCTTTCCGTGTAGGAAATCCTCGGTGAGATATGTCTGCTCGATTGCTTCCACTCTCTGTATTTCCTCTTCCGTGAGCAGGCGTTCGCCGTCACAGATCTTTTCGATGAGATATTGCTTGAAACTTCTGATGCTGATGTCAGTATGTTCCGCCAGATTGGTCACATGTTGGCGTACGGACGAAACTCCTTTGCTTTGAAGTTTGCCGTCCGAGGGGGTGAGGGCCTGTTCCAGATGGGTGAAGCAGGTGTCAAAAAGCATGGTTCCGTGTATGATGCTTTTCTCCGGTAGGCGGTAAAAGGCGTTGCCTGAAACTTTGCGCCCGTCGATAAGAATGTCGTTCCGCCCGGATGCAGTGGCGTTTACGCCTATTTGCCGTAGCAGGAAAGCTATCTGACGCAGGTAACGGTCGAACAGGAAAGGAACGTTGTCGCCGGCTGTTATGTGTGAAAGCATCAGGTTGCCTGAGTCTGAATACACGCATCCTCCGCCACTTTTGCGTCGGTATATCTGAATGCCGTGTTCGCGGCAATAAGGCACGTTTACTTCTGTTTCAAGAAACTGATTGCGTCCGAATATGACTGTCGGTTCTACCTGCCAGATAAAGAAGTAACTTTCTTTGTCCGGTTCGTGGGCCAGATATTCTTCTAGGGCTAAATAGAAGACCAAACGCCGCCTTTTTTCGTCCGGGAGCACGATGTGTTTCATTTCACAAGGGTTAACATTGCACTCCAAATGTAGGAAATGTTTTTGAAACGGCGGAATGATTCAGCGCTTTTTTTCGTGAAATAGTTCATCGGCTATAAACCTCTTTCTTTATAAAGTGACAATTTCTCCTTTTTATTTGCCCAGCGGTTGAATTTTACGTCTTATGGCTTTGGAAATTTCCAGAAACATATAATTCCGATCGTTGCTTTTTACTTTATCTTTATGAGCCTCGAATTTTTTCCGGGCATATTCCTTGGATTTTTCGAATGTCAGCCGTGACATGTCATTTTGCGATTTTTTCGTATGGGTGGAATCTGGCTGTTCTTCGGGGAAGAAGTCGTTGAGGTCAACATCACCGATCATGGTCGTTTCCAGGAAAGTGATGTCTTTGTGTGAATGGTCTGTATAATATCCGACGAACATGTGTCCGGGAATGCGTACCAGTACAGGGTCTATGTTGATAGCTCTCAGCAGAGATGCGAAGAGTACGCTCCCGTCAACGCAATTGATCTGTGATGATTTCAGGGCATCGTCGAAGGTGCGGACACGCTGGGAGAATACGACGTTACTCGACAGACTGCTGTATGAAACGGAACTGTAGCGGAAATGGCGCTTTTGAAGAACATTCCACAAGGCATATACCTGTTTGTCCACATAATCTTTTTGAGAACTTTGATAGCCGAGGAACCGGTTGACAATACGTGTGTTCAGCGCTTCTCTCAGAATTTCGTCTATCAGCGGATTTTCTTCATTGACATAGGCTGCAAAGAAAATGTAAGTGGTATGATATTTATTGTCTCGTCCGATATAGCCCAACAGGCATTCGTTCAGGCTACGCACGGAGAGTGTCCGCACCTGTTGTCCGCTTGGCTTTCCGTTTACTTCCATTTGTACGGCAACACTTACGGGTTCTGCCATGTCATTGTCTTTCAGGGCGTCATAATCCCATATAATATCGGGATAGATGGTGTATGTCGCTTTCTGGGGCAGAATGAATTCCGACACGGAACGGCGGAAAAAGGGAGTTTCGCCCACGTCGATGCGTATGCGGCAATTGGAAACGGGAGAGGTGAACCGTATGGCCAGGCAGGATTTGGGATTCCCCAGTGTAAGCGTGTCTGCCGACTGTATGATCTGTGCGTTGGTGGTTGCTGTGGACAGAATGGCCGATGGAAACAAGTTGCCTCCTAGATCATCGGTGATTTCAAAATCCAGTTGCGGAGGCATGATGCGAAGGTAAGCATAGGCAATGCCTCCGGCGAGAGCGAGAAACACACATATACCGCAGAATATTCTGCAGATAAGCCGTTTTTGGGAAAGATTCTTCATATAATGTATGTCTGTGAAATCGGAATTACAAAGATACGGATAAAAATATAGAATGCGAATCGGAACATGGAATTTATTGTTCCCTGAATTTAGTTAATTCTTTGTGTAAATGTGTCCTTAAAATATGTATAATTGATAAATTGACAACTATCCTTTCTTTGCTTGGTTAACAATGTTAAATATTGGCGCTTTTTTAGAATACGGATGATGGTCGAAATATATAAACCTATTAGTTTTGCGAGCATGAAAAAGTCAACGATATGGATTGTTAGTATCATCATGGGAGTGTCGTGTCTGGCCCTTCTGTATGTGCAGACGCGATACATTGAGCAAATAGTTCGGTCGCGGAAGCAGCAGTTTGATGAAACAATATTCCGTAGTTTAAATCAGGTGGCTCGGAATCTGGAAAGAAATGAGACATTGTGTTATTTGGAGACTCTGTTTAATGAGAAGGCTACAGTGGAAGACTCTTTGCCTATTGTAGCGGTAGGGGGGCAGTTTGTGGACTCTTCTTCCGACTATTCCCTGTCTGGTGATAAGCCCGCATATTCCGCCTTTCAGCTGAAGACACTTGCCAAGCATCCTTCTGCAGCACCGAAAGTTCTGACAGTGAAAAGCAGGAACCGTATTTCTGAGGCCTCTCAGGCTTTTCAGGAGTCGGTGAAAAATGCCTATCTCTATCAAAAAGGCATTCTGGACGAGGTCGTATATGGTATATTGTATACGTCAAGTAATAAATTATTGGAGGAACGAGTAGACTATAACGTCCTGGATCATGATTTGCGGACGGCTTTTGAACAGAATGGAGTCAACATACCTTATCATTTTGCCGTACTGACAACCGAGGGAAGGGAGATTTTCCGTTGTGCCGATTATGAAAGGGAAGGTGAGGATAACTGTTATATGCAAATGTTGTTTAACAACGATCCTTCAAGTAAGATGGGCGTGTTGCATGTTCATTTCCCGGACATGAGGCGTTATATATTCGGTTCTGTCCAGCTGATGCTTCCTGCTTTGGCTTTTACGCTTATTTTGTTCTTTACTTTTATATTCACGGTTTATCTCTTTGTTCGCCAGAAGAGAGTCACGGAGATGAAAAATGATTTCATCAGTAATATGACCCATGAATTTAAAACACCTATTTCGTCAATCTCTTTGGCGGCCCAGATGTTGAGTGATAAGTCCGTGACGAAGAGCGAACAGATGTACGAAAGTCTGTCAAAAGTTATCAGCGATGAAACCAAGCGCTTGCGTTTTTTGGTCGAAAAAGTGTTGCAGATGTCGTTTCATGAACGTGACAATATCGCTTTCAAGCAATGTCCGACAGATGCCAATGCTTTGATAGAAGGAGTGATAAAGACATTCTCCCTGAAAGTGTCAAAGAACGGAGGCAGTATAACGTCCTCATTGGAGGCAACGGATTCCACGATATTTGTAGACGAGATGCACTTCACAAATGTGATATTCAACTTGATGGATAATGCCGTGAAGTATAAGCGGAACGATGTGGAACTGCATTTGGATTTGCGGACGTGGAATTCCAATAACAAGCTTAACATTAGCGTGGAAGACAACGGTATCGGAATCTCCCGGGAAGATTTAAGGCGTGTGTTTGATAAATTCTACAGAGTACACACCGGCAACAAGCATGATGTGAAGGGGTTTGGTCTGGGACTGGCCTACGTGAAGAAGATTGTCACCCTGCATAAAGGAGTGATCACGGCGGAAAGCAAACTGGGACAAGGAACAAAATTTATAATAACATTACCAATCATAAAAGAATAAAAAAATGGAAGACAAATTGCGTATTTTATTGTGTGAGGACGATGAGAGTCTGGGCATGTTGCTTAGAGAGTATCTGCAGGCAAAAGGCTATGATGCGGAGTTGTATCCGGACGGCGAGGCTGGGCAAAGAGCATTCATGAAGAATAAATATGATATGTGTGTGCTTGATGTGATGATGCCGAAGAAAGACGGTTTTTCGCTCGCTCAGGATATCCGTCAGGTGAATACCGAAGTTCCTATTATATTCCTTACGGCTAAGAATCTGAAAGAGGACATCTTTGATGGCTTTAAAATAGGTGCCGATGATTATATCACCAAGCCCTTCTCCATGGAAGAACTTGTGTTCCGTATGGAAGCCATCCTGCGTCGTGTCCGCGGCAAGAAAGTGAAGGAGACGAATATGTATAAGTTGGGTAACTTTACTTTTGACACGCAGCGTCAGATATTGTCTATCGGAGAAAAGCAGACCAAATTGACAACGAAGGAAAGCGAATTGCTGTCCTTGTTGTGTGCCCATGCGAATGATGTCCTGCAGCGTGAACTTGCGTTGAAGACCATCTGGATAGACGACAACTATTTTAATGCCCGCAGCATGGACGTATATATCACGAAATTGCGCAAGCATTTGAAGGATGATCCTTCCATCGAGATTAATAATGTGCATGGCAAGGGCTATCGTTTGATTGTTCCGCGTGAGGAAGAGTAAGAAGGATTGAAGTCCTGCCGTATATAGCCCCCTGTGCATAGAAAAGATGTCTTTGTGCAGGGGGCTTGTCTTTTTTAAAACGAGGAATACTTGCGTTACAGCCAGTGGAAACGGCTCAGCAGAAAACCGGCGGGAATACACGCATCAGCCCTCCGCCTACTTCTGCACCACCAGGTACCTGTTCCCCTCCGTCTGTATGTCACCGTCTATCCGCGCCGCCTGTTGCGACACGTTGCGCTTCCCGTCTGTCGGTTGGGAGGCGGGTGTTTCCGCTACCGGAGCGGTCGTTTCTTCCGCCGGAGTGGCGGTTTCTTCCGCGAAAACGGCTGTTTCTTCTGCGGAAACAGTTGGTTTTGCCAGGGGGACGGCGGTTTCTGCCATTGGAGCGGAAGCCTCCACGGCGGCTGCGGCCGGTTCCTTCGCCACTTCGGTAAGGAGGCCGGAGAGGAAGCGGAGCATACGGGTGGCATCGGCCATGCGTAGGTGTCGCCTGTGTCCCGATGCTGTTACAATGCCAGGAAGTTTTTGCACAATCGGGATATTTGGTTAACTTTGTCGCAGGTTCCGGAGGAATCGTGCCAATAAAAGGCCGAGGCGGGCAACCCTTTCTTTAAGGACGCTGATTCTATGGGACTTCTGTAGCGACAAAACGATTAATAAGCAATGATATAAACCGGCAGGATTCATTCTTGCCATTTACTGAAATCATGGAATACAGAGAAATCGGAAAAACCGGTATGAGGGTTTCGGAACTCAGTTTCGGAGCTTCGTCCCTGGGCAGTGTCTTTCGTGATACGAAGGAAAACGAGGCAATCGACGCCGTGTACGCTGCGATTGACAACGGTATCAATTTTATAGATGTATCGCCCTATTACGGGCACTATAAAGCCGAAACTGTTCTTGGAAAAGCCCTGCTCGGGATACCGCGCGACAAATATTATCTTTCGACGAAGGTCGGCCGGTACGGTAAGGACGGTGTCAATACTTGGGACTACTCGGCCCGCCGTGCTGTCGAAAGTGTTTACGAGAGCATGGAAAGGCTGCACACAGACTTTATAGACCTCATCAATGTGCATGACATCGAATTTGCCGATCTTGAGCAGGTTGTTGCCGAGACTCTTCCGGCGCTTGTCGAACTGCGCGACAAGGGAATGGTGGGACACGTCGGTATCACCGACCTTCAGCTTGAAAACCTTGCATGGGTCATAGACCACGTACCTGTCGGTACTGTAGAGAGCATTCTCAATTTCTGTCACTATACACTCAACGACGATAAACTGGTCGATTATCTCGACTATTTCGAGAGTAAAGGGGTTGGCGTAATCAACGCGTCTCCGCTTTCCATGGGACTTCTTTCCCAAAGGGGAATCCCGACATGGCATCCGGCTCCGGAATCGCTTGTCAAGGCATGTGCCCGTGCAGCCGGCTATTGCCGCGAGAAAGGCTATCCTATCGAGAAACTCGCCGTGCAGTTTTCTGTATCCAATCCCCATATCGCTTCAACACTCTTCAGTTCGGCCAATCCTGAGAATGTCATCAGGAACATACGCTTCGTTGAGGAACCCATCGATCCGGTTCTGCTGAAGGAAGTGATGGAAATCATTGGTGACCAGAAGCGTGTAAGCTGGAAAAATACTTGATTGCAGTACGGTTATGGATTATAGGATTATCGATGCTCATGCCCATCTGTGGTTGCGTCAAGAGACAGTGGTAAACGGCCTTCCTGTTACTCCGCTCCCCAACGGACGCTCGTTATTCATGGGGGAGGAGCGCCAGATGCTTCCTCCGTTTATGATTGATGGCCGGAACAGTGCCGAGGTTTTTCTTTCCAATATGGACTATGCGCAGATTTCGGCAGCCGTCATTACTCAGGAGTTTATCGACGGGAATCAGGATGAATATCTTGAGGATGTTGCCCGTCGCTATCCCGAGCGGTTCATGGTATGCGGGCTGTGTGACTTGCGGCGCGACGATTTCATGGAACAGACCCGCGTTCTTCACAGCCGTGGATTCAGAGCGTTTGCTATTCCCGGCCACCGCCTTTTCCTGCCCGAGGGGAGAATCTGGCTCAACACTCCCGACAAGATGGAGCTTTTCCGTTTCATGGAACAACACGGCATCATCCTGTCTGTCGCTTTGGCAGACGGAGACACTCAGGTCGGTGAGATGAAAGAGATTATTCAGGAGTGTCCCGGCCTGAAAATAGCCATAGCACACTTCGGTATGGTTACTGCCGGCGATTGGCTGGAACAGATAAAACTTGCCCGCAATCCCAATGTCATGGTCGAGTCAGGCGGTATCACCTGGTTGTTCAACTCCGAGTTCTATCCTTTTCCCGGTGCGGTGAGGGCTATACGTGAGGCTGCCGATACGGTAGGCTGGGACAAACTGATGTGGGGATCCGACTATCCCCGCACGATAACGGCCATCACCTATCGCATGTCTTACGACTTCGTCACGAAGTCATCCGAACTTATACCCGAAGAGAAAGCGGCGTTTCTCGGCGAGAATGCTCACCAGTTCTACGGTTTCAGCAAACTCGTGGAGCTTCCTTACATAAAGAATATGTCTGAATGACCTCCATATTATGATAAATACAAAAACTATTATATAATAATCCATGCTTGCAATTCAGATTTCTTCCCCGGGTGTGGTGGATGTCACGGAACGTGACTTTCCCGCGATGCAGCCCGACCAGGTTTTGATTAAAGTGGAATATGTGGGGTTCTGCGGTTCAGACCTCAATACGTACCTCGGACGCAATCTCATGGCTATCTCTCCCGTCATACCGGGGCACGAGATAGGCGGTGTGGTAAAAGAAACGGGAAGCGACGTTCCCACCGGACTTTTCGAGGCTGGAATGACAGTGACTGTAAACCCTTATACTTCCTGCGGCAAGTGTTCGTCGTGTCGCAAGGGACGCCCCAATGCCTGTGAGTTCAACGAGACCCTCGGTGTCCAACGCAACGGTGCCATGTGCGAATATATCGCGGTGCCCTGGACCAAGGTGATACCGGCTCCCGGTATTAGCCCGCGTGATTGTGCACTGATAGAACCGTTCAGCGTCGGTTTTCATGCCGTAGACCGCGGAGCTGTGACAGATATAGACACCGTCATGGTGATAGGTTGCGGTATGATAGGCCTCGGCGCTGTGGTACGTGCCGCCATGCGCGGTGCGATTGTCATTGCCGTCGATCTTGACGACGAAAAGTTGGAACTGGCCCGTTCGCTCGGTGCCGCATACGTGGTCAACACATCCCGTGGGGATGTTCACGAGCATCTTATGGAATACACCGGAGGAATGGGACCCGATGTTGTCATCGAGGCTGTCGGATCGCCGGTCACTTATGTCATGGCGGTCGAGGAGGTCGCCTTTTCCGGGCGCGTGGTATGCATCGGTTATTCCAAAAATGATGTGACGTTCCATACCGGCCTTTTTGTCAAGAAGGAGATGGATATACGTGGTTCCCGCAATGCCATGCCCTCCGATTTTGAAGCCGTTATCCGTTACCTGCGGCGCGGCCGTTGTCCGGTCGAAAAACTCATTACCCGTGTAGTTACTCCTGCCCAGGCCGGTGATGCGCTTCAGGAATGGTCGCTCCACCCGGGGAAAGTGTTCAGAATACTGGCTAAACTTTAAACAGAAAACATTATGTCCTGCGATAATAAGCAAAACGGATATCCCGTCCGCGCTTTTGGTCGGCCGGTAAAGCGGTACTGCCAGTTTCTTGAGATAACCGACTGTCCCGAACTGATAGCCCGCTATGTGGAATGCCACGATCGGGAACATGCCTGGAAAGAAATCATAGACGGTATACGGCAGGTGGGAATACTTGAAATGGAACTCTATATCCTCGGCAATAAAGTTGTCATGATAGTCGAGACGCCTCTTGACTTTGACTGGAAAACAGCGATGGCGCGGCTCGCCGTTCTTCCACGGCAGGCCGAGTGGGAGAGTTTCGTTGCCCAAATGCAGGGTTGCGATCCTGCGGCACCGTCCGATAGTAAATGGCAGCTGATGGACCGCATGTTTTATCTTTACGACTGATGGAATCGCTCGATAACAATGCGGTTGCCCGTGTGCGGCGCCCCGTAAGAATCCTCCAGTTTGGCGAAGGCAACTTCCTGCGTGCCTTCTTCGACTGGATGATAGAGATGTCCAACTCAAGCGGGATTACCGACACTTCCGTCGCTATCGTCTCGCCCCGTTTCAGGTCCAACGGGACCATTGAGAGCCTGCGCCGTCAGGACGGTCTCTATCATGTGTGCCTGGAAGGAATCGAAAATGGCACTCCCAAACAGGAGACAAGGCTTGTCACCTCGGTTGCCGACGCATTCTCTCCCATAGAGGATCCCGATTTATACCTCTCTTATATCACCTCACCCGATCTGCGCTTCATAGTCTCGAACACGACCGAGGCCGGTATACGTTATGAGACAGACAATCCCGCATCGCTCTGGGCTGCTACTTTTCCGGGCAAAATTACTGCACTCCTTTACCACCGGTATCGTTATTTCAGCGGAGACCCGGCCCGCGGTCTCATTTTTCTATGCTGCGAGCTTATCGAGGACAACGGACAGCTTCTCCGCGGGTATGTCCTGCGCCATGCGCGGGAGGCAGGGCTCAGTGAGGATTTCATCCGGTGGGTGACCGGAAGCTGCATCTTTTGCGACACCCTTGTAGACCGTATCGTGTCGGGCTATCCGACCGATTCCGCCGACAGGATAAACGAAAGTACCGGATACGCCGACAACCTGCTGGTTAAAGGAGAACTCTACCACTTGTGGGTAGTCGGCGGCGACGGAGCCGACAAGGTAAAGTCCGAACTCCCTCTTCATAAAGCCGGACTAAACGTACACTTCCTGCCGTCGGTAAGAGAATTTCGGGACAAGAAAGTCCGTATTCTCAACGGAAGTCACACCGGGATGGTCCCCGTGGCGTTGCAACTGGGCTGCGAGACCGTACTCGATGCTTTCGTCAACCGGGATGTGAACACCTTCGTCAACCGGATGGTGGAGCAGGAGGTTCTTCCGGTTATCGACGGAGATTCCGGTAAACTCCGGACTTTTGCTGCTGCTATCCTCGAGCGGTTCTACAATCCGTATATTCGTCATATGTTGCGTTCCATTTCCCTGAACTCACTTTCGAAGTGGGAAACCCGCAACTTCCCCACGGTGCGCGATGTTCGGGAGAAAGAACAGAGGTTCGCCGATTACGAACTGTTTACCTTTGCCGCCTTGCTTGCGCTTTACGCGCCCGGTTCGGGCTTTGTTCCCGAAGATAATCCCCGGCATGTGCAGTTTATTTGCGAACACTGGGACACCGAAGACATTCCCGCATCGGTGTCAGCCATCGTTCGGGGCGGCATATTTATAGAAGATTTCGAAAAGACTGTCCCTGGGTTCTGCCACGAAGTCTCTGGCTATTTGGCTTTGATATGTGAAAAGGGAATGCCGGGTGCCTTACGTGCTTTTCTGGATACCCACTGATACCTTCCTGAAGTATTTCCGCCTATGAAACGTTTTATAAAAATAAATCCGGCAGACAATGTAGCCGTCGTACTGGCCGATGATGTCAAGACCGGCGAATGGTACGATGATGGTACGACGCGGGTGCGCCTCCTCGCCGATATTCCGCGCGGACATAAGTTTGCCCTTTCGGCTCTGGAGACTGGGGAGAAAGTGGTGAAATACGGCTATCCCATAGGCCATGCCGTTGCCCCCGTTGCTCCGGGGGAATGGGTACATACCCACAACCTCGTCACGTCGCTCGACGGCAATTTGGAATATACCTACACTCACTCATGTCCGGTCGCCGCCGCTTCCGAGACCCCTCCCGAAGTCAATGGATACCTGCGTGCGAACGGGACAATGGGAATCCGCAACGAACTGTGGATACTTCCCACCGTCGGGTGCGTCAACGGAAGCGCCCGTAGCATAGCCGATGCGCTGTTGCGGGAATACAGTGACGTCAGGAATATAGATGATATTATAGCCTTCACTCACAATTATGGTTGCTCTCAACTGGGACAGGATCATGCCGACACGCGTCGGGCACTTGCCGCGCTGGCCCGTCATCCCAATGCCGGTGGCGTGATTGTTCTGGGCCTTGGTTGCGAGAACAACCGTATAGACCGGCTGCGAGCCGAGATAGGCGGTTTCGATCCCGCCCGTGTCCGTTTCATTACCGCTCAGGAGGTAGAAGACGAAGTGGAGACCGGCATTGCCGCGGGGCGTGAGATTCTTGAAATCATGAAAGGGGACATGCGTACCCCTCTGCCGGCTTCCATGCTCAGGGTAGGTCTTAAATGCGGCGGCTCTGACGGCCTGTCAGGTATTACGGCCAATCCCTTGGTCGGCCTTCTCTCGGACCGTATCATAGGGTGGGGCGGTACGACCGTTCTTACCGAAGTACCCGAGATGTTCGGAGCCGAGACCATCCTTATGGACCGTGCCGAAAGCCGCGAAGTATTTGACGCCACAGTGAGGCTCATCAACGGTTTCAAAGACTATTTCCGTCAGAGCGGGCAACCCGTGTACGAGAATCCGTCGCCGGGAAACAAGGCCGGCGGTATAACGACCCTTGAGGAGAAATCCTTGGGCTGTATCCAAAAGGGAGGCCACTCGCCTGTCGTCGGTGTGCTTGGCTATGCCGACCCGATCGTCGTTCCGGGACTGAATCTGCTCAATGCGCCCGGCAACGACCTTGTGGCCGCTACGGCGCTCGCACTTTCCGGCTGCCAACTGGTTCTTTTCACCACCGGCCGCGGGACTCCGTTCGGCACCTGTGTCCCTACGTTGAAAATCTCTACCAACACCCGACTTGCCGGTCACAAGCCGGGCTGGATTGATTTCGATGCGGGGACTCTCACGGGAGACGAAACGCCGGCCTGCGCCCTTGAACGTCTCACGTCCCATATACTCGCCGTGGCCGGCGGGCAGAAAGTCCGTCAGGAATTATCGTACAACAAAGAAATAGCCATCTTCAAGACCGGCGTCACCTTGTGAACTCATGCGGCTTTTTACAGAATTGCGTTTCGGCTCAATAGAGAATCAGTGGGGGATTGGGGGGATAGAATCATACATCCCGCCTGTTCGTGAAAGATAACTTCCGAATTGAATATTCATGACAACCAGACAGCATCATGCGAGTGATGCTATTACCAGACAATAATGTATCTGTTCTTCTCCGTTTCTCTATGTGAGGTGTGTTGTGTAGGGCTAATTGCATTTGGAGAAACGAATAATACGGATTTTTTTGATAGAACAGGGCAAATTGAAACCGTTTTCCCTGTTATTTTTACTTTATATTCTCCAAATCTTCAGGCAATTCTTTGCAGTGTTGGCACAACTTTTTGAGGGTAGATAAATGCTGTGTGCCTGCTTGTGATTTTGGTACATCTCTATCTAAGAGAAAGATTGACGGATGCAAAAATAGACAAAATTCTTGAAAAGTCAATAGCTTTCCGTGAATAACAGCAAAATAGTTTCCATTAAAATACCAAGAAATGTTCAACATTATTTGCTGATATGCTTCATTACCGGCTCCTATTAAATTGTTTTTTGTCATTTACCGGAATAAATCTTTCTCTTAGATAGAGAGAGACCGTTTTGATTTGTTCATTCATATAAAGAGATTATGATTTTCTTTCGGGCTTCCGGTCAGAGGATTCCGGAGTGAAAAGTTAATCTTCAGTCATGCAGGGCTGTTTGCATGATAGGATAAAAAGCCGTTGCGGCAAGTAACGGCGATATGACGGAGCCGTGAGGCTCTCTCCCATTCTTTTTCTGAGGCTGCGGCGTAACGAAAGTTTACGTTGCGGCCTCACTCTTTAAATATTTCAGTACGCCTCTGAAAAGAGAACCGCTTATAGTTCAGTGGAAAATCAGCGGGTATTCGAAACAATCCGTCCATGAATCATGATAACTACTCTGAGTCTGTTGTTATAGTTATCGTAGTGTCGTCATTCTAACTTAAGTGACATGTTTATTCTAACTTGAATGGTAACATCAGGAATACTATCCTTAGGGTATAAGGAATACTATTCTAAGGGAATAAGGAATACTATCGTGAGCAGCTAAGGATAGTATTTCACTACCCATAGTGAACAGCGCTCCACTACCCATAGTGAACAGCGTTTCACTACCTACAATGAACCGTGCTTCACTGCCTATAGTGAACCGCACTCCACTCGGCAAGTGAACAGCCTACGGCTTGTCAAGCGCCTTGCCTATGGCTCGACGTCGGAACAGCCTGCGGGATGTTTGGCCGAAACTTGTCGCCCTCCTCCCTACACAGATGTTTGCCGAAAAATGCTTCAATGGTTCAAACTGTTTGATTGCCAGTGACAAATGGTTCATTTATCCTTCAGTTTTCCTTCATCTATCCTTCAGTTTTTTCCG
>CAZIMK010000044.1:0-25385 GCA_964540455.1 uncultured Paraprevotella sp.
CATATACTATTTGAACAATATCCAGACATACAGAAAGCCTACGGACTTTGCCACTTACTGCGTATGATATTCTCTAAGAACTCAATCAAGGATGAGGCACGGCTGTCAATGGCCAAATAGAGCTAATCTTAGAGGGGTTGCCGATAAAAAGTTCTTCTTATTCCGCTTGGCTAATATATTATGCGTATCCCCACTGATTTTCTACTGAGCCTAATAAATCATTTGTTTATGTACATGGTTGGTTTGAATAGCAAATGTTGCGCATATTGGTGGCCTATTGCCACAGGATATTTGTTCAGCCTTCTCGGAATTCAAAGGAGATGCATAAAATTATTAAAAAGACAAAGCATCTTTAAAATGTCTGTCATTCTGTTGAAATCAGCATGAAAGTTGATGGGTTTTCGCAATGTATGTGAAATGTGAGGCTGTTTTTATTCGGAATAATAATCTATCGTTTATATTTGTCCTGTGGCCTTGAGGAGAGAGGCATAGGATATGTTTAATTTTAAAAGTACTGTTTATGTTATACAAATTTTTATTTCCGCAGCGCCCTTCAACTTGGACAGGTTCGTTGATTGTGTTAATTGCCCGTGTGGGATTTGGTTTGCTATTGCTGTGGCATGGACTGGGTAAGTGGAACGATTTTCAGGAACTGTCTCTTGTGTTTCCCGATCCGTTGGGGATAGGGTCGAATCTGTCTCTTATGTTGGCTATTTTTGCTGAAGTGATTTGTTCGCTGGCATGTATTGCAGGCTTGTTCTATCGTCTTGCCTTG
Source organism: uncultured Paraprevotella sp. (assembly GCA_964540455.1). GTDB lineage: Bacteria > Bacteroidota > Bacteroidia > Bacteroidales > Bacteroidaceae > Paraprevotella. Next base: position 776 of record CAZIMK010000044.1, read on the forward strand.
CTTCCGATGATATTTACCATGGGAATGGCCTTTTTTGTCATTCATTCCGGTGATCCTTTCGCTGTTAAAGAGTTGGCGTTGGCTTACCTGGTGGCATATTGCCTGATGTGGTTAGCCGGTCCAGGACGTTTTTCACTGGACTCATTGTTGACTGCTCCTTGCAGAAAAAATAAGAAGTGATACCCCGAACCGGTTACCATCCAGTGGAATCCCATCCTGCGGCCTTGTACCATTTATATGCGTGCAGGGCCTTGTTTAAATCGGGGGAAATATATTTCTCGTTGGGAATGAACATGGTAATACCACCGTAGAGCGACAGATTCTGAACGCGGTTATCAACGGTTGTGAAACTTGTCAGCCATTGGGGAGTGGCGTTTCGGAAAGGGACGGCTTCTTCCAATGCAGCATACCATGTGTCGTATTCCTCCTCGGAAAGATAACTGTGCATAATACCGTTCATATCGAAAAACTCAGGCTTGTAACCCGTCGTACGATGGAAAGCGTAATAAGCCTGTACGCCTTCCGTATTCAAAGCAGTTCTGTCGTTGCATCGGGGTGTTAGAAGTTGTCGGGTGAGTGTGGCCAGCCGTTCTGTGCGATCGGTACGGATAGCAGAGAACAGCATTCCGTAGTTTGTCTCGTAATAGGAGAAATAGTTGTTCACGATACCGGCCACATCAGTCGGGGATTGAAACATGGAGGGGATGACAGTGTGATACGGGGCGCCGGGGCCGGGGGTCTCTGCCGGTGAACCGATGATATAATCCGTAACATCTTTCAGCTCGTAAGCCACTTCTATGCTTTGCATCAGGCAGGCATCGAACATGATAAAGTCTGTATGGGGATGATGGCTTAGAATATGTGCCAGTGTCGTTATTTCCATTTCTTTGCCGGCATTGGAATAGGTGTTCCGTTCGTTGTCTATACCGAACGAACGGGGCTGCGTCGTGTGTGCGGAGTTCGCGCCCGGAGACCATCCGCTGCCGTGCGACCATAGGACAAGTCCATAGTTGCTGGCCGGATAAGCCGTGAAAATATCAGTCAGGACATCTTCCATGCGGGTGGAATCCGTACAGCAAAAATCTTCGTTGTATTCCCGGAGCTTTTGTATTCCGTTGCAGTCTATCCTGTAGAGGCGGGGATTCCTCGTGTCATCGAGAAAAACAACCACTTGTTGTCCCGAAGGCAGTTGCGCCGCCCCGCGTGTCATTTCAGCCAGATCATCTTGTGCGACCCCGCTCAAAGAGTTTTCGGCAGCCATATATACTATGATGGTTTTGCGGGAAAACTTTTCAGTATCTTTTATGGGGTCATCTTGACATGCTCCCAATGCAATGCATACGATGATAGTGAGAAGTATACGGAACTTTGTCATAGTTGCAAAAGTACTAAAAACAATTATATATTTAATCGTGAAATGGTAAATATCATCTTAAGACAAGGTATATTATGCGGATTATTTGTATATTTGTCGATAAATGTTCCGTAAAGGGCGTTTTAGTATTTTTAATTAACCCTTTTTATTATTTACATGAAAAACAAATTTTCTATTTTGTTGGTGGCGATGATGGTGTGCTTCGGCGTATCCCGGGGTGCGGATGTCATTAACCTTACTCCCCGTCCGGCCCAGCTTGTCCGGGGAACCGGCGAGTTGGAACTTACGGCAGGTATGAAGGTCGGTTATGCGGCGGATCTTCCTGAAGCCATGATTGCCGAAGTGACCAGATTTGTCAGTGCGCTGAATGTTGCCACAGATCTTGGCATTGTGACTGAAGTTGGTGAAGGAACAGTTAAAGTATCGTTTGACGGAACCATTCCGGCAGAAGGTTATGTACTGAATATTACGAATGAAGGTGCGGATGTCAAGGCTTCGACGACGGCGGGGCTCTTCTATGCGTTCCAGACCGTTAAGAAACTTCTGCCGGCTAATGTGATGGCCGGGGTGAACGGTGGCGAATCCGTGGTGTATGTACTTCCTGTGGTTGAAATAACCGATGCGCCGCGTTATGAATACCGTGGTTATATGCTTGATGTCAGCCGTCATTTCTTTAGTGTGGAACAAGTTAAGAAGATGCTGGACGTGATGGCTATGTATAAGCTGAACCGTTTCCATTGGCATCTGACCGATGATCAGGGATGGCGTATGCCTGTTCCAAACTATCCGAAACTTACGAACGAGGGTGCTACGAATCGTAATATTCTGCGTACGGATTTTGACGAGCAGCGGCAGTGGCGTGAGGGACTAGATGTTAATTATGGCCCCTATGCCTATACTATAGATGAATTGAAGGAAGTGGTGGCCTACGCCAAGGAACGCCATATTGAAGTGATGCCGGAGATAGACATGCCGGGTCACATGGTGGCTGCCATTCATGCCTATCCGGAGTTTAGTACCGACCCGGAAAGCAAGATTGCCATTGCAGCGGGGGTAGACCTTAATTCAGAGCCGGTGGCAGGTAATGTCGCTTCTCACTTCACACACAATATCTGGAACATCGGCGGAGTGTCGCGTGATGTGCTTGATGTGTCCAATCCCCAGGTCCTCCAGTTCGTCAAGGAAGTCGTGGACGTACTGGCTGACGTGTTCCCTTATGAATACATTCATATCGGAGGTGACGAGTGTCCTACTTATGCTTGGGAACAGAGTGCGTCGTGCCAGGCGCTGAAGAATGAACTCGGTCTAGGCAGTTTCCGTGCGTTGCAGTCGTGGTTTACCAAGCAAATCGCTGATTATGCGGCCGAACGATATGGCCGTAAGGTCATGGGATGGAATGAACTTGTGACTGCCGGTGGAGTCGATTTGAACGCGACACGGTCGCTCGATCCCGTCATTATGTGCTGGGTGGGAGCAAACAATGCGGCCAACGTATCCCAGCAGAATGGTTTGAAGCATATCTTTACTCCGCACGACGGCGGTTATTACATCAACCGTTGTTATCGTGGCTTTGACAAAGTTGGAGCAGTGGGAGACGGTTCCATCAGCCTTTCCTATAATACGAATCCTCCGGCCACGGATCTTTGTATCGGTGTGCAAGGTACATTCTGGTGTGAGCAGGTTGACCGTGATCGTGACCTCGAATACCTGACCTTGCCCCGTCTGCTTGCCATCGCCGAGCATGGCTGGACTCCTGCCGAGTTGATGAACTATGACGATTTTATGGAGCGTGCCTGTGCTGATTCCGTTTTGTTGAATTTGGCCGGTTATAATTATGGCCGTCATCAGCTTGTCAGCAGTGCGAACTACTTGAAACCGGATCCCCAAAAATGGTACCGACTGACATCTACGGCCACGGATGAACGGGCCGAGCGTGTATGGGAGGTACTCAGTCCGGAATCGCCGTTCATAAGTCAGAACAGCGGTAAGGGAGCGCAGGCCGGTCGTCTGTGGTCAAACACGTCTGTCACCGGCAATGACTGGCAACTGTTTCGTTTTATAGAAGATCCGGACAATGCCGGTCACTACGCTATTGTCTGCAAGGCTCAGCCGGAAGGTTCGCTTGATCCCGTTCCCACGACAACGAATACGTCAGGCCGCTGGAATTATCAGTCCTCGACTGTGACTTACGGTTTTGAATTCGACCGTTCGTATTATAATCCGCAGGTAGAACAGATTCAATATGCCATTCGTCCCGTAGGCGGTGGAAACAATTATCTCAATTTCTCACGCAATGGGCAGGGGCTGGCGATTAATGTGTATACGAATCCCGGGGACGGAAACGGAGGCGTTATCCTTTTTATTGAAGGGGGCGAGGAGGAAACCCCCGAAGTTCCAAATCCTCCTGTAACGGGCGAAGTGCCGGCTGACGGTGTCTATTATCGCCTGCTTACCCGTTTCAACGGCGACCAGTCTCAGGCACGTTATGGTTCCTGTATCGAATTGTTGCGTGACGCTGCCGGTAAGGGAAACAACGCGCAGGCTGGTCGTCTGTGGAGTAATGCCCCGGCAGAAGATGACGCGGAGAATTACGATTATCAGTGGTTCGCTTTTGAGGCTGATCCGTCCGGTTCCGGTTATTATGCCCTTGTTTGCAAGGCAAAACCGTCCGGTTCTGTAAATTCGGTACCCTCGGTAGCAAACAATTCCAATACAGCTCGCTGGGATTATGATGAAGCTGGCAAGCATTACGGCTTCCGTCTTGTCGATAAAATCGGGGCCAAGGTAACTCAGGGCGTTGATGAAAAAGGTTTTTATTCGGCCTTGACGAGTAAGGACGCTGCTGAAGGTTGGTATATGAATACTTCCGCTGCCGGGCAGGGGTTTGCTATTCATTTGTACAGTGATCCTACTGACCAGAATGCCGGTCTTTATACGTTTGAACCTGAGGTGACGGCTCCGACGGGTATTGGGGCGATCGTTGCCAAAGGTGAGAATGCCGGTGTCGTTTATGATCTTCAGGGCCGTCGGGTGAGTGCCGTTACCGCTTCCGGTTTTTACATCATCGACGGGCGTAAAGTGATTGTAAGGTGAGCGGAAGAACTACTGAACGGATATGAAGAAATGTCTGCAGACTTGTCCTGAGGGGGTGTCTGCGGACATTCTTTTTATATATAGGGAATAGGAGGAAGGATAGTATTTCTGTAAGGCAGGATTGTGCTTATGTTTGCAATAAAACGCATATATTCTCGTTTCTACGACAGATTAAAATAGAAGATTATGCAGTGGGTGGACCGTATAAGGCAAGTGAAAATCATATTGGTGATGATGGCCGTGATGATATCTGTGGCCTCGCTTGTGGTTTCCCATATACTGGTGAAAGACCTTTCGAGTGAGGAGCGCAATAAAATGGAAGTTTGGGCCGAAGCCATGCGTACGCTGAACAATGCTGATGGCGAGACCGATCTGACACTCGTGCTGAAAGTCATCAACGGGAATAACACGATTCCGGTGATTGTGCTTGACCGCAGTGAAGAGGTGCTTACCTATCGGAATCTGTCAGTGCAAGCTTCTTGTGCGGAAGACTCTTTGGCGGCAGTACTCCGACAGGCACGGGTCATGAAACAAGCTGGCGATGTGATACGTCTGTCGCTTACGTCCGCAGACACGATTCCTCAGCCGGATGATTACATTGATATATGCTTTGATGAGTCTATCATGCTTAAGCGGTTGGCCTCTTATCCTTATGTGCAGTTGGGAGTGGTGCTTATCTTTGTGGTTGTGGCCATTTTTGCCTTGCTCAGTTCCAAGAAAGCGGAGCAAAACAAGGTGTGGGTGGGACTGTCTAAGGAAACAGCTCATCAGCTTGGTACCCCTATATCCTCGCTGATGGCCTGGGTGGAGATATTGCATGAGAATTATCCGGAGGATGAACTGATTCCAGAAATGGACGAAGATGTGAAGCGTTTGCAGCGTATTGCCGAACGCTTCTCTAAAATAGGTTCTCTTCCTGAGGCAAAACCGGAAAATATGAATGACGTCATTTCCCATGTAGCGGAATATATAACCCGGCGGGCCTCCAATAAGATAGTTCTTCAATGCCGTCTGCCCCGGGAGTCGCTGACGGTCAATTTGTGCGCACCTTTGTTCGAGTGGGTTGTGGAGAACTTGTGCAAGAATGCCATTGATGCGATGAATGGTTGCGGGCGTCTTACGCTTTCGGCCTTTGAGGAGACGGACCGTTATGTGGTGGAAATAAGCGATACGGGCAAAGGCATTTCCCGGAATCATTTCAAAAGTGTGTTTACTCCGGGGTTTACGACCAAAGAACGAGGTTGGGGACTGGGACTTTCACTGGCCAAACGTATTGTGGAAGAATATCATCAGGGACGTATTTTTGTGAAATCCTCCGAATTGGGCAAGGGGACGACTTTTCGTATTGAGCTGAAAAAGTATTAAAATACAAAGAAAAAAGAATCTTTTATTTTTCCGTTATTTAAAATTTCGTAACTTTGCAGTCCAAATGGACACACTTGGCATCTATAGAATCGATTTGAAGGGCTTGCGTAGCGAGGAGGAGACCCGTCGCTTTGTGGCTGATGACGATTTCTTTGCCGTGGTGGGCAATACGGACATTCATGCCGGAAATGTCATGGTGGACTTGACGGTCAGAAAATCGGCTGGAGAAACATTCTTGTTGACATTTGTATTGCGGGGAACAGTGACGGTGACATGTGACCGTTGTCTGGAGAATATGGACTGCGATATAGAGACCGAGCGGAGCCTGAAAGTCACTTTCGGTGATGTTTATGCAGACGAAGGCGATTGCGTAAAAGTCCCTGCCGACGACGGATGTCTGAATGTGGCATGGCACGTATATGAGTTTATTGCATTGGAATTACCTTTGCAGCGTGTGCATGAAGACGGAGAGTGCGATCCGGAGATGATGGAGATATTGGGACATCATACGGCCGGAGTGGCCGAAGAATCGGATGCACCGGCGGATCCCCGATGGAATGAATTGAAAAAAATAATAGATAATAATTAAACTGATAAAGAAATGGCACATCCTAAAAGAAGACAATCGAAAACGAGAACGCTGAAAAGAAGAACGCATGACAAGGCGGTAGCTCCTACATTGGCCATCTGCCCGAATTGCGGCGCATTCCACATCTATCACACTGTTTGCCCGACTTGCGGATATTACAGAGGCAAGTTGGCCATCGTGAAAGAAGAAGCGGCGGTTTAAATAACGCGGAAGCAGAATATAGCCAGAGAACTCAAAGCAGTTTCTCCGGCTACTTTTTTTTAAGATAAGAATAGCAAGAAATGGAGAAGATACATGCAGTAATCACTGGTATTGGAGGATATGTACCCGACTATATTCTCACGAACGAGGAGTTGTCGCACATGGTGGATACCAACGATGAGTGGATTATGACACGCATCGGCGTGAAGGAAAGACGCATTTTGAATGAAGAGGGTCTTGGCACAAGTTATATGGCCCGTAAGGCCGTCAAGCAATTGTTGCAGAAAACAGGTGCGGAGCCCGATTCCATTGACTGTGTTATCGTAAGTACTTCGACACCGGACTATCATTTCCCTTCGACGGCTTCTATAGTCATTGGCAAACTGGGCATGACCAATGCTTTCGCTTATGATTTGCAGGCTGCCTGCAGTGGCTTCCTTTTTGCCATGGATACGGCGGCGGCACTTATAGAGAGCGGTCGTTACAAACGTATCGTTGTAGTCGGTGCGGATAAAATGTCATCCATGGTGGATTATACCGACCGGGCCACGTGTCCGATTTTCGGTGATGGGGCGGCGGCAGTGCTGGTCGAACCCACAACTGAAGATTACGGTTGGAAAGACGCTTATCTGCGTACCGACGGTAAGGGATTGCCTTTCCTGTGTATGAAGGCCGGCGGTTCGGCTTGTCCGCCGTCTTACTTTACGATAGACCACCGTCTGCATTACCTCCATCAGGAAGGCCGTACTGTGTTCAAATTTGCCGTGACGAATATGAGCGATGCCTCGGCACTTGTGGCCGAACGCAACGGGCTTGACAAGGATAATATTGCTTGGGTTATTCCCCATCAGGCCAATGTACGCATCATCGAAGCTGTGGCCCACCGTCTGGAATTGCCGATGGAAAAAGTAATGCTGAATATTCAGCATTTCGGTAATACATCGGCTGCGACCCTGCCCTTGGCTCTGTGGGAGTATGAAAAACAATTGAAGAAAGGCGACAATCTTATCTTCACGGCTTTCGGAGCAGGCTTCACTTGGGGAGCGGCTTATATGAAGTGGGGGTACGACGGTGCTGTAAACGGATAAGGCATAGTCGGGAATTAAAGAACATACAGCAAAGAAACGCATCCCCAATCCGGTGCGTTTTTTTGTTCTGATAGATTAAATAAGGAAAAACAGATGGGACACAAGGCCGGATTTGTAAACATCGTGGGAAACCCCAATGTAGGTAAGTCTACGTTGATGAATTTGTTGGTGGGGGAGCGCATTTCCATTGCCACTTTCAAGGCGCAGACAACGCGTCACCGTATTATGGGTATTCTTAATACCGATGATATGCAGATATGCTTTTCGGATACACCGGGTGTGCTGAAACCTAACTATAAGTTGCAGGAATCCATGCTGAATTTTTCGGAGTCGGCCTTGCAGGATGCGGATATTCTGCTTTATGTGACTGATATGGTGGAGACGCCGGATAAGAACCAGGACTTTCTGGCAAAAGTGGCTCGGATGGAGGTGCCTGTGGTGGTGTTGATTAACAAGATAGACCTGAGCGACCAGAAAGCGTTGACGAGCAAGGTAGAGGAATGGCATGCAGTATTGCCGCAGGCGGAAATCATTCCAATTTCCGCTCTTTGCAAGTTTAACGTTGATACCGTATTGGGGCGTATCCGGGAATTGCTGCCTGATTCACCGCCTTATTTTGGTAAAGAGCAGTGGACAGACAAGCCGGCTCGTTTTTTTGTTACGGAAATTATCAGAGAAAAGATACTTCTTTATTATGATAAGGAGATTCCTTATTCCGTGGAAGTGGTGGTGGAACAATTCAAGGAAGAGGAACATCGTATTCGTATTCACGCCGTTATTTTTGTGGAGCGGGAATCGCAGAAAGGTATTATTATCGGGCATCGGGGAGTTGCGCTGAAAAAAGTATCCACGGAAGCCCGTAAGGCGTTGGAAACCTTTTTCGGCAAGTCGATTTATCTGGAGACATTTGTCAAGGTCGACAAGGATTGGCGCAGTTCCGAAAGAGCCTTGAAAATGTATGGATATAATTTAGAATAATAAACGCAGGCTGTGAAGCTGTAAAAGATAATTTATGATATGGGAAATTTAGTAGCGATAGTGGGGCGTCCGAATGTAGGCAAGTCTACATTGTTCAACCGGCTGACCCAAACACGTCACGCCATCGTGAGCGAGCATGCCGGTACGACACGTGACCGTCAGTATGGAAAATCCGAATGGATCGGCAAGGAGTTTTCCGTCGTGGATACGGGCGGATGGGTTGTCAATTCAGATGATATATTTGAAGAAGAGATACGCAAGCAAGTGACGCTGGCCACGGAAGAAGCAGATGTTATATTGTTTCTGGTGGATGTGACCAATGGTGTGACGGATTTGGACCAGGCAGTGGCAGGTATACTGCGGCGTTCCAAAAAGCCGGTGATACTGGTGGCTAACAAGGCGGACACGAACGAATGGATATACAGTTCTGCCGAATTTTATACCCTCGGACTGGGAGATCCCTATTGTATTTCGGCAGCCACCGGTAGCGGTACGGGTGATTTGTTGGATTTGGTGGTAAGTAAGTTCCCCAAGCCTGTGACGGAAGAGGTGGAGGATAATATACCCCGTTTTGCCGTTGTCGGTCGTCCCAACGCCGGTAAGTCCAGTATCGTGAACGCTTTCATCGGTGAGGAACGCAACATCGTGACGGACATTGCGGGTACGACGCGCGATTCCATCTATACGAGATATGACAAGTTTGGTTTTGACTTCTATCTGGTAGATACAGCCGGTATCCGCAGGAAAAGTAAGGTGAATGAGGATTTGGAATACTATTCCGTCTTGCGTTCCATCCGTTCGATTGAGAATTCGGACGTCTGCATTCTTATGATAGATGCTACGCGCGGCATCGAATCACAGGATCTGAACATCTTCCAGCTTATCCAGCGGAACCAGAAAAGCCTGGTGGTCGTGGTAAACAAATGGGATCTGGTCGAAAACAAGGACACGAAAGTGATGAAGGAATTCGAGTATGCCATCCGCAACCGTATGGCACCTTTTGATGATTTTCCGATCGTGTTCGGCTCCGCTCTTACCAAACAGCGTATTTTTAAGGTGTTGGAGACAGCCAAGGATGTTTACCTGAACCGTAAGATGCGCGTCTCAACGGCCCGGCTGAACGAGGAAATGTTACCGCTCATAGAGGCTTATCCACCTCCTTCGATCAAAGGTAAGTATATTAAGATAAAATATTGCATGCAGTTGCCTGACACACAGATTCCGTCGTTTGTGTTTTATGCGAATTTGCCGCAGTATGTAAAAGAGCCTTATAAGCGTTTTCTGGAGAACAAGATACGTGAACGCTGGGATTTCTGTGGTACACCGATGAACATATTTATTCGTCAGAAATAAGATGCGGACGTTTTTATTTCTGTTTCTGCCGGTTTTGCTGGCGGGGGGTATCATCGGTTGTCGTCAGACGACGGAAAGCGAACGCTTGCGGAGTGCGGCGCTGGACTATTACGAACATCTTATTGCCGGCGAGTATGCACAATGTGTGGATGCCATTGTCTATAGGGACAGTATGACGGACGAATACCGGGGACAATTGATAGATTTGCTGGCACAATATGCCGATCGGGAGAAACGGCGGACAGGAGGGCTGGTCGCTGTACGAGTGTTGTCCGATACGATAATGGAGGAAGTGGGACATGTTTTTCTCGAGGCTGTTTATGCAGATAGCACCAGCGAGGAAATAGCCTTGCCGATGGTACGTAGCGGTGAGGACTGGAAAGTTCAGTAATTGATTTCCGATAGCGTGCATAATAGGCTGGTCCGGTTCCGTCTGGAGCCGGACCGGCCTGTATGTAGACGGCGGATGTCTGGTTCTTTACCCGGAATCTTTGGCTTTTTGCCATGTGGATATGAAAAAATATGGGAAAGAGTTATAAGATATGAATATATTGTTCTATTTTTGTAAATACAAGGGTATATAAACTGTGCGATGGCTGTTTGACAGTCGTTCTTGCTGCCCGGAATGAAATTCATAGTTAACCTTTTATTATATAATGTATTTATGGGAAAGTTTTTATCGTATTGGAAAAAAGTGACGTGCCTGATGCTGGCGATGATAGGTACCGCGGCATTGCAGGTTCGGGCACAGTCGCCGACGTTCAGCGCCGGTGACGAGGAAGTCTGGCATTATGTCCGGTTTCGGACAGGGGGCGCCGTATTGCAGGATATGGGTGTCGGTTCGTCTGTCCTGACGAAAACATTGGCTTTAGGTACGGAAGAACAACAGTGGAAACTGGTGGGCGATGCAGCTTCGTTCCGGATGATCAGTCGTGCGGGGCATGCGCTTACGTGGAACGGGAGTCGTTTTCAGACCGGAAATTCGGATGGGGCGGAACTGAAGTTGGTACGTTCTACCCATGCCGGGAATGCGGATGCTTGGGAGATTCAGTTGAAATCCGGCAGTCAGTCCATGAATCAGTGGGGAGGTGCCGGGGTCAACAAGGAACTTGGACAATGGACTGCTGGTGATGCGAACAATCCGCTGGAGTTTCTGGTGAGTGCGCCGTTACCGGTGTTCAGTACGGCAGAGAAGGAGCAGTGGTACTATCTGCGTTTCAAGCGTGGCAATGCCGTCCTGCAGGATATGGGAGACGGAGAGAAAGTCATGACGGCCGTGATAGATGAGGTGGATGGACAGAAATGGAAGTTTGTCGGGAACAAAGACGCTTTCGCTCTGGTGAGCAAGGCCGGGCGTAATCTTGTTTTCAAGGGGGACCGTTTTTATGCCTCATCAACGCAGACACAAGCAGATTTTTCGTTGTATCAGACGGGCAATGTTTCGTTCTTCCCGGGTTGGGAAATCCGTACGCCCTCGACGGGTACGAAGGGAATGAACCAGTTCGGAGCTTATGGTGCCGGTGTGGAACTGGGAGTCTGGAATGCCGATGACGGCAACAATGTGATTGAATTGTTGGATCCGGACAACATTCAATTGCCGGAATACAAGGTGGTCGGCATCGAAGGTTATGTGCCGGAGAGCAAATACACGTTGTGGTATCGTGAGCCGGTGACAAAGGCTACGGTGGCTAATCCGTGGATGGAATATGCCCTGCCTATCGGTAACGGTGAATTCGGAGGTATGGTATATGGCGGCATTCTGAGAGATCAGGTGCAGTTCAACGATAAATCATTGTGGACGGGAAGTTCCACATCGCGCGGAGCATATCAGAATTTCGGCGATCTGTTCATCGAGAATATGGATGATACGTTCGGTTTCTTTGATTCAAATGCAGTGCAGGATTATTATCGTCAGCTCGACCTATCCAATGCGACGGCGACCGTTTCGTTTAGCAGTCCGGACAAAACCGTGACATACAAGCGCGAATATATCAGCAGCTATCCGGACAAAGTAATGGCTGTGAGGCTGACGGCTTCACTGCCGGGACACATCAATGTACGTGTGTCGTTGGGCAATAATGCCAACTCGGCTCTTGTGACGTATGCCGATGGCATGGCGTCTTTCGAGGGAAAACTGGATCTCGTGAGTTTCCGTGCTTGCGCAAAGCTTGTACCGGTCAATGGTACAATGACGACGACGGACGAGGGTATAGAAGTGAGCGGTGCCGACGAATTGCTGGTTGTTCTGGCTGGGGCGACGAATTTCGACCCGTCACAATTGTCGTACATCAGCAATGTGGCTGCCATGAAAGCGATGGTGGACCAGAGGGCTGATGCTGCCGCAGGAAAAGGATGGGATGCGCTTTATTCCGACCATGTAAAAGATTACAAGAGTTTGTATGACCGTATGGCGCTTACTTTGACTGGTGCGGAGAACAAGATGGATACTCAGGAACTTATCACGGCTTACAACCGTGCCGGTAATACAGGGCGCGAGGGTAGTTCGCTGATGTTGGAGGAATTGTATTTCAACTATGGTCGTTATCTGTTGATTTCCTCCTCCCGGGGTATGGATACACCGGCCAACCTGCAGGGTATCTGGAACAATCAGGCGGCTCCCCCATGGCAGTCGGACATCCATGCCAATATCAATGTGCAGATGAACTATTGGCCGGCAGAACCGACGAATCTGTCCGAACTGCACGAGCCGTTCCTCAATTATATATACAGTATGGCCATAGATCATGCCGAATGGAAGAAGTATGCCAAACAATCCGGTCAGACGGTGGGATGGACCTGCTTTACAGAAAACAACATTTTCGGTCATTGTACCAGTTTCGCCAATAATTATGTGATAGCCAATGCCTGGTACTGTTGTCACATGTGGCAGCATTATCGGTATACTCTGGACCGGGAGTATTTAAAGACAAAAGCGTTCCCCGTGATGTTGGGTTGTACGAAATACTGGATGGAGCGTCTGGTGAAAGGAAGCGACGGCACATGGGAGTGTCCGAAAGAATGGTCTCCCGAACACGGTCCCGGTAGCGAGAATGCGGTGACACATGCACAGCAGTTGGTTTGGGATTTGTTTGCCAGCACCTTGAAGGCATTGGATATATTGGGAGACGATGCGGAAGTGGATAATACCTTTATCGATGATCTGAAAGATAAGTTCGCCCATCTGGACGACGGCTTGCACACGGAGGAGTATAAGGGTACGTTTGGAAGTAGCTTCAACGGCATCAAGACAGGAGACCTCATGTTGCGTGAGTGGAAGTATACTGACTATGCGACCGGTAACGGCAACGAACAGGGGCATCGTCATCTGTCCCATCTGATGTGTCTCTATCCTTGTAATCAGATATCCAAGGACAGCCCTTATTTCATACCGGCTGTGAATGCGCTGAAAGCGCGCGGTGACGGAGCCACGGGATGGTCTATGGGATGGAAGATAAATCTCTGGGCTCGTGCGCTTGACGGTGACCATGCCCATGTCATTATGAAAGCGGCCCTGAAGCATTCCACCGCATACGGAACCAATCAGTATGCCGGCGGAGTATATTACAATCTATTTGATTCGCATGCCCCCTTCCAGATTGACGGTAACTTTGGAGTATGCTCCAGCGTGGCGGAGATGTTGTTGCAGAGTCATACGGATACGTTGCAATTGCTGCCGGCTCTTCCTTCCGTATGGGCTTCCGGTAAAGTGACGGGACTGTGTGCGGTCGGCAATTTTGAGGTCGATGAGGAATGGACGGCTGGAAAGTTGCAGAAGGCCGTTATCCGTTCCCGTGCCGGCATACCTTGTGCCGTGAATTATCCCGGTATTACGGATCGTCTGGTAACGAATGCGGAAGGTCGTGAGGTGAAAGCGGATGTAGTGGGTGAAAATACCATTCTGTTTACCACAACGGAAAGCGGAATCTATACGATTGATTTCACTCAGGAGGCTACCGGCATTCAGGCATCTGTAGCGGAACCTATGCAGGTTTTTTCCGTATCGGTTGTGAACGGCGGCATCCGGGTTGCTGGAAATGGATTGGTCGAGATGACTGTAACCGACGTATCCGGTTGTAAATTGGCTTCGTCCGCTTCGCCTGTCGTTACTGTAAACCCTTCTTGGGGCAAGGTGCTTCTGGTAAGTATCCTTGCCACCGACGGACACACGGAAAGTCATAAAATTGCAGTGAAATAGCGACTTATATTTAATTCCTTAAAGAGAGGCTATGCCGCGAGTGATAATCTGCGGCGTAGCCTCTCTTTATGTTTTTAACGGCCTGTCGGTTAAATGGGCTTGGTAGAAAATCAACGTGGATTCCGGAAAAACTGTTCATGAGCAGGAACTATTATAGTTATCATAAGGTATTCATTCAAACTTAAATGGCGTGTTCATTTAAACTATCATGAGTTCGTCAAGAATATTATCATGAGCACCTAACGATAGTATTTCACCTGCGACAACTTGCGGCTTGCCAAGTGAACCGCGATTCACTACCTATAGTGAACCGCCTACGGAAGGAGAGGCCGGAAGTAGCCGCCGGTTCCCTCCCTACACAAATGTTGGTGCAAAAATGCGTCAATGGTTCAGACTGTCTGGTAGTCAGCAACAAATGACTCATATATTCTTCATAAATTGGAAATAATGTAGGAGATTTTAAATGAAAGAGCCGTGTCTTCCTTTTGATAATCTCAAATATCCGACAGGACAGTTTTGGGTATTTAGGGTAAATGCCATATATTTGCAAGTATAAAAACTGATTGCGTAAATGAAACGGATTATCATAACGATGTTGTTCTTCCTCGTTGTGCTGGTAGGGGCGGGGCAAGTGAAATGCCACATCAAGGGCGAACTGCGTGATACGACTCGGGGCAGGACCGTTGTTATCGGACCAGGTGATGTAGACATCCGCGTATCGGATAACTATATTACGGTAAAAGCCGATGCACAGGGACGTTTCTCCTGCGATGTCGAGGCCGCCGGGATGGATATGTACAAGGTGTTTCTACATGAAGAATGGAAACAAGGTTCATGGCATATAGGGAAATTCCTTGTAGAGGACGGTGCGACGGTGACATTATGTTTTGACGATAAGCAATGGCATGTAATCAGCGGAGGCCCGGAGCAGACACTGAAAATCAATATGGAAACTGAAGCCGAACAGCTCTATCTCTCAAGAATGAATGCGATACAGAAACAGGCTGAGGCAGAAATCAGGCCTCGTGTGGAAGAATTGCAGGCAGAGGGCAAGAATCCGGAGGGGGATTCGCTGCTGATGAAGCGGTATCGCGAATGTATGACGGAATATGAGAAACTGTTCAAGGAATATCGTGCGTGGGAACAAATGTATTATGCGGCTCATCCGATGCAGTATGCGCTTTATGACATTGCCCATCAGATGCAGTATATGGGTGGGGACGATAAACAAATGGCTGGTTGGGTGAAGCTTTATCATGCGCCTTATGAGAATTTCCATCCAGAGAATGCCATTCACAATACCATCCGAACGCTTGAATCAGCTTGGTTGCTGAAGCCCGGCAAGCCTTATATCGACTTCGAGGCTCGAACGGCGAAGGGGAAGAAAGTGCAGGTCTCGTCGTTCTATCGGGATAAGGTTGCTGTTATCGACCTTTGGGCATCATGGTGCGGTCCCTGTCGGCAGCATAGTGCAGCCCTCATTCCCCTTTACGAGAAATACAAGAACCGGGGTTTTACCGTTGTCGGTATCGCCCGCGAGGAGGAAGTAAGCAGCATGACGAAAACTGTCGAGAAGGATGGCTATCCGTGGCAGAATCTGGTAGACATAAAGGATGAACTGAAAGTATGGCAGAAGAACGGTCTAAGTTTTGCAGGCGGCGGTATGTTTCTCATCGACCGTGACGGTATCATCCTCTCTACCTCGACCGAGGCTGACGAACTTGAACCGCTTATATGCAGGGCTCTCGGACTGCCGGAGCCAGCTCCGGCGCAATGGAAGGCCGAGGCGGAGCAGAATCGTGTGGAGAAAGATCCGGCAAAGTCTTTCGTTGACTTCTCCGTCGTCTATCAAGGCAAGACCACCCGGTTCAGCGACTATGTAGGTCGTGGTCGGTACGTGCTTGTCGACTTCTGGGCTTCGTGGTGTCCTCCGTGTCTTGAGGAAATCCCCAACCTTATTGCTGCCTACAATAAATATGAGAGTAAAGGGTTGCTGGTTCTTGGTGTGGCCGTGTCGGACAAGCCGGCCTATACGGAGGCTTCAATAAAGGAGTTGGGGATCAATTATCCGCAAATCATCAATGCACAGGATGTCGCCTCCAAAGCCTATGGCATTAAAGGTATTCCGCAAATCATTCTCTTTGCCCCTGATGGCAGCATCCTCGCCCGTGGGTTGCGTGGTGAAGACATTGAAAAGAAATTGGCTGAGATCTTTAAAGGGGAATAATTGCCCGAATTGTCCAGACCGGACTTGATGGCGGATTTATTCTTTACAATAAGAAACCTTCTCTTGATCCTCTTTGTCGTAAAGTGACTTGATTATAAGCTGTTTCAAAAACTGAAAAAGCGCTTCAGTACCCTCTTAAAAAGCACTTCTTAAAATCCACTCCAAAGCCTCGTTGCCGTTGTATGGGAGTTATTGACATTTATATGCCTCGATAGAAATGGCTCAGTAGTAAATCAGTGGGGATTCGAAACAGTCCGTTCATGAACCGTCATTCATGATGGTTGGCTATCCGGAGTCTGTTATTGTAGTTATGTAATGTCGTCATTCAAACTTAAGTGACAGGTTCATTTCAATTTGAATGGAAACATCAGGAATACTATCCTTAGGGGGGGTAAGGAATACTATTGTGAGCAGCTAAGGATAGTATTTCACTACCCACAGTGAACAGCACTCCACTACCTATAGTAAACCGTGCTCCACTACCCACAGTGAACAGCGCTTCGCTACCTATAGTGAACCGCACTTCACTCGGCAAGTGAACAGCCTGTGGCCTGTCAAGCGCCTTGCCTGTGGCTCGACGTCGGAACTGCCTGCGGGATGACAGGCAGTCGCCCACCGCCAACATGTGTGTAGGGAGAGCCGATATTATCCCCACTGATTTTCTATTGAGCCATTATACGGATAGTCTGCCCCTCCTGCCAACCGGAAATATCTACTGACCCATTATAACCACGTATTTGATAAAAAGTTGAGTTTAGGAGCATTCCTGTAAACTCCGAGAGGCGTGGCGGCTCGTGTGGCGTCGGTATGCCGGCTAATATATCGGCTTGAAATAGAAAAGACCTTCAAAGATGAAGGTCTTTTTTGGTGATCCGCTTGGGGTTCGAACCCAAGACCCCAACATTAAAAGTGTTGTGCTCTACCAGCTGAGCTAGCGAATCATCCTTGTGTGCTTTTGTTAAGCGTGTGCAAAGGTAGATAGTTTTTCTTTTACTTGCAAATTTTTGCTTGCTTTTTTAATCCTTTCTTTATTTGTTTTCTTTTATCTGGTATTGGGCCTCTTCCCATTCCTTTTCATCTTTGTCGAGAAAACGACGGTAATATGACAGTATCAGTGTGGTAGTGGGAAGCGCGATGATGAGGCCGATCATGCCCAGTAGACTGCCCCATACCGAGAGGGAAAGCAGGATGACGGCCGGATTCAGTCCCATGATTTTACCCATTATTTTCGGAACGAGGATGAAATCCTGAATGGTTTGTACAATGGCAAAGACCAAAAGGGCGGACAAGAGAATGAACCAGAAATTTTCTCCTGTATTGGCGGCTTTAAGCAACGCCAGCAGAATAGTGGGGATGAAACCTATCAGTTGTAAGTAAGGTACCAGGTTTAAAAGGCCGATGAAGAGTCCAAGGCCGATGGCCAAAGGAAAATCAATGATGAGGAAACCGATGCAGAAAAGGATGCCTACCAACAGGGCGACCAAAGCCTGGCCGCGGAAATAGGCGTTCATGCCCCGTTCCACGTCGGTGGCCAAGGTGGCGGCGAAGGCACGGCTACCTTTGGGTACGAGTTTTATCCATCCTTTTGACAGTGATTCGTAGTCCAGCAGGATGAAAAACATGTATAACAGGACGATGAAAGAAGCAAAGACACCAATCAGAAAATCGACCGTGTGATAGACAACAGTCCACACCTGGCTGAACATAATCCGCATGGCTTCCATCAGATTGTTCTCATGTACGAGACGCAGAATGATGTTCTCGTCGATGTTCTCCTTCAGGAAAAGTTCTACTGTTTTCCAAAACTCGGCGCCGTAATGGTTCTTAGCAAGGAAGTCGCCGGCCAGATTCCTGAATTTGATGATTTCAGAAATGGCTGGCGGTACAATCAGGAAAAGGGTCAGAGATATGAGCGCGATGACAGCCAAAAGGGCCAGTATGATGCTGGCGGTCCGGTTTCTGACGTGCAGTTTATACTGGATAAATTTGACGGTCGGGTACAACATGTAGGCGAATACACATGCCACAAAGAACGGTAATAGCACACTGCTCAGATAATTCAGTATGAATACGGCCGTGCCTAAACCGGCTACCAGCAGGAGACCGCGGATGAAACGGTCGAATGTTATTTCTTTTCTCCACATGGGTGTCTGAGGTTACGGGGTGTTCGATTTCTGTTCTTCGGCGGCACGTGCTTTCAGGTAACATTGCCGGCAAAGGGGTTCATACGTGGTCATTTCACCGAGCATGACTTGTTTGTCGCAGTCTACGGTACGATGCGATACATAAGCCAGATTGCCGCATTTGAGGCAGATGGCGTGCACTTTGGTCACCTCATCCGCAATGGCGCATAGCGCGGGCATCGGACCGAACGGTTGCCCTTTGAAGTCAAGGTCCAGTCCTGCTACGATGACACGTACCCCCCGGTTTGCCAATTCATTGCATACCGTTACGATGTTGTTGTCGAAAAACTGAGCCTCGTCGATTCCCACTACGTCCGTGTCGGAACTGAGCAATAAGATACTCGCCGCAGTTTCCACGGGAGTGGAAGGTATGGAGTTACCTTCGTGGGACACTACATCCTCCTCGGAATAGCGGACGTCTACATGGGGCTTGAATATTTCAACCTTCTGGCGTGCGATTTTGGCACGTTTCATACGGCGTATAAGTTCTTCTGTCTTACCGGAGAACATAGAGCCGCAGATTACTTCGATCCGTCCGTGGGAGATGGGTTCGCCGCTGTGTTCTGTCATTTGCATCATATCGTTTCGTTTAAACGGAGGACAAATATACGATTTGCAAACCGGATTTTAAGGAAAAAACAGCGCAAAATGATAAACATCTGTTAAATAATGAAGGCTATTCTATAGCTCTCTTCATTTTATTCTTATTTTTGCCTCGTCAGAATCAGAAAAATGGGAATACTCTATTTGGTACCGACCCCGGTCGGCAACTTGGAAGATATTACAGCCCGTGCGTTACGCGTGTTGAAAGAGGCTGATTTGATATTGGCGGAAGATACCCGTACGTCGGGAATCCTGTTGAAGCATTTCGGAATCCGGAATGCAATGCTCTCTTACCATAAATTCAATGAGCATCAGGCTGTGACCGGTGTCGTGGCCCGTTTGCAGGCTGGCGAAACGGTGGCGGTTATCTCCGATGCTGGGACACCGGGCATTTCCGATCCTGGCTTTCTGGTTGCCCGTGAGGCAGTCCGCTGTGGAGTGGAGGTAGTTTGTTTGCCTGGCCCGACGGCTTTTGTTCCGGCATTGGTGGCTTCGGGACTTCCGTGCGACCGCTTCTGTTTCGAAGGTTTTTTGCCTCCCAAGAAAGGGCGGAACACTCGGTTGGACATGTTGAAAGGCGAGTCCCGCACCCTGATATTTTATGAGTCTCCTCATCGTCTGGTGAAGACGCTGGGACAGTTTGCCGAAGTGTTCGGAAGCGAACGCCCGGCGGCCGTTTGCCGGGAAATTTCCAAAGTACATGAGGAATGCCGAAGAGGAACGCTTGCCGAATTGGCAGATCATTTTGCCGCGAATGAGCCGCGTGGCGAAATCGTGGTAATTGTGGGAGGAGCAGACGAGCACAAGAAAGAAAAAAGAAAAATAAGATATAGGGAGATTGAAAACCCGGAATGAAACATTAAAATGTATATGCGTATGAAGAAAATGACATTACTCGCATCGTGCCTGTTGGCGTTGGCAGCTTGTGACAACGGGAATAGCCGCAAGGAGGCACAGGTGGCTCAGGAGCGTGACTCTCTGATGCGGATCATAGCAGAGAAGGACAATGAATTGAATGATCTCATGGGGACGTTCAATGACGTGCAGGAAGGCTTCCGCCGTATAAATGAAGCCGAAGGCCGGGTGACTGTGGCGAACGCCAATCCGGAAAACGCTTCGTCTAAGGAAGTTATCCGCGAGAATATGCAGTTTATTCAGGAAATGATGGCACAGAACCGTTCCATGATAGAAAAATTGCAGGAGCAGTTGAAGGCAAGCGGTTTCAAGGCGGATAAACTGGCCAAGGCTATCGAAGGTCTTACGGCCCAGTTGGCCGAACAACAGCAGCATGTCCAGGAACTGGAAGCCCAGCTGGCGGAGAAGGATATCGTAATAGCCCAGCAGACAGAAACCATCAGTAACCTGAATTCGGATGTGACGAATCTGACGGAAGAGAACCAGAGCAAGAGCCAGAAGGTGAGCGAACAGGACAAGCAATTGCATGCCGCGTGGTTTGTGTTCGGAACGAAAGCTGAATTGAAGGAGCAGAAGATTCTGCAGAGTGGTGACGTGCTGAAGACTACGGATTTCAATAAAGGATATTTCACGCAGATAGATATCCGTCATGACAAGGAAATCAAACTGTATTCAAAGAGTGCCAAGTTGCTGACCAGTCATCCTGCCGGTACGTACACGCTTACCAAGGATGTTAAGGATCAGTATGTGCTGAAGATTGTAAATCCGGAACAATTCTGGAGCGTGAGCCGCTATTTGGTGGTGCAGGTGAAATAAATGCGGAAGCTTTCCCGACGGATGTTTTCGTCGGAAAAGTATGAAGAGCGACATGCTCCGGGGAGTCTGCGGACCTTACGGAGCATTTTTTGCATAGGAATGTCCGCAAGAATTTTGTTATAAAGTCGATTTGATACCTTCCGGTTGGGTTTTCTGATGACAAATGTGTACATTTGCCTATTAAATAAAGAAAAATATTGCCGATGAAAGAATTTGTAATCTCCGAAGCGCAGGCCGAGACGGCCGTTCTCGTGGGATTGATAACTCAGGAACAGGATGAACGGAAAACGAATGAATATCTGGATGAGCTGGAGTTTCTGGCCCATACGGCCGGAGCCCGGACTATCAGGCGTTTTACACAGCGGATGGCCGGTCCGAGTTCCGTGACATACGTGGGTAAGGGAAAATTAGAGGAAATCCGGCGTTTCATTGAAGCGGAGGAAGAAGCGGAGCGGGAAGTCGGTATGGTTGTCTTCGACGATGAATTGTCGGCCAAGCAGATACGCAATATTGAGAAAGAATTGAAAGTAAAGATACTCGACCGCACTTCGTTGATTCTCGATATATTTGCTATGCGGGCACAGACCGCTAATGCCAAGACGCAGGTGGAACTTGCACAATACCGTTATATGCTTCCGCGTCTGCAGCGTCTGTGGACCCATCTGGAACGCCAAGGTGGCGGTTCCGGTTCCGGAGGCGGTAAAGGTTCCGTTGGTTTGCGCGGTCCGGGCGAGACGCAGCTTGAGATGGACCGGCGTATCATTCTCAATCGCATGTCGCTGCTGAAACAGCGGTTGGCCGATATCGACCGCCAGAAGACCACCCAGCGCGGTAACCGCGGACGCATGATTCGTGTGGCGCTCGTGGGCTATACCAATGTGGGCAAGAGTACGTTGATGAATTTGCTGGCCAAGAGCGAGGTTTTTGCTGAAAACAAGCTGTTTGCCACATTGGATACGACGGTACGCAAGGTCATCATCGACAATCTTCCGTTCCTTTTGTCGGATACGGTAGGGTTTATCCGCAAACTGCCTACAGACTTGGTGGATTCGTTTAAGAGTACGCTGGACGAGGTGCGTGAGGCCGACTTGCTGTTGCACGTGGTGGATATATCCCATCCCGATTTTGAGGAACAGATAAAGGTTGTGGAGAAGACGCTGGCGGACTTGAAATGCAGTGAAAAAACCTCTATGATTGTGTTCAACAAGGTGGATGCCTATCGCTGGGTGGAGAAAGAGGCGGACGATCTGTCTCCTATGACAAAAGAGAACATTCCGCTGGACGATCTGATGAAGACATGGATGGCGCGCCTGAATGACAACTGTTTTTTTATCTCAGCCCGGGAACGGACACATATCGATGAATTCAAGCAGTTATTATATAATAAAGTAAGGGAACTGCATGTGCAGAAGTATCCGTATAATGATTTTCTGTTTCAGAAATACGACGAAGACGAGGCACAATAACCGAAAAAGTTGTTACCTTTGTTGACGAACATAATGATTTATCTCTATAAAAAAATTATCTATGGCTAATATTCCAGAATTTAAGTATGCTCCTATGTTTCAGCAGGGCAAGGACGATACGGAATACTATCTGCTGACGAAAGACCATGTGTCGGTGGGCGAGTTTGAAGGTACGCCCGTACTGAAAGTGGCTCCGGAGGGACTGACTGCGATGGCGAATGCGGCGTTCCGTGATGTTTCTTTCATGTTGCGCCGGGCTCACAACGAGCAGGTGGCCAAAGTACTTTCCGATCCGGAAGCCAGTGACAATGACAAATACGTGGCCCTGACGTTCCTGCGCAATGCCGAAATTTCGGTAAAGGGCAAACTGCCGTTGTGTCAGGACACGGGAACGGCCATTATCCACGGCGAGAAAGGCCAGCAGGTGTGGACCGGTTATTGTGACGAAGAAGCCCTCTCGAAAGGTGTGTTCAAAACCTATACGGAGGAAAATCTTCGCTATAGCCAGAATGCCCCGCTGAGCATGTATGAAGAGGTGAATACGAAATGTAACCTCCCTGCACAGATTGATATCGAAGCTACGGAAGGTATGGAATATAAATTCCTTTGCGTGACGAAAGGCGGCGGTTCGGCCAACAAAACCTATCTCTATCAGGAGACGAAAGCCATCCTGAATCCGGCGACGCTTGTTCCCTTCCTGGTGAGCAAGATGAAGACACTCGGGACGGCGGCTTGTCCTCCTTATCACATCGCTTTCGTCATCGGCGGTACGTCTGCCGAGAAGAACTTGCTGACCGTGAAACTGGCTTCCACGCATTACTATGACAATCTGCCTACGACGGGTGACGAAACCGGTCGTGCGTTCCGTGACATAGAGTTGGAGAAACAGGTGCTCGAAGAGGCTCACAAGATTGGACTTGGCGCACAGTTCGGCGGTAAATATATGGCTCATGACGTGCGTATCGTGCGCCTGCCGCGCCACGGTGCATCCTGTCCCGTCGGTCTGGGTGTTTCCTGCTCTGCCGACCGTAACATCAAGTGCAAGATCAATAAGGACGGTATCTGGATAGAAAAACTGGATACGAATCCGGGCGAACTGATTCCGGAAGAACTGCGGCAGGCAGGCGAAGGGAATGCAGTGAAGATCGATTTGAACCAGCCGATGGCGGATATCCTGAAAGAGCTGGACAAGTATCCGGTGGCAACCCGTTTGTCTCTGAACGGAACGATTATCGTGGGTCGTGACATCGCTCATGCCAAACTGAAAGAGCGTTTGGACAACGGCGAGGACCTGCCGCAGTATATCAAGGACCATCCGATTTATTATGCCGGTCCCGCCAAGACTCCGGCTGGTATGGCCTGCGGTTCGATGGGACCCACTACGGCCGGTCGTATGGACCCCTATGTGGATTTGTTCCAGAGCCACGGCGGCAGCATGATTATGCTGGCCAAGGGCAACCGCTCGCAACAGGTGACGGATGCCTGCAAGAAGCACGGAGGTTTCTATCTGGGATCTATCGGTGGCCCTGCCGCTATCCTTGCCCAGAACAACATCAAGAGCATCGAGTGTGTGGAATATCCGGAACTGGGTATGGAGGCTATCTGGAAAATCGAAGTGGAAGATTTTCCCGCTTTCATTCTGGTGGATAACAAGGGTAACGATTTCTTTCAGCAGATAAAGCCCCTGTGTCCCGCTAAGAAATAATTGATTTTTATCACAATTCTCATAGCCGCAGAAAGCTCGCTTTCTGCGGCTATGTTGTACACCGGCTTCTGTAAATAACAGTATATTATGTTTATTTAACAATTGGGGGGGGTAAATAAAGACTTTTTATTTAATTTTGCATGCGGTAGCCCTGTATAGTGTGGATGAGTGTATGTGTGGCGGTTGCCGGTCTTGTTGAATTATACTCATTATTATAATAAACAAATCTGTTATGAGAAAATTCCAATTATTACTATCATTGGCGTTGCTGTTGTGCAATGTCGATGTAACGTGGGGACGTATTCAGAAGAAAGATCCGCAGCAGACCACGCTGGGTATCCAGGCCCCGGCGGACGGAATGATGCTTGCTTTCAACCGAATCGCCCAAAATGCATCGGGAACCGAGTCCAACCTCTGGCTGTGTGCCTCGAGTGACGAAGTTCCAACATTGACAGTAG
>CAZIMK010000045.1:0-24903 GCA_964540455.1 uncultured Paraprevotella sp.
AGTGGAGTGCGGTTCACTATAGGCAGTGGAGCGCTGTTCACTATAGGTAGTGGAGCGCTGTTCACTATGGATAGTGAATGAGTAAAAAACGGGAACGGAATGCGAAAGTCACATGCGGCACATGACGGCACAAAAATCGGCATACGAGGCTTCAAGAAGACTCAATTCATAAGGTCTCAGACAAAGAGAGAAGGTACCGCTTACAGCGGACAGGTCGAAATAGGATTTCGTCACACTGGCCAGATTGAACGAGAGCGCATCGCCGCGCTTCATCAGCAGAGAACAACAACGGGACAGGAAAACCTTGTCGTGGTCGAGACGGCGAAATTCCTGAAACAGGAGATAAGCCGTCGGCAGAGATATGTGGCGCAGCAGATAGTCCACACGCATACGGACTTCCTCCACCTGCATCGTACGAAACAGGGCAAGCATGTCTTCCGGAGCATTGAGGACGGGTATAAGATACAGTATAATCTTCTGCTTGTCAACATAAAAACCACCTTCGTTCAAGTATTCCGCCACCTGCATATAACCGGGATGCGACAACGAAAGGGCTTTCCGCCCCACTCGCCTGACGGCGGCTTTCATCATCGTGCCGAGCAACGCACGGGAATTATACCGCAACAGCAGCAGAAACACGTCCCAGAAGACAGTTTCCGGTAACTCTGGCAAAATGTTCTCACCCAGAATGAAACCTGCTTTCCGGAAATCGGAATGCGACAGGCTGTCCAGATAACCGGACAGTCCGGCAAGGTCTTCCCGGGAGAAATAGCCGGCCAGATGCCGGTGGAGCACTGATGTATAAGTCCGGTCGTTCATCATGGTTCTACACTGACAGAAAAAGGCGAAACTTGATGGTTTCGCCTTTTCACTCCTTTTTTTCTGAGCCTCTTGTCGGATTCGAACCAACGACCCCGAGATTACAAATCACGTGCTCTGGCCAACTGAGCTAAAGAGGCGGGTGGGAAAGCGATCTGCATCGCGCCGCTACAACCTACTACCCTTGCTGCGATCAAGCCCTGGGGGATTCGCAGGGAGCTGGCCGTACAGGACTTTCCCGTTTGTGGCTGCAAATATAGAGGTTTTCAATCATTCCCACAAGTTTTGGAACAGTTTTTTCACGTCATACCCGTGCAGACGAACGCCCGAGACCTGCAATGTATCCCCGATATGAGGCTATACCTCTTTCTCACCCAACATTCTTCCGCAAATTGCTTTCTTTCTCGTTTTTATGTTGTATTTTTGCAGCCATATTAAATAAGTATACACACATACATGACAACATTCGACTACATGGGAGCCCGCGCATATACAAGCAGACACGGACTCGTCATCGGAGGAATGTGGATTGCCAGTTTCGCTTTCTTCATTATGGGCCTGCGCCATCCGCTGGCCGGCAACTTGTGTCTGCTCACAGGCATAATGTCCGTTGTAACAGCTGGATGGTACATCCGCCGCTGGCGTGCGACGTCTCCTCTCTCTTTCATGCAGGCCGTCTGGATGTCCCTGCAGTTCTACGTATATGCCAGTCTGCTCATGGCTGCCGCCCAATATGTTTATTTCCGCTATATGGACAACGGAATGCTGGCCGACATGGTGGAGCAGGCCATGAACATACCGGGTTACCGGGAGATGCTGGCAGCCATGCTGCCGGGAGAGGACGTCAATACGGTGGCGGCACAGGCAGTGGATAACTTCCGCTCCTCTTCCCCCATCAACACGACAGTATCACTGCTGTTCAACAACCTCATGCTGGGCGTTTTCCTGACACTTCCCACACTGCTTATCGGACTGACGGGAAAGACTGAAAAAAGAACTCAAAACTAATGAAAAGATGGACATATCTGTAGTAATTCCCTTATACAACGAGGCAGAGTCGCTGCCTGAACTTTACGGGTGGATCGAACGCGTGATGAAAGAACACGGATTCACTTTCGAAGTGATTTTCGTAAACGACGGAAGTACGGACAACTCATGGGAAGTAATCGAATCGCTCCGGCAATGCACGGAACATGTGAAGGGCATCAAGTTTCGTCGCAACTACGGCAAAAGTCCTGCCTTGTACTGCGGTTTCAAACGGGCAGAAGGAGACGTGGTCATCACGATGGATGCCGATTTGCAGGACTCACCCGACGAAATACCGGAACTGTACAGAATGATCACCGAGGACAAATACGATCTGGTGTCGGGCTACAAACAGAAACGATACGACCCGCTGTCGAAGACCATCCCGACCAAACTGTTCAATGCCACGGCACGGCGCGTGAGCGGCATCCGCAATCTGCATGATTTCAACTGCGGACTGAAAGCTTATCGGCGCGAAGTGGTGAAAAACATCGAGGTGTACGGAGAGATGCACCGCTATATTCCCTATCTGGCCAAGAACGCAGGATTTTGCAAAATCGGTGAAAAGGTGGTACACCATCAGGCACGCAAATATGGAACGACAAAGTTCGGTGTCGACCGTTTTGTAAACGGTTATCTGGATTTGATATCTCTGTGGTTCCTGAGCCGTTTCGGCCTCAAGCCCATGCATGTGTTCGGGCTGTTGGGATCCATCATGTTCTTTCTGGGCTTCCTGGCCGTCATTGCTGTCGGTGCAGGCAAACTGTACGCCATGCACAACGGAATGGCATACAGGCTTGTAACAAACTCTCCATACTTCTATCTGGCACTCACGACCATGATTGTGGGAACACAACTGTTTGTCGCCGGATTTCTGGGAGAACTCATCAGCCGCAACGCCCCCGAACGCAACAACTACCAAATAGAAAAGGAAATCTGATGAGCGGACACGATTCTTTCATCCGGCACCTGCGACGGCTTGCGGCTGTCATAGGACCGATGGTTCTCGTTTTCAGCGGAGGAGGCTGCGACACGTTCGACTGTCCTCTCAACAACACGGTGGCCGCCACGTACGGTTTCTACAGTGCGGAGGAAGACGGCAACTGGATTTCGGTCAAACTGATGGACACACTGACCGTAACCGCCGGCGGCACGGACTCCGTCCTGCTGAACAGAGACTACAGCATAAGCACGATCAAACTGCCGGTAAGCTATACAGGGGGGACCGACACACTGGCGTTCCGCTTCTCCAACGCCGAACAACAGGTGACACGGGACACCATCTGGGTGACGAAGACAAACTACGAACATTATGAGTCACCCTCGTGCCCCAGTTCCATGTTCCACACCATCACCCACATACGTTGTACACGACGAGTTATTGACACAGTGCGAATCGCAAACCCGAATATCGACTACAATGGGACTGAGAATATCCAGATACTTTTCCGCAGCGGTAATTAGTCTGTACGCCGCCGGAATCCATGCACAGAATGCCACTCCGCCCCGCTCGGAACAGGAGGCAAGTCAGGCTGTCGCCGACTGGGCGGAACGCCCAGTCCCCCTGTATTGCGGCGTATCCGTGTTTGTGGATGTCGCCGGAGTGGCCATGAAACTGTTTCGGACAGACTTCTCGCAAATGGAAGTGGCAGCCCGCGTCAGCCTGAAGGACCGCTTTTTCCCTATCGTGGAGGTCGGCTACGGTTCTTCCGACTACGTACACGAAGAAACATATAACACTTACAAAACCCAGGCGCCGTATTTCCGCATCGGGATGGACTATAGTTTCAACAAGAAAAAACGGACGGGCAACCGGGTATACGCCGGTCTGCGCTACGGATTCAGCGCTTTCACATACGACATCAGTTCGCCCGGTTTCCACGACCCTGTATGGAACACGGACGTTCCTTTCCGGTTCGAAGGAGTGAACGCCCGATCTCAATGGGGCGAAGCTTTATTCGGGATAGAAGCCAAAATATGGAAATTCTTCCACCTCGGGTGGACCATACGCTATAAATTCCGTATGAAAAACGCCACAAGCCCTCACGGCGAAGCATGGTATATTCCGGGATTCGGTAAGAACGACACATCCTGTCTGGGTGGAACGTTCTGCGCCATATTTGAAATTTAACGGGAATGACTGATTGGGAGATATGGTTACTGGGCATCGCGCTGGCCATGGACTGCTTCACGGTGAGTATCGCATGCGGCATCCAGAAGCGAAAGTTTCTGCCCCGCCCCATGCTGACAATGGCTTTGCTGTTCGGCCTGTTCCAAGGCTGCATGACGGTTGCCGGCAGTCTGGGCATGTCGGTGTTCAGTCATTATTTGGAAGACTTTGACCACTGGATAGCCTTTGCACTGCTGGGATATGTGGGCGGTTCCATGATTTATGAAAGTTTCAAGGACGAAGAGCACCGGCACACCGATATGCTGCACCATCAGGTCATACTGACACTGGCCGTGGCCACCAGCATCGATGCACTGGCCGTAGGGATTTCATTTGCATGTTTACATATCGACACCCTGCAGACATTGCTCTATCCGGCCTCAGTCATCGCCTTCACTTCTTTCGCATTGTCCGGCTTAGGGCTGGGAACCGGCATCGGCCTGGGACGCAAGATACATCTGCCCGTAGAACTGATCGGCGGATGCATTCTTATTATAATAGGTATCAAAATTCTTTTTGAACATTTAAGCTGATACAATACTGATATGAACTTTTTTTCCAAGAAAACGGCCCGCTGGGGCTTCCTGCTGCTACTGATTGTCGGAACGGTTTATGCCATCCGCACCAACCGGAACATCCCTTTCCAGCACAACGAAGGAATGATATTCGGAACCACATACCACATCATTTATCAATGCGACTCCGATCTGCATGCTGACATCCGCGACGAGATGGAAAAAGTAAATGCCTCACTGTCTCCTTTCAATCCTGAATCCATCATCAGCGCTGTCAACAGAAATGAAGATGCACTTCCCGACTCCATGTTTACCGAAGTGTTCGAGTTGGCAGAACGCATCAGCGAAGCCACAGACGGAGCTTTCGACATCACCGTTGCCCCACTGGTGAACGCATGGGGATTCGGCTTCGAAAACAACGACCGGATAACACCCAACCAAATAGACAGCCTGCTCGCGTTTGTAGGTCACAGAAATGTCAGTATGGAAAACGGGCACATCGTCAAACGCGACCCGCGCACGATACTCGACTGCAGCGCCATTGCCAAAGGCTACGGATGCGACGTCGTTGCCCGCATGCTGGACAGACGCGGTGTCCGGAACTATATGGTGGAAATCGGAGGAGAGATAGTCGCACACGGACAAAATCCCCGCCGGAAAGCCTGGCAAATCGGTATCAATCAACCGGTGGAGGATTCGCTGGACATAAGCGGGAAACTGGAAATCATTCTGAATGCCACGAATATAGCCATGGCCACTTCCGGTAATTATCGAAACTTCTATTACAAGAACGGTAAAAAGTTCGCCCATACCATAGACCCGCATACCGGTTATCCCGTGCAACACTCCCTGCTTTCGTCCACCGTGCTGGCGTCGGATTGCGCCGTAGCGGACGCATACGCCACGGCATTCATGGTCATGGGACTCGACAGCGCGAAGCAAATCACCGAACGGCATCCGGAACTGATGGTGTATTTTATTTACGCGGACGAACAAGGCAACAACCAGGCGTATTACAGTCCCGAACTAAAAAAAATGATTCAAAAAAATTAAAGAAAGCGAACGCAGGATTTAACATTCCTGGCCTTTTACTATATTTGTGATACAAATGTTGGTAAAATGAATGGACATGGAACGTACTATGTTTGAAATATTGTTAGAGCTTCCTCTTTTTCAAGGACTTTGCCTGACAGATCTGACACGAATCATCGAAACGGAAAAGTTTGCGTTTGAGAAACACGAAGCTGGAACAAGCCTGATAAAACAGGACACTCCCTGCAAGCGAATGGTGTTTTTACTGAAAGGTACACTTACCAAACATACCGTATCAGACAACCGGACATACTCTGTCTGCGAACGCATCAGTGCCCCTGCCGTGCTACAGCCGGAGTCCCTTTACGGCCTCACCCCTATGTACTATCACTCGTACAAGGCACAATCGGACGTACATATATTGGCCATAGACAAACAGTCTATCAATCAGACATTCATGAAATATGATATATTCCGCATAAACCTGAGCAATTATCTTTCCACCAAGATCCAGCGCGCCCAACGGCTGCTGTGGGGACCGGTACCGACCACGGTGGAACAAAGCATCGTCCGTTTCCTCCGCATGCATATCCAACATCCGGCCGGAGAGAAAATACTCCATATCAAAATGGAAGATCTGGGCGAACAGATAAAAGAAACACGTATCAACGTCTCACGGGCACTTAACAGAATGCAGAAACTCGGACTTGTCCTGTTGCGTCGCAAAGAGATTGTCATCCCTGCTTTTGAAAAACTACAGGCACAATACTATTAAACCAGAATCATACAACAAGATTATATGGAAGAATCAACTCCCACTTCACCGACGGAAACAAGACAGAATCCGTTTTTCCACCCCTACGGCACTCCACACGACACGGCTCCGTTCGATCGCATCCGTATGGAAGACTACGAACCGGCCTTCATGGAAGGCATGCGGCTCGACAACGAACTGACAGACAAGATTGTGAACAATCCCGAACCCGCCACGTTCGACAATACCATAGCTTTCTCCGTACCGGACAATCTGCTTTCGAGAGTGAGCAATGTTTTCTTTAACCTATTGAGTGCAGAGACGAATGACGAAATGGACCAACTGGCCCAGAAGCTTTCT
Source organism: uncultured Paraprevotella sp. (assembly GCA_964540455.1). Classification (GTDB taxonomy): domain Bacteria; phylum Bacteroidota; class Bacteroidia; order Bacteroidales; family Bacteroidaceae; genus Paraprevotella. The sequence continues at coordinate 6,677 of CAZIMK010000045.1, forward strand.
CCCATCCTGACGGAACATGCCAACAACATCATGCTTAATGAAAAACTGTTCGCCCGCATCAAGGCTGTGTATGAACACCACCGCGAACTTAGCCCGGAAGAGCAGATGCTGTTGGAAAAAACTTACGAAGGCTTCATCCGCAACGGAGCGAACCTGTCGGAGGAGGACAAGAAGAAATTCCGGGCCATCAGCACGGAACTGGGACAACTGACGTTGCAGTTTTCACAGAACAATCTGAAAGAAACCAACAACTTTCAACTGCATATCACTGATGAAGGAGATCTGGCCGGACTACCGGATTCCGCCATCGAAGCCGCACGGATGGCCGCACAGGAAAAAGGTATGGAAGGGTGGGTCGTCACCCTTCATGCACCAAGTTATACGCCATTCATGACTTATGCGGACAACCGGGAACTGCGCCGCCGGCTTTATATGGCACGCAACACCATCTGCACGCACGACAATGAATACAACAACGTGGAAATCGTGAAACGAATCGTCAACCTGCGGCGCGAACGTGCGCAATTGCTCGGCTACCGTACCCATGCAGATTATGTTCTGAAAAAGCGTATGGCCGGAAACAGCGAAAACGTATACCGGCTTTTGAACCAGCTGCTGGAAGCCTACATGCCGACAGCCCGAACGGAAGTGGCCGACATAGAAGCAATGGCACACCGTACGGAAGGAGACGACTTCACTCTGGAACCGTGGGATTTCAGTTATTACGCCCACAAACTGCGCATGGAACGCTACAACATCGACGCGGAGATGCTACGCCCGTATTTTGAACTGGCACGGGTGGAGGAAGGTGTCTTCGGACTGGCTACACGCCTGTATGGCATCACATTCCGCGAAAACAAAAATATCCCCGTCTATCACCCGGATGTGAAAGCGTACGAGGTGCTGGACAAGGACGGTTCATATCTGGCCGTTCTGTATACGGATTTCCATCCCCGGGAGGGGAAACAGAGCGGTGCGTGGATGACATCATACAAAGAGCAATGGATCAGCAAGGAAGACGGAAACAGCCGCCCTCATGTGTCGGTAACGATGAATTTCACGAAACCGACCGACACGAAACCAGCTTTGCTCACACTCGGTGAAGTGGAAACTTTCCTGCACGAATTCGGGCATGCCCTGCACGGCATGTTCGCAAACACCCGTTTCGAAAGCCTGAGCGGAACCAGCGTATACTGGGACTTCGTGGAGCTTCCATCTCAGATTATGGAGAATTTCGCCATAGAACCGGCCTTCCTCAACACTTTCGCCCGGCATTACCAGACAGGCGAACCGTTGCCCGCGGAACTTATCGACCGTATTATCAGCAGCCGCAACTTCAATGTCGCATACGCCTGCATACGCCAGATCAGTTTCGGATTACTGGATATGGCATATTACACGCTCGACCGTCCGTTCGACGAGGATATCTTCAGGTTCGAAGAGAAAGCCTGGTCCCGCGCCATGCTGTTCGACCAGCCGTCCGACACCTGCATGAGCGTACAGTTCGGACATATCATGTCGGGCGGTTACTCCGCAGGCTATTACAGTTACAAATGGGCCGAAGTGCTCGACGCAGACGCATTCTCCCTGTTTAAGGAAAAAGGTATATTCGACATGGAGACAGCCCAAAGTTTCCGCGACAACATCCTTTCCAAAGGAGGAACGGAACACCCTATGATACTATACAAGCGATTCCGGGGGCAGGAACCTACTATCGACGCCTTACTGAAACGTAACGGGCTTCCCCCTGTTTCCGCCCGTTCCTGATCGTATCACAGCCAAACTCTACCGCTATGGACAGAACAAATGAAGAAAAACAAAACGAACTCGACAAACGCTATCTGCGTATGGCACGCATCTGGTCGGAAAACAGTTATTGCCAGCGCCGCAAAGTCGGAGCCATTATCGTCAAAGACAAAATGATTATCTCGGACGGATATAACGGAACTCCGTCCGGATTCGCCAACATATGCGAAGACGAGAACAACGTCACTTATCCCTACGTCCTGCATGCCGAAGCCAATGCCATCACCAAAATAGCCCGCTCCGGCAACAACAGCGAAGGTGCTACCCTGTATGTGACGGACTCACCGTGCATCGAATGCTCTAAACTTATCATACAGGCCGGAATCAAACGGGTGGTCTACGCTCAACACTATCGGCTGGAGGATGGTGTCAATCTGTTGAAACGGGCTGGCATAGAAGTGCTGCAACTGACACCCGACGCCCCATAACACCAGACAGCGGTCTCCGCTCCTTTGCAGACTAAAACAGATTATTTACCTAATAAATTATTCACTATGAGTGAAAACCGAACACCCCGCTACTATCCCCTACTGCTGGCTGTAGTCATGATAGCCGGAATCCTGATAGGTACATTCTATGCCAATCATTTCTCCGGCAACCGTCTGAATATCATCAATACGAGCAACAAACTGAATTATCTGTTACGCATCATCGACGAACAATACGTCGACTCTGTCAACATGAGCGGTCTTGTAGAAGACGCTATGCCGCTCATTCTGTCCGAACTGGATCCCCACTCGGCCTACATCAGCGCAAAAGACGCGGAACAGTCTGTGGAAGACCTCAAAGGAAGTTTCTCCGGTATCGGCATCTCATTTGTCATCCAAAAAGATACGGTTCACATTATGAGCGTCATCCAGGGAGGTCCCTCGGAAAAAGTGGGACTGATGGCAGGAGACCGCATCATCAGCGTCAACGACACCGCTTTCGTCGGTAAAACCGTAACGGACACCGAAGCCATGCGCAGACTCAAAGGACCGAAAGGCTCCATCGTCAAACTCGGAATCAAACGAATGCACGAACCGAAGCCACTGTTCTTCACCATCGAACGGGGCGACATTCCCGTCCACAGTGTGGAAACCTCGTATATGCTGAACGACAATACCGGATATATTAAGGTAAAGAACTTCGGAGATACGACCTATCCCGAACTTCTCGTCGCTCTGGCACGGCTCAACGAGGAAGGCATGAAGAACCTTATAATAGACCTTCGCGGCAATCGTGGAGGCTACATGCACGTAGCCTATCAGATGGCCAATATCTTCCTACCCAAAGAAAGGCTTGTCATCTACACCGAGGGACGCAGGTCACCGCGTGAAGATTACTACAGCGACGGGCGCGGTGCGTTCCAGAACATTCCCCTTGTCGTACTGGTTGACGAAGCCTCAGCTTCGTCAAGCGAAATCTTCGCCGGAGCCATACAGGACAACGATCGCGGCACCATCGTCGGACGCCGCACTTTCGGCAAGGGACTCGTGCAGCAGCCCATCAACTTCAAGGATGGCAGCATCGTGCGCCTGACCGTATCACGCTACTACACTCCCTCGGGCCGCTGCATCCAGAAGCCATATGAGAAGGGACATGACGAAGAATATGAAAACGACATACTCACACGGTACGAACGAGGAGAGTTTTTCTCGTCGGACAGTATCAGACAGGAAGGTGCCCAATACAAGACCCGGCTGGGACGTACCGTATACGGAGGAGGAGGTATCATGCCGGATATCTTCGTACCAGTGGACACGACCGGCATCACATCCTACTACAAAGAAGCGGCCTACAGCGGACTTATCCGACAGTTTACATTCGAATATACGGATGAAAACCGGACTACGCTGGACAAACTGACCGACACGGAAGACATTGTCAGATTCCTCCGTCACAACAATGTGATAGAGAAATTCGCCAACTATGCAGACAAAAAAGGATTGCAGCGTCGTAACCTGATGCTCAACAAGTCACGCAAACTGTTTGAGGAAAACATCTACGGCAGCATCATCTATACAGCCAAAGACAACGATGCTTTCATCCGTTTCGCCAACAGCAACGACCCTGTCGTGTTGCGCGCACTGCAGGTAATGAAAGAAGGAAAAGCTTTTCCCGAAGCGCCGGCCGAGGAACAGGAAACTGAAAACGTAGCCCAACAATAAGGATGGATAAACAACAGCTGAGACAGTACATCCGAACCCAGAAAGCCAACCACACTCAAGAAGAACGACTGAAGGAATCGGACACAATAGAACGCCTTCTGGAAATGCACCCGTATTTCCAGAAGGCGCACACCGTACTGGCTTATCACGCCTTGCCCGACGAGGTGCAGACAAGACACATCCTGACGCGATGGTCCGGAGAAAAACGTTTTATCCTGCCGGTAGTAAAAGGAGATGAGCTGGAACTGCGCATTTATAAAGGTGAAAGCAACCTGCAGACCGGTGCTTTCGGCATTTCGGAACCCGCGGGAGAGCCTTTCACGGATTTCGCCGAACTGGACCTGGCTCTGATACCGGGCATGGCTTTCGATTCGTCCGGCCACCGGTTAGGAAGAGGAAAGGGGTATTACGACCGACTACTGACTCGCCTTCGTCCTTACCGCATCCCCACTATCGGAATATGTTTCAGTTATCAGAAAGTAAGTTTCGTTCCGACGGAGGAACACGACATCCCAATGGAACAAATCCTCTAAAAACTCCTCATCCGGAACCGTCTATCTAAACATGATACTTTCAATCACCTGCGCACCTACCGCCTCATTAATCCGGTGCACGATGGACGCACGCCCCATCATCAGGTTAGCCCGCAAAGCCGGCGACTTTATCTGCACGTACATCACGGAGTTCCGTATGAAAATTTCTCCCGTATAACGAGCTATCGCCATCCCCATCACATCCGGCCACACTGCCGCAGCACGCCGTTCGTTAAGCGGAGTCTCCAGCCCTTCCTGCCTCAGATAGCGGCGCAAGGCCTCGCCGAAGTTCTCCACATTGCTGCGCCTCATAGCGTGACCTCCCCGTTTTTCACCTTATATAAATTATAGTCTCCTCCTTGATGAGCCAAAATGGCATCCAGATGCTCACGATTGGTATCCGTGACAAAGATCTGTCCATAATTGTCTCCGGACACCAGACGCACAATCTGCTCCACCCGCCCGGCATCCAGTTTGTCGAATATATCGTCCAACAACAGCAAAGGAGTCGTCCGGCTACCCGTCCGTCTCAGAAAATCGAACTGCGCCAGCTTTAGACCGATAAGAAAAGTCTTGTTCTGTCCTTGAGAACCTTCCCGCTTGACAGGAAAACCACCGATCGTCATTTCCAGTTCGTCCTTATGCACCCCGTGAAGCGAATACCCCATGATACGGTCTTTTGCCCTGTCGCGCCGGATAGTTTCCAGCAACGGTCCCCGGCTGCCGTGCGACACGTACATGAGGCCCACGTCCTCCTTCTCACGAGATATATGATTATAGATCTGACGGAACAAAGGCACGAACTCATCGATATATGCCTTGCGCCGCTCATATATCAGCTCGCCTTCCTGCGCCATTACCTCCTCCCACAGCGCAAGCAGTTCCCCATCCGGCTCCTCTTCCTGTTTCAGCAATGTATTCCGCTGCATCAGCGCTTTGTTATAACGCATAAGGGCATCCAGATATCCGCGGTCGTACTGGGATATGACCATATCCATAAAGCGCCTCCGCTCCTCGCTTCCTCCGGCTATCAGCCCGCTGTCGCCCGGAGACACCATCACTAAAGGCAACAGCCCGATATGCTCGGCCAACCGCCTGTACTCTTTCCTGTTGCGCTTGAACTGTTTCTTCTGCCGGCGTTTCATGCCACAGAAAATATCCTCCTCGTCGCCCGTCTCCATCTCATACCGCCCTTGCACCATGAAGAAATCCTCGCTATGCCGGATGTTCTGGGAATCTATCGAATTGACAGAGCTTTTACAGAAAGAAAGGTAGTATATGGCATCCAGCAGATTCGTCTTTCCCTCTCCATTGTCACCGATGAAACAGTTCATCTTCGGGGACAATTCCAATTCCGCCTGCGCAATGTTCTTGTAATTCAAAATGGAAAGCCGCTTCAGTATCATCAGTCGTATGCCTCATTAAAAGTTTCTGCAAAAGTACGGTTTATCGGGCAATAACTAAAAAATAATAGTGCCTAAATTTTAGAAAACGGGATTATTTAGCTAATTTTGCTCCGCCTTTATAGGCCGGACGCTCCAGCGCTCCGACAACGTGATAATAATAAGGAAAAACAAATAAAAATGGCAACAAACAAAACAAAGCAGAACGGCCTCCACACAGAACAGGGCGTCGTTGCACAGGAGACTTTTATCGAAAAGTACAAAAATCAGCTCATTATCGGCTTCATCGCCCTTATCATCATCGTCGGTGGCATCTTCGCCTACCGCAACTTCGTGTACAAGCCCCGTGAGGCCAAGGCTTCCGAAGCCCTGTACAAAAACGAGCAACTATTCGCCCGCGGCGAATACGACAAGGCACTCAACGGCGACGGTCAGGACGCTACAGGCTTCCTGCAGGTAATCGATGAGTTCGGCAACACGGCAGCCGGCAATCTGGCCGAACTGTATGCCGGCCAGTGCTACGCACAGCTGGGCAAATACGATGAGGCTGTGAAACATCTGGAGAAATACGACTTGGCGGATGATGCCCTGATTTCCCCCGCCGCTGTCGGTATGCTGGGCAACTGCTATGCACAGCTCGGTCAGTTGGACAAGGCTACCGCCGCTCTGCAAAAGGCAGCCAAGATGGCCGACAACAACTCGCTCAGCCCCTCCTACCTGTTACAGGCCGGTATTATCTTCGAGTCACAGGGTGACAAGACAAAGGCTCTGGAATGTTACAAGACCATCAAGGAAAAGTACGTCCGTTCCGTATTGTACGGCACGATTGACAAATATATTGAGCGCGTAAGCGAATAATACATCCGGATTATTCAAATTCATCAGTTATGGCAACCCGCTATCATAATCTGTCGGACTACGACATACAGTCCGTTCCCTCCGCTACCGGCATGCATTTCGGTATCGTCGTCAGCGAATGGAACAACGCCGTTACCGGTGCCCTGCTGGAAGGAGCCGTACAGACACTGCTCCGCCACGGAGCCCGTGAGGAAGACATCCGTGTGTTGACCGTACCCGGCAGTTTTGAACTGGTATTCGGGGCCTCTCAGTTCGTTAAGAGCAGCAAGGTGGATGCCGTCATCGCCATCGGATGTGTGATAAGAGGCGATACGCCCCACTTCGACTATATCTGTCAGGGAACCACTCAGGGGCTGGCCGATCTGAACCGCAAAGGCGACGTGCCTGTCATCTACGGCCTGCTCACCTGCAACACGATGGAACAGGCAACTGACCGTTGCGGCGGCAAGTTGGGCAACAAGGGAGACGAATGCGCCGTGACTGCCATCAAGATGGTGGATTACAAACGGAAAATATAAAAGAGGATATCGAATAATAAGAATAAGAAAGAGTGGGCTACAGCGAAAGGTTTACGTTGCAGCCCACTCTTTTTATGGAACAGGCGTTTTTCTTCTCCCCAATTTTACAGCCCCGGAAATTATTCCTAATTTTCTATCTTGATATCAAGGGCGTTCAGCCGGTTGTAAAGGGTGGATTTACCTATTCCCAGCAGTTCGGCTGCCTGCCGGCATCTATTGCCGGTGCGCCTGAGTGCATCCAGAATACGTTGCTTTTCCTCTTCCTGCTGACGCGCAAGCCTCATTCCCTCCTCCTGTGCCTGCTGCTCTTTTCGGCACAACGCCTCCTCCTTGACCAGTCTGTTGTGCCGTTCTATCGCTTCGGGACGACTGCGCCGGACGAATCCGCCCACACTATTGTACGGCAACTCCAGCCGCCGGGCAATGTCTTTCAGCGACTCGGTCGTAGTTTCATACAGACGCACCGCCTCGTCATACTTCTCCACGCAACGTGACAAAACCTTTTTGCCATTGACAAGCCTCGTCATCCCCTGAGAAGCCGCAAGCTCCGGCCTGTGTTCGCGCAGATAATCCCTGAATGCTTCGGATTTCAACCCGAACTCTCTCGCCACATCCGCCGTAGAACGGCCGGTCTCTTCCAGACGTTCGATAGCTTCGGCATATTTGGCAGCCGTCGATTTCAGATAGCGCTTGGAGACGGAGGAAGCATCACTCTCCTCCCGGCCATCGACATTACGGTGTTCCAGTATCAGTTCTTTGTTCCAGATTCGCAGATAACGGCTCAGCCCCGTCACCGTCACCCCTGTCGCCGCACATATTTCTTCCTGTGTCATGGCCGTAGTCCGGTATAGCCGGACAGCCTCGCTATATTTTTCCACGATCCGGGGCTTAGGGTCGTGACGCGAACCGCTACCGGTCAGTGCACCACGTGTCTTGTTCGTTTTCGCATGCTTGCGCTTCGCCGCACGCTCCCGTATCAAATCTTTATGGTAGTAAAGCAGATGTTCCCGCAGCCCCGAATACGAGAGATGGTACAGGTCGGAAGTCTGCCGGATGGTATCATCCGTTGTACGCAGATGCTCCACCGCTTCGGCATACAGTTCCTTGCTCCACGGTTTCGCACCACGCCGCAGATTGTCATTCAACCCCAGACGGCACCGCGCCTTTTCGCGCCGTTCCTGTATTTCGGGATAATGATTCCGCAACTGATTGCAAAGGGCAGCAGGGTTCAGGTGGAACATACGGGCTATCTGCGACACATTGAATTCGATATACGTCATATCGTCGCAGGCTTCGATAGCCTCTTTGTATTTGGCGTGCGTGGCGGCAGACTGTCCGCTGCTTTTACGTAGCCGGGCCGTTTCCGCCTCCTCTTTTGTGACCGTTATTCCATAGCGGGCAAACATCAGCTCCCTGTGGCAACGCCACAGATACGACCTGAATGCCGTCAGCGGAGTGTCTGTCTGTTCGCATATCTCCGTCACCGGCATATCAGTGCTTCGATACAGCTCTAAAGCCGGCTGATAACGAATTTCTGTATCAGACATCTACGGTTGGTTTACTACGCCTTTAATGGATTTCACTGAAATTCCCGCACACATCGCACAGGACGAGCCATACACTTTCGCCCGGCGAAATGGGCGTTGATACAGAAATTATTTCCGGATACGATCTGTTGGAAATTAGTGCAATCTTCATCATTTCCCCCAGGCCATTCCTGCCCGATAGCAAGCGTATAAGCGGAATGATCCGCATTGAAATCCGACATATTACTCCATAAATAAACAACGTGAGGATTGGAATTTCCTCCTACACCCCAAATACGTTCCGTATACCACCGATGTCCGGTACTGTTCAACATTATCAAAGCTTCTCCTTGTTTATTACGCTTCGTATAAGCATGAAGCTGGAGAAAGAATCTGGTCTTCCCCGATGCAACATCTTTCCGGGTGCCAAGATTTGTATAGGTCCCGTTAAAATTGGAAATGTTTGTATTAGGATGATTCTGGTCGCCTATTCCGGAGGTGAAAAGTTTAAAGAAATCAACGGGTGGCACGACAAACCCGGCCGGAGAGGGATCGTATATTGTCTTTACCGCAGAATATGCGAAATCGGTGTACAACTGATAGTGGCCTGAATTGGGATCCGTTGTATCCTTTGTCAACTGAGTACCCTGATAATTATTCCACAAATTGTAGTAATTCGTTGTCAGCCAATCATTGTTACTCACAGCATCCTTACCGCCGACAAACAATACGTTAGGTGCAAGTATGCCTTCTTTGATTTCTCTCCCCTGCTCTGCCATTTTATATGGCATTTCACCGAAGTTATATTTCAGGTCATTCGACTCATTGATATATCCTACAAAAGGATCTTTACGTCCGTACTGGTAATACGCATTATTGCCCACCCAGAATTCAATCAGCTTGCCCCGCTGCTTCACGGCAAGCGTATGTTTTTTCCCTATTTTTTCCTGTGTGAACGTTATCGAGCCCGTACGCTCCAGATATTGCACATTTTTAGGATCGCACCATCCGAGATTCCGGGGAGCGACATAAAACGGTCCCTTGCCCTCATCCCACGCCTCACATTCAATGCCTTTGTCAAGTACGAGATCATCGTCAACCCAATGCTCGGTAACCCAGATGTGCCAACTCCACATAATCTGTCCCTTATCATCACGGACCGCAACAATACTGTTGGACTGCTGCAGGTTTTCCTTGGCTATATGAAACTTTACTTCGTTAGGCGTCTTTGTTTTATCAAGCTCTATTTCGTCGATAATTCCATAGGCGTCCTCCCAGACAAGTACGGCACCTTCGGCTCCGGTTATTTCCGGCCCGGATATAGGCTGGCCGTCATAACCCACAAATTCCATTAACGACTTATACCCTCTTTCTGTATGATTTACCGTTCTTACATAGGCATTTGTATTTGTTTTTCCACCCGTTTTCGAATTGCCGTAGTAGAGGGGAATCGTATACCATCCACCCGCATTCACCACATAGCAGTTAGCCGTATTCCTAACTCCCTTACCGCCATTCCTCATCGACAAATCAATCGGAGAACTCTTTGTACCATTCTCGGCTTTGTTACGCATTGCCCAGTCTCCCGCCCAATCGGTTGCTACATACTGAGGGCTAAAAACAAGATTATATCGGCAAAACTCCTTCGATCCGCTATCACCAAATGTCGTACCTACCTCATCTGTAAAAGTCATTTCCGGGAACCAGTCCTTCGGCTCAACCGTCATACCAATACCATAATTACTAAATTTGTCCGGGACTGTATTTTCACCGGCTGTCGATACGGCAGTCCATGCCACCTCTTCCTCCACCGAGGGCTTGTTTGTACGGTAACGGTAACTCTGTATCTGATAATATGCGCCTTCAGTTACAGTAGGATTTACTATAATTCTATTAGGGTCATCGTTAAAAGCTCCCTTTGCAGGCTCTTTGTCGTTTTCCGTCTGCACAGACCCCTTAACATTAAATACGTATGTCCAGTTCTCCGACGAAGTGGATATGGTATAGATATACTCTTTCCCTGCTTCCCACAGAGGTATATCGGAGGTTTTGAGCTTTCCGCTGAGCGTTTTGTTTATGCCGTTTTTCGTCCTGAATGTTATTTCGAGTACGGCATCTTCGGGTATCTCCTGAGGAATGAGCATAAAAGTTTTCTCAGGCATTCCGATATCAACGATGGGAATATTCTCGGAATAGTTGTCTTCTGTCCCGTAATTGAATGTCTGGACATAATCGGTTGTCTCCCCCAGATCATGCCATGTAAAGCCGTCTTCCGCCGTGAAGGAACACGAACCGGAACCGGCAACACCTTTTATGGAGATGTCAACAATCTCGCCGTCAGTAACATCACGCACGGCAAACTTTATCGCCGACAGGGCATGACGGAAATTGAGAGGCACGAGGTCGCTGTGGCCAGCCCCCATGGTATGGCAGCACACTATGGTAGCAAGCATGATGTCGGGCTGTCTTTCCGCGTCACACCGGGGAGTCACGGCAGATACAGGTACGGTGTAGTCGAATGTGATGTTGTCGCCGTCCAGCGTCAGATTCTGAAACAGATTCTCCGCACTTGCAGGAGCATAGGCATAAAAACGAAGCTCGTGTCCGTCGGGCCAATAACGGCAGGGATCGGTTACGTGCCATACGTCGTCCGGACTACCGGAGGTTTCGGAGGCCAGAGGTACAGCAGTCGAGAAGGGGAAGTACTCTTTATTGCCGGCAGTGAACATGGCCTTGACACGAAACCCGGACTCTCCGTTGACTGTTCTGAAATCGGCCGGTGAATTTACCTGGGCCGAACGTGATATGGCCATGGCATTGTGCCCCGTGGCCCGCTCTGCTTCGGGAGCCACATAACGATGCAGATACAATGTATCGCTCCCCTCGGAAAACAGCACCGGTGCGAGTCCGTCGCTGTCGTCGGCATCGTAACCACCGGAACGGGACACGGCAACGGCATTACCGAATCCAGACGAAACATCAAAGCGTATCGTGTTGCCGGAATCACCGTAAGAACCATTGCCGACCAATGCCTCGTCAGCACACGAACCTGCGGCCAACGATGTACACAGGGTCAGAAAGATATATATGCAGTGTTTCGATTTCATCATTGCTGTTGACGGTTACATTTCTATTTCTGTACGTCCTCCGAATTCCCATTTCTCTACGGTCAGATTGAACAGGATTTCATGAAGATCTGCCCTCACATCGAAGCGATAAAGGTCGTTGCGGCGTATGTCGAAGCGACCGTTTACATTGTCGGGACGCCCATTTTCGTATCTGGCGAAATTGACAATGAATGGTTCGTCAAGATGACTGAACTTCATCTCTATACGTGAGAAATCCTCGCCCGCCCCGATATTGCGGAACTCAGGGAGATAGGCAATCCACCGACTGTTGTCCACGGCAAACATAGCGGCCATGTTGCCCATTGCATCCGGGTGGTTCTTCCCCGACGGGAACGGAAGATGGACATCCGTGACATAATCTGTCTCCCAATCGCCCCCCGTCCCTATCGGACCGAGAGGCGCGCAGAAACCACCGGGATTTATACCGCGTATCAGCGGTGCGCCTTCAAGAGTCACCCCGTCGGGGAGCCCCTCAAGATTCACTTCCACCTTGGCCATGGCCCGCAGCAGACCGATGTTGCCCAAGTCGTGAACCTCTCCTGGAGTAAATGTCATGTTTTCAAACGATGCAAAGCCATAAAGCGGAATAAGACGGCGGTCGTCCACACTCAACTGGAAATTATCGAGTGCCTCGAAGCGGGCCCAGTCGGCAGTCAGAATATCATTTATGCTCTTGCCGTTGAAATCGATGGCGGAGAAGCCGGAATGATAGCCAAGTCCCCAATTGGCCAGAACCGCAATACTGAACGCTCCCTCCGGTTTATCCGACAGCAGGCTAAGCACGGTATATTCCGTGGGATGCTCACCGCCGCCCACGGGAACAACCTTGAACACAGTCATTGTCTCCTTGAACTTGCCCTCCCCGTCGAAGAGCAACACACGGAAATCATTCTCGTCAATGCCGATGTAGTTCTCGAATCCGGTGCCGGGCACATATTTCGTGGGGTCGCCGTAGTCGCTGCCCAACCGGATACGGAATCCTATCTGCACGGCATCGCCGGGGACGACGGTCTCCACGCTGTCACCGTCACGGAGGGGGTCCCCCTCGTGGGTGCAACTGTGGAGCGCGAGTCCGACGAAACAGGCCGCAAGGGCCAGTAACGCGCGCATGATGATATGTCGTATCCGTATGGTCATTCTTATATCATTCGTCCCCGAAACTTACATTCTCAAATACCACACGCCATGAATTGATGACGATGGAAACGCCTGTCCACTTGTCACGCTCGTCGAGAAAGAAAGTAAGCGCCCATTCGTCCTGCCGGTCGAGATAGTCCTCGTCGGTCATGTCACGGTCGTAGCCGTCCTTGAGCAACAGGGCATAATCTCTCAAAGGGATACGGTGGTTTGTCACGCTCTCTCCATCGGCTGTTTCTATGGTCAGATAGGTATTGCGCTCCGGCGTGAGGCGGGCTATCGCCAGGTCGGCGATAGCGACACTCACCGAAGTGACGGCACGCGGCGCAACCGCGCGGCTGCCTGCCGCGCGACCTTTCAGTACTGGATAATCGTCGATGCCCATGTTCGCCGTAGCGGAACTTGTATTATACGGCCGGTACGTAATCATCTCGTCGGGCAGCAACTTGTTGTCATAGCCCATCAGCCCGTTCTCTTCCTCGATGCGGAACTTGAAGTCTTCTGGATTCACCGGCTCGCCCGAGAGGTGTTGCAGGATGATGCGCACATGGTTGGTATCCTTGGTCAACGGCATCGTACAGGTGTACTCTCCCCCTTCGTAAGACATGTCGGGCAGGTTCACGTCAATCATACCGTGGAACAGCGGGTAAAGTTTCTCTTTGCTGTAAGCCCCCGCGGCATCCTGGCCGCGCAGGAGAGTACAACGCAAATCTTCGAGACGCGTCTCTCCGACACGTGCCTCGGGAACAGAGAACGATTCAGAACGCTCACCGTCGTTGTCCAGTCCGCACCACGCCACCAAACGGTAGTCGCCGGCAGGCAGGTCGAGCGTCATGGCATAGCCTTCGGCAGCAAGCCTCTTCCCCCGTTCAGTACCCAGCCATACAAGCATACCGTCCGCGTCGAAAGCATACAGATGTACCGATGTGACCTCGTTGGCAAAGGCATCCGCCCATTTCATGTTTCGGTCGTAACGGAACTTCACGCGGTAAATTACCGAACAGTCGCCTTCGTCATCATAGATGAAGCTGTCGCACGAGGACAACGCCAGACAGGCTGCCATCGCTACAAGCAGCATGCGTCCTGTCCTTTTCAGATATGCCGGTATAATATTCATCGTATCTCTTTTATTTTAAATGTTTTTCGCATCTTTCTCCCGATGCAGGGATTTATATGCTGTGCGGCAAACGTCGTTGCCGTCGTATAGTCTCGTCCGGTGGGAAACTCCAATAACTGTTTCCAGGCCCGTATCTCACTTTGCACCGACACGGAAGTGCTTGTCTGTTTTGTTTTTAGGGGGAATCTGTATCGAAGTCCACAAGGGACTCCGATACAGAATAGTTGTCAGCAATTAATTACCGGTGAACACTACATTTTGCTTCACAAGTCTCCATGCAAGAACTTCGACTGTGGCAGCCAGATAATAAAGTTCTTCGTCTTCCGGTCTTTCAGGAATAATGATGTCTTCAGGATCGAAAACAGGAGTACCGATACCCATGATAGATTCGAGGTTCAGATCATAGATGTGGTTGCGGACAACACCGTCGTAAGTATGAGCAGTTGCACCTGCAACCGAACTCTGGTCGATGTTTACGAAATAATAGCACATACCGTCGGTGTAAACACGGGCCTTGTAGAGCGGTTTGTTATCCGCTGATCCTTTCAGCAGGTTGTTAATCTCGGTAGCATCATCGAGCGATGTCCATACAACCTCGCCATTCTCGAAAGTTTCCTTGTAAAGATCGGCAACATCATCCTTAACTTTGGCAACCACCTCGTAGCTTTTGAGCCATGTGAGAGCCGGATTGTCGTGCTTGTCTTCCCACTCGAAATCTCCGGCAGAGAGCTGAGTGTAAGTTGTTGTGCTGGTTCCATCTTCTTCAGTTTTAACAGTCCCCTTGTAATAACCGTTGTTGGCCACATACTGTGCGATAAGGTTCAGCGCACTCTCCTGCGTGAAGTAACCGCCGCGGAGATAAACGAGATCGGCCGGCTTATTTTCATCATCTTTGTCCAGAAGCTGAGCTGTCACAAGAATAGCCGTCTTCTGACTATTGGTATTAGGTTGGATATATTCCGAAATAGTAGCTTCGGCACTAAAACCATCGATAATTTCATTATACGATTTATTCGAATATTCGAGGGGCGAGGGACAAGTTTCCCAGTAGCTACGCTTGTTATTTACATCATTGACCCAAGTCCAGCCGGTATTGATGCCAGTTATGCTCTTGAACAGATAAGCACTTTTGGCGATATTGGCAATTTCGATACCAGTTATCTTGATGTCGAAATTCTTATCCACACCGTCTACCGTCGGATGAGCTCCTTTCGTATTGTCCATCTTTGCAACGGAAGTAGCCCTCACCTTGGCAACCACACGCTCTACATAGATCTCCACAGGATTGTTGAGAGCAGCAGCAGCCGACTTGCAGATGTTCTCATCCTCAACACGGGCACCGAGAACAGTCCGGCCACTATTTTTATAAACAGAATTCGTCATGATGAACTTTCCGGGCTCGCTGATACTGTAGTTATCAATTTTGGCCTGAAGCTGAGCCAACGTCGTAACCCCCTCCTCTATGCCGACCGGGGGATTGAGAATACAGACAATCTGTTTGGCAGCATCCGTAGGATCATCTGCCACACCGTCGATAACAAGAACCGTATGGTAGATTCGTTCTACTTCGGGAGTGTTACCCGTACCTTCGCCCTCGAGCGAAAGCAACTGAGGCTGTCCGTACATGGTAACGCCTTCCGATCCAAAGATGAAGAAAAGCCCCGTCTGTGCATTGTTTTCATCGGCTGATCCGTATTCGAATCCGTCGGAAGCAGCACGGGTTCCGACAGAATTCGGCTGTGCAAAACCAGACTTCGGCTGTACGATGTTCACGGCAACATAACCGTACCCTGTGTTTTCCGTATCAACCTTGCTCTCCTCGTTCAGGACGTCTTCGTCGGAAGAACATCCGGCAAGAGCCAATGCCGCGAAAAGCGGCAAAAAGAATAACTTCTTTTTCATAATAAAATAAATTAAAGTGGTTTGTATTTGTTTTATAATCTCTTTTCTTTTAGCGTTTCCCGCGGTCGAGCTGTTCGAGCGTCACGGCCGCCTGCTCCAGTCCGAGGGCTTTCGCCTTACTGAGGTAAAGGCGTGCCGTATCGTAATCTTTGCTGCGGATGGCCAGCGCACCGCGCGCATAGACAGCCTCGGGCGTGTCGCCTGCCTTGTCTATATACCGCCCGGCTCCCGCAAGGTCGCCGCGACGCATGGCGGCATTGGCCGCATTCAGGTTGGCCGTCTCGTCGTTCGGGAACATTCTCACCGCCGTCTCGAACACGTCGGTAAACTCATCCGTACCGGGTTCATACTCCTGCGACACCAGATAAAACTCGTTCATACTCAGGTTCTGCGGACGCTCTTTCAGCAGGCGCTTGATTTCCTCCACATCGCTGTAACTGCGTATGTCGTATGCAATGCGGTAGTCCGTATGGCGCAGAGCCGGATAGCAATTCTGCAACAAAAAGCGGTATTCCGCAGGATATGTCACTTTTATTTTCTTTTCCTTGGCATCCGGTTCCATATCGCTGTCTATCAAAGCGAGGATTTCCTGCCTGTGGTCGATGTTGCTCAGCTCCACATAACGGCGCAGCCCGGCCCAGTCCTCCGGTTCGTAATCAGTAGCGATGACGCCCTCCCCGAACCTATAGAGCTGTTGTATGTATTTCTTCAAAGCTCCGGTACGCCCGATGGCCAGTTCCTTGTTGTGCGCATAGGGACTTTCCGGTGAAGCGTACCCTTTCAGCCATACCTGAGTGATCGTAACATCCTTGTCGCCCCGTACAGAATCTATCGTGGCCTGAATCTTTCCCAGCTCCACCGTATTGCGGCGGTAGTCGGGATAGATGACGGTCTGATCCACCGGGAAGTCGATGAACGCCGAGCCTTCCAGCGAACGGCTCTTCACTCTTTCGGCCTGCGGACGCACGTAGACCAGCTCCGGAAAGAAAGCCTCGGTATGCAGGCCGAGCAATCCGTCCTGCTCCGCCAGCAAGCTGTTGCAACAGCCGTAGTCGCTGCGGTGGAGTGACAGGCGGGCACCGTTCATCCAGTCGGCATAGGATGTAATAGTATGGTACGCGATGTCGGAAGGTTTCCGGGAAGCCTTGTAGCTCGCCTCGTCCTTGCCGGTGAGCATGCTCTCGCCGTTACGCACGTAAAAGTAGTAGCGGCGACGGCCGTAAATGCCTATCGACGGAAGGTCGATCGAATCATTTCCGCCGACAAGCCGCGGCGTAAGCAACACGGCACGGTTGCCGTCCACATCGAGGTCTTTCAGGTCAAGCTTCATATCCACCTCCATGTATCCGCCGTTGTGCTCCATTTTCAAAGCGCTTACGCAAACGCCTTCCACGATGGTCTTCTGTCTGGGCACCTGGGCTTTCGCCATCATGCTTATGCCACAAAGAGCTATCGGAATATAGAATGTCTTTTTCATCTTGCAGGTAAGTTAGAATACATACACTAAATTGACTGCCGCCTTGGTAAGTCCCACGTAATGATGCGGTTCGCCGGTCTCTATCTTCTTACCGCATCCGGCACACCGGAAACGGTCGTAGCGAGTATACGAATAACCGATGCCTATCTCGGTCTCGAAATTCCAATGCCGTCCCAGAATCCACGCATATCCATAGGATACGCCAGCACCTGCGAACCAGCCCTGATAACGGGTATCCTTTAACTTGCGGGCATCCGTACCGAGGAAATTGATTCTCCCGTCGATGCCACCGATGTTATATTGTCCGCCATGGGCGTATACGCCAAGGAAGTGACCGGAAAAGCGGTCGCAGAACCAGTAACGCGCTCCGGGCTGTACGGCATAGTGTTTCCAGCGGCGGTCGTGCGAGAGATGCCATGCATTCATCTGCCCCGTAATATCCAGTGTCCATTTAGGAGCCAGTCCGATTTCCAAACCGAGATTTGGATTGAGCAAACCGTCGGCAAGCAGATTTGTTTTCAATGCGACATGCTGTGCTCTGATACTTTGAAACGTACTGACAATAACGATAGCCAGAAGTAAGATTGTCCGTTTCATTATTTTTGATTCTTTATACTTTTCACCTATTTTTATCGCACTCTTATATTAACTTCTCTCCGTAAGAGAAGTATT
>CAZIMK010000046.1:0-22577 GCA_964540455.1 uncultured Paraprevotella sp.
AGTACGCCCTCAGGGATTCGAACCCTGGACCCATTGATTAAGAGTCAATTGCTCTACCAACTGAGCTAAGGACGCATTCTTTTTCGTTTTTGCAGGTGCAAAGGTAGATGTTTTTATCTGATAAACCAAATTTCTTGTGTTTTTTTTTTGCGCTATTCTTCGAGCGTGTGGATTTCAGAGGGTATTCTGCGTTTCAGTACATCGAGTTTTATGTCTTTGGATATGATGATTCCGTGGGAACGCAGTACGGAATCGAATGTTTTCCGTACCAGTTCGGGGTGGTTGTTTTCTTCGCTCAGATGGCAGAGCCACACTTGTTTCAGTTGTTCTCCCATGTTCTCGGCCAGCGCCCGGGCAGCTTCCTTGTTGCACAGATGTCCTTTTTCGCTGAGAATGCGTTGTTTCAGGTGGGCGGGGTAGGGACCCATCATCAGCATGTCCTCGTCATGGTTGGCTTCCAGCACCAGATAATTGGCGGCGCGTATGTGTTCCCTTATGTCGTCCGTTATGTGTCCGGCGTCTGTGATCAGGCAGAACCTGACGTCTTTGTACTGTATGCTGTATCCGACATTGTCCGAACTGTCATGAGGCACTTCGAAGGGCGTGACGGAGAAGTCGCCGACGGTCAGTTCTTTCTTCTTCTCGATATAGCGCGCGTCTTCTTTCTGAAGCTTGCAGGTGACGCAATAGTTCCGGTTGATGCCTTCGTGCACCGTCGGGGTGGCATATACGGGTATGTGGTAGTCGTGCGCCAGATTGCCTACTGCTTTGATGTGGTCGGCGTGGTCGTGGGTGATGAATATGGCGTTGACTCGGTTCAGCGACAGGTTGTAGTTGCGGAAGTGTTTTTTTAAAGTCCGTATTCCGATGCCTGCATCAATGAGTATTCCAAAGTTTTCTGTGAACAGGAAATAGCTGTTGCCGCTACTGCCGCTTCCCAGACATATAAAGTTAAGCATATAATCCGTCGTTTTGAGTTGCAAAAATAGGGAAAAAATGCGGTATGGGGAAATATCGTCTATAAATAATTGGGGTGTTTTGCGCTGTTGTTTTTGTGCGGCGGGCAGATAGGAACAGGCAGTTTCCTGAGAGAGAAACTGCCTGTCGGGGGAAAGTATTTTTTAGTATGCGTATATACTGAATGTTAGGCTACGGTCAGATGACTCCTTGTGCCATCATGGCGCTGGCCACTTTCATGAAGCCGGCCACATTGGCGCCTTTGACGTAGTTGATGTATCCGTCGGGCTGCGTGCCGTACTTGACGCATGATTCGTGGATGCTCTTCATGATCTGGTGCAGGCGGGTGTCTACTTCTTCGCGCGTCCAGCTCAGTTTCATGGAGTTCTGCGACATCTCCAGACCGGAAACGGAAACGCCGCCGGCATTGGAGGCCTTGCCCGGAGCATACAGTATGCCTGCCTTCTGGAATATGTGGATGGCTTCGGGGGTGGAGGGCATGTTGGCGCCTTCCGAAACGGCGATACATCCGTTGTCGATCAGGGCCTGTGCGTCTTCTCCGTCGATTTCGTTCTGCGTGGCGCTCGGCAGTGCGATATCGCATTTCTCATGCCAGGGGCGTGCGTTCTCCACGTATTTACAGCCGAATTTTTCCGCATATTCCTTGATACGGCCGTGGCGTATGTTCTTTAGCTCCATCAGGAACTGAAGTTTCTCGGTCGTGAAACCCTCCTCGTCGTAGATGTAACCGTTGCTGTCGGAGGCCGTGATTACTTTCGCTCCCAATTCGATGGCTTTTTCGATGGTGTATTGGGCCACGTTGCCGGAACCGGAGACGCAACATACCTTTCCCTGGATGGTTTCGCCGCGTGTGCTGAGCATCTCCTGCAGGAAATAGATATTTCCGTATCCTGTGGCTTCCGGGCGTATCAGCGAGCCGCCGAATTCCATGGACTTGCCGGTCAGGGTGCCGTTGAATGCGCGGGCCATTTTCTTATACATGCCGAAGAGGAAGCCGATTTCACGTCCGCCCACGCCTATGTCGCCGGCGGGGACGTCGGTTTCCGGACCGATGTGGCGCCATAGCTCTGTCATGAAGGCATGGCAGAAGCGCATGATTTCGGCATCGGATTTGCCGGCAGGGTTGAAGTCGGAGCCGCCTTTGGCACCGCCCATCGGCAGGGTCGTCAGCGAGTTCTTGAACGTCTGTTCAAAAGCCAGGAACTTCAGGATGGACAGGTTTACGGACGGGTGGAAACGCAGACCGCCTTTGTAGGGGCCGATGGCGTTGTTGTGCTGTATACGGTATCCCATGTTGGTGTGGACGTTGTTCTGATCGTCTGTCCAGGTTACTCTAAAAGAGAATATCCTGTCTGGGATGCACAGACGCTCGATAAGGTTGGCTCGCTCGAATTCGGGGTGTTTGTTGTATTCCTCTTCAATTGTGCTCAATACCTCTTCCACTGCCTGGTGATATTCGTTTTCACCCGGAAATCTTTTCCTTAAATCTTCTAATACTAAACTAGCTTTCATAAATCTATCGTTAAATGTTGTTTTTTCTTGTTTGTGATTGCAAAATTACAAAAAATAAGTAATAATGCAAATTAAACTGCTAAAATATTTTGTAATTCTTCAAAGAGACGAAAAAAAGCCTTTATTTTATGTTTTATTTAGGCAAAATGTCATTCCTGATAATTCGGGCTGTCCGGATGGAAATAAAGATTTGTTTTTTTCACGGGCGCTGGTTCTATGCGAGGCGGGGAAAAGAGAAATCCCGTCCGTGCATGGCGCCATGCACGGACGGGATTCATACCTAATATATATGAGTTTTTACTGCTTTCCGGCTTTCCAGAAGTCTTCCTCTTTCTTGCGTTTTGCCTTTTCCGCTTCGTATTCGGCGTTTGCTTTCTGGTATTCGGCGTTCTTGCGCTGAACTTCCTGTATCTTGCTTTTCAGACGGCCGGCGGCACCGGACAAACTGATATCCGCCTGTGTGGCTTTATCACACATGGCTATGGCCTCGCCGAACTTATGCTCTGTGGTAAGGAGTTGGGCGCGGATGAAGTTGCATTTGCCGGCTACGTCGGGATTGAACCCTTCGGCTTTGTTCAGATAGCTGTATGCCTTGCTGACATCGCCGCTTTTTGCCAGAGCATTAGCCACTTTGATAGAGATGACCGCCTTATTCTCGTTGGTTTTGCACAACTCCAATGCCTTGTCATAGTATTGTATGGACTCGGCAGTTTTGCCTTCCTTGCTGTATTTCTGTGCCGTACCGATGGCGGATTCGTAGCTCGGCTCTATTTTGTAGGCGTATTCGGCGGCTTTGTAATAAATCTCGCTGTCGTCGCAGTCGTTGGCGGCCATCAGTTGCAGGGCGGACTTCAGATAAGCCAGGTTGTCTTTGTTGGCTTCCACTTTCGGGCCGAATATGGCCAGAATCTGTTCGCGGTCGGCGGCTTTGGATTCGGCAAACATGGTTTCGATGTGTGCCAGAGTCGGGTCGTATTGCTTGACGATGTTTTGGGCCTGGGTTTCCGAGCTGGCGGTACGTGCCTTTTCCAACATGTATTCACACACTTCGCGACCTTCCAGATAGTCGGTCAGGAACTGTTCGCGGAATCCGTTGTTGTCCTGCTTGTACTTCTCGTAGGATACGGCCACGAACATGTCCAGTACGAAGCCCTGGATTTCGGTGGCACCGCTTTCCTTGATCATGTCGATGGCTTCGCGGAACATGTTGTAGGTCTTGTCCAGCGAATAATCCTTGTCGAGGTTCGGAGCGTAGCAGGCGTAGTCGTAGGCCTTGCGCGCCAGCACTTCGCCCGGTGCCACCTGCTTGTCGGCGCGTGCGAAGGAATTCAGGCCGTCGAGGTTCTTGAGCCGGGTGTCATAGATGCTCATCAGTTCGTCGAAGTATGCTTTTTTCTTGGCGGCATCCGTTTCCTGCGTAAGCAGGTTGGCAATCATGAACACGCCGTTGGTGTAGATGCTGAGCTGGGCGAAGGGAGCTTTGGTGAATACCACCTTCCAGGGGTCGTAGGCGTTCTTGTAATCCTGCTGTCCGATGAATTGCTGGAACAGGCTCATGTTTTGGCGCACTTCGATACTGTCCTGGCCGTGGCCGATACGGTCGTCGAATCTTGTGCCTTCATACTGGGCGCATGCGGGAACCGATGCAGCGGTGAGGCTTACTAACGTTGCGAAATACTTGATGTTCATCGTTCTTATTGTTTAATTTATGTATATCGTTTTTGTTCACTTAATAGCAACCTGTAAAGTCAATGTTGCAATTATTGAGCAAAACTACAAAAAAACTTTGTATTCTTAATGCTTAACCGTTGCTAAAATTCGACTCTATACATCTTTTTAAGAAAATAAACAGTTTTTCTTTCAGAGTCTGGTTGAAGACGGATAATTTTGAAGCGGAATCAGTGACGGAACCGATATTTTTTTGCAATTTTGCAAGACCTTTTGATTCGGGGGTATATAATATAAAGTATAACTAAAAAGAACAGAGAGATGAAAGTAATTCACACTACACAGGCACCTGCCGCCATAGGGCCTTACAGCCAGGCGATTGAAGTTAACGGATTTGTATTCGCGTCGGGCCAGCTTCCCATAGATCCGGCTACGGGCGAATTCGCGCCGGGAGGTATCCGGGAACAGACCCGCCAGGCGCTCATGAATGCGTCCGGAATCATGGAGGAGGCAGGAACCGATTTGTCGCATGTGGTGAAAACGACGGTTTATCTGGCCGATATGGCCGATTTCGCGGCTATGAACGAAGTGTATGCCACGTTCTTCCGCGAACCGTTCCCGGCCCGGTCGGCCATTGCCGTCAAGGCATTGCCCAAAGGGGCGTTGGTAGAGGTGGAATGTATTGCCGCCAAGTAAAGGACCAGTCGTTTTCCAGGCGCTTTTAAAAGGCCGTGCCGCGAGGGAAGTTTCGCTTCGCTTGCGGCACGGCCTTTTCTTTTTCAGGCAGTAGCGAAGTTTTATGGCTTCTCATTCTTTTCTTTTTTTTCGTTTATTCCGTCATTTTTAATTAAATTTGCACCCGTCAATATTATCAAGAGGTAAAAGGTAAAAACCCAATGGAATTAGCAAGCAAATACAATCCCGCAGATGTGGAGGGGAAATGGTATCAGTACTGGCTTGACAACAAGCTGTTCAGTTCGAAACCCGACGGAAGGAAACCTTATACGGTGGTGATACCGCCGCCCAACGTGACCGGGGTGTTGCACATGGGGCATGTACTTAACGAGACCATACAGGACATACTGGTGCGCCGTGCGCGTATGGAAGGCAAGAATGCTTGCTGGGTGCCCGGAACGGACCATGCGTCCATTGCGACGGAAGCCAAGGTGGTGAACCGTCTGGCGGAGCAGGGGATCAGAAAGACGGACCTGACGCGCGAGGAGTTTCTGAAGCACGCCTGGGCCTGGACGGAAGAGCATGGCGGTATCATCCTGAAACAGCTCCGGCGGCTGGGAGCCAGTTGCGACTGGGACCGTACGGGATTCACGATGGACGAGACCCGTAGCAAGAGCGTCATTCGCGTGTTCTGCGACTTGTATCGCAAGGGGCTTATCTATCGCGGTGTGCGCATGGTGAATTGGGATCCCAAGGCTTTGACAGCTTTGTCGGACGAGGAGGTGATATATAAGGAAGAACACAGTAAACTGTTCTACCTGCGTTATATGGTGGCCGATGAGAACGGACAGCCCGACGGCTCCGGCAGGTATGCCATCGTGGCTACTACGCGTCCCGAGACCATCATGGGAGATACGGCGATGTGTATTAATCCGAATGACCCCAAAAACGAATGGCTGAAAGGCAAAAAGGTGATTGTACCTCTGGTAGGCCGTTGTATCCCTGTTATCGAGGATGACTATGTGGACATCGAGTTCGGTACCGGTTGTCTGAAAGTGACGCCGGCGCACGATGTGAACGACTATATGCTGGGAGAAAAGTACAACCTGCCGTCCATAGATATTTTCAATGACAACGGAACCATCAGCGAGGCGGCCGGCATGTATGTAGGCATGGACCGTTTCGACGTGCGCAAGCAAATCACTCTGGATTTGGACAAGGCCGGACTGCTGGAGAAGGTGGAGGATTATACGAACAAGGTGGGATGCTCCGAGCGCACGAACGTGCCTATCGAGCCTAAGCTCTCCATGCAGTGGTTCCTCCGGATGGAACATCTGGCCGAAATTGCCCTGAAACCGGTGATGGACGATGATATCAGATTCTATCCGGCCAAGTACAAGAATACGTACCGGCACTGGCTGGAAAACATCAAGGACTGGTGTATAAGCCGCCAGTTGTGGTGGGGACACCGGATTCCGGCTTACTATCTGCCCGAAGGCGGTTATGTGGTGGCCGAGACTCCGGAAGAGGCTTTGCAGCTGGCACGGGAGAAGAGTGGAAATCCCGCCTTGGCGATGGAAAACCTGCGTCAGGACGAGGACGCGCTCGACACGTGGTTTTCTTCCTGGTTGTGGCCTATATCCCTTTTCGACGGTATCATGAATCCGGGGAACGAGGAAATCAGCTATTATTATCCCACGGCCGATTTGGTGACGGGGCCGGACATCATTTTCTTCTGGGTGGCCCGCATGATTATGGCCGGTTATGAGTACGAAGGCAAGATGCCGTTCAGAAATGTGTATTTCACCGGTATCGTGCGCGACAAGTTGGGACGTAAGATGAGCAAATCGCTGGGTAACAGTCCCGATCCGCTGGACCTGATAGACCGTTACGGTGCCGATGGCGTGCGTATGGGCATGATGTTGTCTGCTCCGGCCGGTAATGACATCCTTTTCGACGATTCGCTGTGTGAGCAGGGACGCAATTTCAACAACAAGATATGGAATGCTTTCCGTTTGGTCAAGGGATGGCAGGTGGCCGATATCGAACAGCCTGAGAGTGCCGCTATTGCTACCCGGTGGTTTGATGCCATGTTGAAGAAGACGGCGGCGGAAGTGGCGGATCTGTTCGGCAAATACCGCTTGAGCGAGGCGCTGATGGCTGTGTACAAACTGTTCTGGGACGAATTCTCAAGTTGGTATCTGGAGATGGTGAAGCCTGCTTACGGCCAGCCCGTCGACAGTAAGACACTGGAGAGAACATTGGGATTCTTTGACACTCTGCTGAAACTTCTGCATCCTTTCATGCCTTTCATTACGGAAGAGCTGTGGCAGCATATCTATGACCGCCAGCCGGGTGAGAGCATCATGGTGTCTCCTTTGCAGGTAGAGGTTCCCACAGCCGACGACGAAGTGTTGGTTGCGGCGGTCGAGGCAGTGAAAAATGTCGTTTCCGGGGTGCGTACCGTACGTAATCAGAAGAATATAGCTCCGAAAGAGGCGCTGACGCTTGAAGTGGTGGAAAATTATCCGCTGACGGCGTATAACAGCATCGTCGTGAAGATGGCCAATCTGGCATCGGTGGAGGTTGTGGCCCAGAAGGGTGACGGAACGGCTTCGTTTATGGTGGGAACCACGGAATATGCTGTTCCGCTGGGCAACCTGATAGATGTGGAGGCTGAGATAGCCAAGCAGGAAGCTGAACTGAAACATCTGCAGGGTTTCCTTGTCGGTGTACAGAAGAAACTGTCGAACGAGCGTTTTGTGGCCAATGCGCCGGTTGCGGTCGTTGAGATGGAGCGTAAGAAGCAGGCCGATGCGGAAAGCAAGATTGCCGCCCTGCAGGAAAGTCTGGCTAAACTGAAAGGTTGATAGATAAGAAAATAACCTGAGGTATCAGCATAAAGGCTGCGGTTCCCCTCATGTGGGGGATCGCAGCCTTTATGCTGATACGGGTGTGTCACACGTTTTTTATTTCCTGTTGCCTCCCTTGGACTGTTGTCCCTGAGGATGGAGCGGGTGTTTGTTTCTGTTCCTGTTGTTGAACCCTTTGAGCATCTCACGGTGAAATTTGTCTTCGGCTTTCATGGCTTTGTAGACTTTGCGGGGAGAGATTGCTTTGCACAGGCGTTTGTAGTAACTGGCCTCTATCCGGGCTGATTCTGTTTTCAGTTTGGTAATTTCGTTGATTACGTCCGTATAGGCGTCTTCTTTGGTCTCCTCCGTCATTTCCTGTCTTTTCAGCTTTATGATTTTGTCCATGACTTCACGTTGCTTCGTGTGCATTTCGTGGAAGAGGGGGAAGAAAGCCTTGGCTTCCTCTTGTGTGAACTGGGCCTTTAGGGTAATGTAGTGCTCCTGCTTTTTCTTGAAATCCTCGGGAGAGAAATGATTCCTTTCGGGTTGGGCCATAGACGTCGTCAGGCCGAAGAATACCCAAAGGATGAGCCATGTGAATCGTTTGTTGTTCATATTCCTTCGTTTTTATAGTTTAGTCTGCGGTGGTTAGATAATAGGCTATTTCCATGTTGTCTGTCATGGCATAGTCCAACAGTTCGTCGAGAGAATCTTCGGAATAATTATAGGAAAAAGGGTTGGGTTCTGGGTACGTGTCCGGCCGACTGTGGAAGCGAAGCAACAGGCTTCCGCAGAGTGCTATGCCACATACGGTTGCTGCCGCATACCATACGGGGGGGGGCAGCCTTTTCAGTAATGTCTTTTGGGGTGGGTTTCCCGGCAGTCGGTCCATGAGAGAGTCTGTGAAGTGTTCAAAATATCCTTCGGGCACTTTGAACGGGTTTTCA
Source organism: uncultured Paraprevotella sp. (assembly GCA_964540455.1). Lineage (GTDB taxonomy): Bacteria > Bacteroidota > Bacteroidia > Bacteroidales > Bacteroidaceae > Paraprevotella. The sequence continues at coordinate 8,636 of CAZIMK010000046.1, forward strand.
GAACCTGTTTTGCGACGTATGATGTCTTCTTCTTTCATACCTGTTGTTCCTTTCTTTTGTATGTAAGACTTTTCTGCTATTTGAAAGTTTAATCATTCATGTTCAAAAAGTCATGAATCTTTTTCACTGCATGGTGATAGGATGCTTTCAACGCTCCTACGCTGGTTTGCAGGATGCGGCTCATATCCTCGTATTTCATTTCATCGAAATATTTCATGTTGAAAACGAGGCGTTGTTTTTCCGGCAGGGTGGAAATGGCTCTCTGTAGCTGCAGGGCCGCTTCGTCTCCGTCGAAATATTCGTCGGCCTCCAGACTGTTGACCACGGTCGTTGTGAATGAATCCATGTTGTGTCTTTCTTTCTGTTTTTGCAGGAATGTCAGCGTTTCATTGACGGCGATGCGGTAAAGCCACGTAGACAGTCTGCTGTCTCCCCGGAAAGAGTCGATGTTGCACCATGCTTTGACAAAGGTGTTCTGAAGAATGTCGTCCGTGTCGTCGTGGGAATATACCATGCGGCGTATCTGCCAGTAGAGAGGCTGGCTGTATCGTTCCACCACGCGGGTGAATGCTTCTTTCCGGCCGGCCGGCTGACGCAACTGGCGGATGAGTTCTTTTTCGTCAGTATTTAGTGGTAAAGGATACGACATGTCAATTGGACGGAAGAAGATGGGGAGGGTTTAAAACCATCCTAATTTTTTCTGGATAATAGCATCATATCCGTATGGATCGTCGTGATAGCGCAGAATACCGGCAGTGTCGGGATAAACGGTGTAATAGTCCAGAAAAACAGGTATTTCCGGCTGGTATTTATAATTGCCTATAGGTCTGTATTTCTCTGATTCGGCCCATTTCTTTCCTTGCGGACTGAGAGGTGGAAGGTCGATGGCCAGTCTGATTTTGTCAATATCCAGCTCGTCCGGGGGGGCCATTAAGAAAGTAGCCAGTTGCAGAGGCTCTTCCACTCTTACGCAACCATGACTGACGGCACGTCGGCGGTTCTGAAAGACTCGTTTGTTGTTGGTGTCGTGCAGGAATACGGAAAAGTTGTTGGGGAAACGGAATATGATACGCCCCAGCGAATTCTCTTTTCCCTTTTCCTGTCTTACGGTATATTGTCCGCTGAGGTACATGGCTTTTGTCATATCCTCCGGATTCATCTCTTTTTTAGTGCTTCTTTCAATAATCTTCATTCGGTTTCGGATGAAGTAATCGGATTTTCCGGCGTGCAAAGGGGCTATTTCCTCTTTTACGATGTTGTATGGCACCACCCAGTATGGATTTAATTCGGCATGTTGGATATAGCTGTGCAGCAATGGAGTTTTGTGTTTTGCGTTACCCACGCATACTTTCATGCAGAGGGTCTGGTCGTTCTCTTTGTCCACAGCCCTTAAGTCGTATGCTGCGACGTTTACCCATACATATTTTCCGGTCGGCCGGCTGTAACGCCAGCGGCATCGTTCCATGTTGGCACTGAGAGTGCGGTAGTGGCGGGAGGTATCGGAAAGGGTCGTCAGTTCCTTTTGGAGCAGGTAGTAGATGCTGTCCGTGGGGAGTGTTTGTTTCAGGAAGGCTACGGCTTCGCCTTGCCGTGCGGCTTGTATGGCGGCAATGACAAAAGAGTCGTTGGCCGTTTCGATGGCAAAATCGAACAGTTGGCGATAAGGAGCCTTTTTCGTGGTATCCTGTTTTTCCAGTCGGTTGAATATCTGTTTAGGGTTGAGGAAGCCGTATCGCTGTCCGCAGGCTATCCGTAGAAACGAACGCGTCAGTTCGTATTCGATAAAGGCCATGTGTCGGATACGGTTTTCATTGTCCGTATCGGATTTACGCAGTTTTTCCTTTCTGTCCCTCAGTTGCCTTATGGGGAAAAAATGAGAAGGTAATCCGCAATCTGCCGATGCCGTTTCCAGATAGTCCAGCAGGGAGTCGCTTCTATCGTATGTTCCATCCTTGTCTATCCAAAGGAAAGGCTGTCTGTCTGCGTAAAAGCGGGTTGCATAATCATCGGCATACAAACGGAAGGAATCCTTGTGTTGCAGATTGTCGATATCCCGGCGTATGCATGCCCGGGTCAAAATGTCCGAAAGATCTTTCCAGGATTCAAGGGCTTCATGTGCGAGAGGGAAGTTTTCCCAATCCGTATCTTCGTTACACCCGGTAAGATTCAGTAAGACGAAAGGAAAAAGAAAATAAATCCATCTTTTCATCGCATGTTATCAGCGAATGGAAATTTTACGCACCACGTTATTTACTTTCAATAGATAATAACCCTTTTTGAGCGACAGATTTATCGTGGCGTCGTTGTTTTCGATTAGATGTGATGCTATGCAGACTCCCGTGATATTGTAGACCTCAAGAGTCAGTCCGCCGGCATTGGTTACATGCACGACCGATCCGTTGGCCGTGAGCATAATGCTGTTCGTGTCAGCTTCGATACCGTCTTTTTCTGTTTGCGCAAAGGCATTCTGAGGTATTCCCCAGAACAGCAGTACAGCGCATATTGAAAAAAGAATGTATTTTGCTTTCATGTTTTGTCTAATCAGTTTCTACAAAGATAAGCAATGTTTTCAAACCGAACAAATTTTATTGTGTGTAATCTTATCTTTTTTTGCAGAAATAGTAAGAATTAAGTTTTCACGGGCTAAAATTGTATCGGGAAATATCTGGCGCGCCTCTTCCAATAAGATGTTTTCGTTGTTGTAGCGTGCAGAAAAGTGTCCGATACAAAGACGCCGTGCGTTGCATTCGCGGGCCAACAGGGCGGCCTGTCCGGCTGTACTATGGCCGGTTTCTTCGGCCCGTTTCCGGAGAGCATTGTCGAAGGTGGCTTCGTGATAGAGCAGGTCCACGTCTTTCAGATAGCCGGTCAATGAGGGAAGATAAAGCGTGTCGGAACAATAGGCGTACGAACGGGGAGGGGCGGCCGGTATGGTGAGGCGCGCATTGGGAATCAGATTTCCTTCTTCGTCCGTCCAGTCCAGACCGTTTTTGATGTTGTTTATCTGATGGTGGGGGATGCCGTAGAAGTCTATCATGTCCCGCCGGATATGAGGGAGCGACGGTGTTTCCTGAAACAGGAAACCGCAGCAGGAAGTGCGGTGTTTCAGGGGCAGTGAATAGACGCGGGCGGTGTGGTCCTCGTGGATGCAGGCGTATGCGGTAGTGTCCACCGGATGGAAAACAACCTTAAAGCTGATCCGTTGGCAGAAGAAGTCCAGTTGAGTCTGGAGTATCGGTTCGTATTCCGCCGGGGCGTGTATGTGTAAGTCGGTCGTTCTTCCCAGGAGGCCGAATGTGGAGATCAGGCCCAGCAGCCCGAAGCAATGGTCTCCGTGCAGATGTGAAATGAATATATGTCCAAGGCGTTTGAAACTCAATTGCGACCGTCGCATTTGCAACTGCGTACCCTCGCCACAGTCTACCATGTAGATTTTGCCCCGCAGTGCGACTATTTGTGAGGATGGATTGTGGCGTGTGGTAGGCAGGGCGGACCCGCATCCTAAGATATGAATATCGAAATTCTCCATATATCGTGTTTTACATCTTTGCAAAAATACAAAAAAGAACAGACGGAATAGACGAATCCCTTTTCTTTTTCTTATGGATGTTTCTGCTTATAATATAATAAGGTATAGGGAAGAGTTAACGGAATGCAACAGCCATATCATTTATTTGTTGTACCTTTGTCCGCAAAATACGGTAGACGGGATTATGAATAAGACAAATATAAAAGATGTGCTTTGGCGTATGGGCATCGAGCAGCTCAATGCTATGCAACAGGATGCGGTGGCCGCTTATCGCAAAGGACAGGATATGGTGTTGCTTTCGCCGACCGGCAGTGGAAAGACATTGGCTTTCCTGCTGCCGTTGGTGCCAAGTCTGAATGAGGAGGCCGCGGGAGTGCAGGCTGTGGTGCTGGTCCCTTCCCGCGAACTGGCTCTGCAGATAGACGGAGTCTTCAGGTCGATGGGTACATCTTTCAGAGCCATGAGTTGCTACGGTGGCCGTCCGGCCATGGAGGAACACCGGACGATGAATCAGTTGCACCCCCATGTGGTGATAGCCACCCCGGGGCGTATGAACGACCATCTGTCGAAAGGAAACATTGATGCGTCCTCGATACGTACTTTGGTGATTGACGAGTTTGACAAGTGTCTGGAACTGGGTTTTCGTGACGAAATGAAGCAAGTGGCTGACCGTTTGCCTTTTCTGGAGCGCAGGGTGTTGCTTTCGGCTACGGACGCGGAGGAAATCCCGCAGTTCGTTTCTTCCCGTAGCGGTTATGTCCGCCTGAACTTCCTGTCGGCGGAAGAACAGGTGCCCGACCGGATTCGCCTTTTGTGTGTACATTCCCCGGAAAAGGACAAACTGGAAACTTTGCGCAGGCTGGTATGCACCCTTGGAGAACAGACAAGTCTTGTTTTCGTAAACTATCGCGAGAGCGTGGAAAGGGTAGGCCGGTATTTGAAACAAAATGGAATCTGTTGTGAAACCTTTCACGGCGGTATGGAACAGAAAGACCGCGAACGAGCTTTGTATAAGTTCAGCAATGGAAGCTGTCCGGTCTTCGTGTCGACCGATCTGGCGGCCCGAGGACTTGATATTCCCGATATAGACAATATCATCCATTATCATCTGCCGCTTAACGAGGAAGCATATATCCATCGGAACGGTAGGACCGCCCGTTGGGATGCATCGGGCAATGCCTATATGATTTTTGGACCGGAAGAGCGCAAGCCCGATTATATCCGCCTGCGGCCGGAGCGTTTTGAATTGCCGGTTCAGACACCGGCGCCGGTTCGGTCCCGCTGGACTACGCTTTATGTGGGTAAGGGCAAGAAAGACAAGATCAATAAGATAGATATCGCAGGGTATCTTTACAAGACCGTCGGATTGGAACGGGACGATGTCGGGCGTATAGACGTGAAAGAACATTATGCGTTTGTGGCCGTGCGCACGGTGGTGGTGGACCGGGTGATGAGGAAAGCAAGGGAGGTAAGGATAAAGGGAGTGAAGACTTTGATAGAAGAAACCTTTTAAAATTACGGATTGTAGCAGAAGAGTCTTTCTGATTTGGTAAAATGCAAATAAAATAAGTGTTTTTGATTCGTTTTTGTAGCTTGTGCTTGCTGGAATGAATAAAAAACTATACTTTCGCGGTGGTTAGGTATTAATTAAAGATAAAAAGAAATTCAGATGAAGAAGTATAACTTTAATGCAGGGCCGTCGATGCTACCGCGCGAAGTGATAGAGGCCACGGCGGCGGCTTGTCTCGATTTTGACGGTTGCGGCCTGTCGTTGATGGAAATCAGCCACCGGGCCAAGAATTTTCAGCCGGTGTTGGATGAAGCCGTTTCACTGGTAAAAGAACTGCTGGCTGTTCCGGAAGGTTATTCGGTGCTGTTTCTGGGAGGCGGTGCCAGTATGGAATTCTGCCGTGTGCCGTATAACTTCCTGAAAAAGAAAGCGGCTTATTTGAACACAGGTACGTGGGCCCGGAAGGCCATGGAGGAAGCGCGGTTGTTTGGCGAAGTCGTGGAAGTGGCGTCGTCGGCTGCCGACAACTATTCCTATATACCCAAAGGATTCGAGGTTCCGGCAGATGCCGATTATTTGCATATCACTACGAACAATACGATATTCGGTACCGAAATGAGGTACGAACCGGTATGTCCGGTTCCGATGGTGGCGGACATGTCTTCGGATATATTCTCCCGTCCGGTGGATGTGAGCAGATATATATGTATTTATGCCGGTGCCCAGAAGAATCTGTCTATGGCCGGTGTGAATGTGATCATCGTGAAGGACGATGCTTTGGAAAAAGTGTCGCGCACGATTCCCACGATACTTAATTATATGACCCACGTGAAAGGCGGGTCGATGTTCAATACCCCGCCTGTCGTTCCCATTTATTGCGCCTTGCAGAATCTCCGCTGGATAAAAGCCAACGGGGGAGTGGAGGCCATGGCTATCCGTGCCCGCGAACGTGCGGATGCGCTGTATGCCGAGATAGACCGTAATAAGATGTTCCGCGGTACGGCTGCCAGGGAAGACCGTTCGCGGATGAATATCTGTTTCGTGATGAACGAGGCATACAAGAATCTGGAAGGGGATTTCCTGACGATGGCTACGGAGCACGGTCTGGTAGGAATCAAGGGACACCGCAGTGTCGGAGGGTTCCGTGCATCCTGCTACAATGCGCAGACCATGGAGGCCGTGGACGCATTGGTTCAGTGTATGCGGGATTTTGAAGACATGCATTGATAAACTTGTGGGTATGGAAAAGGTTTTGATTGCTACGGAGAAACCGTTTTCGCCGGTGGCGGTGGAAGGCATAAGGCGCGTGACGGAAGCGGCCGGCTATGAACCGGTCCTGCTGGAAAAATATACGGACAAGGCGCAGTTGCTGGCAGCTGTGACCGACGTGGTCGCACTGATTGTCCGCAGCGACAAGGTGGACGCGGACGTGCTGGATGCGGCACCCGCCCTTAAAATCGTGGTGCGTGCCGGAGCCGGTTACGACAATATAGACCTGGAAGCCGCTACGGCTCATGATATAGTGGTGATGAACACACCGGGACAGAATGCCAATTCCGTGGCTGAACTCGTCTTCGGGTTGCTGGTGTACGGAGTGCGCGGTTTCTTTGCCGGTGGGGCCGGAACGGAACTGAAAGGCAAGAAGCTGGGTATTCTTGCCTTTGGCAATGTCGGGCGTAATGTGGCCCGTATTGCTAAAGGGTTCGATATGGAGGTGTATGCTTACGATGCTTTCTGCCCGTCGTCGGTCATAGAAGGGGCGGGTGTGAAGTCCGTCGGCAGCAGTGAGGAACTGTTTGCCACCTGCGACATCGTGTCTCTGCATATCCCGGCAACGGATGAAACCCGTCGGAGCATCGGTTACGGACTGGTGAACCGGATGCCGGAGGGAGGCGTGCTGGTGAATACGGCCCGAAAGGAAGTGATTGACGAGGAGGGATTGCTGCGGCTGATGGAAGAACGGTCGGACCTGACGTATTTATCTGACATACGGCCTGATGCGGCGGACGTGTTTGCGGAGAAGTTTGCCGGGCGTTACTTCGCCACACCGAAAAAGATGGGAGCGCAGACGGCGGAGGCCAATGTGAATGCCGGCATTGCCGCGGCTGAGCAGATTGTCGCCTTCCTGCGGGAAGGGTGTACGCGTTACCAGGTGAACAGTTGAACAAACAATATTCATTTGCGGGGACTGGTCCGATCTTTTCCAGGAGACAGTCACCGATAATAAATTAAGGAAAGTATGGCAACGATTAGACCATTCAAGGGCCTGCGTCCGCCCCGTGACATTGTGGAGCGTGTAGCTTGTCGCCCTTATGACGTACTCAGTTCGGAAGAGGCTCGTGCCGAAGCCGGTGACAATGAGATGTCTCTCTACCATGTGACGAAGGCCGAGATTGATTTTCCGGAAGGCGTTTCTGAATCAGATCCGGCTGTATATGAAAAGTCTGTGGAGAATTTCCGGCTGTTTCAGGAACGTGGCTGGCTGGTGCAGGACGAGAAACCGATGTACTACATCTATGCACAGACCATGAACGGGCATACCCAGTATGGAGTGGTGGTGGGCGCTTCGGTGGAAGACTATCTGATCGGTGTCATAAAGAAACATGAACTGACACGCCGCGACAAGGAAGAAGACCGCATGGTGAATGTGCGCATAAATGACGCAAACATAGAGCCGGTCTTCTTTGCCTATCCCGACAATGACGTGCTGGATGCGCTGGTGGCCCGGTATACGGTTCTGGAACCCGAGTATCGCTTTACGGCTCCGGATGACGGATTCGGCCATGCTTTCTGGTTGATAAACAGGGATGAGGATATACGTGTCGTGACAGAGACTTTTGCTGCCATGCCTGCATTGTACATAGCCGACGGACATCACCGTTCGGCTGCCGCTGCTTTGGTCGGGGCGGAGAAAGCCCGCATGAACCCCACTCATACCGGCGACGAGGAATATAATTTCTTTATGGCCGTATGTTTCCCGGCGAGTCAGCTGACAATTCTGGACTATAACCGCGTGGTGAAAGATTTGAACGGCTTTGAGCCGGAACAATTTTTGGAGGCCCTGTCCGCCAGATTCAAGGTAGATTGCATGGGACGGGATGAATATAAGCCCCAGGCCTTGCATGAGTTTTCGCTCTACATGGAGCGCAACTGGTATCGTCTGACGTTGTTGCCCGGTTTCTGCGACGAAACGGATCCGATAGGGACGCTTGATGTCAGTATCAGCAGCCGTCTGATATTGGATGAGTTACTGGGCATCCGGGATTTGCGCTCGGACAAAAGAATTGACTTCGTGGGGGGACTGCGTGGTTTGCAGGAACTGAAAGCCCGTTGTGACAGCGGGGAGATGAAAGCGGCTCTGGCTCTCTATCCGGTGACGATGGAGCAAATCATGAATATTGCCGACAGGGGAGAAATCATGCCGCCCAAGGCCACATGGTTCGAACCGAAGTTGCGGAGCGGGCTTGTTATTCATAAACTGTCGTAAATCAAGGAAAGGTGGAAAACAGACCGGAGGCACGGTGTCTTTTAGAAGACGGCCTCCGGTTGGGTCTGAAACATAAACATGGAAATAAAAGATACTTATCTCACGCTGGCTGCACCGGCTGAAGGGGAGTATACCGAGAAGCGGAGCAAATTCCTCGCCTTTGCCTTGCCTGTCACGTCAGTGGAGGAAATAAAGGAATATCTGGCCTTTTATCAGAAAAAGTATTTCGATGCCCGGCATTGCTGCTATGCCTATATGCTTGGCGCCGACCGGCTTACCTTTCGGGCAAATGACAACGGCGAACCGTCCGGTACAGCCGGAAAGCCGATTCTCGGACAATTGAATTCCCGCGAACTGACGGACGTGCTTGTGATTGTGGTGCGCTATTTCGGAGGTATCAAATTGGGAACGAGCGGCCTTATTGTTGCTTATCGCGAGGCGGCGGCCGATGCTTTGTCGCATGCTCAGGTTGTAGAGAAAACGGTGGACGGGGATATTACGTTTTCTTTTGAATATCCTTTCATGAACAGCGTGATGAGGGTGGTGAAGGAGGAAGAGCCCTCCATTGTGTCCCAGAGTTATGACAACGATTGTGTGATGACCCTGCGTATCCGGCAAAGCCGGATAGACCGTCTCAAAGAGCGGTTGTTGAAGATAGATACCTTGCGCGAACTGCGGCCGGAAGGCTGAATATACTCCGTTTTCCTTTAAATACATGCATAAAATGTTATCTTTCATTAACTGATACCTCTCATAAGGCGGATTATCCGTAACTTGCAGTCGAAATCCACGTGATTTATGATGTATTGTCGAATAATTCAAACATTAGGAATATGAAAAAAGCAATGATTTACCTGCCTCTTTTGTTCGGGGCATTGCTGTGTACAGGTTGTGCCAGCAAGAAGAAACTGGCTGAAATGCAGACTAAATACCGTGAACTGAATGCTACGTATCAGGATACGAAATTGCAATTGGCCAAGTGCGAAGCAAACTCTCAGAGTCTGGACGAGCGTCTGGTTGAGGCCAAGAAGGCGAATGCGGAAATGAAAAAGGCATACGAAGCCCTGCAGAGCTCACTGGACAAGAGCCTGCAACAGAATTCCCAGGGGAATGTCAACATATCCAAACTGGTGGATGAAATCAATGCTTCGAACAAGTTCATCAAGCAGTTGGTGGAGGCGAAGGACAAGTCCGACTCTCTGAATATGGTGCTGACCAATAACCTGACCCGCTCGTTGAGCCGCGAGGAGAGGAACGAAGTGGACATACAGGTATTGAAAGGTGTTGTTTATATCTCGTTGGCGGATAACATGCTTTACAAGTCCGGAAGTTATGAAATCAGCGACCGTGCCGGACAGACACTGAGCAAGATTGCCAAGATTATCACAGATTATAAGGATTATGACGTATTGGTGGAGGGTAATACGGACAACGTACCCATATCCCGTACCAACATTCGCAACAACTGGGATCTCAGTGCCCTGCGTGCTTCGTCTGTTGTGCAGGCCTTGCAGAATACGTATGGAGTGGATCCGAAACGCTTGTCAGCCGCCGGTCGTGGAGAGTATAATCCCATTGCCGACAACAACACGGAACTGGGCAAGCAGCGTAACCGTCGTACCCAGATTATCATCACGCCGAAGCTCGACCAGTTCATGGATTTGATAGATAAGGCTCCGGAAACAGCGGAATAAACAGACAGAGACCGGCATCGTTATACGGATGCTTTTCGAATTATTCGGGCTGACCTTTTTCAAAGAGGTCAGCCCGAATAGGTTAATATGGTTTTCCTGAGATAATTACAGATGTTGAAAATCACCTGCTTACGATGCTCTATGCAGTAATCTTGCGTTTCGACTCATTGCGTGAGATAGAGGCATCCATGCTTGCAGAGTTTTGCAAGCTTGCTCATCTGGGCTTGAAGACTATTCCCAGGCGCAGTACATTGTCTGATGCAAATGCCAGACGCTCGGAAAAATTCTTTGAGGGCGTGTATCGTGACCTATATGAAGCCAACAAGTCTACTCTTTCCTCGGACAGCCGGAGAAACGGGACGGAAGCATGGATAAAACGCCTAAGAATCATCGATTCCACTACCATATCCCTCTTCTCAAACCTCATTTTCAAGGGTGTCGGACGTCATCCCAAGACAGGTAAGAAGAAAGGAGGCATCAAAGTGCATGCTGTATCTCGGTAAATGAAAATGTACCATGTGATGTCAAGTTCACGTCAGCTGCTACGAACGACAGTTTTATGCTGGCTCCGAGTCTGTACTCAAACGGAGAGATTGTTGCAATGAACAGAGCCTATATAAACTACGAGAAGGAACCACCGAAAGCCGACTAAACAACGAGGAGGGGGCTTGGACAAAAGAAAAAATCACTCAACCCTTGAAGAATAAGGAGTTGAGTTACTTGATATGTGGTTTAGCGGACAGTAATAAAATAAAACATCGCCACACACTCAATGAGGTCAGCGATGTGGCAGATGGTAAGTATGATTAGAAGATTGAGAGAGGACAAGATAACGGAATAAAGATGTAAAAACTCTGATGATGAATGGACTACCGAAATCTTCTGTGCGAGAACCTGCCGAAGCGGAATAATGAGTTGAGAGATATAATATATGTAGATTGAGGCGTGTTGCGACCATAATATGCAGCAGAATTGATTTGTGAAGAAACAATCATCGGGTCATTGCCGTTTTGCACCGCCTTAGCAAATACATCCATTATTTCGTATTTATTACCATAATTGGCATTAGGTTGCATCAAAATTTCGGCTACTACCTGACGAATATAACGAGGATATATTATAAAAGTATTGTTTGCATTACAAGTAACATTCTTAAACTCACTATTCCCGAAGAATACGATAACAGAATAAATTGGAATGCCGGGATTTTGCAGTAAACATTGCCTAATGGCTTGAATATGTCCGGAATTTTGCATAATAGGATTATAGAAGCGATGTTTTTCCTTACCATACGCCAATAACTGTGTCCAATATCTCTGATGTTCGTTACCAAAAATCCAACCGCTATAATCCTTGACTTCAAACACAATAATGCCCGCTTTTGTTGCAACGGCTACATCTACTTGCGTGTATTTCCCATTCGGTTTTTGAATATACAAGTCATGAAATATGGCTTTAGGATTAATACCACCTTTCAATAAATTCAATACCACTCTCCGTTCCGACCATTCGCCACGAGTAATAGGCGTAACCTGTTCGATAAGTTGCCGTTCTTTTCGTTTGACATAAACGAGATAGACAATACCTATTATCAAACAAATAGGGACTATGATAAACGTGAGTGGCATTGATGATTATTCGATAATTTAATAAAACGCTATGCAGAATGTTTGAGTGATGAAATCGCAATAACCAAATGCTTACTTGAAAGCAATTATAGGAATTACTTTTGTATCTCCATATTCATATGGTTTATACTTATAGTTTCCAATTTGTCTTGCGCATTTTCCATGAGGAGCTTTCACTATTTGTTTATTGTAAAAATTGCTGCCCTCTTGAGCTAATATTAAGACTTCTAAATCAGAAGTAAATATATATCCCTCAATAGTCTCTCTAATTTCCAGTGCAATAGCATCTCCAGATTCCAAGACCTCCTGTACTTCAAAATTTTTCCGGCTTACACAATCTCCGGGTTTATCAAACAACGTTTTTTCGGAATTATTCTTAGCTGAAACCGTTTTATTTGATTTCGGTAATTCTACACCGTCAATTATTCTAACAGCCGGAACAGTTTTCTCTATTCCCCCTTTGGTATTGTATTTATAAGTTCCCACATGTTGAGCGCACTGATCGTTTTTAAGAACGATTTTCTGGTCATCATAGAACTGTTGTTTTTCATTAGGTATAATGAAAACTATTGCACCAAAAGAGTCATCGGCATGGGCTAATGCACACCTAGATTCTACCACTTGGAATACCTCAAATTGTGAGTATTCCATATAGTCTCCGGGGTCTTCAAACATTTCAAGTCCAATAATTTCCGAATTGTTAGATAGATTAACGCAGAATGCAAAAGCAAATGTGAGTATAACACCTGTGATTATACCAAGCACGTAAATAAGCCATTTTTTCATATTCAATGATAATTATTCTTCATTTATTAGTTAAATAGTCATAAGTATTCACAAGAGTATTCCATTCTCTGCTTTCATCGAATATAACGACAACAGAGTGAACGCTTTTCCCGTCATCAGTCGCACCGATACCGACTGTTGCCTGTCTGCCTGTAAAATCGCCTGTGAACATCGTCACATTGTTGTCACGCCCTATTTGTGTAAAGCCTTTTGCTTTTAGCTTTTGGCAGAAAGCCGTCATACTTCCCTCAATGGGAATACCTTTGAAAGAGAGATGCTCTTGCGCCATAATATTGATTACAGCAAAAAGCATGGTTAATGTGGTTAAAAGTTTTTTCATATAAATTGTTTTTGTTGATTATATCGCTGTTTAGTAGATGATAAAAATTAATTTTGTTGGTTATTATATTAACTATTAGGTGATTATGTTTGCATAAATCCCTGAAAATTCGTAACTTTAAAGAAAAGTTTGACGACTTTTCCCCTGAAAGTTACTACCACTTTCAGGGACAATGGCAAAGTTAATCAAATCGTCCCGATTATGCAAGAGCATCTTGACTGTGTAATGAACCTTGCCCGTATAAAACTGCTGGCTTTTATGATTCATGCCCCTTGTGTGGTGCAGACTGTCAGTCTGCATAAGATTGCGGCGGCAATGCCTACGAGCGTTGAGCGCGACTCTAATCTCAGACGTCTTCAGAGGTTTCTTGCCCACTATCCGCTGAAACTCGATTTGATTGCACGTATCATATTCGCGCTTCTGCCCGTAAAGACAGGACTTGTCCTCACTATGGACCGAACCAACTGGAAATTTGGCGAGGTCAATATAAACATCCTCATGCTTGGAGTAACGCATAAAGGTATCGCACGTCTTACGGCGGTGGTATGTCTTGCTCTTGTATGGGCCTTTCTTGTCGGTGAGCATAAGGATTTGAATATTAAGGCAATCAAGATATTGAAGCATGGCCGTAGAACTAAGTTATTGGTAAAATACGGATTGGAAGAATTCTCCAACGTCTTGATGAGACCGATCTATAAACCCAAATTCGATGTCTTCAAATTTTTGTCATGTACTTAGGAAATTTGTACAATTTGCTTATATTGTCATTTCTGCTTTTATTCGTTGCTTTATAAACGATTATATGTGATTTGCGAATCTGCCTGTGGGTGTACAGTACGTTTTCTTTTGCTTGTTTTTAGCTGGACGGTTTGTCCAGCTATATTCGTTTTCATGTGTACACTTTGTACAGAAGCTGTTGTACAGAGTGTACATCAACTGTTGTACAGAGTGTACATCAACTGTTGTAC
>CAZIMK010000047.1:0-22322 GCA_964540455.1 uncultured Paraprevotella sp.
GAACCATTTGTGAACCATTACTCGTTGATACTCAGTGAGTCTGAACCATTGAAGCATTTTTCGGCAAACATCTGTGTAGGGAGGGTTGATTTTATCCCCACTGATTTTCTACTGAGCCCTTTTTTCGGATGAAACTTCCTGTATAGGGGGAGTCCGGAAATCAGGCCTGTATTTTCAGGATTTTCCCTCCGTTGCCGGGCAGGGTGAATGTGACCGGGGTGTCCGGGACGAACGGGACGTTTTCTTTCCGGCCGGTCAGCAAGTCTGTCGCTACGACGGAAGCCTTTTCTTTCATCCGGAGAAAGTCGAAAGCATGCCGGGGGATGCGGACGCTGACGGTTTTCTCCTGCCCGTCGAAATTGGCGACGATGAGCAAAAGGGTCTTGAGAGAACGGCGCAGAAAAGCGTATTGCTTTTCCGGATTAAACCCGTCGCCGGCGGGATTGACATACATCAGGTCGTAGAACTGTCCTTCCCTGACGGCTGTCTCCTCATTGCAGATGCGCAGAACCTTTGTGTAGTAGTCCTGCAAATCTTTCTCGGACTCCGTAAGTTGGTTTTTCCTGCTGCGGCGGATGGTGTCAACGCTCCAGTAGTCGAAGATGGTGGTGCGCCCGTCGCGTCCGCTGAACCCTTCGGCATCCATGCCCCGTTCTCCGAGTTCCTGGCCGAAGTAGACCATCATCGGGTTGGTTCCCATGCAGGCGCTTACGAGCAGGGCGGGGCAGCCTTTCCGGGCGTCGCCTGCAAAGAAGTCCGAGGCAAGCCGCTGTTCGTCGTGGTTCTCGAGGAAGTTCAGCATGTGGTTCCTGATGTCGTCGACCGACTGCCAGCATCCCGTGATGGCATGAGCCGGAGTGTAACCGCAGGTGACGCCGCGCAGGGTGTCGTACAGTCCCACTTTGTCGTAGAGGTAGTCGAAACGGCCGTTGAAGATGTAGTTTCTGTATTCCGCCGGGTTGTAGACTTCGGCGATGAAGACGAGGCCGGGGTATTGTGCCTTTATCTGCGGTATCACCCAGCCCCAGAACTCGGCCGGCACCATTTCCGCCATGTCGCAGCGGAAGCCGTCTATGCCCGTGGCGGCCCAGAACAGCAGGATGTCACGCATCTTGTACCAGGTGTCGGGAGTGGGGGAGAAGCAGCGCCGGTAGCCTCCGCAATAGTCGATGCCGTAGTTCAGCTTGACGGTTTCGTACCAGTCGTTCGTCCCCGGCCATGCACTGAAGTTGTCATTACCGGTGGCTTTGGCCGGCATCTCGCGGTAGGGCGCGGTCTCGTCCTGTCGGCGGGCGAAATCCGTATGCAGTTCCTCGCCGGGAATATAGTAGAAATTGTTCTGCGGGTCGAAGCTGTTCCGGCAGTCATCGTCTTCGCCCAAGTCTTTCACGCCTTCCGGCCGGGCATCCGAATGATACTGGCGGGCCACATGGTTCGGTACGAAGTCGATAATCATCTTCAGGCCGGCTTTGTGGGTGCGCTTCACAAGATTCAGGTATTCATTCATGCGTTTGTCGACATCCTTCGCCAGGTCAGGGTCGACGTCGTAATAATCCTTGATGGCGTAGGGGGAGCCGGCTTTTCCTTTTACCACCGCCTTGTGGTCGCGTGCGATGCCATAGGCCGAGTAGTCGGTCTGGGTGGCATGTTCGATGATACCGGTGTACCAGATGTGCGTTGCTCCCATCCGGTGTATCCGGGCGAGTGCCTCGGACGTGAAGTCGGCCATCTTCCCGCATCCGTTTTCCTCGATGGAGCCGTCGGGCGTGCAGCGGGCATTGTTGTTGCCGAAGAGTCTGGTGAAAACCTGATAGATGATAATCTTTTGTTCGGGTGTCATATTCGTTATGTATGAGCAAAGGTATGAGTGTGTAAGGTGCATACATAAAAATGACTTGCCAGTCATATAAACATGATTGTCAAGTCATTTCTATGAAGAGTGTGCGTTTATGCGATGCCGTGTGCGTTGGCTTCTTTATCAATTTTCTTAATAAGTCCCTGAAGCACGGCGCCGGGTCCGCATTCCGTGAAATCATCCGCGCCGTCGGCCAACATGTTCTTTACGGTCTGTGTCCAGCGTACGGAGGCGGTGAGTTGTGCCACTAAGTTGGCTTTTATCTCGGTGGGGTTCGTGTGCGGCAATGCGTCGACGTTCTGATATACCGGACATTTGGGGGTGTGGATTTCAGTTGCTTCGATGGCTGCCTGCAACTCCTCTTTGGCCGGCTGCATCAGCGGTGAGTGGAAAGCGCCTCCTACTTTCAGCGGGAGCGCGCGTTTCGCGCCGGCGGCTTTCAGTTGCTCGCAGGCTTTGGCGATGCCTTCCATGGAGCCGGAGATGACAATCTGTCCGGGGCAGTTGTAGTTTGCTGCGACCACGACGTCGCCCTCTTTGGTGATGGTCTCGCAGATTTCCTCCACCTTTTCATCGGGGAGGGCAATGATGGCCGCCATGGTGGACGGCTGCATCTCGCAGGCCTTCTGCATGGCCATGGCGCGGGCATATACCAGTTTCAGACCGTCCTCGAAACTCAGGGCGCCGGCGGCTACCAGAGCGGAGAACTCTCCGAGCGAATGGCCGGCCGTCATTTCCGGCTGAAAGTCGTCGCCCATGCAAAGGGCCGAGATGACGGAGTGGAGGAATACCGCCGGTTGGGTTACCTTCGTTTGTTTCAGTTCCTCGTCCGTACCGTTGAACATGATGTCCGTGATGCGGTAGCCTAAGATATCATTTGCTTTTTCAAAGAGCTCCTTCGCTAAAGGATAATTGTCATACAGGTCTTTGCCCATACCGACAAACTGCGCTCCTTGTCCGGGAAATACGAATGCTTTCATTTATCTGTTGTTTTAAATGTTTGTCATTAACCGCTGCAAAGTTACACATTTATTTTATAAGTCAGAAATAACTTCTTCATAATTGAGTCGTTGAACTGTTCCGGATGTCAGTTCGGCGGCAACCGTACGGGTCTTCCGCTATCGGACGATCAGTTTTTCGGGAGCGAAGAAATGGTTGAGCGGGCCGGTTCCGCGTCCGGTCTTTATGTCTTTTCCCCGCAGGAGAGCCTGTGTGAGATAGGCTTTCCCGCGTGTGATGGCTTCGGGCAGCAGATCCCCCCGTGCCAGAAACGCACTGACGGCTGACGACAGGGTACAGCCTGTGCCGTGCGTGTTGGCGGTGTCGAGGCGGGGAGAGGAATATAAAAAGGGGCTTCGCTGCTCCTCCTTGATATACAGTCGGTCGCAGGCTTCTTTTTCCCGGCTGTGGCCGCCTTTGATAAGTACGGCTTTACAGCCGGACTGCAGAATCCGCCCGGCGGCCTGTTTGAAGTCCGCTTCGTCATGCAGGGGGAGGCCGGAAAGGATTTCCGCTTCCGGCAGGTTGGGCGTCACCAGGGTACAGAGAGGAAGCAACGTGTCGGGCAATGCCCGGATGGCGTCTTCCGTCATGAGAGAATGTCCGTTGCTGGACACCATGACACAGTCATATACGATGGGGATGTCCGGATAGTCGCCGAGCGTCAAAGTCAAGGCCGTCAGGGTAGGCAGGTCGCTTACCATTCCTATTTTGACACACCGGGGTCGGATGTCCTCCAGGATAGCCCGCACCTGGGCGGCCACGACGGACGGAGGGAGTACATACGTGTCACTGACCCCGCAGGTGTTCTGCACGGTGACTGACGTGATGGCGGCCATGGCATAGCATCCCAAGGCGGAGAATGTTTTCAGATCAGCCTGTATGCCGGCGCCGCCGCTACCGTCCGAACCGGCTATGGATAAAACGGGTATATATTCCATCAGCTTAATGTTCCGGTGCGTCGTGAGAATAGTCATAACCGGAAATCAGTTTCCATCTTCCGCGCGTGAAGTCCGGTATCTTCACCGGCCGGCTTCCGTCGCGTACGGACTGTTCGCTCAGTTCCGTGATGCAGGACCATTCCGCGGCATCGTATACGTCGATGTCCAGTGGCAGGCCTTGCCGCAGGCAGTGGATGAGACGCCGGTCCATGGTGTAGTTCATGATGTTGGGTACGTTCAGCCGTTCGCCGTCCCGCAGTATATCCGTTGTCAGCGGATGTTCGTGTGCGTGGAGTACCGGCTCGATGCCTTCGTCCATTACCGGTTCCTGTCCGTCGAGCGACAGGCAGCGGCACGGATACTTCTGTATGAAGCCCTTGGTTCCGCAGATGGTCTGGAGGCGGCTGTAGGGCCGGGGAGTCGTCACGTCGTACTGGAGCAGGATGCTTTTTCCTTTGACCGTGCGTATAAGTGTGCTGTTCATGTATATGCCGGCGCGGCCACCTCTTTCCGTGCCGGGAGACAGGGATACGAGATAGTCCAGCCGGTCGCCCCGGTGGATGTGCAGTAACTGACATATAGGGCCGATGCCGTGCGTCGGGTAAGGGTTTCCTCCGTGTTCCCCGCAGAAGCGCGCCATCCATCCCTCGTGGTAGCCCCCGTTTCGTTCGTCGGCTGCATATCTGTCCCGCAGGTCATGGATGTATGCGCCTTCACAATGGGTGATGTCACCGAAAATCCCTTTCCGTTCCATGGCAAGCGCCGACATGGAGAACGGGTCGTAGCAGCAATTTTCCAGCATGTAGCAGTGGCGGCGGGTCTTTTCGGCCGTGTTCACCAGTTGCCAGCATTCGGCCACGGATGTGGCGGCGGGGACTTCGATGGCCACATGCTTGCCCTGCTGCATGGCATATACGGCCATCGGCGTGTGGGTCAGCCAGTCGGTGCAGATATAGATAAGGTCGATGTCGCTCCGTTCGCACAGGGCTTTCCATCCGTTTTCCTCCCGGTATGCCGTCACGTCTGTCTGGCCGATGCTTTCCAGCAAGGTCTTCGCTTGTTGCAGATGTTGTTCGCTGAGGTCGCAGAGAGCCTTGAATACCACCCCCTCAATGACGAGGTAGCGTTGCAGGGTGGCCATTCCGCGGTTACCCAGTCCGATGAAACCGATACGGACAACGGGTAGCGGCGGACAAGCGAACTGCAGGGCGTGTTGTTGTGCTTCTTCCATGATTCTTTACGCAGTGCGATAATCCTTGTTACAAAAGTAAGTCATTTATTTGTTCCGCGCAATAATTGTCGGCAGCTTGTAGAAAAAAAGTTGGCAGAATAAACAGGAGTATGAAAAAATATTATATCTTTGCAACCCATTAATCTTTAAGATACTATCGTTTATGTCGGACAAGAACAATCATTTGGTGATTATGGCGGGCGGTATCGGCAGCCGCTTCTGGCCTATGAGTACGCCGGAGTGCCCGAAACAGTTTATAGATGTGCTTGGATGCGGGAAAACGCTGTTGCAGTTGACGGCGGACCGCTTTAAGGATATTTGCCCGTCCGAGAACATCTGGGTCGTGACATCCGCCGCTTATGAATCCATCGTACGGGAGCAACTGCCGGAAATCCCGGAAACGAATATTTTGAAGGAGCCTTGCCGACGGAATACCGCGCCCTGTATCGCATATGTGAGCTGGCGCATCAAAGCCCGGAATCCCCATGCGAACATCGTGGTCACCCCCAGTGACCATATCGTGATGGACGTAAAAGAGTTCCAGCGTGTTGTCAATTCATGTATGGCATTCACGTCCGAATCCGACGCTATCGTGACATTGGGCATGAAGCCGAACCGCCCGGAGACCGGTTACGGTTATATTCAGGCGGACCTGAGCGCGGCTTCCGTGCGTAACAAAGAGATATTCAGAGTGGATTCTTTCCGGGAAAAACCGGATCTGGCCACGGCGGAACGTTATATAAAGAAGAATAACTATTTCTGGAATTCGGGAATCTTTATCTGGAGTGTGAACACGATTGTGAATGCGTTCCGGGTATATCAACCTGCTATTTCGCAGATATTTGAGAACCTGCTTCCGGTCTATGGAACGGAGAAGGAACAGGAAGCCATCGACCGCGAGTTTCCCCTCTGCGAGAGTATTTCCGTGGACTATGCCATCATGGAAAAGGTTGAGGAAATCTTTGTCTGTCCAGCCAGTTTCGGCTGGAGCGACCTGGGCACCTGGGGCTCCCTGCACGAGCATACGCAGCACGATGCATACGGCAACGCATGTATCGGTAACCATATATCCGTGTATGATACGCACAACTGCATGATACATGCCACGCAGGAAAAGAAAGTTGTCGTGCAGGGGCTTGACGGCTATATCATCGCGGAGAAAGACAATACTTTATTGATATGCAAGCTCTCTGAGGAACAGAGGATAAAACAGTTCAGTGAATAACAACACAAATAATAAATAAGAAAATGGAAAAGAAAGTAGCTTTGATCACCGGTATCACCGGTCAGGACGGGTCTTATCTCGCCGAGTTTCTGTTGAGCAAGGGGTATGATGTACACGGTATCCTGCGTCGCTCTTCGTCGTTCAACACCGGACGTATCGAACACCTCTATTTGGATGAGTGGGTGCGCGACGTGAAGAAAGCGCGTCTTATCAACTTGCATTGGGGAGATGTTACGGATACGAGCTCGCTGGTGCGTATCATCCGCGAGTGTCAGCCTACGGAGATCTACAACCTGGCTGCACAGAGCCATGTAAAGGTCAGCTTCGACGTACCGGAATTTACGGCCGAAGCGGATGCCGTGGGCGTGTTGCGCCTGCTGGAAGCCGTGAGAATCTTAGGTCTCGAACATAAATGCCGCATTTATCAGGCTTCCACTTCCGAACTGTTCGGAAAGGTACAGGAAGTTCCTCAGAAGGAGACTACTCCGTTCTATCCCCGTTCTCCGTATTCGGTTGCCAAGCAGTACGGCTTCTGGATTATAAAGAACTATCGTGAGAGTTATGGAATGTATTGCTGCAACGGTATCCTCTTCAACCACGAGAGTGAGCGCCGCGGAGAGAACTTCGTAACCCGCAAAATTACGCTGGCTGCCACCCGTATCGTACAGGGCTACCAGGACAAGCTCTATCTGGGTAACCTGAATGCCTTGCGCGACTGGGGTTATGCCAAGGACTATGTGGAGTGTATGTGGTTGATGTTGCAGCAGGAACAGCCCGACGATTATGTGATTGCTACCGGCGAGTATCATACGGTACGCGAGTTTACGGACTTGGCATTCAAGGCTTGTGGCATCGAACTGGAATGGCAGGGTGAAGGCGTGGACGAAAAGGGTATAGACAAGGCTACCGGTCGTGTGCTGGTTGAGGTCGATCCCAAGTATTTTCGTCCTTGCGAGGTAGACCAGTTGCTGGGCGATCCGACGAAGGCCAAGACTCAGTTGGGCTGGAATCCCCGCAAGACATCGTTCGAGGAGTTGGTGCGGATTATGGTAGAGCATGACATGAAGTTTGTGAAGAAGTTGTACATGAAAGCTCAGGTGGCTGAATAACGTCATGATAGAAAAGAATGCTAAGATATATGTGGCCGGACATCACGGATTAGTGGGTTCGGCCATTTGGAATAACTTGCAGGGCAAGGGATATACCAATCTGGTGGGGCGCAGTCACAGGGAGCTGGATTTGCTGGATGCACAGGCGGTGAAAAACTTTTTCGATGAAGAGCAACCGGAATACGTTGTGCTGGCCGCCGCTCATGTAGGGGGGATCATGGCAAACAGCCGCTATCGCGCCGATTTCATTTATGAAAACCTGCAGATACAGCAGAATGTCATTGGAGAGAGTTTCCGCCACGGGGTAAAGAAGTTGCTTTTCTTGGGGAGCACTTGCATCTACCCGCGCGAGGCACCCCAGCCCATGACGGAAGATGTATTGCTGACTTCCCCTTTGGAATATACCAACGAACCGTATGCCATTGCCAAGATTGCCGGACTGAAGATGTGCGAAAGTTTCAATCTGCAATACGGCACGAACTATATCGCGGTGATGCCTACGAACCTTTACGGGCCGAATGACAACTTCCATCTGGAAAACAGTCATGTGTTGCCGGCGATGATTCGTAAGGTCCGTTTGGCGAAGTGCCTGAACGAGAACGATTGGGATGCCGTTCGGAAGGATATGAACCTGCGTCCCGTGGAGGGCGTGAGCGGAGCCGGCAGCGAGGAGGAGATTCTGGCCGTGCTGGCCAAATATGGCATCACGCCGCAGGAAGTGCGTCTCTGGGGAACCGGAAAGCCGATGCGTGAGTTTCTGTGGAGCGAAGAAATGGCCGACGCCAGTGTATATGTGTTGCTGAATGTGGATTTCAAGGATACGTATGAGCCGGGATGCAAGGAAATCCGGAACTGTCATATCAACGTGGGTACGGGCAAGGAGATTTCCATAAAAGAATTGGCCGAACTGGTGGTTAAGGTTGTCGACTACAAGGGAGAGTTGCATTGGGATGCGTCGAAGCCCGACGGCACGCTACGCAAACTGACGGATGTGTCCAAACTGCATAACCTGGGCTGGCATCATAAGATAGAAATAGAAGAAGGTGTGGCCAGACTGTATGACTGGTACTTGAAGGGAATCTGTATCAATCATCAGACCACAGCCTGAAACAGATGAATTTATCAAGGCTCTTCGATGGCTGACTGCCTGAGGAGAGCCTTTCCTGTTGTTAATATTAGAGAACATATTATGAAGAAACTGTTATCGCTTCCTCCCAATCTGGTAAGTTGCTTTCATGAACTGGAACATGCAGACAAGGATACATGGTTCTGTACTTCTGATCCTGTCGGGGCCAAGCTCGGTTCGGGGGGCGGTACGACATGGTTGCTTAAGGCATGTCGGGAGGAATGGGGAACTCCTGATGAGGATTTCACTACATGGCTGGGGAGTGAAAAACGTATATTGCTACATGCCGGCGGACAGAGCCGCCGACTTCCTTCGTATGCTCCGGCCGGCAAAGTCCTGACTCCGGTTCCTGTATTCCGTTGGGCGCGTGGACAGCGTCTGGATCAGAACCTGCTTTCCTTGCAGATACCTTTGTACGAGCGTATCATGGAAAAAGCTCCGGATTCGCTACATACACTGATTGCCAGCGGAGATGTATACATCCGTGCTGGAAAATTGCAGGAAATACCCGATATGGATGTC
Source organism: uncultured Paraprevotella sp. (assembly GCA_964540455.1). Taxonomy (GTDB): domain Bacteria; phylum Bacteroidota; class Bacteroidia; order Bacteroidales; family Bacteroidaceae; genus Paraprevotella. The sequence goes on from CAZIMK010000047.1 coordinate 9,009, forward strand.
GTGTGCTATGGACTGTGGGCTGATCCCTTGCTGGCCAGGAATCATGGCGTTTTTGTTTCTTCCCGGCAGACACCGGAACGTCTGGACTTCATGTTGCAGAAACCTTCGGTAGAGCAGCTTGCGGGATTGATGCAGACCCACTTGTTCTTGATGGATATCGGCATATGGTTGTTGAGCGACCGGGCGGTGGAATTGCTGATGAAGCGTTCTATGAAAGGGGAGAACGTGTGTTATTATGACTTATATAGCGATTTCGGTTGTTCACTGGGCGATCATCCCACGCTGGAAGATGAGGAACTGAAGAGCCTTTCGGTGGCCATATTACCGTTGCAGGACGGAGAGTTTTATCATTATGGTACCAGTCGTGAGATGATATCGTCTACGGTGAGTGTACAGAACCGTGTGAACGACCAGAGGGCTATCATGCATTTGCGTGCGAAGCCTCATCCGGCCATGTTCGTGCAGAATGCCGACATGCAGGTGAAACTGACGGCGGATAATGCGGAGACATGGGTAGAGAACAGTTGTGTGGCCCGTGGCTGGACGCTCGAGGGGAGGCATATTATTACCGGAGTTCCTGTCAATGAGTGGACGTTGCATCTAAGTGCTGGCACTTGTCTGGATGTCGTTCCTGTGAAGGAAACGTCCTATGTGCTTCGTCCCTATGGTTTTGAGGATGCTTTTCGCGGTGCATTGTCCGACGGGGACACTTGCTATCTGGGACGTCCGGTTGGAGAGTGGCTCTGTGCGCGCGGTTTGTCGCCGGACGATATCGAAGGAAAAGAAGATCTGCAGTCGGCTCGTCTGTTCCCCGTAACAGAGTCGAAGGAGGATATGTTGGTCATGTTGCGCTGGATGACGGCGGAACCAGAGTTGGAGCGAGGGCGTGTCTTGTGGATGCAGGCAGAGAAATATTCGGCGGATGAGATTTCCGCGTATGCGAACCTGTGCCGTTTGCAGGCACAGCGGGAAAGGTTCCGGGCTTCCAACTGGCAGGAACTGGTGGAGAATTCGTCCCGCAGTGTTTTTTATCAGGTGAATCTGAAACAGGCCGCTCAGGATTTTGTGAGTCACGGACTGCCTTTGCCGTCAGAACCCGGAGATTCGGCGGATCTGATGAAGCGCATACATTACAATATGTTCCGTTCACAGGTAGAGAAACTGCGCGGAGAGGCATGGGAGGCGGATGAACGGAAAGCGTTTTCGCTGTTGAAAGACGGTCTGACGTCTTTGACTTTGTCTCAGAAACAGCAGCCTCGGCTGAATGTATACAGTGATCAGATTGTCTGGAGCCGCAGTCCCGTGCGGATTGATGTGGCCGGAGGCTGGACAGACACTCCGCCTTATTGCCTGCTGAAAGGGGGAAGCGTGGTGAATCTGGCGGTGGAGCTTAACGGGCAGCCACCTTTGCAGGCGTATGTGAAGACGTGTGTGGAACCGCATATTGTACTGCGGTCGATAGATCTGGGAGCCATGGAAGTTATCCGGACGTATGAGGAACTGGCAGATTTCGCTAAGGTCGGTTCTCCTTTCTCCATACCGAAGGCTGCGCTGGCGTTGTCAGGCTTTCATCCGTCTTTCTCGCAAGAAAGTTATGCGTCTTTGGAACAGCAGCTGAAACATTTCGGTTGTGGTGTGGAACTGACGCTTTTCTCCGCAGTACCAGCCGGTAGCGGATTGGGTACAAGTTCCATTCTGGCAGCGACGGTCTTGGGGGCTTTGTCTGATTTCTGCGGTCTGCATTGGGACAAGGCGGAGATCTGTAACCGTACGTTGGTACTTGAACAGTTGCTTACGACGGGGGGCGGATGGCAGGATCAGTATGGAGGAGTGTTACATGGAGTGAAATGGTTGCAGACCCGGCCGGGATTCGGTCAGACACCCGATGTACGCTGGATGCCTGACACTCTTTTCACGGAACCGGAACACGCAGCCTGTCATTTGCTGTATTATACAGGAATTACCCGGACGGCCAAGCATATATTGTCCGAGATCGTGCGTGGGATGTTCCTGAACTCGACCGAGCATCTGGAACTGCTTGATGCGATGAAGGAACAAGCGGCGGATTTGTACGAATCGGTTATCCGGAATGATTTTTCTCAACTGGGCAGGCTGGTGCGTACCACATGGAAACAGAATCAACAGCTGGATGCCGGTACGAACCCTCCGGCTGTGGATCGGATATGCCGGTTGGTAGATCCGTACTGTTTGGGCTACAAGTTGCCGGGAGCTGGTGGTGGAGGTTTCATGTACATGATTGCTGAGTCGCCGGAAGCGGCAGTCCGGATCAAGGATGTTTTGCAGCGGAATGCACCTAATGAACGTGCGCGTTTTGTGGAGATGTCGCTGAGTCGGACCGGTTTGAAAATAAGTCGCAGTTAAGACCACATCGTGTCTTCCCGGCAATAGGGAAGTAGGCGGAACATGACGATGAATGCAGATTTGTTTCTGTGGCAAATCTGCATTCATCGTTTCTGTTATTGCGGGCAATCGGCTGAATCCGTTTCGCTTCTGTCAATATTCAGCATCCTCCTAACGTGGTCGTAATATTCTTCCGGGGGAATATCCGGAAAATTCTCTCCGAGTACATTGCGCGCCAACTGAGGATTGTCCTCGCAAATCTTTTTCAGGTAGTACAGATATTTTTCCGGTAGATTCATATGTCCGCAGCAGAAAGTAAGATAAGCGAGAGCCTGCTCTTTTGTATCTTTCGAAGTTGCCCGCAACATAATCAGCCGCAGATAAGGATAGGCGCGTTTCGTATAATAGGATTCGCATAGCGTCATACATCCCGTCAGCAGAGTCTCATAGGGTGTCTCGCTTTTGTGTACGGCTTCCATATACCGGAGGCAGGCCTCGTCCACGTGTCTGTTCTCAAGCAGGATATTTCCTTGGGCTACCAGATAGTTGACCGGGTTCTTATCCAGTCCGTAGGCCATATCCAGATATCTGAACGCCTCCTCTTCATGGTGCAGGCAACTGCATGTGAACGATATATGTTGATATATTTGTGCCAAATTGGGAGACTGCTTGTCGGCGACACTCAATGCTTTCTGTAATTTTTCGTATGCCTCTTCGTAGCGGTTCTGGTTGTTGAGGAGGGCACCGTCGTAAAAGAAACCGGTTTCGTCCCAAGGGCAAAGTTCGCAATACCTGTCCAATAACAGGTGTGCCGTATCGAAGTCTCCGTTCTGCGACAACAAGCCGGCCTTGAAAAGCAAAGCCCGGATATGGTTCTCGTCAATGGCTAATGCAAAGTCGCAGGAATCTATGGCCTCATTTATCCTATTCTCCTGTAACTGCATGTCTGCCAGTAGCAGCCAGTATTTGACGGCGTATGGATTCTCGTCCAGTATTTGGTTGATGTATTGTTTGGCTATATCCGTTTCGTACAGTCCTCCATAAGCGTCGGCAAAGAGATACTTGCATTTCTTGCTGCCGGGCTTTTGTCCGGCGTACCGCTGTGCCCATTTCAAAGCTTCTTCAAAGAAGCCGTAGTCGATGAAAATATAGGCGGAATCATAGATGAACAGAGCCGTATCTTCATAATTCCCTATCTGTTTCTCCAGATACTTCGAGGCTTCCTCTGCGCCGGTTGTTTCATGCAGCAATAATTCTGCATTCAGAAAAACGACCTCCCTGTCGTTGGTGTCGCTGATACTGTCCCGCACGGCTTTGGCTCCTTCCTGATCGCCGGCAAACATTTTTTGCCGGGCGATGAATATGAGCGGATCCGTGCTGCCGGGGTGCAGTCGCAGGGCATATTGTATACATGCATCGGCCTCTTGCTGGCGTTGTCGGTTCAGGTAATATTCGGCAATGTCCGTCAACTCGTCCGCATCCAGATAAGCCGACGGACCGCCTTGTAACATAGACTCATACCGTGCCAGATTTTCTTTGAATTCTTCCTCTTCAAAGAACGAGAGGTCTTCGTCGTTCATTCGTCCCTTTCGTTTTTACTTATTTATTTTTTTCCACGTGTCCTTCAGACCTACCGTGCGGTTGAATACCAGATGGTCTGCCCGGCTGTCCTTGTCCATCGTGAAGTACCCGATGCGCTGGAATTGCAGGTAGTCGAGCGGTTTTCTTGTGGCGGCGAATTTTTCAACGAAACAGTTATCCAGCACTTTCAGTGAATCCGGATTCAGCAGTTCGCGGAAATCGTGTTCGTCGGCCGACGGATTTTCTACACAGAAGAGTCTGTCGTACAGACGAACTTCCGCCGGCAGACAGTGGGCGCAACTGAGCCAGTGGAGCGTACCTTTCACGCGGCGGTCGGCTCCCGGCATACCGCTTTTGCTGTCAGGGTCGTATTCACAGTAAACTTCCGTAATTTGTCCGTTCTCGTCTTTCTTGCATCCCGTACATTTGACGATGTAGGCGTTCTTCAGTCTCACCTCGTTGCCTGGCGTCAGACGGAAATATTTCTTCGGGGCGTCTTCCATGAAATCCTCCTGCTCAATCCACAACTCGCGACTGAACTCGATGATATGGGTGCCCTCGGCCGGATTTTCCGGATTGTTGATAGCTTCCATCTCTTCGACCTGTCCTTCAGGGTAGTTGGTCACGATAAGCTTGACAGGATGGAGCACGGCAGACATGCGGGTGGCGCGTACGTTCAGGTCTTCACGTACGGCGGCTTCCAGCATGGCAAAGTCATTTAGTGCATCGAATTTCGTGTAGCCGATCATGTCGATAAAGCGGCGGATGGATTCAGGCGAATATCCACGTCTGCGGTAGCCGCACAAAGTCGGCATGCGGGGGTCGTCCCATCCGTTCACTAATCCTTCTTTCACCAGTGCGAGCAGTTTACGCTTGCTCATGACCGTATATGTTAGATTCAGACGGTTGAACTCAATCTGGCGGGGACGGTTATCAGCCAGGTTTTTGCCTTCTTTCAGTTCATCCACGAAATAATCATAGAGCGGGCGGTGAGGTACGAATTCCAGCGTACAGATGGAGTGGGTCACTCCCTCGAAGTAGTCGCTCTGCCCGTGGGCGAAGTCATACATCGGGTAAGCTTTCCACTTGTTGCCCGTGCGGTGATGCTCCTTGTTGATGATACGGTACATGATGGGGTCACGGAAGTGCATATTGGGGTTGGCCATATCCAGTTTGGCGCGCAACACCATGGAACCTTCTGTCGCTTCTCCGCTATTCATCTTGTTGAACAGTTCCAAATTCTCTTCAATGGGACGGTCGCGGTAAGGGCTGTTCGTTCCGGCCTGTGTCGGAGTGCCTTTTTGTGCGGCAATCTCTTCACTTGTTTGCTCGTCGATGTAAGCCTTTCCTTCCTTGATGAGCCGTACGGCGAAATCCCATAGCTGCTGGAAATAGTCGGATGCATGATAAATTTCCCCCCACTGGAATCCCAGCCATTGTATATCCTGCTTGATGGCTTCCACGTATTCCGTATCTTCTTTGACCGGGTTTGTATCATCAAGACGCAGGTTACATATGCCGCCGTAACGTTGTGCGATGCCGAAGTCCATGCAGATGGCTTTTGCGTGTCCGATGTGCAGATACCCGTTAGGTTCAGGCGGGAACCGTGTTTGGATTTTCCCTCCGTTTTTCCCTTCTTTCAAGTCGGTCTCCACTATTTCTTCTACGAAGTTCAGACTTTTCTTCTCCGTAACTTCCGATGAATTTGTTGCAGTCATGACATTTCTATGTTTATATTCAACGTACAAAGATAGTTATTCCATCCGTAAAAATCGAATAAAGCGGGAAGAAAGACGTGCGGACAGGGGATTGGAGGTATCGTACAGGATTATGTGGATTGGTTATTTATTTGTTTTTCTGGAATCTGCTCATTAAGATGTTTCTGATTTGGCTCGGTTGTTCGTAATATAGCTAAATTATTTTGACTGTTTTATAGTGATTTCCTGACGGCTTCGTCCGTCAGAGATATATAGATTGAGTTTGCGGTCTTTGTGTGTTGTGTTAGCGGATACCAAGAGTATGAGTTTATTGATATTTTGGGGAGACTCAACTGTAAGCCAACTTGTTATGACGGTGATTGAATCGGACGTTTCCGAATCATGTCGGGATGCGCTGTTGCCGTCTCCGTTATAGTTGAGAATTTCGATAGATCGTGGAGAACGGTCGGGATTGCCTGAAAACTCAAGCATTCCGCCACTCTTCGGAAAATTTATTTCGGATGGATAACCATAGTCCTCTTCTTCAATACAGGATGTAAAAGTGAAGATGAATAAAAGCATTAATATGCCGGTAAAATTCTTCATATCTATAAGTTTTTCAGCGATTTTTCTCCATTGAGGATAAAGATAATTGAAAAAACAGCAAATCAATAGTATTGGACATTGAAAATACTTTGATTTGCTGTTTCCCGTTTACGGATATTCATGAATGTTTCGCGATTTATTCAAAATCTTTTTGCTGGCGTTCCACTTCTTTCAGACGGTCGGCTGCGGAACCTGATACCGTTTGTCCGGTTTTGTGCTCGGTGTGGCGGCGGTGTTGTGTGGCGGCCGCTTCTTCGGACGGACTGAACAGTAACGGATATTCGGATGCGACGGATGTAAGTTCCAATACCGTTTCCACAGGCGTGTGTTTGCCCGGCCAGATGACGGAGGCATGTATCCTGATGATGCCCGGACGCGTGGTGCTGCGTAGCAGGACAGGAGCCGTACCCCATTCTATCCGGCGTGGATTGGTACCCGTCTGCTCGTCGCCTACTAATTCGCCTTCACCCTCTATCCAGAAACGGACGATACTGTTGTTCAACCGCTTTACCGTGCCACGGTTATCGGTTACAGAAGCGATTATCGTGACGATGTCCGAACCGTCGGCACGCAACGGACGTCCCTGCAGGTCGGCCTCCAGATACAGATGCGTGGGGCGTCGTGCGGGATGGAGTTTATGTGAAGTCACCACCTTGCCGTTGCGCAGTCCCTCGGCCTGTATGTACGACTCTTCCTCCCTGCGCCCCATCGCTTTGTCCTTGTTGTGGGAGAAAACATTCCGAAACGTAATGGCCGGATGTGGCATGCCGCCCTCCGGCTGTGCCGTGCGGTAGTGATACAGCGTGTCACCCCTCGTTCCGAAGGTAATGAGGCGCACGGTGTCGCAGTTGGAGAACACCGTGATGTCTTCCGGCGAGAACGGCGTCAGTGCGTTGGCGATGTGTATCATTGGCCCGCTTTCCGTCAGCGGGCTGTGTTCGTCAGGATTGCGCTGGGCGCAGAACATATAGTACGAGGTTTTCGGTTGCCGGTAGGCATCCATGATACCACCGTAGAACGGGTCGGGGTGGTAGCCCCTTTGGTGATCGAATGAGTGCCACAGCGCTCCGCCCACATGCTGGCGCGGGGTCTGGTGCAACGTTTCGTAGCACGTGTAGGGGTAGGGCGGCGCGGCATAATGGCGAGCCTGCACCAGCATCGGTACTTCTCCCCAGCTACGGCTCACGCGGCTGGGCGAGTTGTGCGAATTCCAGTTGTCCACGTGGTCGCCCCATTCGCGGGTAAAGTAGCTTACGGTGGAGTCGGTCGGTGCCTTGCTCTCGCCGGGGGTCCCGTTGGCCGGATGTCGGAAGCGTACCTTGTAGAACTGGCTACCCCGGGCACGTTCGTCACACGCCGTGTAGCAGTACGGGTATGGATATTCCGCTTCTACCGTTTCTTTCACCTTCCGGGCGAAATCCTCGGGATACCATGTCTCGTTCAGGATAGGTTCCCACAGCCATACGCACGGGTGGTTGCGGTCACGGCGCACCATCTGCCGGATGTTGTCGTATACCCGTTCGGCAAACGACGGTGCTTCGTTCCAGAACTGCCATCCCGGTGTGTTCACAATCACAAACAGCCCCAGTTCGTCGCAGGCATCCATGAAAGCCGGGTCTTGCGGATAGTGGGCGTTGCGGATGACTTTCAATCCCGCGTCGCGCAGTTTCTTGGCATCGCGCCAGTGCAGATTGTTGGGCTGGGCGTTGCCGATGACGGCGAAGTCCTGATGCCGGTTGGCGCCGATGAGCTTGCTCTCGTACGGACGTCCGTTGAGCCAGAAGCCGTCGGTGCCGCGGAACTCCACGCTCCGCACTCCGATGCGTCGTGCGTATCCGTCTACGGTGCGGCCTTTACCGTCTTTCACCCGCACCTCCAGTCGGTACAGATAGGGTGACTCCGGTGACCAAAGGAGGGGGTGTTTCAGAGTGAGTGATTCGCTGAACGTGCCGGCCTGTTCCGCCGGCAGGACCACGCGCCGGCTCAGGCGTTGCACCACGTTGCCAGTGGTGTCTTTCAGCAGATACTCGATTCGTCCGCCGAAGTTGCGGCCGCTCTGGTTGCGAAGATGAAGGTCGAGGCGCACGTCGGCCGAGCGTTCCGAAACACGGTTGTACGAAACGAACAGGCCCCCGCCCGCTTCCTCGTCCTCGTAGTTCGGGTCGGTAATGTACACCGGGTTGTGCGCTATGAGCCAGCAGTCGCGGTAGATGCCTCCGAAGTAGCAGAAGTCCAGTACGTCCTGTGCTTTTCCCGGCGGGTACGACGGATCGTCGCTGTTGTCGGCCCTTACGGCCAGCAAGTTGCTGGCTTCCGGTCGGATGCGGTCGGTCACGTCCACGATGGCCGGCAGGAATCCGCCGTAGTGGCATAGCAGACGTTCGCCGTTGAACCATATTTCCGACTTGCCCATGATTCCCTCGAAGTGAATGAATATTCGCTTCCCCGACAGATTTTTCTCGGCTACAAAATGCTTGCGGTACCACACCGGTCCCTGATAGTTTACACATCCGCTGGCTTCAGCGGGAAGAGTCTCTATGCCGTCTGGTAGCGACACCACCGCCCATTGGCTGTCGTCCAGACTCTCGTTGCCTCCGTCCGGCAGATCGCCTTTGTAAAAGCGCCATGCCGGATTGAGCGACCGGACTTCACGTCCGCTGTTCTCCAGCGGATAGAATCCCGCCACCGAATAGCGGGGTGACCTGTCGGCGGCACGGAGCGTTCCGGTTGTGCAGCAGGTGATTATCATCAACCATGTCAGTAATGATCGTTTTGTTTTCATCATAGTATCTTTTTTATGTATTGTCGTTTTATCGTAGTGTTCCGGCAAAAAGGCGATGAATGTAGCCGTCGCCGGCGGGAATCAAATGAATGATTGTCCGGTGAACAAAAACAAATGTATCTATTTTCCTGCAATTCCGCAAAAATCCCATTAAAATAAGTCGCTATTTAAACTTATTCTTGTAGTGGGATAATTGTAAAGCGGACTGTCTGATGATTGGGCTGAAATATAATTTTGTACACAACCGTAGCTCTCAATCCACGGTTGTGTACAAACTGTATTCTTATCGTTCTGAACTTGTGAGCGTGGCCGTAGCGTTTGCCGAAGAAGTATCGTTGACAATAGTATAGGACTTTCCTGATATGATTTGCGGACAACTTATCATCACGGAGCCTCCGCCGGAATTACCGCCGGGACCGGACGCCCCCCCGGATGCCGTTGTCGAGGAGTATTCGGTCGGGACGGTAAAGGACGCGATTGTTTCGTCGCCTGATTTGACCGAAATCCCGGTGTCGGCCTTAATGGTGCCGCTACTTTTTACAAAAGCCTGTGTAGAACCACTCTTAGTCGGATAGGTATTACTGCCCCCGAACGCAAATACCGTACCTCCCGTAAGGTAAACGGCGCATCCGCTTTCGGTGGCGGCGTCAAGTCCCATTTCCATTCCGCCAGCCCCCATTGTCCGGATATAACCGTCGCTTATGGTGAGATTCCCGTTAGAGTCTAGACCGTCACCGGCAGTTGAAATCACCGTGAGATTTCCGCCGCTGACACGGAAGTCGTTTGATGAATTTATTCCGTCGTCATAAGCTTTTACGAAAATCGTGCCGCCTTTTATGTCGAGGTCTTTCTTGCTTTCAATACCTTCGGCGTTGTTTGTAGCTGTCGTGATATGGATATCGCCGTCGTTTATTGTAACCCCACTGTCGGCTTTGATGCCTTTGGCCGACGATTTGTAGTTGGAACTGATTCTGTCGACCGAACCGGTGTAGTTGTGATTCAGGGCTCCATTGCTGTAAACAAGCATTCCTCCCGAGGTGGCTATTACGGTCTTACCACCGTCACATGTAAAATGTTCGTCGCATGAGATTCCCTTGCCGCCGCTTCCCGTAGTCTTAAGGTCAAGACTGCCTCCGCTGATTGTGACATTACTGCCGGAACCTATGCATGCCGGTGCTTTTGTCTTGTTTTTTGTATTGTCCCATATTCCGTTGAACTTGAAATAAGATTAACGGTGCCGTCCGATATGATGACATCCGCATCGGCTTTCAGGCATTTTGCTGCATCGGCGGTCGTTGCGATGGCAATCGTGCCGCTTTTTACCGTGAGCATGCCGGTATCTTCCGCCGTTCGGTCTGTCTCGTCCTTGAACGATGCTTGTATACCGTCGTCGCCCGTGCCGCCGATATGGACGTCGCCGCTTTCCATCATGAAATATTGGCCGCAGTTGATACCGTCCTTCACGGCTCCGGTAATGTTGAGTGTCAGATTTCTAATCTCAACATACTCTTTGGCATAAATCGCATGTGATTTATTGCCCTTCAGTGTAAGTTGCCCTTTACCTTTGAACTCAAGATGTCCTTTGCATTCAATGACTCCTTTCTGGTTTCCGGAACCGTCGGACAGGAAATTATCCGTACCGTTTTTAGCGCTTATGGCGATGCGTTTGCCGTTCTGGATATCAATGGCTGCCCCTGCGGGATTGGCAAGGGTTATACCCTGTAATTCTATCGTAGACTTGTAGGAACCGCAGAGCGACAGGGAACCGTCGGACGACTCTCCCGAAAGAATGTAGGAAATTTCGCCGCATGTGGTCTCCGAAACCAAATCGGATTGTGCGACGGTAACATGCGCGCCTTCGGTCTTGACCTCGATATACCGGGCTATGTCGCCCGATACCGTTACTGCGGCGGAGGTACCGGAATATTGTATTTTTACCGTGTTTTCAGGTACGGCATCATCGTTTACTGTAATCTTTGACCACTGGGTGAGGTCGAACGTTCGTGAGGCAACCGTAATGCTTTCGCCCGTGAATAACATTTCCCCGGCAACATCAGCCGGAAAACTGTATGTCACACTGCCGTTGCTGAACTTTATGGTCTGGGCCTGTGCCAGAAATGAGTACATGACCGTCGCGGTAAGAATCGTATATTTTTTCATAACGGCATCAGAATATGATTTTGTAAGTCTTGGTTTCACTCTTTCCGATATAGACGTCGGAGGGAAGAGCCTTGCGGGCTTCATCGATGGAAGTGAATCTACCCACCTTCGTGCCTGACACTGTGTAAAGTTCGACAGGTACGGGGCGCGTCGCATTTACGTCGCCGATATTCGATGCAAGCGATGTGAACCGCATGGATTTGATCTGAGATACTGGAATTTCCAGATCTACGGTATTCGATGTAAGATGCAAATTCCCATTGTCGTAATTCAGCTCAAGATTGTCAGCTGCAACGGACAGTTCCGAGTTGTCGGCCAAAAGAAAAGTAAGCCAGGGAAAATCCGAGGCGAAAGACGTCAAAGGGAGCATCAGAAACGCCACGATAATAAGTAGTTTTTTTAGTTGCATAATGAGAGGTTCTTAGTCGTTATTAATTTATTAAGAGACAGGAATGTTTAAATAAGGTTTAACCTCTTGCTCAGGAAAATGCGATTATTATTGTTGTATTGCAGGGACGAGTGGAACTTTAAGAGTTTTCAATTCCCTCTCCCCTCAGAAAGTTTTTCCCGAAATATCCTTCAATAGTTCAGAGTCCCTGTAAATCAAAGAAAAAAGGTTTAGTTATCCTTTAGCTTTCTTTCATTATTTATGCCTGTGGTTCGCGTAGTTACTGCCGCGGGCCACAGGTATAAAGGATGCAGAGTGGATTATTTGCGTTTTTTGGCGGGGTCGCAGGTGAGGCCTACGCCGAGTTTCTTGAAGATTTTGTGATCGACTTCTCCGAGCATAACGGTCGAGTGAACCTGACATCCGTTGAGTTCGGGGAGCTTTTCGAGGGCACGGCGGCAGTTGTCGTCGTGGGTCGAGAGTACGGCGAGAGCCACAAGCACTTCATCCGTGTGCAAGCGGGGGTTGTGGCTGCGCAGGTAGTTGATTTTGGTGTGCTGTATCGGCTCTATCATATCCTGCGGGATGAGCTTGATGGTGTGGTCGATGCCGGCAAGGTGTTTGATGGCGTTGAGTATGAGAGCTGCGCTCGGACCGAGCAAGTCGGAGGTGGAGCCGGTGGTGATAGTTCCGTCGGCAAGTTCGATGGCCGAGCAGGGCACTCCCTCGGCGGCAGCGCGGTCGCGGGCGGCGGCTATCGGGCGGCGGTAGCTGATGTCGATCTTAGCCTGCTTGAAGAGCAGGGCTATCTTGTTGACCTCAGACTCGTTGGCGTCGCCGCATGCCATCGCGTTGAGGGCGGTGAAGTAGCGGCGGATGATTTCGTTGTTGGAGGCGCGGCAGCAGACTTCGTCGTCGTCGATACAGAAACCTACCATGTTGACACCCATGTCGGTAGGCGATTTGTAGGGATTCTCGCCGTAGATGCCCTCGAACAGCGCGTTGAGCACGGGGAATATCTCGATGTCGCGGTTGTAGTTTATAGCAGACCTGCCGTAGGCTTCGAGGTGGAAAGGGTCGATCATGTTCACGTCGTTGAGGTCGGCCGTAGCCGCTTCGTAGGCGATGTTGACGGGGTGTTTGAGCGGGAGGTTCCACACGGGGAATGTCTCGAACTTGGCGTAGCCGGCCTCGATGCCGCGCTTATGCTCGTTGTAGAGTTGGCTGAGGCACACGGCCATCTTGCCGCTTCCGGGGCCCGGGGCGGTGACTATCACGAGCGGGCGGGTGGTCTCGATGTAATCGTTGTGGCCGAAGCCTTCGTCAGAGGTGATAAGACCTACATTGCTGGGATAGCCTTCGATGGTGTAATGGATGTATGATCGTATGCCCATGCGTTCGAGTCGTTCGCGGTAGGCATCGGTGCTACGCTGGCCGTTGTAGTGGGTGATGACTACGGAGCTTACGAGCAAGTCCCGCTTCATGAACTCCTCACGCAAGCGTAGCACATCCATGTCGTAGGTGATACCGAGGTCCTGACGGACTTTGTTTTTCTCGATGTCGACGGCCGAAATCACTATCACTATTTCGGCTTGGTCTCGCAACTGGCTGAGCATGCGCAACTTGCTGTCGGGCTGAAACCCCGGCAACACGCGGCTTGCATGATAATCGTCGAATAATTTTCCTCCGAGTTCGAGGTAAAGTTTGTTGCCAAACTGAGCGATGCGCTCCTTGATGTG
>CAZIMK010000048.1:0-19412 GCA_964540455.1 uncultured Paraprevotella sp.
TGCTGCAACCTTCAAACGCATTGTTCCCAATAGTGGTCACGGAGTTGGGGATGGTGACGGAGGTCAGGCTACTGCAGTTGGAAAACGCATAGCTCCCAATAGTGGTCACAGAGTTGGGAATGGTGACGGATTTCAGGCTACTGCAACCTTCAAACGCATTGTTCCCAATAGTGGTCACGGAGTTGGGGATGGTTACGGAGGTCAGACTGCAGCAACCACGAAACGCATCGTTCCCAATTGAAGTCACGGAGTTGGGAATAGCAAAATTACCACTCTTCCCAGCTGGATATTGCAATAACTGTGTCTTGTCTTTTGTATAAAGAACGCCGTCCACAGAAGTGTACGCCACATTACCTTCATCCACGTTTATTGATGTAAGGCTACTGCAACCAGAAAACGCCCAGCTCCCAATAGCGGTCACGGAGTTGGGGATGGTCACGGAGGTCAGGCTGCTGCAACCATTAAACGCAGAGTCACTAATAGTGGTCACGGAGTTGGGAATGGTCACGGAGGTCAGGCTACTGCAACCACGAAACGCAGAGTTCCCAATTGAAGTCACGGAGTTGGGAATGGTGACGGAAGTCAGGCTACTGCAACCAAAAAACGCATCGTTCCCAATAGTGGTCACGGAGTTGGGAATGGTTACGGATTTCAGGCTATAGCAACTATAAAACGCCTTGTCCCCAATAGAGGTCACATTATAAGTTTCCCCTTCATAGTCAAAAGAAGAGGGGATTGTAATATGTCCCTGGTACTTTGTACCTCCCGAGGTAACAGACGCAATTTTATAAGTAGTATTGATACTATAATAAATTCCATCTACACGCACATCAGCGAAAGCCTTCATCCCGAAACATAGAACGGGAAATAATAGGAGTAAAGTTTTTAGTTTATTCATTTTTACTGAATGGATATGAAAAAGGCGTGCCCATTCTTTTCGCTTGCCTAATCTGTGGTTACCGCCAAGTGACCTGTACATCAACAAGCACAGAATAGTCCACGCCCTATCAGCATGAACTTCCAGACTGCTTGTTCTCGATGTACGAATATTGGCGGTATTCCAGATTAGAGAACAAGAGCTAAAAGCTCAATATATTTTATATGTTCATTTCAAGTTCATTGGAACGGAAACGCTTCTTCGGGTTATTACTGTTTTGTTTTAATTCTAACCTTTGGGAAACGTCACTCTGCGAGCAATCGAAATTCCCTGTTGCGTTCCTTCGTCATCTGTCTGTTTGCGACCTCCTTTTCTAAAACGGTTATTACTGTTTCAATGCCATATCGCGCAAAGGTAGTCTTTTCGGATGAAACATTGCACATTTTTTATCGGAAAAATCAGGGGCAGCAGAAAAATAGCGGAAAGGAGAAGCGGACTTTCATTCAGTACAGGATTGCACCTTTATTCAATACTGAATCAGGGGTTCATTCAGTACTGAATCATACCCTCATTCAGTACTGTATTAAGGTCTCATTCAGTACTGCATCACACCCTCATTCAGTACTGAATGAAGGTGTGGCAAAACAAGATTGAAAACGTCGACACTCTTCGACGCTTTTCTACACTTGAATCATCATTCATGATGGTTGGCTATCGGATTGTATTTCACTACCCATAGTGAACAGCGCTTCACTACCTATAGTAAACCGCACTCCACTACCCATAGTGAACCGCACTCCACTCGACAAGTAAACAGCCTGCGGCTTGACAAGTGCCTTGCCTGTGGCTCGACACCGGAACTTGTCACCGCTCTCCCCCCTACACAGATGTTGGCGGAAAAATGCTTCAATGGTTCAAACTATTTGATTGCCAGCGACAAATGATTCATTTATCCTTCAGTTTTCCTTCATCAATCCTTCAGCTTTTGCCGCCGCAGGGTGCAGCGACAGGTCGCGGCGGCGCACCGTTGCCGCCAACTTTCTAACTATCCTGAATCGTTGCTGAACCATTACTCGCTGATAATCAGCTACTCTGAACCTTTGCTGAACCATTTGTGAACCATTACTCATTGATAATCAATGAGTCTGAACCATTGAAGCATTTTCCCGCCAACTATGTGTAGGAAAGGCCGATTTTATCCCCACTGATTTTCTACTGAGCCTGTCATTCTTTTGTTGTCTTTGGTATTCTGAACAAGAAAGGCAGGCCTGCGGTGATTGCAGACCTGCCTTTTATGGGGTATCCGGAAAGAGGAGGACTTAGTATTCGCTTCCTCCGCCCAATGCCTGATACAGTTCGATGGCGGCCTGTATCTGGCTGAAATCGTTGCTGATCTGCGCCATCTGCGTACTCAGCAGCCCCTGCTGGGCTGTCAGCACCTGCAGGTAGTTGGTAGGTGAGTTCTTCATCAAGGCCTGGGTGCTTCTTACGGCTGTTTCCATAGCCTGCACTTGCTTGGCATACAGACTGTGTTTCTCGCCTGTGCTCTGAATCTTGGCCAATGCGGCGTTCACGTCGGCACCGGCATTCAGCAGTGTCTGTTGGAAGGACAGTTTGGCTTGTTCCTGCTGTGCCTTGGACATCTTCAGTTGTGCGCGCAGGCGTCCGTTTTGGAGCAGGGGCTGGGTGAGCGATGCCATTGCGTTCCATATCCATTTCCCGGGGTTGATGACCATGCTGCCCAGACTGTTGGTGAACCCGACGGTTCCGCTCAGGTTGATGGTTGGATAGAACGAAGCGCGCGCGCTGGCAGTCGTATAGTAGGCGCTGGCCAACTGGGCTTCCGCCATCTTCACGTCCGGACGGTTGGCCAGTGCAGCCATCGGTATGCCGGCAGACAGTTTGCCCGGCACTTTCCAGTCTTTCAGCAAACCGATTTCATACTTCTGCGGCGTGTCGCCCAGCAATGCTGCAAAATCATCCTCCAAGTTGCTGATTTGCAATTTAAGGTCGGTTATCTGCGTGCAGATGTTATAGTAATTGGCTTCGGTTTGCGACACGGCGGCCAGATTGCTCTGTCCGGCCTCCATCAGGGCGCGGGTCATCTCCACATTCTTTCTCCAGATTTTCTCCGTTTCCATGCTCAGGCGAAGCTGTTCATCGAGCAGGGCCAGCGAATAATAATAATTGGCGATGGCGGCAATCATCTGTGTCTGCACAGCCTGTTTGTATACTTTGCTGTTTTCCAGTTGCACCTTTGCCTTTTTCTTGGCGTTGAGCAGGTTACCGAAGATGTCGAGCTGCCACGATGCCGCTACCGGTAGCGTATATGTCTGCGTGGCCTTGCCCCAGTCCACACCGCTCAGCGAGCCTTGGGGAGCGAAAGCCAGACTGGGAACGTACGCCCATTTGGCTATGCTCAGCGCGGCCTGTGCCTGTTCGATCTGCAGCTGGGCCGAACGCATGTCGGTGTTCTGTGCCAGTCCGTGCTCTATCAGAGTTTGCAGTTTCGGGTCGGTGAAAACCTCTTTCCAGGAGAGGGAAGCCATGCCCAATGAATCCGTAGTCTGTGACGTGCGGTACAAGTTATCCATCTGTATGTCAGATGGCCGTTGGTAGTTTTTGTATAGGCCGCAACTGCTCAACAAGGCAGTTGCGGTCAGGATCATAATTATCTTTTTCATTGTTTATTTATCTTTTTCAGCGTTTAATGCTTCACGTTCGGCATGGCTTTTCTCCTGTTCCAGTTTGAACTGCTGGTCGGCCTCCACTTTCATGGCAGGACGGATGCGTTCCTGTACATACTCGAAGAAGACGAAGAATACCGGTACCGTGAAGAGGATGGCAATCGTCCCGACAAAAGCGCCTCCGACCACGCCTACGGCGATGGTGCGGTTACCGTTGGCACCGGCGCCGCTGGCGAACATCAGCGGCAACATACCGAAGATAAGGGTCAGTACGGTCATCAGAATTGGACGTAAACGGGCTTCGCAGGCCGCGTATGCCGATTCCACGATGCCCATGCCTTTGCGGCGGCGTTCGAGGGCGAACTCGGTAATCAGGATGGCTGTCTTGGCCAGCAGACCGATCAGCATGATCACACCGGTTTGCAGATAGATGTTGTTTTCGATTGTTCCGATGATGTAACTCAGCGTAAGAGGACCTGCCGAAATGCTACCTATCTGGTTCCACAGCCAGGCGAAGCCGAATGAACCCATCAAACCGGCCGGTACGGACAGGATAACAGCCCAAGGCACGAGGAAACTCTCGTAAAGACAGCTCAGAATGAGGAAAATGAGCACGATACAAATGATGTAGATAATCAGGGTGGAATTATTCCCGATAGTCTGTGCCTCCTCACGGCTGATAGAGCCGTATTCATAACCTATGTGGCTTGGCAGCGTCTCGGCCGTGACTTCCTGAATGGCCTGCATCACATCGGTAGTGGAATATCCCGACGCTGCCACGACACTGAAATCCAGAGCGGAGAACAGGTTGAAGCGGTTGTCCACCTCGGGGCCGAGCACCGGAGTGAGTTTTACGAACTGTGAAAGCGGAGCCATTTCATTGTCGTTGCGCACGAACATATTGTTTAGGGCATGTTCATCCAGACGTGACATCTCGTTGGCCTGGAGCATCACGCGGTAAACCTTGCCGAACTGGTTCATGTTGCTGATGTACGAACCACCGCAGTATGAACCCAATGTGCTCAGCACTGTAGCGGGAGAGATACCGGCACGCTTGCACTGTGCGGCATCCACCTCGACCTGGATTTGCGGGAAGTCGCGCGAATAGGTGGTCATGGCCATCATCACTTCCGGACGTTCATTCAGTTTGGCCTGGAACTGCAGTGCCTGTTCGAAAAAGACAGCCTTGTCGCCGCCGGACTTATCCTGCAGGTGGAGTTCGACCATACCGCCCATACCGTATCCCGGAATCATAGGAGGCTGGAATATCATTATCTGAGCTCCCGGTATTTTAGACAGCTTCATATACAGTTTTCCGTAAACGATATCGGCCGAATGGGTGAAACCCGTAAATCCTTTTAGACGCTCGGCCCAGGGCTTCAGGCGGACGATGAACAGACCGTAGGACGTACCCTGGCCGGACATAAAGCCGTAACCGGCCACGCGACTGAAGTCCTGCACTTCATCGAGAGTCTTCACACTGTCTTCCACTTGGTCGAGGATGGAGTTGGTGGTGGCAAGGTTGCTGCCCGGCGCACAACTGATATTGACCATCAGCACACCCTGGTCTTCCTGAGGCACGAGCCCTGTCTTTAGAGAACGGGATGCAAATACCAGCAATATGCAGGCGGCAGCGAAGCCTCCCCATGCTATCAGACGGTGGCCGAAGAGGTAGCGCATACCTTTCACGTACTTTCTGGAAATGGCGGTATAGGTGGCATTATAGGCGGCGCGTACGCGGCCGTTGAAACTCTTTTCACTCTTCGTGCCGTCGGCAGGACGCATGATCATGGCGCACAGGGCCGGGCAGAGCACAAGGGCCGACACGCAGGACAGACCCACGGCACCGGCCATGGTCACACCGAACTGGGTGTAGAACACACCGCTCGTTCCGCCCATGAATGTAACGGGGATAAACACGGCCATGAACACGAACGTACAGGAGATGACGGCCATGGTCACATCGCTCATGGCGTCTTTCGTCGCCTGATAAGGAGACGTGTAGCCCGCGTCGAATTTAGCTTGTACAGCCTCGACCACAACGATGGCGTCATCCACCACCGTACCGATGGCCAGCACGAGGGCGAACAATGTCAGCAGGTTGATTGTAAAGCCTGCCATTTGCAGGATGGCAAACGTTCCCACCATGGACACGATGATGGAGATGGAGGGTATGAGCGTCGCCTTGAAATCCTGAAGGAAGAAATACACCACAAGAATCACAAGCAGAATGGCTATGATGAGCGTTTCATACACATTGTGGATAGAGGCCAGCAGGAAGTCGTTGGAACTCATCATGTTCACAAAATGCACACCTTCAGGAAGGTCGTTGGACAGTTCGGCCAGTTTGGCTGTCACGCGGTCGTTCGTTTCCTTGGCATTGGCGCCGGCCAGCTGGTAAGTCATGAACGTGATACCCGGCTTTCCGTTGGTGGCGCCGTGGAACGCATACGAGATGGCACCCAGTTCGATGTCTGCCACGTCTCGCAGGCGCAGGAGCGAACCGTCGGCCTTGGCCATGATGACGATGTCCTTGAACTCCTCGATTTCCTGCAGACGTCCCGTGTATTTCATCGTATACTGGAACACGTTGTCGTATCCTTTACCGTGGTTGCCGTTTACCGGCCTCTCACCCAGAGAGCCCGTAGGGGATTCCAGGTTCTGTTCGGCAATGACGCTGGATATGTCGCTCGGCATCAGATGGTGTTGTGCCATGACGTCCGGCTTTAGCCAAATGCGCAGTGAGTAGGTACCTCCCATCACCATCACATCACCTACGCCTTCCACACGTTTCATCTGGGGAATGACGTTGATGTCAAGGTAGTTGGACAGAAAGTCCTCGTCGTATTTCGAGGGGTCTTCACTGACAAGAGCATTGATTTGTAGGAAGGACGTCTGACGCTTTTGTGTGGTCACGCCGATACGTGTTACCTCAGCGGGCAACAGACCTTGAGCGCGTGCCACGCGGTTCTGCACGTTTACGGCAGCCATATCCGCATTCGTACCTTGTTTGAAGTAGACATTGATAGTGGCCGAACCGGAGTTGGTGGCCGTGGAACTCATGTAAATCATATTTTCCACGCCGTTGATGGCTTCTTCCAAGGGCTGGATTACGGCTTTGGTCACAGCTTCGGCGCTGGCACCGGTATAAGTGGCGGATACCATTACTGTAGGGGGCGCGATATCCGGATACTGCTCTACGGGCAGATTGAAATATGATATGGCTCCCACCAAAAGTATGATGATGGAAATGGACATTGCCATCACCGGTCTTTTTATGAATATATTACCTTTCATTGTTTGTTAATCTGTGTTTTGTTCCCGGACGTGCGGCTTCTGGAGTCGAAGCCTTTCCGTCCTTTTTGCTTTTTATCTGATCTTCTGTCCTTCACGAAGCATGCCGGCGCCGGTGGCGATGATTTCCTGGCCAACTTGCAGTCCTTCGGTCACGATGTAGTCCTTGCCGTTGTTATAGGGCTCGATCTTGATGGCGATGGACTTGGCGTTTCCGTCGGCATCGATGCCGAAGACAAAGTATTTGTCTTGTTTCTGTACGGTGGCTACTTGCGGGATGACGATCCGGTCTTTATATTCCACCGGAACGACGATGTTGCCCGTGCTTCCGCTGAATAGGATATGCTTGGGATTGTCGAAGACGGCACGCAGGCTCACGCTGCCGGTATTGCGGTCGATGACGCCGCTGACTGTCTCTACTTTTCCTTTCAGTTCATACATGGTGCCGTCCACCAGTTGCAGGCCAACTTCCGGCATGTGTGCCACAGCCTCTTCCGGGGTGCCGTATTCGCGTGCCATGGCAAGCAACCGTGCTTCGGGCAGGCTGAAATATACGTACATGCTGTTGTTGTCTGAAACTGTAGTCAGCGGTTGCGGCATGCTGCTGCCCACCAGCGCACCCTGACGATAGGGGAGCGTACCGATGACACCGTCGGCTGGACTTTTTACCGTTGTATATGATAAGTTGTTCTGGGCGTTCACCACTTGTGCCTTTGCCTGTGAAACGGCAGCTTTGGCGCTTGATAGGGCATTCTGTGTCTTTTGCAGTTCAAAATCCGAAACGACTTGCTGGTCGAACAGGCGTTTCGTACTCTGATAAGTCAGTTCTGCCGTCGACAGGGAGGCCTTTGCCGATTCCAGATTGGCCTGCGCCGTGTTCAGAGCGGCCTGGAAAGGCACCTGGTCGATGATGAACAGTGTCTGTCCTTTCTTCACACGTTCGCCTTCGGTCACCAATAGGCGTTGCAGTGTACCGCCTACCTGAGGATAAATCTCAATGTCCTGACAACCGCGGATGGTCGCGCTATAACGGGTTGACAATGTCAGTGAGTCGGTTTTTACTTTCATAGTCACATAGTCGGCCAGCATTGCCGGACGCTGAGTCGTTTTCTGACAGGAAGTCATCATCCATAACGCGCAACTGACGATCCCGATCAGTCGCATACATTTTCCGTTAACATTAATCATATAATATATCTTTTATAAAAACGGGGCAAAGTTACTAAAAAATGAAAAGTGATAGGATTGTATAAAAGGCTTCTTTTATGTTCAATTTTTCCTTATTTGCTCTTTTTAATGTTTTTTTTGTCCGTCTGCGTGGAAAAACCGGGACAAGTGGGCAGACGCTCCAGCAACTGTCGGTAGGAGGCGCTCCCTTTCAACAGTTTTTCGTTGCCGATGAGGAAAAATTGTTTCCGTGCGCGGGTGAGGGCGACATTGAGCTTGCGGTCTATCCATTTCCCGTCCAGCGATATCGGTGTGGAAAGCATATCCAGCTGGCAAGGGCAGTTGATTGTAGTGCCATACAGGATGATGTCGCGCTGGCTGCCTTGATACCGTTCCACTGTGTCAATAGTCATTCGGCCGGCAGCTATCCCGATGTCTTCCAATGCTTTTCTCACTTGGGCTATTTGTCCCCGGAAAGGCACTATGATACCGACTTGGCGCGACGTGTCGAGTGGAGTGCCGTTGTGTTCGGATATGGTGACCAGAGTCTTTACGATGTCGGCCATAACCTGCGCTTCGTGAATATTTATCTTTGCATTTTCTGTTTCTGTAAAAGGAACTTCCACCGGAAAGAATCCCGTGCGGTGGGAGGCGAGGAATAGTTCTTGTCCCGTCGTGCCGATGGGAACAGGTAACTCCGCCGTCTGATGCGGCAAGGGTATGATGTCGAGCCGGTTTTCATAAAACGTTTCGTTTACCAAGTCGCAGATAGCGGGGTGCATGCGTCCTTGCCGATGAAGCATGTCCACGATTCCGTCAGTGTGAAGGATATCTTGCAGGCGGTGTAGGCGTTCAAACAGCGAACGCGCACCGTCGGTCAGTCCGATGTCGCGCAGGGCCGGATCCGTTACCAGCGATTCCCGTTGCGATTGCACCACTACCGCCGGCAACTGCTTGTGGTCGCCTATTAGAATGAACCGGCGGATGGCGCATACCGGCGGAGTGTCTGGATCGGAAGCCGGCAGGGTGGCGCACAGCAGGGGAAGCAGTTGCGGCTCCAGTATCTGGGATGCTTCGTCTATCAGGGCGGTATCGAACTTTTTCAGGGAAAATAATTCCGGATGTCCACTCAGGCTGGAAAGGGTGCCTGTGAACAGGCGGATGGGGAACAACAATTGTCGTATCTCCCGTCGGTTGCGCCCTTCTTTCACGATGTTGCCGATAAGGTGTGACCGGAAACGCGGATCGCACGAGGATTCTTGCCCGATGCGTACATAGGCAGGGGCGGGACGGATACTCTCCAGCATTCCGCAGATTTCGTCCACGGCCCGGTTTGTATAGGCCGTCAGTAACAGGTTGGGAGCGGATGGGTCGGAAAGGAATTCTTCGACCATCGCTTTCAAGGCGACCGATGTCTTGCCTGTTCCGGGAGGACCTACCAGCAGAAAATAGTCTTCGGCCTGTTTGGCCCGGAGCACGATACGGGCTATATCCGCATTTTCTATCGGTATGTTCAGATGTAAGTCTTCATTCCGTCGGGGAGCAATCTGTCCCAGCAACAGGGAGCGCCGTCGGGGCGGGGCCTTGAGAAAGGCGGCCAGTCCCCGGTATGCCTGTGTGAAAGTGGCGTCCATGTAACCCGGTTCTACGGCATAACGGCTGTCTTTGTGGAATACCTGAGTGTGCCGTTGTCGGTAGGCCAGTTTGAGCAATAGGCGTTCGGAGGATATTTCTTCGAGCGTACAGCGGAACACCTGGCGGTTGATGAGCGTGTCTTGTTCTCCGTTCCGTTCGTACAGCATGACCATATCTCCTGTCCGGAAGTTAGGTAAGAATTCGCTTCCGTAGTCGGGTAGTTCAGCCTCGATCTGTATGACAGCCCCTTCACCGTCCGTCAGGGGCGTGATGCGTAGGTCTGTCAGGATGTTGCCGTTCAGTCTTTTGGTCTGCGTGTCGGTGTTCCATGCTTCGGCGAATCCCCGTCCGGCATCCGGTAAGTTGCTGCCTGTCTTGGCCAGAAACTGTTCCCGTTCCGTGAAAGCCAGGAATGTGTGAAAGTAGGCTGTTTCCAGTGGGGGAGACTGTTGCAGGGTGTGGAGCAGCGACAGGATGCTGGGGCGCAGATAACGTTCGTAGAAGCGGTCGTTCCGTCCGTTTGTATGGAAACTTTCCTCTGTGAGTTCCGCGAAGAAAGCGGGGCCTTTTCCGTTGCGTAGCATACGTTCGATGTGCACGATGCCGTTACGCAGCGCGATGGCGCGTGCCGTGTCGCTCGGGCGTCGGTGTATGTTGTAGAAATGAGGATATCTGGAGTAAAACAGATAAGTGGCTACTTGTTCGTGCGGAATCCCTGGACCATAGAAAAGAATTTCGCGGTAAAGCGCCATTTGAATCGTATGTGCATCCTGGGGGTGTGGCAATGGGTATTCTTCCGCTTTGCCGCTTTTCAGTTCCACTATCTTGTGGAAGTCGTCAGCCAGCAAGTCCATACGTCCCTGCAATCCCAGTGCTTCGCATAAGAAAGCCGGTTCCAGTTGTATGTCGCTCGCGGATATGTCGATATCCGCCACGCAGAACCGTTTCCTTATGGTCTGGCGTATATGCGTGAACTGTTGGCGGCAGGCTTCGAAAAAGTGGGCGTCAATGTTCTCCAGGGTCGTGTAGTCCAGTGGTGCCTGCCGGAAACTGCGTCGCATGGAGGCTGTGTAAAGTGTATCCTCGTCGGCATCTGTTCCGTCGGCGGGTTCGTTCACACAATCATCCAGAAACTCGTTGGCCGTGTTACCCAGCCGGATGGCCGTTCCGCGCGGTGCTGGTGCGAACTTGTTCAGCAGATGGTTTTTCGCGGTAGTTCCATGGGGACGGATGCAGGCGCAGATAGCGGTGATATCCACCAGAAAATCCGGTTCCAGCACCACCAGTTCCGGATACAGAATGTAATGATTTTCTTCCGTTTCCGATGGACGCATGCGCACGGAAAGCAGGTTTACCTGTGCTCCTTCGTACAACTGCTCCCGCAGGGAGGCGAAAGGAGATGTTTCCCTCTCGGCATAGCAGGCCTGTACGGTCTCGTTGTCCGGTTGTTCGTTGTTCGTTCCGTAAAGAAACCGGCTATCCCATCGCGTTACGGTCAGTCGGATGCGCCGGATGGTTCCGTTTGCGTGCGTGTTCCGGGCTGCCTGTACAGCTTTACGTTTCGATTCATCGAATAAGTCTTCACGGTTCTCCATCGTCTGCTCCCGTCTCTTTTTCAGTCACCGGGGCACAGGCGGTGCCTGATATATGTCTGCATGATTTCGATGGCTTTTTCGTTACCTCCTCCTTGCGGGATAATGAGGTCGGCATAGCGTTTGGTCGGTTCGATAAATTCAAGGTGCATGGGTTTGAGTACCCGTTCGTAGCGTTCCGTGACCATTTCCACTGTGCGTCCGCGCTCCACCGTGTCCCGCTGTATGAGCCGTACAAGGCGGTCGTCCGCATCCGTGTCCACGAAGATTTTCAGATCCATCAGATCCCGCAGTTCTTTCTGATAAAGTGCCATGATACCCTCAACGATAAGCACTTCGCACGGTTCGATGTGTATGGTTCCCGGCAATCGGTTGCATTCCAGGTAAGAGTATGTCGGCTGTTCGACGGCTGTTCCCTCGCTAAGCATTCGGATGTGCCGGGTGAGCAGTGCCCAGTCGAAAGCGTCGGGGTGGTCGAAGTTTATCTTGTGCCGTTTCTCCATGGGCATTCCCGTGTTGTCGTTATAATAAGAGTCCTGTGGTATGAGAGCCACTTTTTCGCAGGGCAGACTCTCATATATCTTCCGGACCACGGATGTCTTGCCCGATGCCGTTCCGCCGGCAATACCGATGATATACATATTATTATGATTGTTTCTTTATGGTTTTTGTTAAATGGTTCCTATTCGCTTTCCTGCAAATATAGCGGATATATTTCACATTTCATATACCTTTTTCCGAACAATCGTTATTTTTTCCATACCTTTGTACCGCGCCTGTCGGAAACTCTCCGCGGGGATTGAGTTACATATAGAACTTAAAGATTATGGTAAAACACATAGTATTGTTTCGGTTGGAACCGTCGATGGACGGGAGCTTGAAAACACGCGTCATGCGCGAGTTTAAGGATAGGATAGAGGCGTTGCCGGCGCAGATTCCTTTCATACGCAAGGTGGAGGTGGGGATGAACATGAATCCCGCTGAACAATACGATCTGGCCCTTTACAGTGAATTCGACACACTGGCTGACGTACAGGCATACGCCGTCCATCCCGCCCACATGGCTGCCGCCGGTGTGATTAAGGAGTATAAGGTAGCACGTTCGTGCACCGATTATGAAGTGTAAGTTATCTCTGCATAAAAATAACAAAATGCTTGTAGGTTTGTATCTGAAAATGTATCTTTGCACCGAAAAAAGAAATATGGAGATAACTTTCGCTACATATCATCATCATCCCGGCGCGTAAAATCGGCGGGCTGTGACTGTGTATACAGGGAATGGAAAAAGGCTTGCCGGGAAAGGCAGGCCTTTTTCCGTAGTCCCGGCGGATGAGAACAAATGGAACAAAAAAACAAGAGACAGATATGCTTAGAATAGCCGTACAATCGAAAGGCCGTCTGTATGAAGACACGATGGCCCTGCTGGCCGAAGCCGGCATAAAGGTAAGTTCATCGAAGAGGACGTTACTGGTGCAATCGCCCAACTTTCCGGTAGAGGTGCTTTATTTGCGCGACGATGATATACCGCAGTCCGTGGCTACCGGTGTAGCGGACATAGGTGTCGTGGGTGAGAACGAGTTTGTAGAGCGTGGAGAGGATGCCGACATCGTGCGCCGTCTGGGATTCAGTCGTTGCCGTCTGTCGCTGGCCGTGCCCAAGCAGGCCGGTTACGACGGATTGCACTGGTTCGAAGACCGGAAGATAGCCACGTCCTATCCCAACATTTTACGTTCGTTTATGGAGCGTAACGGCATACGTGCGGACATACATGTCATTACAGGGTCGGTGGAAATATCTCCGGGAATCGGGCTTTCGGACGCTATATTCGATATCGTCAGTTCCGGTTCTACACTTGTGAGCAACAATCTGAGTGAGGTGGAAGTCGTAATGAAGAGCGAGGCCTTGCTTATTGGCCATCGGGGGATGGATGACGGGAAGCGGGAAATCCTGGATGAACTGCTGTTCCGCATCGAAGCCGTCAAGAGCGCCGAGGACAAAAAGTACGTGCTGATGAACGTGCCGTCAGAGCGCGTGGACGAAGTGGTGGCCGTGTTGCCAGGGGCGAAGAGTCCCACGGTGATGCCGTTGGCGCAGGAAGGGTGGAGCAGTGTGCATACGGTGCTCGACGAGAAATGTTTTTGGGACATCATCAGCCGGCTTAAGGAACTCGGGGCGCAGGGCATTCTTGTGATACCGGTAGAGAAAATGATTCTCTAAGGTGAGTACGGACGAAAGAACAACGAGATTATGAGAGTTATCAGATACCCGGAACGGGAAGAGTGGGAAGCCTTACTGGCTCGGCCCACGATGGACACGACGGCTTTGTGTGGTACCGTGCGTACCGTGCTGGCTCGCGTGCGGGCGGAAGGCGACGCCGCCGTGAAAGATTATGAGTGTCAGTTTGACAAGGTGGAGCTTGGTTCGCTGGCCGTTACGCAGGAAGAGATGGACGAGGCCGAAGGGCTGGTCGCTCCAGAATTGAAAGAGGCTCTGCGGACGGCGCATTCCAACATTGAGAAGTTCCATGCCTCGCAGCGACATGTTACGCGGTCTGTGGAGGTACAGCCGGGAGTCACATGCTGGCAGAAGGCTGTGCCTGTCGAGAAAGTGGGGCTTTATATTCCCGGCGGGACGGCCCCATTGTTTTCCACCGTGCTCATGCTGGCCACGCCGGCTCGCATTGCCGGCTGCCGTGAGATAGTACTCTGTACGCCGCCCGACCGCCAGGGCAAAGTGCATCCGGCCATTCTCTGTGCGGCCCGTATGGCCGGTGTGGACCGTATCTTCAAGGCCGGAGGCGTGCAGGCCATCGGAGCCATGGCCTATGGCACGGAGAGCATTCCCCGGGTATACAAGATATTCGGCCCGGGGAACCAGTATGTGATGGCGGCCAAGCAAGAAGTGTCGCTGCACGACGTGGCCATTGACATGCCAGCCGGGCCGTCGGAGGTGGAAGTGCTGGCGGACGCTTCGGCCAATCCTGTTTTCGTAGCCGCTGACCTCCTGTCGCAGGCCGAGCATGGGGCGGACAGCCAGGTGTTGCTCGTTACGACGGACGAACAGCTCATTCCCCGCGTACAGGTCGAGGTGGAGCGCCAGTTGGCACGGTTGCCCCGCCGCGACATCGCCGCCCGGGCGCTGGAGAACAGCAGGCTCGTTCTTGTCCGCGGAAAGGAGGAGGCGCTGGAACTCACCAACCGCTATGCGCCCGAGCATCTGATTATCGAAACGGAAAATTACCGGGAATGGGCTGGGGGAGTGGTTAACGCCGGCAGTGTTTTCCTGGGGCATTATACTCCGGAGAGCGCTGGCGACTATGCCTCCGGTACCAATCATACGCTTCCTACCAATGGATGGGCGACGGCTTACAGCGGTGTCAATCTGGACAGTTATTGCCGTAAAATCACGTTTCAGGAGCTGACACCCGAGGGACTCGGGCATATAGGGCGGGTTGTGGAGGTGATGGCGTCCGGAGAACAGCTGGATGCCCATCGGAACGCCATGACAGTGAGACTGGACAGTATTACTAACCGATAAATGAAAACATGATGAAACCTTTGCAGGAACTTGTGCGCCCCAACGTGTGGAACTTGCAGCCGTACAGTTCGGCGCGCGACGAATATAAGGGAATGGAAGCTTCTGTCTTTCTGGATGCCAACGAGAATCCTTATAACGCCCCTTTCAACCGTTATCCCGATCCTTTGCAGGAGGACCTGAAATGTATGCTGGCTCCTCTCAAGCGTGTATCGCCGAAGCAGATATTCCTGGGTAACGGCAGTGACGAGGCCATCGACTTAGTGTTCCGTGTGTTCTGCCGTCCGGAGGTGGATAATGTGGTGGCCATTGCCCCCACGTATGGCATGTATAAGGTATGCGCCGATGTGAACGACGTGGATTACCGGTCTGTGTCGCTTGACGACGGATACCAGTTGCGCGCCGACCGTCTGCTGGCTGCGACGGACGAACAGACGAAAGCGGTCTTTCTTTGTTCGCCCAACAATCCTACAGGCAACAGTCTGCTACGTGACGAGATATTGCGGGTGTTACGCGAATTCAACGGTATTGTGGTTATCGATGAGGCTTATGCTGACTTTTCGCACGAACGGCCTTTCCGCGAGGAACTCGATTCCTGGCCCAACCTTATTGTGCTGAATACTTTTTCTAAAGCATGGGGGTGCGCGGCCCTGCGGCTGGGCATGGCTTTTGCTTCGGAGGAGATTATAGCGCTGTTTAACAAGGTAAAGTATCCCTATAATGTCAATTCTCTCACACAGCGTCAGGCATTGGAACTGCTGAAGAAACCTTATACGATAGATAAATGGGTGACCGACTTGAAAGTCGAGCGTGGAAACGTGATGCGTTCTTTTGCAGATCTCCCGTTCTGCGAACGTGTGTTTCCCACGGATGCCAACTTCTTTCTGGCTCGGGTGAAAGGAGCGGATGACGTTTACGATTATTTAGTGAAACGGGGAATTATCGTGCGTAATCGTTCCCGGGTGGAACTGTGCGGCAACTGTCTGCGTGTCACCATCGGTACGCCGCAGGAAAACTGCAAGTTGCTGGGAGCGTTGCGGCAGTACAGGTAAAATACGAAATACAATGAAGAAAGCACTTTTTATAGACCGGGACGGCACGCTTATCTGCGAACCGGCGGACGAACAGGTGGATGCATTCGAGAAACTGGAGTTCGTGCCCGGAGTGATGCGCCATCTCGGTTTTCTGCGCGAACACACGGATTATGAGTTTGTAATGGTATCCAACCAGGACGGACTGGGTACGGAGGCCTATCCGGAGGAAACCTTCTGGCCTACGCACAACCTGATGCTGAAAACGCTCGAGGGAGAGGGAATCACCTTCGATGATATTCTCATCGACCGCAGTTTTCCGGCGGACAATCTGCCGACACGTAAGCCGGGTACAGGGATGCTGACCCGTTATATGACGGAGGAATATGACTTGGCGGCTTCGTATGTCATTGGCGACAGGGAGACGGACGCGCAACTGGCCCGCAATCTCGGATGCAAGGCTGTCATCCTGAAATCCGGCGGAAAGAACGACGGGCAGGTGAGATACGTGGAGACATGGCAACAGGTAGCTGAAACTGTCTATGCCGGTGAGCGTACGGCTTCCGTGCGCCGCACTACGAAAGAAACGGATATAGAGGTAAGGCTCGACCTGGACGGATGCGGACGGGCGGATATCTGTACGGGGCTGGGATTCTTCGACCATATGCTGGAGCAGATAGCCCGGCATGGCGGTATGGACCTGATGATACGGACGGACGGTGATCTGTACGTGGACGAACACCACACGATAGAGGACACGGCACTGGCATTGGGTGAATGTATCGGTCGGGCACTGGGGGACAAACGCGGCATCGAACGCTATGGTTATTGTCTGCCTATGGATGATTGCCTGTGTAGCGTGGCGCTCGACTTCGGCGGGCGTCCCTGGCTGGTGTGGGATGCTGATTTCCAGCGTGAGCGTATCGGAGAAATGCCTTGCGAGATGTTTCTCCATTTCTTCAAAAGTCTGAGTGATGCAGCTCGGATGAACTTGAACATCAGGGCGGAGGGAATGAACGAACATCATAAGATAGAAGGTATATTCAAGGCTTTTGCCCGTAGTCTGAAGATGGCCGTACGGCGTGACATATACCATTATGAGCTGCCGTCCAGCAAGGGAATGCTCTGACCGATGGTTCTCCTCACGCGAGGACTTGCGGAGTCCGGATGACGAATTATGAATTATCCGTTGCGGATTATCTTTGTCAAATGCCGAAAAAACTTTAATTTTGCAGTCAAATGCAAAATACAATCTTTTAATCAGAGGAGATAAACTATGTTTAGGACAAATACGTGCGGCGAACTGCGTCTGGCGGATGCGGGGCAGAACGTGACGTTGGCCGGATGGGTGCAGAGAACCCGCAAGATGGGCGGTATGACGTTTGTGGATATCCGCGACCGCTATGGTATTACGCAACTTGTGTTTAACGAGGAAGTGGATGCTTCGCTCTGTGAACAGGCCAACAAGTTGGGACGTGAATATGTTATTCAGGTGACCGGAACGGTAAGCGAGCGTGAGAGCAAGAACAAGAACTTGCCCACCGGAGAAGTGGAAATTATCGTGTCGGGGCTGACCGTGCTCAACGCGTCGCTGACGCCTCCGTTCACCATCGAGGACAATACGGACGGTGGGGATGATATCCGTATGAAATACCGCTATCTGGATCTGCGCCGTGCGGCCGTGCGTCAGAATATCGAACTGCGCCACCGGATGACGATGGAGGTGCGCCGCTATCTGGACAGCCTCGGCTTCCTTGAGATAGAGACACCTATGCTCATCGGTTCCACGCCCGAGGGTGCGCGCGATTTCGTGGTGCCTTCGCGTATGAACCCGGGACAGTTCTACGCCTTGCCCCAGAGCCCGCAGACGCTGAAACAGTTGCTTATGGTGGCTGGTATGGACCGCTACTTCCAGATTGTGAAGTGTTTCCGCGATGAGGACCTGCGCGCCGACCGTCAGCCGGAATTTACGCAGATCGACTGCGAGATGAGTTTCGTGGAGCAGGAGGATGTGATAGCCACGTTCGAAGGCATGGCCAAGCATCTGTTCAAGGCCATACGAGGGGTGGAACTGACTGAACCGTTCCCGCGCATGCCGTGGAGCGATGCGATGCGTCTGTACGGAAGCGACAAACCGGATACGCGTTTTGGCATGGAGTTCGTGGAACTGATGGATGTGCTGAAAGGCACGGGTGAGTTTGGCGTATTCAACGATGCGTCCTATATCGGTGGTATCTGTGCGCCGGGTTGTGCCTTGTACACCCGTAAGCAGTTGGACCAGCTGACGGACTTCGTGAAGCGTAGCCAGATTGGTGCCAAGGGACTGGTGTATGCCCGTGTGCAGGAAGACGGTAGTGTGAAGAGTAGCGTGGACAAGTTTTATGCTCCCGAGGTATTGTTGCGCCTGAAGGAAGCCATGCAGGCCGATCCGGGCGATCTGATTCTTATCATGAGCGGCGACAGTGCAATGAGGACCCGCAAGCAGTTGTGTGAACTGCGTCTGGAGATGGGCAACCGTCTGGGATTGCGCGATAAGAATAAGTTTTCTCTTCTGTGGGTGGTGGACTTCCCCATGTTTGAGTGGAGCGAGGAGGAAGGTCGTCTGATGGCCATGCACCATCCCTTTACGCATCCCAAGGACGAGGATATTCCCTTGTTGGACACCGACCCGGCAGCCGTGCGTGCCGATGCGTATGACATGGTGTGCAACGGTGTGGAAGTGGGTGGCGGCTCCATCCGTATTTTTGATCCGGACCTGCAGAACAAGATGTTCACCATTCTCGGTTTCACGCCGGAACGTGCGCAAGAGCAGTTCGGCTTCCTGATGAACGCCTTCAAGTATGGTGCGCCGCCTCACGGAGGTCTGGCATACGGTCTCGACCGTTGGGTCAGCCTGTTTGCCGGTCTGGACAGCATCCGCGACTGCATCGCCTTCCCGAAGAACAATAGCGGGCGCGATGTCATGTTGGATGCTCCGTCTTTCATCGACAACAATCAGTTGGACGAACTGAACCTGAAGATTGAGTTGAAAGACTGATCATCTTTTCCTGATAGGATTTATATAACTTACCGGGACTCACAGACTTGCTTCATGACGGGTATGTGAGTCCCGTTTTTGTATCGGAAGATACTTTTTTGTATTATTATAGTTATCGTAAGGTATTCATTTTAATTACGATAATGTATTTATTCAAACTTAAGTGAGGAGTTCATTCAAACTTAAATAGGAACATCAGGAATACTGTCCTTAGAGGGTAAAGAATACTATCGTGAGCATCTAAGGATAGTATTTCACTACGCATAGTGAACAGCGCTCCACTACCTATAGTAAATCGTTCTCCACTACCTATAGTGAACAGCGCTTCACTACCTATAGTGAACCGCACTCCACTCGGCAAGTGCCTTGTCTGTGGCTTGACACCGGAACTGCTTGCGTGGCGGTAGGTCGGAGCCTGTCACCGCCTCCTCCCTACACAGATGTTCTCGGAAAAATGCTTCAATGGTTCAAACTGTTTGATTGCCAGCGATAAATGGTTCATTTATCGGGTCAGTAGAAAATCAGTGGGGATACGCATATATATTAGCCAAGCGGAAT
>CAZIMK010000049.1:0-15101 GCA_964540455.1 uncultured Paraprevotella sp.
AGGGGAACAGGTATCTGGTGGTGCAGAAGTAGGCGACGGGCGGATGCGGGTATCCACGCCGGTTTGCTGCTGAGCCTAAATATGTCATATGTCTTAAATTAGAATGGAGACCCTACTATAGTTTTTGTTGTCTTTAAAATTTGCCTTGAATATTTATTTATGTTTTTTTAATGTTTCCTGTGTCTTATTTATGCCCTTTTATCGTAATTTTGCCACGTCCTGTATTATATATGGACAGAAAGCAAACATGAAAGACAAACATTTATTAATTAATACTTTATTTTAAACACAAAAAACATGAAAAAACGATTACTAAGCATGGCTGCCTTGCTGGCGGCTGGTGCGGGTTTAGTCACACTATCTGCACAGACGGATGTGACGGCGCAGTATTTTGCCAATCCGTCGTTTGAGAATGGAACGGAGGGCTGGACTCTTCCGACTGCGGCAAGTTATACAAATAATGGTACTTACAAGGCAGGGGATGCGGTTCCCAGTGCATTAGGTACAACTTCATCTCCGAGTGATGGGGATTACTTTTTTCATACTCGTCACGGTTGGAATGAGAAAAGTGGAGTGGTGTGGAATTTGTCAACCTCTTCGTCTCAGGAACTTCCTGCCGGTAAGTATTACTTAGTATGCGACTATAAGGCATACGACATGTGTAATAGTAGTGGCTATCATTCCCAGTTGCGTTTGGTGGTTAGCGGCAATGATAACGTGGAAATCGCAGGAACCGCAGAGAAGCAATTGTTTGCTTATTTCTCTGACGGAACGAACGGCAATAATATGAGTAGTGATGATCCAAAATATGTCAATTATATTGGAAAGGCGGATTGGTCCAAGATAGGTGTGTATTTCGAACTGACGGAGGCTAAGTCGATCAAAGTCGGTTTGAATGCAAGGTTGTGGAGTAATCAGCGTTCGGATATGCTGTATGATAACTTGCGCCTGTACACCTGTGATGAAGAAAATGTTACTGTCAATGCACCGTTGGATATGACGGGATGTGTACCCAATGCGAGAATGGAGGCAGGTAATTTGGTTTGGAACGGTGGATTGGCTTTACAGGGAAATACGGATCGTCCGAACCATTCCGGTTTTTATATGTTGGAGAAGTGGACGGGCTCTCCTAATAAGTTAGGAAATCTTGATGCCAATCAGACATTGACTGGTTTGCCAAACGGTAAATATCGTTTGTCTGCAGCTATTAATGCTACTATGCAAAATACAGAGAATCCTCGCGATATAAGTGGGGTTAGTTTGTATGCCGGTAGCCAGTCGACAGCTGTCGCTACAGACAATGGCGTGCCTGAAATATTTACCGTAGAGGACGTTGTTACCGACGGAAACTTGAAAATTGGTTTGAAAACAGAAAACTGTACAGCTAACTGGATTGCATGGGACAATGTGACATTGACATATTTGGGCTTTGATACGACTGCGGCTATTGAAAAATTGAATGAGCAGTTAACGGAAGCACGGAATATGGTAGCAACAGAGGTGTCCTTGGATTATTTGCTTACCGACTTGAATACAAAGATAGCCAATGCCGAAGCGGCTATTCAAACTGCTACCAAGAAAGCGTTGGAAACAGCTTCAAGCGAGTTGAATGCTTCAATGATTGCATACAAAGCAGCCGTATTGCCTTTGTCTCAATTGAAAGAAGCTATTGCACGTTGCCAGGAGATAAATGAGAAGTCTGTGGCTACGGCGGATGATAAAGCCGGTTTGGAAAGCACTATTGCAGCCGCACAGTCGGTTACTACGTCTGCAGTGAACGCAGATGAGTTGAATACCGCTATTGCCGTTCTGGAAACTGCCCGTCAAACTTATGTGCTGGCAGCCCAACCGATAAATGGATTCGTCTTTGATGTGACCTTTAAGATTGTGAATGCTGCGGTTGCATCGTCAGATGGATGGAGTGGCACAAGAATGAATGCTGGAGAACAATATGATGGCGCTCCGGACAATACGTATTTTGATATTTGGAATGCGACCATGAACATGACGCAGGCCGTAAGCGGACTGCCGGAAGGCGTGTACTCGCTGAAGGCAGCCACTCGCGCAGAAGCCAATGTGACAGTGGGTAATATCTATGTGGAATCCGATGGAGAGACTTTCCGCACGGATATTCATCATGTTGGTAACAGTGGTAATGAATTAGGCGGTGGCTGGGGCTGGACTTTGGTCGACGGTATCAAGGTGACTTCCGGTAATATAAAGATAGGTTTCTATGCCGAATGCGGAAACGGTAAATGGGCCGGTGCCGATGATTTTCATTTGTATTATAGTGGAATATATGCCATGTACGCTCCTCTGCGCGCAGAAGCGGATGCGCTTCTTGCATCCGGTTCCGTGATGTCTGCCGCATGCAAGGATGCTTTGGCTGACAAAGAATTGACCCAGGAATCTTCAGTGGAAGAATTGTCGGACGCCATTGCCGGTTTGCGTGTAGCTATCGCCAATGCCAAGACCAGCATCGCCAATTACGCTTACCTGCAGCGCGAGACGGCCACGGCCAAGAGTTTCGGAATAGATGTTACGGCCGAGGAAGCGGCCATTGCCGGCGGCACTTATGACGATGAGGCTGCCGTGGCTGCCGCACAGGCCTTGAACGTCGCCACCTATAACAAGGTGAAAGCAGAGTATGTTTACGATTATGAAGTGGGGAACTGGAGCGGTGAAATCGGCAAAGCCAGCGGACAGCACTGGAGCGGAGACGGTCGTTCTTATTATGATACGGCCGGTACGGACATAACCCGTTCCTTGACTACGAAAGTAACCTTGCCGGCCGGCGAGTACGTGCTGATGGCTGCCGGCCGTTCGGCTACCGCAGCCACGATGGAACTGAAGATAGACGATACGACGGTGAAGTTTACAGCCAAGGGAGATACCGGCTACGGTATCGATACCGATGGTCAGGCCAACTTCTCGGAGGACGGCACGTATGCCAACAACGGAAATGGCCGCGGATGGGAATGGGAGTTTGTACACCTGAACCTGACGGAAGAGACGGAGGTGGAACTCAATGCCACGATCACAACATCCGGCTGGGCTTGGGGTAGCTTCTCCGATATCATGTTGAAGATGGACAAGGAGACTTATAAACGTATTTATGTCAGCAATACGCTGAATGGAACCATCGCACAGGCTGAAGCTGCCACCAAGGTAAACGTGGGCGAAGGCGCATTCAAGTATTCCGCCGATGCAGTCTCTGCGTTGCAGACGGCCATCGCTTCGGCTCAAGGTTCGGTAGACGGAGCTGCTTCGCTGGAGATTGAAGAACTGGTCGCAGCTAACGATGCACTGAAAGCCGCTCTGGAGGCTTACAAGGCTTCCGGTCTGAATGAACCGGCGGAAGGCGAAGTGTTCAACATAATCATCCGCACGGGCGACAATTACGGATTCAAGGATATTCCTTGGGCATTCCGCGAGAACGGTGTGAGCGGTATGTTTATTAATAAGTCTTATATCAACAGACCTCACTTGGCACAATATGTTACCTTCACGAAGGTGGACGGTACGGACAACTACATCCTCAGCACCGTCTTTGCCGACGGCGTGGAAAGGTTCGTAAGTACGGGTGCAAAGATCGGCGGCGGTAATGACTCGCAGATCCGACTGACGGACGATAGCGAGAAAGCCCTGGTGGTGAAAGTGATTGCTACGGAGACGGAAGGCATCTACCACCTGCTGAACACGGCGGCTAATGCTAATCTCGGTTGTCAGGACGGCGACGGCAATGCCGAAGGCGGTGTTTACACGACCGGTGCTCACTCAGACCTGGCTCTGGTATCCGTAGAGAAACCTGCCGTGACGCTGAAGGTGACGGAGGCCGGTTTTGCCACCGTGATGCTACCCTATGCCGTGAAGGAAATTCCGGAAGGCATCAAGGTATATGCGACGGAAAGTGCGGAAGAGTCTCAGGTAGCGGGCAACAAAGTGCTCACGCTGACGGAAGCGACGGAAATCGCCGCCAACACTCCGTACATCGTGGAAGGTAAGGCTGGAGAATACACGTTCACGGGCGTGGGTGCCGCTTACAACGACGCTTATACGGCAGGTCTGCTCACCGGTACGTTCGTACAGACGACAGCAGTTCCCGGTACGTATGTACTGCAGAACAACAACGGTATCGCCGGATTCTATCGCGTGGCAGAAGGTGCAGAGCCCACAGTAGGTGCCAACCGTGCTTATCTGACGGCTCCGGCGGATGCTTCGGCCGAAGTGACGGCTTTCGTATTCGAAGGTGTCCTGACCGGTATCCAGGGTGTGGATGCTGCCGCCGCACAGGTGGATGTGTACACTATCGACGGTGTGAAAGTGCGCGAGGGTGTGAAGATGAGCGAAGCTTTGAACGGCTTGTCAAAGGGTATCTATGTAGTAAACGGTGCCAAGAAAGCTGTGAAGTGATTCGAGAATAGTTCTAACGCAAAAACAAAGAAACGATGAAAAAAGATTATATAGCCCCCGCCGTGGAGATTCACGACGTAGAATTGGAGAATATGATAGCCCTGTCCATGATTGGCGGCAGCGATGCTTCGCAGGAAGGCGAAGTGTTGAGCACCGATGGTGACGATTGGAATATCTGGGCAGAGTGATTCACATGTTCCGTTCCGCTCGGGAAAAGAGCGGGACGGAACATCCGTAAAAAGCATCATCCGCGCCATGAGGGAGTCTTCCTCGCGGCGCGGATGATGCTTTTTACGGGGTGGGGGAAGTTTCCTAATAAATGGGTTTCACTACTTCCACTCTCATTCCGAGTGCATGGATAATGCGATAGAACGCCCCCACGCTGGGAACGATTACGCCTTTTTCTACTTTGGAAATATAGGATTTGGTGGAGTTGATGCGCTTTGCCAACTCCGTTTGAGTTATTTTGGCCTCCTTGCGGGCGTCAAGCAGTATCTGGCCGGAATAGAAAGAGAGCGCATCTTCTTCAGCCTTGATACGTTCGGGAGTTCCTTCCTTACCAAACTTTTGGTCGAGAATAAGGTCGTAGTCAACGATTTGATGATTGTTTGTCTGCATAATATGCCTCCTTTATCTTTAATGCTTTATTTATTTCGTTTGGCGGTGTCTTCTGGCTCTTCTTCTGAAAGCCATTGAACAAGACAACGATTTTACCTTCATCGAAAATGAAGAATACCCGGAAAATATTCCCGCTATATTCGGTGCGCAACTCATACAAGCCGTCCTTGATAAGTTTGATGAACTTTGCAGGAAGCCTGTCCTGAGTTTTGAGTAAGAGCAATCCATATTGGATTTTCTCTTGCTCCTTTTTATTCAAGGTATTCATGAATGCTTCGAAGTAACCGCCGTATGTCAATATCCGCCGTTTCATGCCGCAAAGATATTTAAAGTTGCTCAATCATGCAACATTCGTTGAAAATCCTTTTTATGGAACATGGCTTGTTTGCGATATTTTCTTCCTCCAGCCTCGGCCGGGTTCAAAAAAGCGGTGCGAAGCGAAAAAAAAGAGGCGTAAGTTTCGCTGTTTACGAAAAAAGCTCTATCTTTGCACTCGGTTTTCAAACCGCCGACATGGCTCAGTTGGTAGAGCATTTCATTCGTAATGAAAGGGTCCGGGGTTCGAGTCCCCGTGTCGGCTCTGGGGTAAGAGGAAAGTCCGGTTC
Source organism: uncultured Paraprevotella sp. (assembly GCA_964540455.1). Classification (GTDB taxonomy): domain Bacteria; phylum Bacteroidota; class Bacteroidia; order Bacteroidales; family Bacteroidaceae; genus Paraprevotella. Next base: position 5,637 of record CAZIMK010000049.1, read on the forward strand.
AGATATAATTTTTATTCTGAATCGGACTTTTTGTCGGTGTATGTGTGGTTTGCTGCGCGCGAAAGAAAAAGCAAGGAAGATTGTTGTTTCTGAATAAATTGTTTTATTTTTGTGAAATATTGTTTGAAGCAATATTAAATCAATCTTTTTATTAACCCTTTATTTTATTTTTATGCGAACAAAATTTCTACTCCTTTCGCTGTTCTGCTTCGGCACGGCGGCGACAGTTGGTGCGGTGGCTCCGGCCGATGACAGCGATGTCGCGGACGAGAGAATCGTCATTGCCGTGGATAACGACCACGGTTCTTTCACCTCGGGAGTCGCGGTGTATTCCAAACAATGGACGGCGACGGGCACACCGGCGCTTACGCTCAGTTGTCCGGCCAACAACATGAAACAACACGACGGAGGAAGCAACCTTGAACTGTATACCGGAACGGTGAAAACCGCCACGTACACGTTGGCCGTGCCGGCGGGATATGTCATCGAGGGCTATTCTTTCAAGTTTACGGGCAGCGACGCTTCGGTGGATTGTACTGTCACTCCGGACGGAGGGACAGCCATCGTAAGTGCGGCGTCTGCCGAACGGACGGTCAGCGTCACGGGGCTTGCGGCCTCGAGCACGACCTTTGTCGTATCGGACAACGCCAACAAAGCCGCCGTCACGACCGACTTCACCGTCACTGTCTCGCGGTCGGAGGATACCGGGAGTAACCGTGTATTCATACCCACTACCATCACTGAAGACGGAAACTTTGCGGAAAAGACTGTATGGTATACTATGCAGATCGGTGCCTCGCAGATGATTATCTCCGATAATGGGACAGCGAACAAGATTGCCCTCAACCGCATTGTCACCGACCTGGAGGCCGGCGATCTGTGGTGTTTCGCCGGAGACGAGGAGAGCGGTTACCGTATTTATAACAAAGCTGCGGGAGCAGGCAAGGTGCTGGCCTCTTCCACAGTCATGGGCAGCATTGCCGGAGTGGGCGGTACGGGCGGTTCCACTTATCCGACGTTGCAGGCAGCGGATGCGTTGCCCGAAGGATACGTAGACCGCTGGGATTTCCGTGCCTCCGACAAGGTAAGCCTCGACGATGTAGAAGGGCAGTTCGTCATACTCCACGGTACGGATTATGCCCTGAATAACTTTGGCGGGCGGGGCGATCTCGCCTTCTGGGCAGAAGGGAAAGACGCCGGTTCGACGGTGGCGATCCGTTTTGCCGAGACTACCGTTCCCGTGGTGAAAAGCGAGGGAACGATGGAGCAGGGCGCCAACGCTTCGGCCAACTATTACGCTACATGGACTTATGGAGGTACGCCCGGGTTTACCTTTACTTCCGGTTCGAACAACAACATGAAAAGAGCCGGCGACGAGTTCATGATTGCTCCGGGAGCCGGCGGATGCACCTACACGTTCACTACCTCCACGAAGTATTCCATTGGCGGATACGGGTTTGACTTCGCCTGTGCCGACGCAGCCGCCGTCATCAATATCACACCGGCGGACGGGACGACCGTGACGAGTACGAACTCCGTGAAGCAGAACGTCCGTGTGGACGGGCTGGTGGAGAACGTCGCTACCTTCCAGATGACGGGAGATAATAAGGATGTGGTGTTGAGTGATTTCTATGTGACCGTGCGTCGTGCCCGCGAAGGAGTGGATGCAGACAAGAAGATACTTTTCGCCTATGGCAATGATGCGTCGCACAACATTGTCTATCGTATTCCGGCCATCGCGACGGTGGGCACCACCGGGCGTCTCGTGGCCATCTGCGACTATCGCTATTGCGGCGCCGACATAGGCAACGGTCGTATAGACCTCCATATTTCGGTGTCGGACGACAACGGGGCGACCTGGACCGAACCGGACCTTTGCCGTGATGCCGCAGGCAAGCCTGTGACGCAGGGAACCGGCAAGGGGACGCTGGCCACCTCGAACGAGAACCGCGACTGCGGTTTCGGCGATGCCGCCATCGTTGGCGACCGCGAAAGTGCGCGGGTGCTGATGATGAGCGTGTGCGGACGGACGCCTTTCTTTTCGGCCACCCGCGAGATACCCAACTCCGTGGCCCGTTGGTACAGCGAAGACGGCGGCACCACCTGGACGGCCTTCCAAGACATCACGGAGCAGATCTACACTATGTTTGACGGCACCGTGCCCTACGGCTACATCGACTCCATGTTCTTCGGGTCGGGCCGCATCATGCAAAGCTCCCGCGTGAAGGTGGGCGAATACTTCCGCCTCTATGCCGTGCTCAGTGGACGCAACACCGCAGCGGGTCCCGTCGTGGCCAATTGGGTGATGTATTCCGATGACTTCGGACAGACCTGGAACTTTCTGGGCGACCCCATGACACCGCCTATACCGAGCGGGGCCGACGAGCCCAAGGCGGAAGAACTGCCCGACGGAAGCGTGATCTGCAGCACGCGCGTGGGCGGCGGCCGCAGATACAATATTTTCAGCTACACCAATGTGGAAAAAGGCGAAGGATTCTGGGGCGACGATACCATGAGCACGCTTGTCAAGGCTTCTTCCAACGCCTGCAACGGTGAGATCATGATTCTGCCGGTGCAGGAGAATGCTACGGGAAAGAAGATGTACCTGGCACTGCAGAGCGTTCCTTTCGGGCCGGGCAACCGTTCTCACGTGGGCATCAATTACAAGAAACTGGAAGGTTACGAGGACTACGGTACGGTGGAGAACTTCGCAGCCGGATGGGACGGAGCTTACGAAGTGACGAAACTTGGCTCCGCCTATTCGACCATGACTTGGCAACACGACGACAAACTGGCCTTCTTCTGGGAGGAAAGCACGTACGGAAAGGACTATACCGGAGTGTTCAAGACGCTGAGCATCGAGCAGATTACCGACAGCGCCTATTGCTATTGTCCCGATACGGACGGTGCCGTGGCAGACTCCTTGACGCGTGTCGTGAACGCGGCCAGACTGGAGAGTTACAAGCAGGCCGGCAACGGCGCTTATGTGGGCCAGCTTACGGACGAGGGCATCGCTTCCATCGAGGCCGCTTACCGCGCTTATGCGGAGAACTCTACCTTTGAGAACAATGTCGCCTTTAATGCCGCTGTGGCCGGAGCGGACAGGATAGAGATTGAAAACGGCCGTGTGTACCGCCTGCGCAATTACGGCCGTGCCGGTGAGCTTTACCTCAAGACTTTGTCCGACAATCTCACGGTTGCTTCTCTGAACGAAGCGGACGGGAGACAGTTGTTCGCTTTCATCACGACGGAGGACGGCTACTGGAGAATCCTGAACGAGACGCAGGGTGTTTACATCGGTGCTACGGGAGCGGTGGAAACGCGCATACCTGTGGTGGCAACTGCGGCCGATGCGGCAAGCTATCGGGTAGAATCCACTACGGCCGGACTCAGCTCACTGGTTTGCGTCACGCCGGTCAATGCGGCTTATCCGGCTATACATCTGGCTGGTGACAAGACGCGTCTTGTGCCCTGGAAGGCCGGTTCTCCTTCGTCCAACGATGCTTCCTACTGGTATATCGAACCAACGGAGCTGACGGCTACCGCTATCGGGGAAGTTGAGGTTGAAACGCCGGTATCGGCAGGGAAGACAGGATATTACGACCTTGGCGGGCGCCGTGTGACGAAACCTGTCATCGGTGGCGTTTACATTACGGATGACCGTCGTAAGGTGATTGTCCGATAGGCATCTGTCCGAGGAAGAAAGTATTATATTACAGTAAGAGAGGCCGCGATGTTTCGTACGTCGCGGCCTCTCTCTTGTTGAAAATCCTTTTGAATCAGGACTGTTTTATCTTACAGTGTGATTTTCCGGGTAATGACTTTCGTTCCTATTTTCACTGTCACGAGGTAAACGCCCGACGACAGACCGGCAGTGCCGATGGTAGCAGAAGCCGTGCCCGGTGCAGACGTGCGGACGGTCATGCCCGCCGTGTTGCGCAGTACGATGCCATCTATCATGCCGTCTGCCGATATCGTGAGGTTGCCTTCGCCGGCGGAGAGCGTCAGACCGTTGTCTGCGTCTGTATCAGCGATGCCTACACCCTGCGGTTTGTCATACGAGAACTTAGGTGCGATGGCGAATGACAGGAACTCGTCTGTGTTCTTATACCATTTCACTTCGCCTGTAGGCTGGTAGTTCTCATCCTCTTCCTCCAGCAAGTGGTATACCGTGGATTTACCGCCTTCGGCACGGCGAGGCGAGCAGTACATGGCGATGTCGTCCGATGTGTACGGCGATTCCTCCAGACTGTTGTTGGGGATACCGCTGACGGTGATGAAGAACTCCTCATCCACGCTGACCGGCGTATCGAACAGGAAGGTGGTCGGCAGGTAGTTGCCCTCTTCGTATTTCAGGTCGTCGGCTTTCACTGTGGCCGAAGCCAGTACCGTGCCGGGCAGTCCGTCCTCGGAGCGTGTTACGGATACGGTGACGGGAGCGTCGGGAGTGACAGTCGTCGTCTTGGCGAAGTAGATGTCCACAGACGAAATCTTACCGGCCGTCATCGGTTTGTTGAACAGTTCGGCAAAAGCCTGCATGCCCAGCCAGTTGGTGCCGCCGTAGTTGCCGTACCATCCTATTTCGATGGGAGCTAGTGCCGTGTTCTCGCTGACCTCGATGTTCCAGATATGCTGTTCGCCACCCACGCAGATACCTTCGTAGTATGCCTTCGACGTTCCGGCAGCGTTGGATACTTCCAGGTCTACGCTGAACGTACCTTCTTCCGGATAAGTCACGGTCACGGTCTCTTCGGCCGAGGTGGTGATATCGGTGCCGGTGAACGTCCATGTGCGTTCCGTCGGGTTTCCGACAGACAGATCGGTGAAGGTTAGCGGCATATCCGCGGGTACGAATACAGCGGCGAACGGAGAGAGGTAGCCTCCTTCCGGCAGACCGATGACGGCCTGGGGGGCCTGCATCGTGACGGTCACGAATCCTTCACGTGTCAGTGTAGACGTATGGCCTTCGGCATCGGTGACGGTCAGGGTTACGTCGTACGTACCGGCGGCAGGGTAGACTGCGGTCGGATTCTGTTCCGTGGACGTTTCCGTCTCGGCACCGGGTAACGACCATTCCCATGATACGGGGTTTCCGGTCGAAAGGTCGGTCAGATGGAGGCTTCCGCCTTCGTTGATGGTTGCCTTGGCATCGGCATCCGAAGAAAGGCTGTTTACGCGGAAGTCATCTATCAGGATGTCTTCGCCGCCTTGCCCCTCGTAGTCGAATGTGAAAGTGACGGTCTGGCCTGCATACGGGGCGAGGTCGAACGTGAACTGCATCCAGCGTGCCTGTTCCAGAGCGTTCTCCTGTGCCCAGAGGAACGAGTCGAAGAGTTTGTCGTTAGTGCCGTCTTCTTTGTTCACATACAGTTTATAGTTGCCGTAGTACAGCCATATTCCGGCAAAGGCGGAATAGAACGAGCATTGCGCGTTCTGCGGAATCGCGATGGCGGGAGAGGTAAGGCTTTCCTTCTGGCTGCGGCCGTTCTGCAGGATGGCAAGCGACGAACGGCTGCCTGCATCGATGGTGGAGAATTCCGGTACGCCTGAGAGGGCGGTGCCGAGTGTCCATGTCGATGTCGCGCTGGTCGAGGCCAGGGTCCATGCGTTGAAGTCCTCTTCGCAGTCGAATCCGTTGTAATATACTGTGGCGGCGCATTCCTGTGCCGTGAAGTCGGCCCGTACTCCCTCGCGGTTGTGGGCGGTCAGCAACATGGCGCTGGCAGGAGCCCCTTCGGCTGTAAATACGATTTCCGCTTCGTGAATACCGATTTCGTCCGAGAGGAACGTAACGGTGAACTCACCGCCTTCGGCAGGCAGGGTGGAGGGAGCTACCGTAAACTTGCTGGCATTGGCACCGCCTGTCTTCAGGGAGATGGCACCGGTCAGATTGCGCCCGCTGACGCTGTAAGTCTTCGTGAATTCGCTGCCTGCTACGGATATGAACTCATCCGTGAGTGTGGCAGGTTTGATGAACGGGATGTCCGTGCGGCCGTAAGTGACATCGTCTATGTAATACACGGCGGAGTTGTTGCGTCCGCGTGTGGATGTCAGGCGGAAGCCGATGAAGAACGTGTCGCTGAGATCGTTTCCTTCAAGATCCATCACGTAGTCGCGCCATTCTCCGTTGTAGTCGGCTGTGGCCGGTATGGACAGTCCGGAAATGGGCTCCACATACATTTCGCCGTCCGTCATGTCGATGTAGCATACTTCCAGACGGTCGCTCATGCCTTCTTCCAGCATGTCGCCCATGATGCGGAATGTCAGCATCTTCGAGGCCGAGTTCTTGAAGTCGAGCGGTGGCGTGACAAGCATCATCTGGCAAGGTTCTCCCTCGTCGGTTCCCATTCTGCTGTCGTAGGCCGTGGCCTTGACTGCGCTGTTGGGCTCCGGTTCGTCCCAGTTGAAGCCCCACCAGGCCCGGGTACCTTCCAGAGCCAGATTCTTCCAGCCCTCCAAAGAGACGGGTTTGTTGCGTGTCACGGAGGTGAATGTTTCGTCGAGCAGTGTGAGCGGGTTGTCCGTCACGAGCGGCAGTTCGTCGCCCTGCTTCTCCTCCGGTGCCTCTCCGCCGGTGGTGGATCCGGTGACAGTGATGTATACCGGTTCGGCCATGACGCCCGTCATCTGGATGCGTTCGGTAAACGTACCTTCCGTTTTGGGCTGGAACGTTACCTTCAGCGTCATGGGGGCGTATTTGCTCAGCAGGGTACTGCTGATGATGAAGGCGCCTTGGCCTTCGCTCATGACTTTGATGTTTCCGTTGTCGGGGAAGTTGGCTCCGGTGACGGTCAGTTCCTGGATCTGTGACTCACCTACTTTGGCCGCGAAAGCCGGCAGAGTGGACGGTTCCACGCTGATGGCCGGCATGTTTTCGGGATCGTAGGCTAAGTTGGTAAACTGGTAGCCGGTGGCCAGTTCTGTCGGCATCGTGTCGAAGTTGATGCGTCCCGTATGTTTGCCGATGGCAGTCGGATGGTAGGTGACGGTAATTACGGCCGTGCTTGTTCCAGCCGGAATTTCTTCGGCGGAGAGTGTGTACAGCGCGCGGTTCGCACCTGTCAGATAGATGCTTACGGGATTGGGTAGATTGATTGCCTCCACCGTGTAGCGCATTAGTTCCGTATCGGTGTTGATGGGAGCGGCTTCTCCCGTGAATATTGCTTCCGGAGTGATGTTCAGTGCGGGTTCCGCTGCCGGCCGGATGATATCTTCGGCCGAGCGGGGAGATACGGACACAATGGCCATTGAACGCGAGATGCCGACGACAGAGGCCGTTTCGGGCACGGGGGTGCCTGTAAGGCTCGTACCGCTGAACGGCAATACGGTGATGTCGTTCTCACCGGCTTTTCCCTTGACGGCCGTCGTGCCGAACGTTTGTCCCTCGGAGGGAGTGAAAGTCACGTCCTCGATTCTCACAAGGCGGTGAATATAGCTCTCCGGCGAGGCGAGCAGTTCGCTGGCGGTGACGGTGAGCGGTTCCTTGGTGGCACCGGTGGAAGTCACGGTCACGGTAGGCATATAAGCAATCAGGTAAGGCACGTTCTGTTCCTTGGTAAGTCCGCCCGCTACTTTGGTGATTACGTCACCCACATTGACGGGGATATCACCGGCATAACTGAAGTCGATACACAGTCCGCCCACGATGTCTTGGGCATATACTCGGGATTTGCTTGCGTCGATGTAAGTGACTGTGGCTTTTCCCGTATACAGATAGACCTCTTCGCTGTCAGCCTTCTGGTTGGTCAATGCGGTTGAGGTAGGAATGCTGATGGTGGGATATGCCTGTCCGGCGAGTGATACCTCCTTGCTCGTCTCACCGCTGGTCAGGGCTAAAGTGGCCGAAGTGCTGCCGCTTGTTGTCGGAGTGTAGTATACAGTCAGGTTGGCGCCGGAAGCGGACATGGCTGTTTCCCTGGAAATCGTTGTCATGTCGGTTGAGAACGGTGAAGCGAGTTCTCCCACGGTGATGTCTTCCGTGAGTCCCGTGGCCTTCACGTTGAGAGTGACGCTGGTGGACAGCCCCGCATACGTAACGAAACTCTGCGATGTCTTGTTGACGCTGATGGTGGCCTGTTGTACAGGAGGAATCACTTCTCCGCCTCCGTCGGTAAACAGTTCGCCCCAAGTGTCGGCCACGCGGATGGCGTCCACGAGAACGTTCGGTGCCTTGCGCATCGTGCTGCCGCCTTGATAGAGGGTGAGTCCCGTGATACCCATCGTTGCTGACACGTCGGTCTTGGCGTTTGTGGTCAGTACGGCGGCCGGTTCCTGTTCCGGTGCGGGGTTCACCCAAAGGGTTACGATATCGTTGCTTGTACCTTCGATGAACTCATACTTCATGACAACCAAGTACGTTTCGCCTAAGTTGAGTTCTTCCGTGGTGGCTTCGGCATAGGTGTTGGCTTTGCAGATACCCAGTTTGAACTTTCCTTCCGTCTCGCTGCCGATGACGAACAGGCGGGAGTAGAGCGAGTAGCTCACTTGGTCTTTGTTGCCGGACGTGCTTTCCGGAATGAAGCCGAGGATGTACATCTGTTCGCTGTTCTCTATGCCTCCGGCTTCTTTCACGTTGATGAGCGCGGACATGTAGAGTACGCCTTCCTTGATGCCGAATATTTTCGGTTCGCCTTCTTCGACGAAACGCTTCATCAGTCGTTCGTCTTGGGCTTCCTGTTCGCCGCCCAGTTCCACAGCATAACCTGCGGCTGCCGTCTGGTAACCGGGATACGTCAGCGGTTCGTTGATTACTTGGATCGGGCTTATTGCCTGTTTCCCGTTCCTGAGCCATCCGCCCTGGCCATAGAGATTCCCCGTAGCGTACGGGAAATTTTCAGTCAGATAGCTTCTGGCGCTCGTTCCCAAAGGAACCAGCAGCATGGCCAGCATGAAATACCATGCCGGCAGTCTGAGTGTTTTGAATAATGCTTTTTGCATGTTGTTGATAATAAAAATGATTGTTGATAAAAATCCTTAAACAACTTAAATATGTTACGGGGTTGCAAATTTATACATTTTTATTGATAAATGATAGAAAACCGGTGTCAATAATGGAATTCTGCTCTATATTTTAGAGGCAATCATGCCATGCCGCAAATTGATTTGTTCCGATGAAAGGGGCGGGCTTCATAAATATAGCATGTCATTTTGCTAAAGTTGGCTTTTGCTATATTGCTTCTACAGGAAGTATCGGATAAATCATCCTGTAGAGGTGAGGAACTGTGTCATAATTCAGTTTTATGGGTACTTTCCTCCGAGCATTTCTATCTATCCCTTCTTCCTTATAACTTCACAAACTCACTCACACATTATAATATATATAATATACGTACACGTATGCGTGTGGATTTTGGACGTTGAATGGAGCCAACAATAGAAGACTGCGTTGTGGGATGCCCCGGGCTTCGCTTGTCGGAATGTCGACAGCGTGTAATCCGGTAAGGGGCTGATGTGTTCAACCAGTCA
>CAZIMK010000050.1:0-8885 GCA_964540455.1 uncultured Paraprevotella sp.
TCGTTTTTCTTTAGGTTTGTCCCCCGGGTCCATTTGGAGCCGGGGGATTATTTTTTATCCTACGATAAGGAATGAGATTGTTGAATAACTCTCTTCCCAAGAGAAAGGGGGCATGTTGGAACTAATTGTGTTTGTGGAACAAAAAAATCAATTGTTTATGCACATGATTGGCTTGAATAGCAATTGTTGTGCATATTTTTTGTTTTTCTTTATTTTAGTTGTTACTATACAGATATTTACATATCTTTGCACTTGTATGTCCCTCTCTTGGGAAGAGATGTATTGTATTGTGATGGGGTTTTTCCAAAAAATATAAGGAAAGATTAGAATGAACATTATAAAGAAGATCATTTTGTTTGCATGGGTTTGTATGGGGACGTGTATTCTCTCCCGTGCGGAAAGCAAAGATGTTGTTGCGGATTTTGTAAAGGCTGAACGTTGTTCTGTAGATTCATTGTCCCGATTGATGCTTAATAGCAGTGTTACGCTTCGATGGTTGTCCGGGAACGGGCGTTTTGGTTATTATACGATGGAAACGTATAGGGATAGCGACAAGGTGCAGCTTCATTATTTATTGGATACACAGAAGAAAAAAAGCCGTTTGCTTTTTGATACGCCCCGTCTCGCTGAATTGCTGACCCCATTTGTGGATGAGAAAAAACTTCCGTTCAAAGGTACTATTTACCTGAACAATCCGCGTATGGAAAAACGAGATGTACGCCGTTTGCATTTCACTTATGGAAGAAACTCTTTTGCGTATGACATGCAGACGGGTAAGATGGAAATGACCGGAGAGGAGGATACGCCGAAAAAGGATTGGGGAATACGCAAGGAGTATTGGAAGGATTACAGTGCGGACAGTTTGTTCTATGTATATGCCTACGGGCACAACCTGTTCTTGTGCGAAGTAGCTTCCGGGGATACATTGCAGTTGACGTCGGACGGGGAACAGTATTATTCCTATGCTTCGGGCGGCAACAGTGTGAATGGGACGAAAGGGCATGCTCCGGGTATAGGAAAATGGGTGGGCGACACCCATAAATATTTGTTGATACGGGAGGACAAGCGTGAAGTGGGAATGCTGACTTTAGTGGATAATCTGGCAGATCCCCGCCCCCGACCGGTAAGTTATAAATTTCCGATGCCCGGCGACAAGGGGGTTGTGCGTTATGCGGTGTATGAAGTGGATGCCGACAGTGCGTGCGTTTATCAGTTGGATGTGGACGCATATCCGGACCAGATTATAGAAGTGCCGCGTTTCAAGATATTTAGCGAGAGCGGGAATTATGCCTATTTTGTGAGGAAGAGCAGAGCGCAGGATCAGGTGGATCTTTGCCGCGTGGACGTACATAAGAGGGAAGTCAAGGTGCTGATTCACGAGGAATGCAAGCCGCATCTAAACGAACAGCTTTTTGCGTATCATGTGCTGAACAAAGGGACGGAGATATTGTGGTGGAGCGAGCGGAATGGCCGCGGTCAATATTACCTTTACGATGGTGAAGGCCGGTTGCAGCATGCCGTCACACCACCGGATTTTGTGAGCGGAAACATCGTGCGGATAGACACGCTGGGCCGTTCGTTCGTTTTTCACGGATATGGCAGGGAAAAAGGTGTGAATCCCACTTACCGTTTTTATTATAAGGTGGGGTTTGACGGGCGGGGACTTACTTGCCTGACACCGGGAAACGGCTATCACGAGGCCACCTTGTCGCCGGACGGAAAGATGCTGGTGGATCAGTGTTCCCGGATGGATAAGGCACCGGAACATAATGTGTTTGACCAAAAAGGCCGTCTGGTGTATCATCTGGGGAAATGCGATTTGAGCCGTCTGTACCAGCGCGGATGGCGCGAGCCGGAAGTCGTGCAGGTATTGGCGGCGGATTCGGTGACACCGCTGTACGGTATCGTGTATACTCCCCTGAATATGAAGCCGGGACAAAAATATCCGGTCATAAGTAATGTATACCCGGGGCCTCATACGGATCTGGTGCCGGAAACATTCGTATTGGACGACAATGGCAACCAGTCGCTGGCGCAACTGGGCTTCATCGTCATCAACTTTTCGTACAGGGGAAGCAACCCTTATCGCGGGCGCGATTTTTACACGCATGGTTACGGCAACCTGCGTGACTACGCGCTGGCCGATGACAGGGCCGCTATCCTTCAGCTGGCCGAACGCTATCCCATGGATCTGTCCCGGGTGGGGATTTACGGTCATTCCGGCGGTGGGTTCATGACGACTGCGGCCATGCTGACCTATCCGGATTTCTATAAGGTGGGTGTGGCGGCTTCGGGTAACCATGACAATAACATCTATACCCAGTGGTGGGGAGAGACGTTCCACGGCGTGACCCAACAGACCGACAGTACGGGACATGCATCCTTCTCCTGTAAGATACCGACCAACATGGAGCTGGCACAGAATCTGAAAGGGCGGCTGTTGCTCATTACCGGCGACATGGACAACAATGTGCATCCCGCATCCACGATACGCATGGCCAACGCTCTGATAAAGGCCCGCAAGCGTTTCGACATGATGATAATCCCCGGGGCTGATCACGGGCTGGGCAATGCTTATTACCAGAATCTCATACGATATTATTTCGTGGATCATCTTTTGGGAAAGCAGACAAGCGATATAGATATAGTGAAGCATCAATAATAAAGAATACCTATGGTGAGAATTTGCAGGTGGATATGTACGGTCGTGCTGATAGTCTTTATCGGCATCGGGGCTGCCGCACAGTCCGTTTCTGTGGTACATGGTACGGTAAAGGCCTCCGACGGCGAACCTTTGCCCGGCGTGACCATCCGTGTGAAAGGAAGCAAGGAAGTGGCCATAACCGACATGGACGGACATTTTAAGATAAAGGTACCGCAGAATGCCGTGCTTACTTTCGACTACTTGGGACACAAGACGGTTGAGAGAAAGGCAAGTATGTCAAAGGCGATGGACATCGTGATGGAGGAGGACCACAAGGAACTGAGCGAGGTGGTGGTCACCTCAGGATATTTCCAGACGGACATCCGCAAGAGTACGGGCTCGGTGGGCATATTGAAGGAGGAAGATCTGAAGGATGCGCCACTGGCCAACGTGGACATGCTGATGCAGGGAAAACTGGCCGGTGTGAACGTGCAGGCACAGTCCGGACGTCCCGGTGAGTCGGCTAAGATACGTATCCGCGGCACAAGTTCCATCACGGGTAACAACGAACCCTTGTGGGTGGTGGACGGCGTGCCCATTCAGAAGGATCTGCCTGCCATGGGCAGCCGCTATGTGCGTACAGGAGATTTCAGTACACTCTATGCCAACGGCGTGGCCGGAATCAGTCCACAGAATATCGAAAGCATCAACGTGCTGAAAGACGCCGCTGCCGCCGCTATCTACGGTTCGCAGGCACAGGCTGGTGTCATCGTCATCACCACGAAGAAAGGAAAGGCCGGTGCCACGCGACTGAACTATTCAGGCTCCGTGTCTGTGCAGACCTCTCCCTCGCGGGATGCCAACCTGATGAATTCGGCCGAGAAGCTGGCCTACGAACAAAGCATCTGGGACGAATTTTCCGCCGAAGGTTACAAGAACGGAACCTATTATCCCCGTGTCGGTATCATCGGACAGATCCGTTCGGGATATGGAAAATTCGCGGGAATGACCGTGGACGAGCAGGACGAATATATCCGACAGCTGGCAGGAACATCGACCGACTGGTTCGAAGCCATGTTCCGCAACACCGTCTCCACATCGCACAACGTGGCCGTCTCCGGAGGTTCTGACAAGATGACATTCTATGTGTCCGGAGGACTGAGTACCAATAAGGGTATCGTAAAGAAGACGGCAAGCGACGGTTATAACTTCAGTGTCAAAATCAACGGCACTCCCTCCCGCAGGCTCTCGTACAGTGTCAGTGCCGACTACTCCAACCTCCAGAGTCTGTCATCGAGCAACTCGTTCGACATCTTCCGGTATGCCTATTTTGCCAACCCATATGAGAAACTATACAATGCCGACGGCAGTTATGCGGCCGACAATACCTATTTCTCATTGGCTAATGCCAACGGATCCACTACCAGTCCGTTGCCGTCAAACGGCGTGAATATGATGCGCGAGATAGACCAGACCACCACCGAAGCTATCAGCGCCACCACGACCTTGCGCGCCGACCTGACCTGGCGCATCACTGACAATTTCCGGCTCTACGGACTGGCCTCTTATACAGGCAGCAGCGACGAATCGGATAACGAAGTGGGGCAGGATACCTACACGGCCTGGCTCGACCGCCCGTTCGATGACGTGGCCATGAACTCCAAGCGCATCTACGGCTCTATGACACAGACGGCTAACCGCAACTCTTCCTGGCTGTTGCGCGCGCAGGCCAATTACAGCAAGGACTTTCTCCGCCACCACCACATCAGTGCCGTGTTCGGTACGGAGGTTCGCAAGAATTATGCCAAGACTATTTTTAGCAAACGCTATGGTTACGATCCCGTGACTGGTAACCACTCCTTCCCTTTGCTGAACGGCAACTCGTCTATATCCACGGACATGGAGACTTACCAGGCCATATTGAACGGATGTAGCGGGCAGAGTCGTTCGGAGAATGCTTTCGCCTCCTTCTACGGAGCGTTCGACTACGTGCTGAAAAACCGTTATGTGGCCAACGTGACGGCTCGTTCCGACGGATCGAACAACTTCGGAAGCAAGGAACAGTTCAACATGACATGGTCAGTCGGATTGGGGTGGAACCTCGACGAAGAGCAGTTCATGAAGAAGCTTCAGCCCTATGTCAGCCACGCCACAGTGCGCATGTCCGTCGGTCTGACGGGCGGTGTCAACAAGAGCGTCTATCCCGTGCTCATCATGAACTATCTGTCCTCTTACCGCAACAGCGACACGCAGGCTTATCGTCTGGGTCAGATAAGCAACGCCCCCAACCCGCACCTGCGCTGGGAGCACACCCGTGACTGGAATGCCTCCATCGACCTCGGTTTCATGCGCGACCGCGTGAACCTCACCGTATCGGCTTACCGTCGTTTAGGCTACGACCTGGTGACGCCGGTGGCTGTGGTCACGACAACCGGTTTCAGCACACAGAGCTACAACACCTCCGAACAGGTCAATCAGGGCGTGGAGTTCATGGTCAATACCACCCCCGTGCGCACCAAGAACTTCAGCTGGTCGGTGTCGGCCAACGTCGCCTACAACCAAAACGTACTGACGTCCTACAAGTCGCCCACCGGTTCCGTGTTCGGAGATTATTACGAAGGTTATCCTTTGGGTAAGATATTCACGGGCATCTCTGCGGGTATCAATCCTGAGACCGGCCTCTATACTTACAAGCCGCGTCCCGATGCCGTGTTCAACAACCTGGCCGACCGTCGCGACTTCAAGAATTACTTGTTCTATATAGGTACGAGCAACTACCCATGGACGGGCGGCCTGTCCACTCATGTCAGCTACAAAGACCTGTCGCTGAGTGTCAACACCTCGTTCTCGCTCAACGGTTTCGTGAAGAACCGCATCACGCCCGCCGTGTCCTATTCCAGTCTCTTCAGCTCCATGGCCAACCACATCCCCACCGACCGTAACGACATCTACGTGGCCCATCTGAACGTGCCTTCGGCCGCCGCCTACCGGTGGACTCCCGACAATCCTGTCACCGACGGCTATCCGAGGCTCATCGACGCTTACGGCCAGGCGCTTAATCTGGATGTCAACCTGCCCGCCACCTCCTCCACCATCACTGACTGCGTCTACTACGAGAACGCCTCCTACTGGAAGATCGGTTCCGTCACGCTCATGTACAATCTGCCCGAACGCATTTACAAGAAGATGCGCATGACCGGTCTCGGTGTCTCTTTCACGGCCAACAACCTCTGGATTGTTTCCGGTTACTCCGGCATGAACCCCGAGACCCCCGGTGCCGTCTATCCCATGAGCCGCAGCTTCTCCGTGGGACTGAATCTTGGACTTTAAACACGAAAACCGCATGAAGATGAAAATACAGAAGAACATATTGTACGGCCTGCTGGCAACCCTCGTGCTCGCCTCCTGCAACGATTTCCTCGATATCAAGCCCTACGGCAAGACCATTCCGCGGACCGCGGAAGAATTTTCCGCCCTCGTGCACAAGATGCTTAAGGGCGTGGACGAGGGAACTACCGAAGAACGCTACATCATCGGCACCGTGCCCGAAAGTTTGCACTACGAACAGGTGGCCGACAACATGGAGGTCAACCTCACCGAGTATCCCGGCGGACAGATGCTGTCCACCTACATGGGGGACGTCGTCACCAGTGCGGCAGGCAATCCCTACACCCTGCTGTATGAGAACATACGCAACTGCAACATCGTGCTCGACGAGTTCGCTGACGGGCGCGACACGCCCGAGGGACGCGACCTCGTGGGCACGGCCTACGCCCTGCGCGGTATCTGCTACTACCAGCTCCTGCGCCGCTTCTGTCCTCCCGCGGGTAGCGGCGACGAGATGCTCGGCGTGCCCCTCGTCACTACGTTCGACATGGAAGCCCGGCCCGTGCGTGCCACTTTCGACGCCACCGTGGCGCAGGCCGAGAGCGATTTGCGGCAGGCTATCTCCTGCCACGTCGCCGACGAGATGTATCGCATCAACGATGATGTGCTCACCGGCTTCCTCGCCCGCCTCTATTTCTGGGTCGGACGCTATGCCGAAGCCCGCGCCGAGGCTCAACTCCTCATGGCGAAATACCCTCTGCTCAGCGGCGGCGACTATGAGACGATGATGCGCGAGCAGTACGGCTTGCACGGCAACATGCTCATCAAGGGCAACCTGCTGCGTTCGCCTAACTCCGACGTGAGCGGCAACTACAACTCCATCGCCTACCGTCCCCTGAGCGTCCGTTTCGTCTCCCTCTTCGCCGAGGGTGACCGCGACATCCGCTACCGCCTCTTCGTGGGGCGCAAGCGCAAGACCGCCAAGACAATCTTCGCCTGCATGCGTGCCGCCGAGATGTATCTCATCGCCATGGAGAGCTGTTACCACCTGGGCGACACGGAGGAAGCTCTCTGCCTGCTCAACGACTTCCGCCGCCATCGTATCGACGGTGTCGAGGACTACACGCCGGAGACCCTGCCCGCCATTCGCGACGACGAGTATATCCGCACCGATGCCACGGGGCGTCCCCTCACGCGCCTGCTTTACGCCATTCTCAGCGAGCGCCGCAAGGAGCTCTATATGGAGGGCGACCGCATCTTCGAGCTCAAGCGCAACGGGCGTCCCGAATTCTGGGTGACGCGCAACGGATTGAAATACTACACCCGCCGCTTCATGTACACCTTCCCCCTGCCGGCGAAGGACATCATGCTGCAGTCCGACCTGCGGCAGAATCCGGGTTACGAGGAGACTTATTAATGTAATACACACAGATGGCTAAAGAACGCTATATGAAACAGATTATCGGATATACCGCGCTTTGCGTGGTGGTGGCCTGCGGGCTGGCATCCTGTGAACACGTGTCCGAAACGCCGGAAGTCAACATGGGTTATAAGACGAACTTCCGTCTGCCCGACCCCGAGTTCCTGACGGACGAGGACCGCGCCTTCATCGAGGCACAGGAGGCCGAGTATGAGCGGAACGCAAAATAGAGACAACCATTTTTTATTTCATTTATTAATTAAAAAAACAACAAGATGAAGAAAGTTTTTTATTCAATGATGGCTTGTGCGCTGGCTTTTGCCAACGTGGCCTGTAGTGATGACGAAGCAAACGAAGCGGTCAACGGCGGCAATGGAACGCCTGCGGCTACAACCGTAATGTATTCTTTTGCTCAGAAAGGTTATTTGTTGGGGCAGTCTACGGAAGTGACCGTGGAATTGTTGAATGCTCAAGGTTCTGCTATAGTAGCAGATGAAGACATTCCTGTGACATTGCTGGTGGATGAAGCTACAACGGCCGTTGAGGGTGTGAACTTTGAGATAGAGAATAAGACCGTAACGGTGGCCAAAGGGTCGAACCAGTGCTCTTTTGTATTGAAGAGCATCGTAGCTCCGGAAGCAGAGGAAGGCGAAGAGGAAGCCACGGAAAAGCCCGGCAATACCATTGTACTTGGTTTGCAATTGGAGAACACGGATAAATATACGTTCCAGGGCGGTGCATATCCGAAAGCTACGGTTTCAATCCTTGGTAGCATGGTGACCGACCTTTACGGCACTTGGGTGATGAATGAATTGCGTACGGATAAGGATTATATGGATGGCACCTGGGGTGGAATGGCTACTTATGAGGCCGGTTTCCCCGTGTTTGAAGCCGCTGATAAGTTTATCTTCGAGGCTGGGGTGTTGAAAACAGAACTGGTATCAGACCTGAAGAACTACTTCCAGTCCGAGTCTGAGTTTGTGTTTGCCGGTGAAAGACCTGCGGACAAGAGTACGGGTGTTCGTCCGATAGACTCATTCCAGCCGATTGCTTTGCAGCAGATTGAACTGAAGAATGTGAATCGTTATTTCTCAGCCACTGAAACCAGCGAAGACAAGGTGGCTCTGCTGGGTATGCGTAATATCACGGACGAGAATGGCGAGATATTGTTGGACGTATATCTCTTCGACTATGAGTCTCATTCTTTTGCAGCCGAAATGCTGGAATACGGTATGTATGGAGATGAAAAGCCGACAGCTTGGATGAGTGGTATGTACATTAATTTCACGCTGAAGAGAGCTGAATAAAGGATACTGCGGGCGTTCGTCCCGCCATCCTGTTTCATAGGGGGCTTACCGGTCCGTGCGGACCGGGGAGTCCCCTATGTTTATTAGTGCTGTTCGCGGATATTCTATCAGGGCTCAGCAGCAAACCGGCGGGGATACCCGCATCCGCCCGTCGCCTACTTCTGCACCACCAGATACCTGTTCCCCT
>CAZIMK010000051.1:0-8729 GCA_964540455.1 uncultured Paraprevotella sp.
CCACTTTTCTACCGTATAAGCAGCATAATATTGAGTATCAACTACTAACAAATACTAAAATTGCAGTAGCCTTACATCAATAAACGTGGATGAGGGTAATGTGAGTTACACTTCTGTGGACGATGTTCTTTATACAAAAGACAAGACAAGGCTATTGCAATGTCCGGCCAAGAAGAGTGGAAATTTTGCTATTCCCAACTCCGTGACCTATGACCTATATTGGGAACTGGGCGTTTGTGGTTTGCGCTGGCATGAAGAATGTGTACTCTCTGAGCATGACACCTCCGTTCTGCTCCACTATGATGCTCTCCTACGAATCCGCCACGCTTTACGTGCCCTATAGGGTAGTGGATGCCTATAAGGCGGCAAGTGGATGGAAAAACTTCCTAAATATAGAAGGCTTCGCACCGACCGTGGAGGTGGTATACACCTTGACGGAAGCTGGTTACGGCACACTGATTCTGCCTTTCGACGCCGAACTGCCCGAAGGTCTCGCGGCCTATACCTGTACGGAATTGGACGGCAGCAAGCTGGTGTTGCAGGAACAGACGGCCATCCGCGCCAACGTACCGTTAGTGATGCAGGGAACGCCCGGCATCTATGTGTTCCGGGGAGACGACATCTCGATGGAGGACAGCTATACCGAAGGGCTGCTGACAGGCGTGTACGCCCCCGCGACGTTGACCGGCAGTTATGTGCTCCAAAACCAGAAAGGCGTGACTGGCTTCTATCCGGTGAATGCCGGTGCTCCCGTGACAGTGCCTGCCTACCGGTGCTACCTGCAGTGCGGCACGGAGTACGACTGCCTGTCCATTTGTTTTGAATCCGCCACAGGCATCGGGCGCGTTGAGCGCGAGGGCGAGGCCGAACCGTGGTACGACCTGCAGGGCCGGCAAGTGGAGAATCCCCGTTGTGGCGTGTACATCCATCGGAACAAGAAAGTAATCCTCAAATAAGAAAAGAAGCGTATGAAAAAGTATATCAAACCGGAAACGAAAGTATTGGACGTAACAGTGGAAAACATGATTGCCCTGTCAATACAGGAAGGGCAGGCCGATCCGTCGGTAGAAGTGCTGTCGACGGAAGAAAGACAGGACTGGAATATCTGGCAGTGACATAACGGCCGGAGGAATGAAAAGAGGTGCGCACCCCATGGCGGGATACGCACCTCTTTCGTTTATGGAACGACGGGGCACGGAGAGCGCCACGCCGGTTTATTTCTGTTTCCAATATTCCTCCAGCCGCCGTGCCTCTTCCTCTGTAATCGGGGCGACGGCTCCGTGCTTCTGTTCCGTGAAGTTGGTGCGCTTCATCGGACCTTCGTCGAAATGCCCCAGATGACGGAACGTCTTGAAGTCGGTGGTCTCCATGAATCCGAAGTTATGGGGATTGATGCTGAATATGTCGTACATCAGAATCCAGCGGTTCTGGCCGGCGAGTCGGTACATCGTGGGTGCCTCGCACGAACCCTTTTCGGCATCGATCTGCTGCGGCTGGTATTGGTAGCCGCGGTTGATGTGGTCGCTGACGGCCATCTTTATGCCGGCGGGACCTTCCTGTGAGCAATAAGTCATGCAGTAACGTCCGTCGGGCATGGGGATGATGTCGGCATCGAGTATCTGAACTTTCTCGTCGGGATATTCGAAAAGCAACTGAGGTTCGGTCACCAGCCGCGTGAAGTCGTCGTCGGCATAGGCGTAGTAGAGTTTCGTCTTGCCTTTACCCGTGGCACGGATGGTGAAGTAGACCATGAGCTTGCCCTCTTCGGGGTCGTAGATGGTTTCCGGAGCCCAGGCACAGCCCAGTTTACCGAAGTGCTGGGGAAAAACTTCGTCGAGGCGGAACACGTTGTGCGTCCAGTGGATGAGGTCTTTCGATTTCATCAGTACCAGGCCACGGTTGTTGCCCCAGCCGTATTCCGCACCGTCACGTTCCCACTCGGTGTCGCGCAGTCCTTCGCGCTTGGCAAAGATGTGCAGGTCGGTCATAGCCACATAG
The DNA here is from genome assembly GCA_964540455.1 of uncultured Paraprevotella sp. Lineage (GTDB taxonomy): Bacteria > Bacteroidota > Bacteroidia > Bacteroidales > Bacteroidaceae > Paraprevotella. The sequence goes on from CAZIMK010000051.1 coordinate 1,999, forward strand.
AACGTTCCGTCCGGTCCGCGGTAGATATGCGGGTCGCGTATGCCGCGTTGCTGGGCGATGGTGTCGCCGCTCATGACGGGGCGGTCGTCGTTCAGGGCTGTCCATTCGTATCCGTCGCGGCTGAGTGCCATGTGCAGGCCGTGGTCGGCATCCTTATGGTAGACCATCACGTAGGCTTCCGTCCGGGGCATTTCGTCGACGCCTTTGGCTGTGGCGGGGATGGGGAGTATGCGTCCCTCGCTGTTGTAGCGCATCGGTTCGGCAATGACGGAACGGCTGTAGCTGGTTCCGTCGGGCAAGCCTCCGTTGTGGGAGAAGAAAATCCACTGGTCGCGGAACTGCACGATGGCGGGGTGTGTGGTGTTCGAGTTGCCGGCTATCTCGCTGATGATGCCCATCGGACGGTAAGGGCCGCCTATCTCGTCGGCCACGGCATAGGCTATTTTCTCCGGCCATCCGGAAGCGTAGGTCAGATAGTATTTCCCGTTATACTTGTGCATCCACGGAGCTTCTGTGAAATCAGGTACGTCAATACGGTGTACGGGACCGTCTATCTCCACCATGTTGTCCTTCAACCGGGCATAGTAGCATTCGCGGTTTCCCCATATAATATAAGGCGTGCCGTCGTCATCGGTAAAGATGGCGGGGTCTATGCAGGCCCAGCTGTGGCGGGAGTCGAAGCAGTCTTCGTTGGTGAGCAGCGGTTTTCCCAAAGCGTCCTTGTAGGGCCCCGTAATCCTGTCGCTCACGGCTACGCCGATACCGCACCAGTTGGTAGAGACGTACCAGTAGTATTTGCCGTTTCTTTTGGCCACGTGTCCGGCATAGGCCTGTTTGCTTTTGGCCCATGCGAAGTCGTCGATGTGCAGGGGCGAGGGGTGTTCGGTCCAGTGCTTCATGTCGGTGGTGGAGTAGAGGAGCCAGTCGCGCATGACGTAACCTTTCTGATTGCCTTCCGCATCGTGGCCGGCAAAGAGCCAGAGCGTGTCGTTTTCCACCCATACGGCGGGGTCGGCTGTGTGCTTGTCGCGTATGATGGGGTTGCCGTCCGATACAAAATCGTGGGTAAGTACATATCCCCACCGTTGTTGCACGCGTTCCAATTCTTCCCGGGTCACGGAAATTACCGAGCCGTGGCGGGGGAAGAAATCCTTGCGGAACGACTGCGGTTCGCGGGTGAAATTCACCAGATCCTTTGAGGTCTGGTATTCGTAGCGTCCGCTATTGTAGAGGTCGTACATCAGCACCCAGTCGCTGCTTCCGTCGTGTAACGGGAACACGCTGCTGCCCTCCACGTGTGTCCGTGTGCCGGCATAGGCGTCGAGGTATTTGAAGTCTTCTTTCCATGGACCGAGCAACCGTTTCGAGGTGGCCTGCTGGATACCGTTCTTCACTTCCTTGCCGCTCTCATCTTTTGTGTTTCCTTTATAAAAAAGATGGTATATGTCGTCCTTGTACACGATGTCGTTGTCGATGGAGCCGTATTTTGCGCTGAAGAGGCGGCGCGGTGCGCTTTCAAAGGCCGTGAAGTCTTTGTTTGCGTATGCATAGTAGGTAATCAGGCTCTTGCGGTTGTCGCCTGTGCGTTGTAGCGTGAAGTAAATCATATATTTGCGGGTCTTCCTGTCGTAGATGGTCTGCGGTGCCCATACCCAATAGGCATCGCTGAAGTCGGGCCAGTCTTTGGCCAGGTTGATTTTTGCGTGCGACCAATTTACCAGATCGCTGGATTTCATCAGCACGATGCCCGGGTTCTCTTTCCAGCCGTTTTTGGCCGTCATCATGTCGGTGGCCACAATGTAGTAGCACCTGTCCTCGCCTCGCAGTATGTGAGGATCGCGTATGCCGCCGCTTTCGCTGATGGAGTCGCTGTCCACAACGGGACGGTTTCCGTTGAGTGCATACCAGTTGCGGGCATCCTCGCTCACGGCGAAACGCAGTTGTTCCTGCAGGTCTTTGTCGCCACCGCCTTCGAAATAAGCAAACAGATAGCCGGCGAACGGCTGTTTCTTGATCGGTTTCTTTGCTTGTCCGGGAAGCAACGCTCCCACCAGTAAGACGATTGTCAGAATCTTCTTCATAATATATTAGTTTTATACTGATTATTTTGATGTTTATGTGTTTGTTGTAAAAGTCAGAATGAATGGAACAGGCAGTAGAGACGATAGGCTTGGAAATCGGACGTGCGCAGCGCCTGTTCCAAAGGACGAAGAGCTGTATCGGATATCCGGGTGTCCGGAAAATGACGGCGCATGAGATCTGCCGTGACGATAAACAAGTCCTTGTCCGTTCGGGAAGAACCCAGACTGCGGATGCGGGAGAAGTTGGTTAGGAAGTCTTTCAGCGCGGTATGGTAAAAACGTTCGTTTCTGGAGATGCCGAGCCGCTCGCTGTCTTCCAGCATCCGTTTCGTCACCCACAGGGCATCGATATTACGCGGTAGCCCGGCAGATCGTCGGCTGATACCGTCCGCATGGTCGCGGTAATGGTATACGATGTCCGGAACCGTAGTGATGCGGGTGGCACGAGGGTGTACGACATAGGGGAGCAGAGTGTCCTCGAACCAGTATCCTTCGGGGAACTGAACATCGGCAAACAATTCGGACTTGTAGACTTTGCCCCAGGGGTAGCCGTACAATGTGCTCCAGTCTGTGTCGGTACAGTTTTGGTGGCGGTTGCGGAAAAATTCCGTTCCTTCGTTGCGGAAACGCAAGTATCCTCCTTCGGTGATGTCGGAATCCGAAGCGGTGGCCTTGTCCATCAGTGTCTCTACGGTCCTGGGAACCAGTCGGTCGTCAGCGTCAAGAAACATGACATAGCGGGCGCGCAGGTGTGCGAGTCCCGTATTGCGTGCCTTGGAAAAACCGCCGTTGGGCTGGTCGGTGATGACGATGTCATTCCTTCCTTCATAGGCTTTCAGCCGTTGCCGTGTCGTGTCGGTGGAACCGTCGTTGATGATGACGGTCAGTATGGAATAGTGTGTCTGCTGGTTGAGTACGGAACCGATACATTCGTCAATAAAATGTTCCGCATTGTAGACCGGAATGATGATTTGCAGGTCAAATTCCGTCGGCCGGGCAAGCCGATTGCTGTGCAGACAGCTACATCCTTTGTCGGGTGACAATGCCATTAGCCGTTCGTATGCCGTCCGTACCTCCTGTTCGCCGGTTGCAATCCGACCATGGGCAAAGCGAGCCAGCAAGGGATAGCACACCGCATCGATGTGTAGGCGGCGTGAGCATCTGCGAAGAAAATCCGGTAACGGCATAGGACAAAAGTTTGACGACTGCAAAACTACGAAAAAAGGATGGGAGAAGCAAATTGGGCTTGGAAAAATAGTCATTTATTTCCTGTCTGCGTTTGATATTCATTTCTACCGTTTTATTCGTTCATGTCGTGATTTATATTTATCTTTGCATAGTCATTAAGGTAAAAATGGAAAAGGTAAAGGTTCGTATACCTGAGAGTGAGGTGATTGCTGCCGCAGGGCAGGGTATGGACGAATTTCTGCAAGTGTTTGTCGATCACATCCGTGATGCGGTGGGAGGGGAACTGAATGGCGAGACGATGCCACGCCTGAACGGGGAACAGATTTCGCTGCTGGCGTATGTGATGTTCCGCGAGGAAGTGATGGACGGAGGTTTCGTGCAACTGATACATAACGGATACGGGCCGTTTATTTTCGATAACCCTTTTGCCAAGGCAATGCGCCTGATGGGGGCGGGAGACTTTTCCAAACTGATTTATAAAGGCAAGAAATTGTATGACCTCTATAAGGGCGAACTGACACGCGAGTGTACGGATGAGGAATTTATGGCGCTGTTTGAACAATATGAGAAGTTTGATGACCTGGATGACGGGTTTGTAGTCATGGAGGAGGAAGTGACGGAGACATTGGCGCGTTATGTGGACGAACATATAGATTTGTTTGCCGAGATTGTGAAGGAATAGGTTATGGCAGAAAAGAAAATAAAGGTAAAAACCGTCAATATAAAGAACAAGCGAGCATCGTTCGACTACCTGCTTATGGATAAGTTTACGACCGGTATCGTGCTGACCGGTACGGAAATCAAGTCTATCCGTGCGGGAAAGGCGAGTCTCGTGGATACGTTTTGTTTTATCCACAACGGAGAGGTCTGGGTAAAGAACATGTATGTGGCCGAGTATTCATACGGTTCGTATAACAACCATGCGGCCCGCAGGGACAGAAAACTGTTGCTCAACCGCAGGGAGATTCAGAAATTGCAGCAGGCGACCAAGACGCCGGGTTATACGATTGTACCCACGTTGCTGTTTATCGACGAAAACGGAAGGGCTAAATTAGATGTGCATCTCTGTCTGGGTAAGAAAGAGTATGACAAGCGTGAGACATTGAAGGAAAAACAGGACCGTCGCGAAATGGACCGACAGATAAAGCGTTATTGATGGGACTGAGAGAGGAAATAAAAAGACGTATTCTCGTGCTGGACGGTGCGATGGGTACGCTGATTCAGCAATACGGGCTGGGCGAGGATGATTTCCGGGGAGAGCGTTTCCGTGACCTGCCGGGGCAGATGAAAGGCAACAACGACGTGTTGTGTCTGACACGGCCTGATATCGTGAGCGATATTCACCGCCGCTATCTGGAGGCGGGAGCGGATATTATTGAAACTAACACGTTCAGTGCCCAGCGTATTTCCATGGCAGACTATGGCATGGAGGAGTATTGCCGGGATATCAATCTGGCGGCCTGTCGTCTGGCCCGTACACAGGCTGACGCTTACAGCACGCCGGATCATCCCCGTTTTGTGGCCGGTTCGGTGGGACCCACCAATAAAGCCTGTTCGCTCAGTCCGGATGTGGAGAATCCGGCTTTGCGTTCCCTGACGTTCGATGAATTGGCTGCGGCTTATCTTGAACAGATGGAAGCTCTAATAGAGGGCGGGGTGGATGCGTTGCTGATAGAAACTGTTTTCGATACGATTAATGCCAAGGCGGCATTGTATGCCGCGGAGGATGCCATGCAAAGACAGCGGAGGCGTGTGCCGTTGATGCTGTCCGTCACGGTGTCCGACAAGGGAGGGCGCACGCTGTCCGGACAGACACTGGAGGCATTTGTAACATCGGTGAGCCATGCGGACGTATTCAGCATCGGATTGAATTGTTCGTTCGGGGCACGGGACATGAAGCCGGCCTTGCATACGCTGGCACGCACGGCGCCCTGTTATATATCCGCTTATCCGAATGCGGGACTGCCCAACAGCTTGGGGGCGTATGACCAGACTCCGGAGATGATGGCCGAGGAAATCAAGGAGTTTATTGACGAAGGACTGGTGAATATTGTGGGAGGCTGTTGCGGTACGACGGATGCACATATCGCAGCGTACATACCTTTGGTGAGGGGAGCGGCTCCGCATGTTCCAGTGTCCGTGCCGGACTTTCTGTGCTTGAGCGGACTTGAGCGGTTGGAAGTAACTCCGGAGGTGAACTTCGTCAATGTGGGTGAGCGTTGCAATGTGGCCGGAAGCCGCAAGTTCCTGCGTCTCGTCAGGGAAAAAAACTACGAGGAGGCCCTGAGCATCGCCCGCAGGCAGGTGGAGGACGGCGCCATGGTCATAGATATAAACATGGATGACGGGTTACTGGATGCCCGCGCGGAGATGGTTGCATTCCTCAATTTGTTAGGAGCGGAACCGGAGATAGCCCGTGTGCCGGTGATGATAGACTCGTCGAAGTGGGACGTGCTCGAGGCCGGTCTGAAATGCGTGCAGGGGAAATGTATCGTCAACTCTCTCTCGCTGAAAGAAGGCGAACAACTTTTTATAGAACATGCCCGCGTCGTGAAGCGGCTGGGAGCGGCTCTCATAGTCATGGCTTTCGACGAGCGCGGACAGGCTGATACGTATGAGCGGAAAGTGGAGGTTTGCCGTCGTGCATATACTTTGCTGACAGAAAAAGCAGGATTCAATCCGAACGATATCATATTCGATCCCAATATACTGGCCGTGGCCACGGGCATGGAAGAGCACGACAACTATGCCGTGGATTTCATTCATGCCGCCGGATGGATCCGGAAGAATCTACCGGGAGCGCATGTGAGCGGAGGCGTGAGCAATCTGTCGTTTGCCCTGCGGGGAAATAATTATATCCGCGAGGCTATGCATGCCGTTTTTCTCTATCACGCTTGTCGCGAAGGCATGGACATGGGTATTGTCAATCCGGCTTCGTCCGTCATGTACGGAGATATTCCGCCGCATGTGCTGGAGTGTGTGGAGGATGTGGTGCTCAATCGCCGGTCCGATGCAGCCGAACGTCTGATAGAGATGGCGGACCGGATGAAGGCCGCGGCAGAAGCGGAGAAAACGAAGGGTGAATCGGGAGCGGAGGCCGGGACGCGGAAAATTCGGCTGGATGTTCCGGTTGCCGAACGTCTGCAGCATGCTTTGGTGAAAGGTGTTACGGATTATCTGGAGGCGGACTTGGCCGAAGCCGGTCGGCAGTATGAGCATGCAGTGGATATCATCGAAGGGCCTTTGATGGCAGGAATGAACAGAGTGGGCGAGTTGTTCGGAGAGGGCAAGATGTTTCTGCCCCAAGTGGTGAAGACAGCCCGCACGATGAAACGTGCCGTGGAAATCCTGCAACCGCGCATTGAGGCTGAGAAACGGCCTGGGGCCGGTCACACGGGCAAGGTGCTGGTGGCAACGGTGAAGGGGGATGTGCATGACATCGGCAAGAACATCGTATCAGTG
>CAZIMK010000052.1:0-7884 GCA_964540455.1 uncultured Paraprevotella sp.
TGCGGTTCACTATAGGTAGTGAAGCGCTGTTCACTGTGGGTAGTGAAGCACGGTTCATTGTAGGTAGTGGAGCGCTGTTCACTATGGGTAGTGAAATACTATCCTTAGCTACTCACGATAGTATTCCTTATCACCTAAGGATAGTATTCCTGATGTTCCTATTCAAGTTAGAATAAACATGTCACTTAAGTTAGAATGACAACCTTACGGTAACTACAATAACAGGCTCCAGACAGCCAACCATCATAAATGATGATTCACGGACGAATTGTTCCGAATCCCCGTTGATTCTCTACTGAGCCTATAATAAGGTATATTCTCCTTATTTAATCTCCAACGTGACAACACTACAGGCCGGAAGCTTCACCGACAACTTGCCCTTGGCAAACTTCGCCCCCTTGAACGCCACCGGGACCACGGCATGCGGCCGTTCGAACGTATTCATCGCATCCATGCGTCCGGCGGTGAGCACGGTACCGTCCACTATCTTCGGTTTCATCCCGCCCAAATCGATTTCCACTTCCTGGGCCTCCTGCAGGAGAACATTCGCCAGCGAAATGTGCAGCACACCGTCCTTGTCACGCGAAGCCGTGGCACTGAGCACGGGCAGGTCGCGGCCGTTGCCCTCGCGCGTCATCTGCTCGCGCACGCGCATCGTGTCGCAGGACAGCGTGAGGGGCACCCACACGGCATCCTGATGCACGGCATACATCCGGAATACATGGTAGGAAGGCGTGAGCACCATCTTGTCGTCTTTCGTGAGTATCATGCTTTGGAGTACATTGGCAATCTGTGCGATGTTCGCCATCTTCAGGCGGTCGGTGTACTTGTGGAAGACATTGAGCGAAAGGGCCGCTACGAGGGCGTCGCGCATCGTATTCTGCTGGTAGAGGTGTCCGGGAATAGTGCCGGGCTCCTCGTCCCACCACGTGCCCCACTCGTCCAGCATGAGAGCCACGCGCTTCTGCGGGTCGTATTTGTCCATGATGGCCATGTGGGTGCGGATACAGTTTTCGATATCCAGGCACTTGCCCATCGTCCAGTAATACTGCGCGTCGTCGAAAGTCGTAGCCGAACCTTTGCTGCCCGACCATCCGGCCACGGTGTAGTAATGAAGGGAGAGGCCGTTCATCTGTCCGCGCGCCTGCTTCATCATCGTTTCTGTCCAATGGGTGTCATATTCGCCCGAACCGCTGGCGATCTTGAACAGACGGTTCCCGTTGAAATTGCGGCAATAGGTCTGATAGCGGCGATAGAGGTCGGCGTAATACTCCGGCCGCATGCTGCCTCCGCATCCCCAGCTCTCGTTGCCCACGCCGATGTACTTCACTTTCCAGGGTTTCTCCCGCCCGTTCGCCTTGCGCATCTTAGCCATAGGGCCGTCCTCGGCCGTCATGTATTCCACCCACCGGGCTGTCTCCTGCACCGTGCCGCTGCCCACGTTCATCGAAACGTAAGGTTCGCAGCCGAGCAGTTCACAAAGATTCAGGAACTCATGCGTGCCGAAACTGTTGTCTTCCACCGTACCGCCCCAGTTGTTGTTCACCATGCGGGGACGGTCTGCACGCGGCCCCACTCCGTCTGTCCAATGGTATTCGTCGGCAAAGCAGCCGCCCGGCCATCTCAGCACCGGCACATGCAGATCTTTCAATGCCTGGAGCACATCGTTGCGGTAACCGTTCGTATTGGGAATGGCGGAATCCTCGCCCACCCACAGGCCCCCGTAGATACACGTGCCGAGGTGTTCCGCAAACTGTCCGTAAATCTCTTTCGGAATCTGACGTTCCGCCCCGTCTGTCTGTAATGATACGGAGGACTTCCGCTGTGCCTGAAGAGGCAGGGCCGCCATAAGCGCGACCGACCATAAAATCTTTCTCATCGTTTTGTCTGTTCTATATAAAGATGCGCAAACTTACACAAAAATGCGGAAAAATCCGTATGTTTGTACTCATTTTAAAAGGAACATTCTATGAAATCAGACTTTTGCAAACGTAAACAGGTGGTTATCCTGGCAGTTGTCCTGCTGCTGACGGCTGTCTTTGCCGGCTGCATAACTCTCTGGCGGATATGGCTGAAACCGATCGGTACGGCAGACGGCACTTACCTGTATATAGACGCGGACGACACGACGGATTCCGTATACACCCACCTGCGCACCGTCGGCAATGCATGGACGGCTACGGGGTTCCGTCTGGCAGCCAGGCTCACCGGTTACCGGACACATACCGGACGGTATGCGCTTGAAAGCGATGATAACGGGCTGCGCCTGTTCCGCAAACTGAAGCAGGGACGGCAGACTCCGCTGAAACTGACACTGCCCGGCGTGCGCACCTTGGACAGACTGGCCGCCGTGCTGGGCGACAGACTGATGACCGATTCGGCGACGTGGGCACAGACTTTCGGAGATACCGTATTCACGGCCCGGTACGGCTACGACGCGACCACCCTGCCCGCCCTGTTCATCCCCAACACGTATGAGGTGTACTGGGACATGAGCCCGGAGGCGTTTTTCGACCGCATGGCACGCGAACACGACGCTTTCTGGACGGAACGCCGCAAGCAGCTGGCCAAGGAGGCGGGGCTGACGCCCGTAGAAACGGTGACACTGGCCTCTATCGTGGACGAAGAGACGGCCAACAACGGGGAGAAGCCCATGATAGCCGGCATGTATATCAACCGCCTGCGCACCGGCATGCCGCTGCAGGCCGACCCGACCGTCAAGTTCGCCCTGAAAGACTTCGGTCTGCGGCGCATCTACCACAAGCATCTGGAAGTGGAGAGTCCGTATAACACGTACCGAAACACCGGACTGCCTCCCGGCCCCATCCGCATTCCGTCGATTGCCGGAGTGGACGCCGTGCTGAACCACGTACACCATGACTATCTGTACATGTGCGCCAAAGAGGATTTCTCGGGCACGCACAACTTTGCCCGCACATACCGCGAGCATCTGGCCAATGCAGCCCGCTATGTCCGGGCGCTGGAGAAACGGAAAATAAAGTAAAGTATCACTTTCGGGCCGCAATGGAATAAAACGACCGTTAAAAAAAGCGGGAACCGCTTTCTTCACAGAAAACTGTTCCCAATTACCAATAAACGTTAACCTTAAAAAACAAATTATGAGAAACAATACTACTTAAATACTCACATAGTGTATATGCATAAAGTGTATGTTTTACACCTGCAAAAATACAAAATATACTTATACCTCCTACTCGTTTAAGTTTTTTTAATAAGAAATTCTTCTCTAAAGCAATATAGCTTACCTCTTACTCTGCATGATACGACACCGGAACCGCGCCATAAACAGACACATAGCCTATCTTCCTGCCTTTACAAAGAGATCAAACTGAAAGAGTAAGCCGGCAATTCGTATGTGAATTCCTCTCCCACCGTCAGACTTTTCTTCTCCGGACGAGCCTGCGTATCATCATAACGCCCCGTCAGAACTGTCAGACCGGCCTCTTTCGTCCCGCCCTTCATACAGTCCGGCAAGCCCGTCAAAGAGAAACGGCCTTTTACCGGACGAGGCAACAGATTCACCAGCTTGATGTACACACGCCCCGACCGGCTGTCGCGCACGGTGCTTACGGCCAGACGCTCACGCACTCCGGCTCTCGCTTCATTCACCGTAAAAGAACTGCCTATATACTCGTCGCCGGCATGGTTGCCGCACATCTGCTGGACATAGTAGCCCACGGTAGGGCGCACCTCCGTATTGCTGAAATAAATCATATCCGGATTCCATTGCGTATGGTTCTCCTTGGCCAGCAAAGGAGCATAGGAACTCATCGCCACAACATCTCCGTTGCGTTCCATTCCACAGATGTGCATAGCCTCGCACAAGGCGGTCTCTACCGTACTGGAACGGCCGGGAACATGGGCGGCATACTCACCCAGATACACTTTCGAGCCCCGACGGTCGTATTGGTCATAATAGCTCTGATGGTGGATGAACCAGCCGGGCGACTGATAATAATGTTCGTCCACCATATCTATATGATGCTCTCCGGCCAGCTGCCAACCTCGTTCGTAATCGCTGCCTTCACACCACGGGCCGGTGGTTCCACACACGACGATATCGGGATATTTCTCTTTCACAGCCTTGATAATCATCAGGTAACGTTCCTCGAAGGTTTTGGAAATCAAATCCTCGTTACCGATACCTATATATTTCAGACCGAAAGGTTTGGAATGCCCCTGCTCCGCCCGTTTCCGTCCCCACACCGTGGTCCGGGCGTCGCCGTTGGCCCATTCTATCAGATCGAGCACATCCTGCACGTAAGTTTCCATCCGGTCTATCGGAATGCCGCCCTGCTGCCCGTGACCGCCATCGGCCGAATTCTGACAGCACACCCCGGCAGCCAGTACCGGCAGCGGCTCACACCCCAGGTCTTCACAGAACTGGAAGTATTCGTAATACCCCAGTCCCTTGGTCTGGTGATAGCCCCAGATATTCCGCTGGGGCTTGCGGGCTTCCAGCGGTCCGATGGTCTCTTTCCAATTGTAGGTGTTATGCAGTCCGTCGCCATGTGCCACACACCCGCCGGGAAAACGCATGAAACGGGGGCTCAGGTCTGCCAGCGTCTGGGCCAAGTCACGACGCAACCCGTTTTTACGTCCCTTGAACGTGTTCTGCGGAAACAGGGAGACCATATCCAAAGCCATCCGGCCGCTCCCGAGGGGTTCCACACTGAGCACAGCCCGGTCGGCATCGGCCGCAGCCCTCAGTACCGCCGTCTGTTTCTTCCACTTTCCGACCGGAGGAGCCGCCAGCACGGTCTGTGCCACAACCCGGCCGCCGTCAAGCACACGCACGCGTAATTTGCCTCCCTTGCCTTCCAGCTGACGGGCAAACAGGGAAAGATCGTACTTTTCTCCTTTGCGCACGACGATGCCGTCATAACCACTGTTCTGCAAAGCCGTATTTCCCGTTCCGTCGGTCTGCAACACCGCATAATGCGGATTATTCGGATGGACAGGCGTTTCCGTTTCCACAGTCAACAGTCCTCCTTCGCCTTTCAGCGTCCAGGCATAGGTGGCATTCCAGTTTTTATCCCCCCTGCGGTCGGACGGTTCGTATTCGAAATCACGATTCTGCACCAATTCCGCATACAAACCTCCATCAGCGGCATAATTGATATCTTCAAAAAAGACACCTATCAGTTTGTCGCTGATGCTTTTTCTTTCAGAGCCATCGATGACAAACTGCGCTTCCAAGGGCTTCAGGCCGACAAAGCGGGTTTCATTGTCACGCGCCAGTTCTCCGTTCTTCACGCCCCACCAGGCAGCCGATTCGGCCGCCTTGACCAAGCGGTCCAACCGGCCAAAAGGTACCCTGTATATCTGTCCCGTATATGTCCGCCCGTCCACTTTCACCTCTTGTGTCTGCGGACGATGCATACTCTCCGACACGGACTCGGGCTTGCTGAAATGATAGAAATCGGAAGATACGGTACGATAGCACTTTCCGTCCGACGTCTTAAAGACAACCTGATAAAGGTGATTGGCCCCATCGTAAGACAGCAGGGGTTCCAGACACTGCCCCACTCCCTCCATATAAGGATAATCCTGCGGTTGCCAGCTTACGAAATCCGGGGTATGGGTCACGGCAAACTGATTATTCCGGTCACCCACTTGCCATACGCAACGCCACAGGCCGTCCGGCGACAATAACAGGCTGGGATTGAACATCCGCTTGCCGGAGCCCCAGGCTCCGAAATCGCTCTTCACAAACTGGTGTCCGTCCCCCACGGAAGTCCATACCGTGCGGTTGGTGCTCCAGGCGAACTGCAATCCGCTCCGCCCGCCGGTATTGTCAGGGTTGTAGGCGAACAGATAAACCGAATCGGGCACAGCGGGCAGAACGGCGGCATGCAAGCCACTCCCTATGAAAAGGGAAAGGGACAGCGACAGCATGCACCCCTTCCATCCTATTTTTGTCATGTTCTTCATGGTACGTCTCTGTAATAGAAATATATCGTGTTCAATAAAGGCACCGCGGATGACGCCGCAGCCGGATCAATCCTTCTGGTTCTGCTGAACTACGGTGATGCCGGACTTCACTCCGTTGCTCGTGAGCGTAAGTTTGGCTTCACGGGGATCCAGTGTCCCGTTCTTTTTCAGCGTGTACACTACTTTATGCAGACCGGACTCTCCGCTTGTCACGGCTCCTTCCTGCCAGTCTATCCATTCGGGCTTCTCGCCGTCAAAAGCAAGTGTCCAGTCTCCATATGGTCTGAAAATAAGACTGTCTTTCTGCGCATCGTATTTGACCTCGCGCCGGTATGCCCCCTCCTGATTCATGGCCGGCCGACTGATGTTCAGATAAGGCATCTGGCGGTAGTAAATGGGAAAATCGTTCCCGTAGGCGGAAAGCACCACATGGCACTCACGGGCCTCGCCCGTGGTATTGGGGAGGAAATCAAAATATATACTCCCCTCCACGTAGGAGCCGGAGGGCACCTGAAAGGACAGGTCGGACTCTTTTGCCTGTATCCAGTCGCCGTGAACCGTAATGGTATAGGAATCGAAAGAGACCAGAGACAGGGAATCCCGGGTCTGGTCGGCATAGAGCACGGAATAACCGGTCACCGGATAATAGACGGACGTATGGTGGTATGTATTCTCGGCAGGCTCACAAGCCGCACAGCAGATGCCCGCCACGAACAACGGATACAACAAGTACTTTTTCATAAATCTACAAAAATTATTATTAGCGACAAACTTACAAAAAAAAATCATAGGAAAGAAAGCCAGAAAAAGTTTTCTTTTGTTCTTTGGCGTACAAAGTTACTACAAAAAAGTGAAATGCGGAAAGAGTTCCCGTCATGGGACGCATCACAGTGGACGGCAGCCAGACGCAGTTCAGTTGCAAGCTGAGTGTCGATCCGAAGCTGTGGGACACTAAAGGAGGACGTGTCACGGGCAGAAGCACGGCGGCACTCGAAACAAATCGAAGGTAACGATGCTGTCCCGGACACGTGCCGTTTTCCGCTGAAAGGCTGCCTGTTGCGCCGTTTGACCGGGTTACGGAGCCATCTTCCGTAAAAATCTTACATGAGTCACGTAGTGAGTTTTAAAGCCCCTTTTGTTTATTGCCGAATTTTGCCGCAGAAACAAAAAGAAAGGACTGAATATAAAAGTGATAACGATGGAAAATTCCGCTTTCCGGTCATTGACGGAACAGATAGCGGAGATTGCGGCACACGTCCGTTCCGCCTCCGGCAACAAGAGAGCGGCATCGCCCGACAGGTTGCTCACCACACGCGAGGCGGCGCACCTGCTTAACGTGAGTACCCGCACCCTCCAGCGTATGCGCAGCGAGCAACACATCGGCTATGTCGTGCTTCGCAGCAAATGCCGCTACCGGCAGTCTGAAATAGACCGCCTGCTTGAAGCGTGTGCCATCAATGAGGACGCGGCGACACCGCAGGAATTGAAACGCAACCACACGCTGCGCACGGGCGGCAGTTCCAAAAGAAGGAGGACATAGGTCATAACTGCTCACACGCAACAACTTCGAGGGCTGGATGCAGAAGCTGATGGAACGGCTCGACCGTCAGGACGAACTGCTACTGGCGATGAAGGCGGAGGAACGACAGCCCGCCCTCACGGAAAGCATCCGCCTTTTCGACAATCAGGATCTGTGCATGTTGCTCCAGATAAGCAAGCGTACACTGCAACGCTACCGCAGCGTCGGCGCATTGCCCTACAAGACACTGGGAAAGAAGACCTATTACAGCGAGGAGAACGTGCTGGAGCTCCTTTCCAATTATGTCAAGGACTTCAAAAAGGAAGATATAGCCTTCTACAAGGCTCGTATCCATAAATTCTTTCATAAATAACCCATTAAAACATTTTTAGATGGCAAAGAAAAAAGAC
>CAZIMK010000053.1:0-5124 GCA_964540455.1 uncultured Paraprevotella sp.
GTGCACACGGCGGAGGGGAACAGGTATCTGGTGGTGCAGAAGTAGGAGGAGGGCGTCCATTATAAAAATGAGAGCCATGCGGAACAACTGTTGTCCGTATGGCTCCCGTCGTTTGGTTCTTTATTCTTTATGTCCGGCTTACTTGTTGCTGCATTCGGCAACGAAAGCTTTCATTTCCGGTGTATGTTCTTCTACGCTTTGCAGGAGCTTGAACTGGTTCTTTGTGCGCACCAAGTTGTGTTCCGGATACTTTATTTTATAATAGGTGTCGCCGTTGATATAGTCCGTCAGGAAACGGGCGCACTGCATATAAGGGAACAAGGCGGCGGCATAAGGGAGGTTTTCCGTTTCGGTGGGAGTAAGGAAACAGCCGGCTGATTTCAGATAACCTTTGGTGAAAGCCTTGAAGATTTCCATGTTGAAGTTCACCTTGTCCAGATCCGGTTCGTCCTCTTCGGCCGTATTGGCTCCGGTGCGCAGGAAATCACCGTAATCGGAGAAGATGAAGTTCGGCATGACAGTATCCAGGTCGATGACACATAATACGTTGTCATTCTCGTCAAACATCATGTTGTTAACCTTTGTGTCGCAATGGCAGATGCGTTTGGGCAACTTGCCTTCGCGGCCTAAGCGTTCAGCCTTGCACATTTCATCGGCCCGTTTTTCAATTTCATCGACCAGATACTGAACTTTGGCCAATCGTCCGGCTTTGTTTTCCTGGACCGCTTCGCGCAGTTGTTGCAGGCGGAATTCCATGTTATGGAAATCTTTGATGGTTTCTCCCAGTTGCACCGGGATGTCGGCCAGCATGGCCTGGAAGTTGCCGAAGGCTTCGCCGGCGGCATAGGAGGATTCCGGATTTACAGCCTGTTTGGTGATGGCATTCGGGATAAATACCATAATACGCCAATAGCTTTCTCCGTCGAAATAGAAATATTTGTCTTCGTCTTTCAAAGGAACGAATGTCAGTACCTTGCGGTCGATGTCGGTTTCTCCTTTCTTTTCCAGTTTGGCACGGATATGGTTCGTCACGGCCTGTATGTTGCCTGCCAGCATTTCCACGTCGGGGAAAATGTGGTGGTTGATGCGTTGCAGCACGTAATTGGGTTGATCGGCTTCTGCTGTGATTACGCGGAAAGTATCATTGATGAGTCCTGCGCCTAACGGAGAGATTTCGGTGACGGTGCCCTTGATGGCAAATCTGGATACAATGTCCTTGAGAGCGGATAATTCCATAAAATATAAATTTAAGGTTAATATGAATTCTTTGTATTCACAAATATACTTCTTTTTACGTTTCCTTCCATCTAAAATACTCTATTTTTTCGTGTGGGATTGAATGCGACTTGTTTTGTCTTTTGATGAAGATATAAGCGGACGGCTTTTTCTGTGTGCGCACAAAATAACTGATGAATGCTTGTGTGCGTGCAAAAATATGCTCAATAGCATAGAGGTGAGTAAATATATGTTAAATACTCGGCTTAGGGTGTTGTTTTTACACTTATACTATTGCATGTAATGATGAATTGCGTATATTTGCATCGTGAAACACAAACAAACACAAATCAATATATAAATCTCATAAAGAAGTAAGTTAAATAATAAAGGGTTAATTAAAAAGTTTTCTCTGGTGAGGGAAAAGAAAAGGTCGGAGTCTTGCGCGTGAGGGTAAGCCGGCCTTTTTCTTTATAAATAAGTCAATTAGTAAATGTACATAAATACTATGAAGCAGAAAAGAAAAAGACAAATAAAGGGAATGAGGCATCTGTGTAGGGGCGGTGTGTGCGCCATACTGTTTGCGTTACCGGTTTTTGCAGCCGGACAGGGGTATCCTATTACTCCCGTTCCTTTCACATCTGTGAAGACAGATGCGGGAGGTTTCTGGGGACAGCGTCTGGATGCGGCGCGGCGGGTGACAGTACCTTTGGCTTTTGCAAAATGTGAGGAAAGCGGGCGTTATCTGAATTTTGTAAGGGCGGCTCATCCCGGAGACTATGAAGTGAAAGGGTATTCTTTCGACGATACGGATGTATATAAGACAATCGAGGGAGCCAGCTATCTGTTGCAGACATATCCCGACAAAAAGATGGAGCATTATATAGACAGTGTTCTTAATCTGGTGGCGGAGGCTCAGGAGTCTGACGGATATCTGTATACGGCCCGGACTATGAATCCGTCTCATCCTCATGAGTGGGCTGGAGCGAAACGCTGGGAGAAAGTGGAAGATTTAAGCCATGAGTTTTATAATCTGGGCCACATGGTCGAAGGGGCGGTTGCTCATTATCAGGCAACCGGCAGTCGTAAGTTCCTGGATATCGCAATGCGTTATGCCGATTGTGTGTGCCGTGAAATCGGACCGGGCGAAGGGCAGTTGGTGCGTGTTCCCGGACATCAGATTGCCGAAATGGCATTGGCTAAACTCTATACGGTGACAGGCGAGGAGAAGTATCTTAGGCAGGCTAAATTTTTCCTGGATATGAGGGGGAAAACAGATAGGCGGGATACTTATAGCCAGGCTCATCTGCCTGTGACGGAACAGGACGAGGCTGTGGGACATGCCGTGCGCGCCGGATATATGTATGCGGGTATGGCCGATGTGGCGGCTTTAACGGGCGACAGTGCCTATATCCGTGCCATAGACCGTATATGGGAAAACATAACGGGGCGGAAATATTACATAACCGGCGGTGTAGGGGCAACATCGGCTGGAGAGGCTTTCGGGGAGAATTACGAATTGCCGAATCTGACTGCATATTGCGAGACTTGTGCCGCCATTGCCCAAGTTTATTTGAACCACCGTCTGTTTCTGTTGCACGGGAAGTCTTCCTATTACGACTGTCTGGAGAGAACGCTCTACAACGGGGTTATCAGCGGAATGAGTATGGACGGCGGCCGTTTCTTCTATCCCAATCCGCTGGCCAGCGAGGGTGGTCATGAACGCCAGCCGTGGTTCGGTTGTGCCTGTTGTCCAAGCAATTTAAGCCGTTTTATTCCTTCCGTACCCGGTTATGTGTATGCGGTGAAAGACCGCCGGTTGTATGTCAATCTTTATATGGGAGGAACGGTTTCCTTGAAATTGGAAGATTCACGGGTGGACATGGAACAAGTGACGGATTATCCTTGGGACGGTGAGGTGGCACTGACCGTGCGGCGCGCGCCGGCCAAGGCTTTCTCATTGTGTCTGCGCATTCCCGGGTGGGTACGTAACGAGGTCGCTCCGGGAGGTTTGTATCAGTATGCCGACAGTTTGCGGCCTGTTTATTCCGTACAGGTGAATGGCCGGAGTGTGGAGGCTGAACTGGAAGACGGTTATTTTCGTATCGAACGTAAATGGAAGAAAGGCGACCGAGTGGCGTTGCATTTCGATATGCCGGTGCGGGTGGTGAAAGCCGACAGACAGGTGGTTGCCGACCGGGGAAGGGTTGCGGTGGAATGCGGCCCGTTGGTCTATTGTGCCGAATGGCCGGATAATCAGTTTAATCTGCACGCCTTGCTGTTGCCTCGGCGTCCGGAATTCAAGGCTGCCGAAGTTGCCGGATTGCCGTTGCCGGGCATTCGTGCCTTGTCCGCTTCCGCTCAAGTATTGTCCTATGGTGGCCAAGGGACGCTGGAGGTGCGTCCGGTGGTTCTTACGCTTATTCCTTATTATGCGTGGGCTCACAGGGGCAAAGGACAGATGGCGGTGTGGCTGCCGCAAGAGGTGACTGCTGTGGAGCCGCAGTGAAATGCAGTATTTGTGATCAGACAGGGATATACCACGGTGTTTTGTGTGGTGTATCCCTTTTTGTATATCCTTCTCCATTGTTGTATATTAAAGAATAGATCTCCCATATGGGATTTCTTATGTTTTAATTAACCTAATTATATAATGACAATGGCGACAATAACAACAAAATTCCGGCTCTCTTCCGTACCTGCAAAGGAAGGAGCTTTGTATTTTCAGGTGACTCACAACCGCGTGACGCGTCAGTTGAAAACTGGCTATCGCCTGTTTGTTCATGAATGGGACGACAAGACTAAGCAGATTCTTTGTCCGTCTCCGGTAGATGAGCGGACAGAATACCTTTTTTCTTTACAGCCCTTGGTGACCAGAGACAGGCGCAGGCTGGAGCGTATCATTACCGCGCTGGAAAACAAGGGGGTTCCTTATACGTCCGATGATGTGGTTTCCGCTTATCGGAATTCGATGCAGGAACAGGTCACGTTCTGCCTCTTTATGCGGGAAATGATTTTTGAACTCCATCGGCTGGGCAAGATACGTACGAGTGAGACTTATACGGCAACCTTGAAAAGCTTTCTACGCTTCCGTAAAGGGGACGATCTTTTGTTCGATGAGATGGATGTAGATATGATGGTTGCGTATGAAGCGCATTTAAAAGAAAGAGGGGTCAGCAAGAATACTTCCTCTTTTTACATGCGTATACTTCGTGCTGTTTACAATCGTGCGGCGGAAAAAGGTCTGACGGAGTTACACAACCCGTTCAGATGTGTTTATACGGGGGTGGACAAAACTGTAAAACGAGCCATTTCATTGACGGCGATTCGTCGGATAAAAGATTTGGAACTTAAAGAGAAGCCGGCGCTGGATTTTGTGCGTGACATGTTTTTGTTTTCTTTTTATACCCGTGGTATGTCTTTTGTAGATATGGCATACTTGAGAAAAAAGGATGTGCAGAATGGTTTTCTTATATATAGGCGAAAGAAAACCGGGCAGCGACTTGTCATACAATGGGAAAAGTGTATGCAAAAGATTGTAGATAAATACATCGCGTCCAATTCTCCTTATCTTTTACCCTTGATACGGTTGGTCGGGAATGAGTGGAGGCAGTACAAAAATGCGAGTCATTTTGTAAATCGTAAACTGAAAGCGATTGGTGAAATGATAGATTTGTCCATTCCTCTGACGATGTATGTTGCCCGTCATTCATGGGCAAGTGTGGCAAGGAGTAAAAATATTCCGCTTTCAGTTATCTGTGAGGGTATGGGGCATGATTCGGAAAATACTACCAAGATTTATCTCGCTTCGCTGGATTCCTCTGTTGTCGACAGGGCGAACCATCTTATTCTGAAATCTTTGTGATAGTATTCCGAATAAATGGATATATCTCTTTACGAGAGACGGAC